>NZ_JBEZYP010000010.1:0-292545 GCF_040638585.1 Streptomyces sp. NPDC025273
ATACACATATTGCCCCCCCCTCATTCCCCCCCCCCGCCCCTAACCCCGTGTGGGGGGGGCGCCCCCCCGGCCCCCCCCCCCCCGCTCGCGTTCACCGGCTCATGGAGCGGTACGCGTCAGAACTGCAGCGCCCAGGAGTTGATCCTCCCGGTGTCGGCCGCGTAGTTGTCGCTGACCCGGAGCTTCCAGACGCCGTTGGCGACCTCCGACGAGGCGTTCACCGAGTAGGTGGTGATCACGTTGTCGGCGCTGCCGCCGGTCCCGTAGGCCTTCAGGTTGTAGACCGAGCCGTCGGGCGCGACCAGGTCGATCCTGAGGTCGCCCGAGTAGGTGTGCGTGATGTTGACCGGAACGCTGAGCGTGGACGGCGCGTTACCGCTGACACCGGAGACGGTGATCGGCGACTCCACCGTGGAGTTGTCGGCGATCGCGTAGGTGGTCGTGCTCTCGAACTTGGGCCCGGTCGGCGGCGTGGTGCCGCCGGTGCCGACGTTCAGCAGCTTGTTCGGCGAGCCGGTGCCCGGGTTGGTCACCACACCGGTGGTGGCGGCGGCGACCAGTCCGGCGGAGACCTGCGCCGGGGTGCTGCCGGGGTTGGCGGCGAGGTACAGGGCGGCCGCACCGGCGACGTGCGGGCTCGCCATCGACGTTCCGGAGATGGTGTTGGTGGCGCTGTCACCGGTGTTCCACGTCGAGGTGATCGAGGAGCCCGGGGCGAAGATGTCCACGACGCTGCCGTAGTTCGAGAAGCTCGAACGGGCGTCGGTGCTGGTCGTGGAGCCGACCGTGATCGCGTCTGCGACGCGTGCGGGGGACTTGGTGGAGGCGTTGGTCGACTCGTTGCCCGCCGCGACGGCGAAGGTGATGCCCGAGTTGACGGCGCTCTGCACGGCGGCGTCCAGGACGGAGTCCGCGCCGCCGCCCAGGCTCATGTTGGCGACGGCCGGCTTGACGGCGTTGGCCGTCACCCAGTCGATGCCCGCGACGACCTGCGCGGTCGTGCCGGAGCCGCTGTTGTTGAGGACGCGCACGCCGACGATCTTCGCCTTCTTGGCGACGCCGTGGGCGGTTCCGGCGACGGTGCCCGCCACATGGGTGCCGTGGCCGTTGCCGTCCTGCGCGACGTTGTCGTTGTCGATGGCGTCGTAGCCGTTCGAGGCACGGCCGCCGAAGTCGCTGTGGCTGATGCGTACACCGGTGTCGATGACGTACGCGGTGACACCCTCGCCCGCCTTGTCGGGGTAGGTGTAGCTCTGGTTCAGCGGCAGGGCCGTCTGGTCGATCCGGTCCAGCCCCCAGGAGGGCGGCGACGGCTGGGTGCCGGAGATCGTGAACGTCCGGTTCTGCACGACGGATTCCACGGCCGGGTCCGCGGCGAACTTCTTCGCCTGCGCGGCCGAGAGCTCGACGGCGTATCCGTTGACGGCCGCGCGGTACGTCTTCTTGATCTTCGCGCCGTACTCCGCGGCGAGCGCCCTGCCTTCGGCCGAGCCCGCTTCGGCGGCGGACTCGTCGAGCGTGACGATGTAGCTGCCGCTGATGGTGCCCGGGGCACCCGCGTTCTCGATCACGCCTTCCGGCGCGCTCTGCGACGCGACGGCCGGCAGGGCCGCCGCGGTCGAAAGGGCCAGGGCGACGCCGGTGACGACGCTCGTCGCGGCCAGTCTTCGCGCGTAGCGTGAGTTCCGCTTCTGTGCCATGTGAGGGGTCCTCCTCGGTTGCGGTGCGCTGGTGGGGGATGCATGGGGGTGCATGTCCTGCATCGCGTGCATGGGGGTGCAAAGGTCGAAACGAAAGTCATGACCATGACAAATCAGACATGGGGGTACCGCGTCCCATGAGGCTCCATGTCAGCGGCATGACCTGCTGCCAGCGAAAGATTGGCGGATCCATAGGAATCGCACAAGAGGTTCCGCGCCAGGGCAATACATTCGCCACACGCCTGACATGCTGACGCGCATGGCCACCTACCTCTGCCCGCAGGACGGGGCCCGCGCCGCCACGGACACTCTGACCTGGTGTTGTCCGGTGTGCGGTGGGCCCTGGGACCTGGACGCCGGCGTCCTGTCACCGGGTCCCCTCAACTCGCTGAACGGACGCGTCAATTCACTGTGGCGTTACGAAGAGGCGCTGCCCCTCGGCGACCCGGCCGTCTCCCTCGGCGAAGGACGGACCCCCCTCGTCCCCCTCACTCCGAGCGTCTCGGCCAAGCTCGACTTCCTCATGCCGACGCTCTCCTTCAAGGACCGCGGCGCGGTGATGCTGGCCGAACTGGCCCGCCGCCTCGCCCCGGAGCGGGTCGTCGCCGACAGCAGCGGCAACGCGGGCACGGCCGTCGCCGCGTACTGCGCGCGGGCCGGACTGCCGTGCACGGTGTACGTCCCCGAGGGGACCTCTCCGAAGAAGACCGAGCAGATCCGGGCCCACGGCGCCCGGTTGGAGATCGTCCCGGGTGACCGCGAGGCCACCGCCCGGGCAGCCCGCGCCGCGGCCGGTGTGCCCGGGACCTTCTACGCCTCGCACGTCTTCAACCCGTACTTCCTGCACGGCACCAAGACCTACGTCTACGAGATGTGGGAGGACCTCGGCGGCACGCTGCCGGACGCGATCGCCGTACCCGTCGGCAACGGCACCCTGCTGCTCGGCGCCGCCCTCGCCACCTCGGAACTCCTCGCCCAGGGCCTGATCGACCGTCGCCCGGCGCTGATCGCCGTGCAGGCCGAAGCCGTGTCACCGCTGGCGGCGGCCTTCCGGGCGGGCGCGGACGGGCTGCTCGACGCCACCGACGCGGCGTCACCCACCCTCGCCGAGGGCATCGCCATCCCCCGTCCGCCGCGCGCCCGGCAGATCCTGGCGGCCGTCAGGGAGTCGGGCGGCACCTTCCTCACCGTGCCGGAGGACCGGATCCGGGCGGCCCAACCGGACCTGGCCTCCCGCGGCCTCTTCGTCGAGACGACCGGGGTCGCCTGCTGGGCGGCCGTGGGCGACTGGACCGACCGCAGCGTCGTCGTGCCCCTGTGCGGAGCGGGCCTCAAGACGGGTCTCGCGCCGTGACCGCCGTCAGTCCGTCCAGTACGTGTCGTGCCTGATGAAGAACTCCGCCCGCTCCTCCTCCGGCAGGTCGGCGACCTGTGCCACCTTCTCGAAGTACTCCTCGCGCGGCGCACCGGGGGTGAACAGCAGCAGCATGGAGGCGGGTGCGTCGGCGTCGTTGCGGAAGGCGTGCAGGCCACCCTGGGGCACGTGGACGAAGTCGCCCTCGGTCGCGTCCACCCAGCGCTCCCCGTCGTAGATCCGCACCGTCCCGCCGAGGATGAAGAACGACTCCGAGATCGACCGGTGGAAGTGCGTGGCGGGGCCGCCGGCCCTGGGCGCCATGTTGATCCGGTACAGCCCGAACTCGCCGTGTGTCTGCTCCGTCGTCGCCAGGTAGTGCGTGGTGCCGCCGCCACGCGTCAGCAGGTCCGCAGCGGTGTCCGCAGGGCGGTACCGCGCACTGATCTCACCCTGGCCGTCCGTGTACGTGGGTTCCGGATACGACATGCCACTCTCCCTGCCCTGTTGCGCCGGTCCGCGCGCCGTAACCGCACCGGCGCACTCGTCTTCCCTACCTTCGTACGGTGAGCCTCAACCGCATCTCCCTCCTCACGTCCCTGGTCGCCGGCGCCCTCATCGCACCCCTGCCGCCGCTCTCCCACGCCGCCGTCCCGCAACCGCCCGCCGCCGTATGCGGCCGGCCGCAGGCCCCCGGCGCACCCTCCCCCGACGCCTCCTGGGCCCCGACGTCCACCGTCTTCGGTGAGGCCGAGGGATACGACCCCTATGTCGGGAACGGATATCTGGGCCACCGGGTGCCCGCCACGGGTGCCGGATACGCGGCGACGGGCGGGAGGACCGGCTGGCCCCTCTACACCCCGCGCTACGACGGCGCCTTCGTCTCCGGGCTCTACGCCCGCGACAAGGACCTGGCCGAGGGCCGCGAGGTGATCGCCGCACTGCCGAGCTGGACCACTCTCGACGTACGCGTCGGCTCGGAGACGTACAACGCCTCGACCCCCGCGGGGCGCGTCTCCCGTTACCGCCAGACGCTCTTCCTGCGCTGCGGCGTCGTGGTCACCTCCCTGCGCTGGACCACCGCCGACGGGCGCGCGACGGACCTCACGTACGAGGTGCTGACCGACCGCTCCGATGTGCACGCCGGGGCCGTACGCCTGCGGATGACCCCGCGCTGGAACGGCACGGCGACGGTCACGGGCCGGCTCGACGAGCGCGGGGCGCGCCGGGTCACGGTCGCCGGTGACGGGACGTTCCGCACGCTCGGTACGGGCACCGAGGGGGCGATCGTCCAGACGGGCTCCGGCGAGGGCACCCGTACGACCCGGGTCGAGGCGGGCCGCTCGTACACCTTCGAGAAGTACGTGGGCGTCGACACCGCCCTCACCTCCCGCGCCCCGCTCGCCTCCGCGCGCGACGCCGCGCTGCGGGCGGCGCGGCGCGGCTGGTCCGGGGTCCTGGCCGACAACGCGGCGGCCTGGCGCACGGTCTGGGCCGCCGACATCGCCGTACCGGGCAGCCCCGATCTGCAGGCCTGGCTGCGGGCCGCGCAGTACGGGCTGCTCGCCAGCACCCGGCCGGGGTCCTCGGACAGCATCGCCCCGGCCGGGCTGACCAGCGACAACTATGCGGGGATGGTGTTCTGGGACGCCGAGACCTGGATGTATCCCGGGCTGCTCGCCACCCGCCCCGAGCTGGCCCGCTCGGTCGTCGAGTACCGCTACCGCACCCGGGGTGCCGCCCGCGCGAACGCCGAGCAGCTCGGCCACAAGGGCCTGTTCTACCCCTGGACGAGCGCGAGCAGGGGCCGGCTGGACTCCGAGTGCCAGAGCTGGGACCCGCCGCACTGCCTCACCCAGAACCACCTCCAGGGCGACATCGCGCTCGCCGTCTGGCAGTACTACCTCGCCACCGGTGACCGCGCCTGGCTCGCCGGCCGCGGCTGGCCCCTCCTGAAAGGCATCGCGGACTTCTGGCGGTCCCGCGCCACCGCCAACAGCGACGGCAGCTACTCGGTGAAGAACGTCGCGGGCCCCGACGAGTACAGCAACGGCGTCACCGACGGCGTGTTCACCAACGCGGTGGCGGCCATCGCCCTGCGCAACGCCACCCGCGCCGCCCAGCTCCTCGGGCATCCCGCGCCCGCCGGGTGGACCCGGGTGGCCGAAGGGCTCCGCATCCCGTACGACGCCGAGCGGAAGCTGTACCTCCAGTACGCCGGGTACAACGGCTCGACGATCAAGCAGGCCGACACCGTGCTGCTCGTCCATCCGCTGGAATGGCCGATGGAGGAGGGCGCCGCCGCCGCGACGCTCGACTACTACGCCGCGCGCACCGACCCGGACGGCCCGGCGATGACGGACTCGGTGCACGCCGTCGACGCGGCCGCGATCGGGGAACCGGGCTGCGCCACGTACACCTATCTCCAGCGTGCCGTACGCCCGTTCGTCCGCGGCCCGTACAGCCTGTTCTCCGAGGCGCGCGGCGAGAAGTCCGGCGCGTCGGACCCGCTCTCCGGCTTTCCGGCCGAGGACTTCGTCACCGGCAAGGGCGGCTTCCTCCAGGTGTTCACCCACGGCCTGACCGGCCTCCGGCTGCGCGAGGACGGGGTGCGGCTCGACCCGCTCCTGCCGCCGCAGCTCCGCGAGGGCGTGGAGCTGACGGGGCTGCGCTTCCGCGGCCGTACGTACGACATCTCCCTCGGCGCCCGGAGCACCACGGTCCGGCTCACGGACGGCGCGCCGTTCACGGTCCACACCCCCGCCGGCCCGCGCCTGCTCTCCACCACCCTCACGCTCCCCACCCGCCGCCCCGACCTCACACCCACGTCCGACGCCGCACGCTGCCGCCCGGCGACGGCCACCTCGGAGACTCCCGGCCTGTACGCCGCGGCCGCGGTGGACGGCAGCCCGTCGACGGCCTGGTCCCCGGACGGTGCGACGGGCTCGCTGACGGTGGACCTGCGCGGGGCTCACCGGCTCGCCTCCCTCACGCCGCGGTGGACGGATGTCGCACCGGCCTCCCACGCCCTGGAGACGTCGCTGGACGGCCGGACCTGGCGGCCCTTCCGGGCCGGCGACGCCGCAAGGAAGGTGCGGGTGACGGTCACCTCCCAGGACGCCGAGAAGCCGACGGGGGTGACCGAACTGACCGTCGGCACACAGGATCAGGCGCTGACACCGGCAACTCCCGGCCCTTCGCGGACGACTCCTGACTCTCGGCCCCGGCCGTAGGGACCCGGGCCGGCCGCGCACCGAAGACCAGGCCGGCCCGCCCCGCTCCCCCGCGCGGCATGAGGGCCCACCGTGCCCGGCGGACCACTTCGGAAGACCGGACGGAGACTTCGGGTCACTACCGTCCCTCTCACAGCATCGCGTCTTCGGCGCGCCGCGATTCTCCTCGTGGCACAGCGCCGAGGTCCGGTGCCGTCCCCTTTGCCGAGGAAGGATCGACGTTGGACGAGAAGGTCCTCGACGCTCAGAAGTGGGTCAACGCGACCTACGGCAGCGTCACCGGTTACGTACGAAGCCCCGAGGACGGCCGCACCGGCTGGTCCACCATGAACGCCCTGGTCATGGGCCTCCAGCACGAACTGGGCATCAGCCCGGTGGTCGCCAGCTTCGGCCCGACCACGATGTCCCGGCTCCAGGCCCTCGGCGACATCGGCTTCGGCTGGGACAAGAACGCGAACATCGTCCGCATCATCCAGCACGGCCTGTTCTGCAAGGGCTACTGGGGCGCGAACGAGTACGGCGGATACGGTGCCGTGACCACCGAGGCGGTCAAGAGCCTGCTCCTCGACATGGGCCTGCCCGACGGAGGCATCGGCACCGCGGGGGGTGTCACCACGCCGAAGATCTTCAAGTGCATCCTGAACATGGACGCCTATATCAAGGTCAGCGGCGGTACGGACGAGATCCGTACGATCCAGCGCTGGCTCAACAGCCGCTACTGGACCAGGGACGCCTACACGATCGGCCCCTGCGACGGGATCTACTCCCGTGACGTGCAGAAGGCCATGATGATCGCCATCCAGTACGAGCTCGGCATAGCCGCCCCCAACGGCAGCTTCGGCCCTGCCACCCAGGCCGGTCTGAAGACCAAGGAGTTCGGCGAGGGCAGCTCCGGCCTCTGGGTCGAACTGTTCTCGGCGGCTTGCGTGTTCAACTCTCCCGTCCCGACCGGCACCAGTGACACGGGTACCCCCACCACCTGGCGCAGCTCCTACGACGACAAGCTCCGCGAGTGGGTCGAGGTCTTCCAGAGGTTCTGCAAGCTGGAGGTCACCGGCCGCTCCGACTACCGGACATGGGCACAGCTCCTGGTCTCGTCGGGCGACCCGGACCGGCCGGCCACGGGCTCCGACACCCGTTTCGAGATCACCGCGTCCCGGGCCCAGTGGCTGCGCAACAACGGCTACGAGGTGGTGGGCCGCTACATCTACGACCCCCCTGGCTCCACCCTGGACAAGGAGATCAAGCCGGGTGAGCTGAACACGATCTTCAGCAACGGGCTGAAGGTGTTCCCGATCTACCAGGACAACGCCCGCGAGTTCGGCGACTTCACCTACAGCCAGGGCTACCAGCACGCCCTCAACGCCCACAAGCTGGCCTCGGAGTACGGATTCAACCGCGGCACCGTCATCTACTTCGCGGTGGACTACGACGCCACCCGCGAGGAGATCGACGCGGCGGTCGTGCCGTACTTCCACGGGATAGCCGCCGGGCTCTCCTACAACGGCAAGCGCTACGTGCACGGTGTGTACGGTTCGCGGAACGTGTGCACGGTGGTCAGCCGGCAGACCGGAGCCCGCTACTCGTTCGTCTCGGGCATGTCGTGGGGCTTCTCCGGCAACCTCGGCTTCCCGATCCCGGCCAACTGGTCCTTCAACCAGATCAAGGAGTTCCAGGTCACCAACGGGTCGGACGTCTTCGACCTCGACCGCGACGTGGTCTCCGGCATCGACCCCGGCCAGAACAGCGTGAACAAGCCATCCGGTCCGGCGGACGGATTCGTCAACTACATCCAGCGCCTGTACGACCACGCGGTCGCCTACACCGGCGACCGCGACCCGAACCAGCTGGTGATGGAGTACATCCGGCACAAGGCGTACGGCGGCGGTGACTGGGACTTCCTGATCGGCTCGTACGACGGGGCGTTCGTCGATTACGCCAACGGAAAAGGTATGTCGGTCATGACCGACTTCACCGACCCCTACACCGCGTACGAGCTGAACGCCGAGCACCTGATGGCTTCCGCCAACGGGCACTTCGTCGCCTGGATGCCGTCCAACCCGCGTTCGGTGAACGAGGGCGATGTCGCGGGCTGGGGCGGCGACCTGCTCACCCTCTACGTCGACTGGCGCCGCGCGACGGACGAGTACCCCGACGGCCGCAACTTCGTACAGCTGAAGATGGCCAAGGTCGGAGTCGCCTCCAGCTTCGGGTACAACGACCTGATCGAGGACGCCGACGCGTGGCTGCTGGCCAAGGCGGTCCGGGACGGCAAGACGATCGTCGAGGCCGTCCGCGACCTCTACAACGGGGGCGGTGGTCTGACGCGTTTCAGCCGCTACTGGACCGGGCGCTTCAGCGGCAACGCCGAGGATGCCAAGTTCCTGGCACACAATATTCTCACCGCGGCGGACGACAAGGAGGTCGTGGCCGCCCAGGTCGGCCTGGTGACGGTCCGGGGCGGGATCAAGACGCTTCCGGCCATGCTCGGATACGACGAACTGGAGCCCTTCGAACAGGGATTCGTCGACGTGCTGCTGGCCCGTACGGGGACCGAGCAGCGTCTGCGCGCCACCTACGAAGCGAACCACGAGAAGTACATGAAGGCCGCCGCAGTCCGTGCGGCCCGCAAGTGAACGAAGGGACCACCCCGTAAGTGAACGTCGTCTCGGCACTGGCCGCCATCGCACTTCCCCCGCTCGTCCTGGCCGTGTTCGTGCTGAGTGTCTGGAAGACCGCACGCGGACTGCCCGCCCACCGGTGGCGGAGCCCCGGGTGGTGGGCGTTCCCCGCGGTCGTGCTGATCGGCGTGGGCTGCGTCGTCTGGTTCGTCGGGGCCTTCTCCGGCGGCCTCGACGTCCGGGAGGCCTGCGCTGCCGACGGTGTCCCCTACGACGACGTCTACCGGACGGAGCACTGGCGCGAGCCGTCGCAGTGGTTTCCGCTGCACAACAAGTGCAACGCCGATCACGACCTGGTCCCCGTCTGGGTCAACCCCTCTCTCGTCGCCCTCGCGGTGGTGCTCGTCGGCTGTGCCGCGGGTGCCGTCGCGACGGCGGTCATCGGAAGGAAGAAGAGTGAGAAACAAGATTGACCGACGCGGTGTCCTCATGGCGGGCGCCGCACTCGGGGCCACCACGGCCCTGGCCGCCCTCCCCGGCGCCGCGTACGCCGCCCCACGCGTCCCGTCGGCCGACGGAGCCCCCGAGGGCCGACGCTGGCCGGGCGCGAAGTCGGCGAACGGCTGGCCCGTGCTGGAGGAGGCGGAACTCTTCCGGATCGAGGGATCGGGCCGGTCCGTGCGCCTCGCCGACGGTGACGCGGCGGTGATCCTGCTGCACGTGGCCCGCCGGTTCCACTACGAGATCGACCAGCTGCGCGACGGCGACGTCACCGGCCACTCCACGACGCGCAACGCGATCCAGAACTACGAGTCCAACTACCTGTCGGGCACCGCCCTGGCGATCCGGCCACTCGCGTACCCGGTCGGCGTCAAGGGCGGCCTGTACCCGCACGAGCTCGTCGTGGTGCGCGACATCCTCGCCGAGCTGGACGGCGTGGTCAGGTGGGGCGGCGACCTCACCACTCCGAAGGAATCCCACTTCGAGCTCGCGTACGCGCCCGGCCACCCGAAGGTGAAGGGCGTGGCCCGCACGATCCGCGGGTGGGACGCCGGCCCCGGCAGTGCGGGGGCGGGCACCGTGGACGCCTTCGACCCGAAGCGCCGCAGCAAGGCACGGGCGTTCGCCCGCCGGGCGGCGTAGCTCACCCGGCACCACACCACCGGTGAGGGTCCTCCCCTCGTCCGGGGCACCAAGCGGCTCACCCGGACGAGGGCGGCAGGGCCCGGGCGTTGACGCGGCCCTCCGCGTCCTGGCCAAGGGCGCTACGGGACACCGGACCCGGATCTCTGTCCCGGAATCAGCCACACAATCAGCAGTTCATCCCAACGAGTGCATGCAACCCAGATTGTGTACGGCCTGACCTGCCTCCTCGCAGGTCAGGCCGTTGTTCACGTCCAATCAGACGTTGAACCGGAACTAACCCACAAGGCTCTGACCTGCACATATGCGGGACATCCCAGCACCATCAGTACGGTGGGATTCACGCCAAAGTACGAGAGGGCTCAGGATCGCCAACGCTACACAACAGCGCTAGCAGAGGGCCGAGGGCCGAGAAGCTTTTCCGCACCGTCTCGGCCCCGTCACGCTCACGAACTCCCGCACCTCGCCTGCAGTCGCCACTCACAGCGGCCAAGCGGTAAGCAAGTCCCCGGGGCCGTAGGTGGCGTCGAGGCCCGGAGAGTCGATGCCGCTGCGCGAGACCGCCACGACAGGAACGGGTTCGTCGGTGAGGGCGGCCCGGTGCCGATGGAGAGCGGCCAGGTCGTGCCGGTCGAAGGGTGACTGCTCCAGCCACTTGATGGAGCCCACGAAGAGAAGCTCCTTGGCGATGGGGGCGCGGTCCGCCCCGACGATGTCGATTTCGACGTCGTTGGTGCGGGTCCAGTAACCGCCCACCGCGGGCGCTGCCGGGAGCCGGTCGTCGGGCAGTATCCGCGCCAGGGCCTCGCGGACAAGAGGCTCGACGGCCCGGCCGCGCCAGCTTGTCCAGTTCTCCCGGATGCGCGCCAAGGTCAGATCACCCCGCCCCCGTTCGATCTCCTCCATGGAGGGGCCAAGCAGGTGCAGCCAAAACCGCAGGTAGGGATCCGTCACCCGGTAGCGGCGATCCTTCGAGGGACGCAGCGATACGGGCAGCTCTGCGGCGACGATCCGCTTGTCCGTGAGCAGCTCCAGCGCTCGTTGCAGCGGCGTGGCTCCGATTCCGCCGGCTGCCCGGGCGATGTTGGTGAAGGTCCGCTCACCACTCCCAATGGCCGCCAGCACCGTACGCGCCTGGGCCTGCGGGGGGAATTCGGCAGCCAGCGAGCGCTCGGCCGACACCAGCAGGGCCGAGACCGGATCACTCAACGCCTCGCCGAGGAAGCCCCAGAGCCCCTCCCCTCTCGACCACTCCGCGCAGATCAGCGGCAGCCCGCCGGTGACCAGCGCGGCGTCGAAGGCTTCCGCCGGTTCCAGCCCAAGCATCCTCCCCACCTCAGCGGGGTTCAGCGGCCCCAGCACCATCTCCCGGCCGCGCTGATGGAAGGGGCGTCCACAACTGTTCAGAGCCTCCATCATCGACAGATCGGAGCCAATGAGGACCAGCAGCACCGGTTTGGCCTCGAGCGCCCGGTCCCAGGCCCTTTGCAGCATCCCCTCAAAGGCACCATCGGCGTCCATCAGGTACGGCACCTCGTCGATGACCAGCACGCTCGTCCGGTCGGCGGGCAGCGCCGCAGCCAGCACATCGAACGCGGCGTCCCAGCTCTCCGGCCGCGCGGCGGCCACCAGCCCCGCCAACGGCAGCGTCGACGCTTGGGCGTCACGGGCCAGCCGTGCCAGATCCTCCCTGGAGGACGCACCGGTCGCCGCGTAGAACAGGAACGGGGCTCCGGAGTGCTCCGCAAACCGCTCAACCAGTCGCGACTTGCCCACTCGGCGCCGCCCACGCAGCATCACACACCGACCGGGCCGCTCCCTGCCGACCCCTGCCGCCACCTTGTGCAGTTCCCGCTCCAACGTCGCCAGCTCCTGCCGACGGCCTACGAAATCCACCACGCCTACCAACCTCCGCACATGAAACTAACAATCATGTTAGTAACATTTAGGTTAGTCTATGGTCTTCGTCAGCTGTCGTCACCCCGGCACCGTCTCCGCTGGTCCGGCTGGCGCCGCCACCGGGCCGTCGCCCGCCAGACGGTCCTCGTCCCTCATCACGCCTCAGCGTGAGGTTGGAAAGGGCTCAGTGCTCGTCCCAGCACGGGCGCGTCCTCGTCCCATCCCAGCACGGGAAAATGCAAAGGGCCCGACCCCGAAGAGTCGGACCCTCTCTGACCTGTACGTTTGCGAGATCAGCGACGTGGTGATCCGTCAGCCGCTACACGTTGAAGCGGAATGTCTGCGGTCTCAACCTGACCTGCGGCGGAGCGCCGTCCATGGCTCTGACCTAGGATTTCCTCGTTGGGATGCGTTGGCTCCCGACGGCCATTTACGGGTGTCCTGCGGACTGGCTGCGGACTGGCCGGGCATCCCCGAGGCAGAGAAATCCATGGCACCTCGGCGGGACTTGCAACGAGACTGCGCGGGTGAGCGACTCTTACCCCTGCCCCTGCTGCGGGCACCGCGTGCTGGACGCGATGTCCGGCTCGTACGAGATCTGCCCCGTCTGCTTCTGGGAGGACAACGGGGTCCAGTTCCGCTGGCCGACCATGGCCGGCGGCGCAAACAAGGTCCCCCTGATCGAGGCCCAGCGCAACTACCAGGACTTCGGAGCCTGCGACCAGCACGGCCTTCGGTACGTCCGCCCGCCGGCCGAGGACGAACCGCTCGACCCCGCCTGGCGCCCCATCGACCTGGCACGGGACTCCTTCGAGGACTGGGCGGCCGAGGACCGCGCCCCGTGGCCCGACGACCACTCGGTGCTCTGCTGGTGGCTGCCCACCTTCTGGCGCCGGAACCACCCGTGACGACCCGCATCGAGAGACTCATCCAGCAGCTCGACGACTCGACCGGCCCGTCGTACGACGCCCGCGCAGAACTGATCGACATCGGCTCCAACACCATCCCCGCCATCATCGACGGACTGCCCTCCCTCGGCGGCTTCGGCCAGCTGACCGCCATCGAGATCTTCGAAGAGGTGGCGGACCCACGCTGCGGCCCCGCCCTGCTCGCCCTCCTGCTCAGCGGCAACTCCACCGTCCGCGAATGGGCGGCGATGGCCCTGGCGAGCCTGAAGATCGACGGCGCTGTCAAGCCCGTGCGCCGCGCCTATCGCGCCTGCCTGGAACGAGCGACGCCACCGGACTGGAGCGAGCCGGAAGGCATCCGCTGGGCCCTAACCGAACTCGGCGCACGCACCCCCGTCATCCCGCCGCTCACCACGCGCCTACGAGCCACCGCTGCGGACGACGCCCCAGGCTGGCCCTCGGCCCACTTCACCGAGATCATCAACGACCTGGCCGACCACGCCCAGGTGATCCTCTACTCCCAGTTCTGGCAGGTGGGCGCCGGCCGCACGTACGGCGTCTCCGGCCCCGGCCTGGACTGGGAACTCGACTGGACCGCGCCCTGGGAGCACCTGGTCGAAGAGTCCCGCACCTGGTCCCTGCTGGAAGCCTCAGAGGCCCCCGTCGGCGGCAACATCTTTGTCGCCCCCACCTGGATCGACCGTACCGACCTGTACCCGGAGAGGTGACCGATGCCGTCCCAGCACCCCGACCTACCCGCAGCCCTCGGCGCCCTCCTCCGCCTCGACGCACACCTCGGCAGCCACCACGCCGACCGCTTCACCGAGCCCGACGGCCCATGGGACCAGTGGGTCAACGCCCTGGCCCACCTCCGCGCCCACCCCAGCTACACCCCTGCCGAGCAGCACTGCTGGACGGACCTCCACTGCGACTTCGCCCACGGCTGGACCCGCCCGCGGTCCTGTCATTCCCGATCGCGTCGCCCCGATCGTGGTCGACCCGGTCACTCCAAGGAGCGGACAGGGAACAACGGAGCACGAAAGAGGCAACGGGCAACACCGCCGAACCCCGATTCTCCAGGCGTACCTCATGCCAAACTCGCTCTCGGATGCGAAGCGAAACGGCGCCGTCACAGCGGGTGTTGACCGTCGGGTTTCGTGTCGCCCGGTGGTCGTCGGATGACGGCTCCCCGTGAGGGCCTACGGCTCTCACGATCGGTGTTCAAGGGGAGGTTGATGATGAGCACGAATTCCAGTTTCGGCCCAGAACTCCGCCGTTTACGAGGGGAAGCGGGGCTGACTCTGACCGAGTTCTCCGTGGCGCTCAACTACGACAAGGGGCACCTCAGCAAGGTCGAGCGCGGGGAACGTTCCGCGTCCCCCGAACTGGCCCGGAGGTGCGATGCCTTCCTCGGCGCGGACGGCGAGCTGCAGCGCCTGGTCACCCGTCCCGAGACGGACTCGGACTCGGGCACTGCCGAATCCCCCGCCGGGCCGAGCCGCTGGCTCGTCGGGCGCCGGGCGGTCCTCTCGGCGGGTACGGGAGCGCTGATCGACCTCGGCCTGACACTCGGCGGTCAGGCGGTGTCCTCCACCGACGACCCCCTCCTGCCCTCCTTCCGCATGCAGTTCGACCAACTGCGTAAGCTCGGCCAGTCCACCGCGCCCAAGGTCCTGCTGCCCCTGCTGGAGACGCAGACCCGCATGATCACCGGGCTGGCTGCCGACGCCCGGTCCGTTTCTCGGGCCCCCGCGCTCCTGCTCGCCTCGCGGTTCGCGGAGTTCACCGGTTGGATGGCCCAGGAGGCCGGGAACAGCGACGCGGCACTCGGCTGGACCGGCGAGGCCGCCGAACTGGCACGCGCCGGGGGTGACCCGCACCTCGGTTCCTACGCACTGGTGCGTCGCGCCCTGGTCACGATGTACGGCGGGGACGGCGCTGGCACCGTCGCCTTGGCCCGCCGCGCCCAGGGCAGCGAACTCCCGCCGCGCATCCGGGGACTCGCGGCCCAACGGGAGGCCCAGGGGCACGCGCTCGTCGGGAACGAAGCCGATTGCCTCCGCAGCCTCGACAAGGCGCGGGAACTACTCGACAGCGACGACACCCGCAGCGGCGCCGAGCCCGTGATCGGCACCTCCCATGTGAGCGATCCGGCGGCGATGTCGACCGGCTGGTGCCTGCACGACCTCGGCCGCCCCAAGGCAGCCGCCGAGGTACTCGACCGGGAGTACCGCCGCCTCCCGCCGCATGCGCTGCGCACCCGCGCCCGGTACGGCTTCCGCCGGTCCTTGGCCCATGCCGCCTCCGGGGAGGTCGAGCACGCGTGCGCGATCGCCGGGGATCTCCTGGGAGTGATGCCGGCCGTGCCCTCAGCGACGGTGAACAGCGACATCCGGCGTCTCGCACGGGAGCTTTCCCGTTTCCGGAGCAGTCGCGCCGTACGTGATCTGCAGCCCGCGCTGGCACGCGTACTCGCCCCCGCGCACGACTGACAGCCGTTCCACGACCGACACCGACTCGAACCGCCCGGCTCGCCGGACACCCCGTCCCTCCGGATCCCACGGTCTCCGGCGGCACCCCTCTGATCACCGCTCGACACGTGGCATCGCGCCCCCGGCTTCTTCAGGCTGCCCGCGACCGGTGACGCACCAGGCGGCACACCTCCATCCGCACGCCTTCCCGTGGATGCGCCATGCCCCGTCCACATGGTCGGAACCTCATGGCCTGGGCGGACCCGTAGCCCCGGTCCACAGCCCCGCGCCCGTTCACCCCGTCCTCCTTCACGAAGGGAACCTTCATGCCCGACGTCTTCGTCAACTACCGCACAGGCGACGAGGAGTCCGCAGCGACCATGATCGCTCGGGAACTCGCCCGTCGGTTCGGCGACGAGCGGATCTTCTTCGCCAGCAACTCGATCGAGCCCGGACGCCGTTTCCCGGTGGAACTGGTCAGGGCGGTGGAGGAGTGCGAGGCCCTCCTCGCCGTGATCGGCCCGCGCTGGGCGGAGGTGCGGGGGACCGACGGCCGCCCCGCCCTCGAAGCCGAGCAGGACTGGACCCGTCGCGAGATCCATACCGCGCTCGACCGCGGGGTCCTCGTGATCCCCGTGCTCGTCGGAAAGGCCACGCGGATCGACCGCGCCCTCCTTCCGGACGATCTGATGGAGCTGGCGGACTGCCAGTACAGGCGGTTCGACCACCGCAACGCCGAATCGGACCTGACGGCGCTCGGCAACACCCTCGCCCGGCTCCTGCCCGAGCTAGGTGCGGTGGACCGGGATGCCCGTGCGGTGCGGGCGCGGGCGGAGGAGAAGTCCCGCAAGAAGTCGGCCCGGGACGCCGGGCACACCAGGATGCGGACGCGCGACCTCGAGCAGCGCGTGCGCGGCGGCATCGGAAACATCGGACGAGACTTGTCCGGCACCTTCGTCAACGAGCCGCAGGGGCCTGTGAACACCGGTCGGGGCCATCAGTACAACGCACCTCACTTCGAGGGCGACAACACCGGGGTCCAGTACACAGCGGGCGACAACAGCGGAACGGTCCACCAGCGCTTCGAGCGCGAGCGTCGGCAGTCGGACGACGGGCGATGACTGAGCAGGACCGCGTCACCGTAAACGATCCGCGCGGCCCGGTGAACAGCGGCAAGGGGCACCAGTACGTCTACTACGGCGTCGGCGCGGACTGGATGATCCGCAAAGGGGTCGAGTCCCTCCGGATCACCCGCGAGGACCGGGTGCGCCTGGCCGACCGGTTCGTTCCGCCGATGGGCTACCGCGTTGCCTCCGACCGTATAAAGAAGCCCGGATCCGTGGTGCTGCTGGAAGGGCTACCCGGCAGCGGCCGCCGCGCCGCGGCAATCATGCTGCTGCACGGATTCGGTGAGAACGGGTGCGCCGACGAGGAGGGAGTCCGGCTCGAGGAGCTCCCCGCCACGGGCAAGGACGAGAACCCTCTCGCTCCCGGTATGGGGGACCGCTTCCTCCTCGACCTCTCCGGAATCGCCGACGAGGAGACGTACGACAAGGCCCAGCGCCGCCTGGCGGTGCGCCGGTCACAGGTACAGGAGGCGGGAGCCCACATGGTCGTCGTCCTGCCGTCGGGCATGAAGCACGCCCACCCGCCGGACCTCGAACCGCACATAGTGAGGCTGGGACGCCCCAGGGGCCTCGCCGTCGTCACCCGGTACCTCCGCATGGACCGGATGCCTTTCCGCCCCGCGGACCTGGGGAGCGCCGACCTCCAGCATCTGTGCGATCGCTCCCCCATGCGGGAACTGGCACGGCTCACAGGACTGGTGAGGGCTGCTCGCGACAGCGGCCGGTTCGGCGCCGACTTCGCGGGATGGCTCGACCAGGCGATGCACGCGGTGACCGACCGTGCCGGCGAGGTGGGCCGGCAGGTGGCCGCGGTCCGCACCGCGCCTGAGCGGGCTCTGCTGCTCGCGACGGCAATGTTCGAGGAGGCCCGCGCCGACACCGTCTACGCGGCGTGGCACGGTCTTATGAAGACGGTGAGGCACGAGGAGGAAGTGACGACCGAGCTCGCGCGGACGGATTTCGGAGAGCGGTTGGAAGGGCTCGGGATCGAGCGGGATCTGGACGGACGGCTCCGCTTCGAACGGCTGGCCTACGCCGACGCGGTACGGACGTACTTCTGGGCGAACTTCCCCGGGGTACGCGATGACCTCAGGGACTGGGTCGGCTGCGCCGCCGGGCTGCGCGGTCTGACCACCGACGACCGGGTGAACGTCGTCGTCCGCTTCGGCGAGCGAGCCCTGGCCGTCGAGCGGCCCGACCACCTCTTCGACCTCGTGGCGCGCTGGGCGGACCACGCGACCGGAACGTCCTGCGATCCACGAGCCGTGGCCGCCCTCGAACTGGGGCTCGGTCACGAGAGGTTCGGGGGCTGGTTCCGCAAGCGGATGTACGAGTGCGTGGTGAAATCCGGCTCCTTGTCGAACGGTCTCGCCCGCGTCCTGACCACGGCCTGTGTCCAGAGCCTCATCGCGACGCACCCGGATCAGGCGGTGGTACGGCTCCACTACCTCGCCGTACGGAAGGGGGAGGCTGCGCGCGAGGCCCAGGAGGCGCTTCTCCACCTCGCCGGCCGCGACCGCCGACTCTACCGACTGCTGATCGACCGCTTACGGGACCGGGCGCGTCGGGAGCCGCACGGGGCAGAACCCCATCTCCAGCTGCTCACAGCATTGTTGAGGAATGACCGGACACCGGACCCGCCGCCGTGGCCGGACCTGTTCCTGGGCTGGGAGGCGGTGTTCTCCCAGACGCCGACGGAGCTCTGGAATCCGCTGGTGAGCAGCTGGCTGAACGCCGTGGCGGGCGACAGCACACGGAAGATGGCGCTGGACGTGATGGTAGGGGCGACGCGCGGCCGCGCGGCCGCCCTCCACCGCCTCTACGCCATCGCGTGCGACTGGGCTGGGTCCGCGCGCCTCCCGTCCCAGGCAGCGGTCGCCGCCCTCTTCTGGCAGTACATCGACCAGGTGCAATACGGCCGCACGGAGCGTGCGGACACCGGACCACGAACCACGGAAGAGGCACGATGAGACACCGTTTCTCCAGCTTGTTGTTCGTCGCCCTCTGCGGCTTCGCACCGGTTGTGCTCGGAAACCTCCTGGACTGGTCGGCCTGGCTGTGGGGCTTCATGTCCATGGTCACGGCCTCGGGCTCCCTGCTGCTCGTGATGACGGTCCTCAGCAGCGGCCGCGCGTCGGCCGACCCGTACGAGCCCGAGGAACCCGAGCCGCCCTCGGTGCCGGTGGAGCAGCCGTACCAGGAGACACGGGTGATCGACGCAGTGTTGCCGAGCGCGACGGACGACTACGACTTCCTCTTCTCCGCCACCGTGTGGTGGAAGCCTGTTCCCGACCACACCGGCCGGTCGGGCGACGCCTCCCCGGCCCTCGCCGCCTCCTCGATCGTCCGCCGGGCCCAGGAGGTCGTCCGCCACGAGGAACCCGGCCGGGCGAGCTTCGCGCAGTATCTCCTGGACGGGGAGTTGGGCGTCCTGCTCCCGGACCGGAACGATCGGGTGAAGGCCCTGGCGACCGATGTGACGCTGACCCTCGCTCCCGCCGACCGCGAGCGTCTGCGGAAGCTGAACGATCTTCGCAAGGACGAGGAGATCTGGGAGTACGAGCGTGAGCACGAGCGCAACAAGCGGCGCTACCTCGGCGACGACGTACTCAAGAGTGCGGGCAGCGCGGTGGTGTGGTGGCTGGCCCGCCACGAGAACGAGATCGAGAAGGCGGTCCACATGATCGGCCCGCTCGCCCAGATCGCGGCGGCCGCAAACGACGAGGAGGTGCCCGAGCTCTTCCGCCACCTGCTTGTTCCGCCCGTGGGCGCGCGGAGCGAGGCGACCGTCGGAGGATCGCCTTGGGAGGAGGGTGGCCTTGGAGGGGAGATGTTCGACCGCGAGGAGGAAGTGGGGGTCTCGGATCGGCTGCGCCTGTTGCTGACGGCTGCGGGCCTCAAGCCGGACATGGACGGGTACACGGTGCTCGCACACCGTGTGATGCGGTTTCTCAAAGCGGAGGGGCTGGACGAAGCCGCCGACGAGATCAGACTGGCCTTTGGCCTGGCCCCCGACGAAGGGCCAGAGGGCGAGACCTCGGACGAGGGGGACGCCACTGCGCCCTGGCCGCCCCACTCTCCAACCCCTGAGGGCCCGCCCTTCACCGACATGGCCACGGACCCGGATGCCGGCACGGGCGGGGACACGTTCACGCCCACGGGGGCGGAGAGCAGCTCAAACGAAAGGAACAGCAATTGGTGGGAGACGGGCACGTCTTCGCACCTCTGAGACCCCTCGCACAGCCCTCACCATCGCGCCGAACCTCGCCCACGAGACGAGGACGGGAGCTGATCCGGTAGACGGTCGACTCTCCGAGGCTCCCCCTTCGCAGCACACCGCGGCAGGGCAGTTCTTTCTCGTCCCGGACAGTGCATGTCGGAAGGGGCCTGACCTCAAAAGGCCAGGCCCCTTCCGACATGCGCATTTCGCTAGATCAGCGACGTGGTGATCCGTCAGCCGCTACACGTTGAAGCGGAACTCCACCACGTCGCCGTCCTGCATCACGTAGTCCTTGCCCTCCATGCGTGCCTTGCCCTTCGCGCGGGCCTCGGCGACCGAGCCCGTCTCGACCAGGTCCTCGAAGGAGACGATCTCCGCCTTGATGAAGCCCTTCTGGAAGTCGGTGTGGATCACACCGGCCGCCTCCGGGGCCGTGGCGCCCTTCTTGATCGTCCAGGCGCGGGCTTCCTTCGGGCCTGCCGTGAGGTAGGTCTGCAGACCGAGGGTGTCGAAGCCGACGCGGCCGAGGGTGGCCAGGCCGGGCTCTTCCTGACCCATCGACTGCAGGAGCTCCAGGGCCTCGTCGTCGTCGAGCTCGATCAGCTCGGACTCGATCTTGGCGTTGAGGAAGATGGCCTCGGCCGGGGCGACCAGGGCGCGCTGCTCGTTCTTGAAGTCCTCGTCGACCAGCTCGTCCTCGTCGACGTTGAACACGTACAGGAAGGGCTTCGTGGTGAGCAGGTGCAGCTCGTGGAGCAGGCGGCCCTTCTCCGTGCCGGCGGTGATGCCCTTGGAGAAGAGGGTGTCACCCGCCTCCAGGATCTTCTGGGCCTCCTCGACCGCGGCGAGGACGGCGACCTTCTCCTTCTGGAGACGGGACTCCTTCGTCAGGCGCGGGACGGCCTTCTCGACGGACTGGAGGTCGGCGAGGATCAGCTCGGTGTTGATCGTCTCGATGTCGTCCTTCGGCGAGACCTTGCCGTCGACGTGGACGACGTTCTCGTCCTTGAAGGCACGGATGACCTGGCAGATCGCGTCGGACTCACGGATGTTCGCGAGGAACTTGTTGCCCAGGCCCTCGCCCTCGCTGGCGCCGCGCACGATGCCCGCGATGTCGACGAAGTCGACGGTGGCGGGGAGCAGCTTCTGTGAGCCGAAGATCTCGGCGAGCGTGTTCAGGCGGGGGTCCGGGACGCCCACCACGCCGACGTTCGGCTCGATGGTGGCGAACGGGTAGTTGGCCGCCAGCACGTCGTTCTTGGTCAGGGCGTTGAACAGGGTCGACTTGCCGACATTCGGCAGACCGACGATTCCGATCGTGAGCGACACTTTGGCGACTTCCTGAGGTGAGGAGGAGGGGCTGTGCGGGCGGGCCTGGAGTGGACCGATTCTCCAGTTTACGGGCGGGCCGGGGCGGCCCGTCACGGGTCCGGGGCGGGGTGGCTGTCCGCGGCCGGGTGACGAGTTTCGGCCCCGTGATATCGAACGCAGTGCCAAGGTCGGCCAAAACGCGTGTCCAACGCCCGAAAGGGCACGCCCCGCGACCTAGGTTGTCCAGGTGGAGCAGCACAGGACACGAACCCCGCAGCGCAGGCAGCCCGCGCCGCCGAAGCAGGCCCCGGTGCCGGTGGCGGTCTCGCCGGTGTCATCGGTCTCGCCGGTCGCGGTGGGACCGGGCTCGCAACCACGCTCCCGGGCCGGGGCGGTCGCACCCGTGGTCATGGCGCTGCGCAGATTCCCCGACCCCCGGCTGACCGGCATCGGAGCGGGGCTCTTCGCCGCCCTGGCCATGTTCCTGCTGGCCTGCCTGGACCGGCTGCTCCTCGACGGTTCGGAGGTCGTGTACGGGCTGCTGTTCCTGCCCGTCAGCGCGCTCACCGCGCTCTGGGTGCGGCCCGCCGACCTGGTCACGGCACCGATCAGCGTGCCGATCGCCTTCGCTGTCGGTGTGATCCCGATCGCCGGGGGCTCGGGCGGCTTCGGCGGGCAGACGATGGCGGTCGTCACCGCGCTCGCCGTCCATGCCGGCTGGTTGTACGGCGGCACCCTCGTCGCCGGGCTGATCGCCACCGTACGGAAGGTGCGGCAGATGCGGGAGCGGCAGCGGCACCTGCTCAGGTCCGCCCAGGGTGCCCGCCGCCCCCGCCCCCGCCCCTAGACCGCTCTCCGGGCCTCAGGGCTACTTGCCCGCCGCCGCCATGGCCGCGCCGACGATGCCCGCGTTGTTCTGCAGCTCCGCCGGGACCGTCTCGGCGCGTACGTGCTCGATCAGCGGCAGGAACTTCTCGGCCTTGCGGCTGACGCCACCGCCGATGATGAAGAGCTCGGGCGAGAACAGCATCTCCACGTGGACCAGGTATTTCTGCACCCGGTGCGCCCAGTGCTGCCAGCTCAGGTCCTCGTCCTCCTTCGCCTTCGTGGAGGCGCGCTTCTCGGCGTCGTGACCGTGCAGCTCCAGGTGGCCGAGCTCGGTGTTGGGGACGAGCTGCCCGTCGGTGAAGACCGCGCTGCCGATCCCCGTACCGAGGGTCAGCATGATCACCGTGCCCTTGCGGCCCCGTCCCGCGCCGAAGGCCATCTCCGCGATTCCGGCCGCGTCGGCGTCGTTGAGGATCGTGACGGGCCGTCCGATCCGGTCGCTGAGCAGCGCACGGGCGTCCGTGTCGATCCAGGCCTTGTCGACGTTGGCCGCGGTGCGGGTGATGCCGTCGGTGACGACACCGGGGAACGTGATGCCGACCGGACCCTGCCAGTCGAAGTGGCCGACGACCTCGGCCACACCGCCGGCCACGCCCTCGGGCGTGGCCGGATGCGGTGTCAGTACTTTGTGGCGCTCCCGCGCCAGCTCTCCGCGGTCCAGGTCCACGGGAGCGCCCTTGATCCCTGAGCCGCCGATATCCACACCGAAGATCTCCATGGATCCACGGTACGGGTACGTGGCGCGGATCACTTCCCGGGGATGCCCTGTCCCGCGGAGAGCGCCGCCGCCTCGGCGCGCAGGTCGCGGCGCAGCTCCTTGGGCAGCGAGAAGGTGATCGACTCGTCCGCGGTCTTCACGGTCTCCACGTCCGCGTAGCCGCGCTCCGACAGCCATTCCAGGACGCCGTCGACCAGGACGTCGGGGACGGACGCGCCCGAGGTCAGGCCGACCGTGTTGACGCCTTCCAGCCAGGCCTCGTCGATCTCGTGGGCGAAGTCCACCAGGTGCGCGGCGGGTGCGCCCGCGTCCAGGGCGACCTCGACCATGCGGATCGAGTTCGACGAGTTCCTGGAGCCGACGACGATGACCAGTTCGGCGTCCTCGGCCAGCTTCTTCACCGCGATCTGACGGTTCTGCGTGGCGTAGCAGATGTCGTCGCTGGGCGGGGAGATCAGCTGCGGGAACTTCTCCTTGAGCGCGTCCACCGTCTCCATCGTCTCGTCGACGGAGAGTGTGGTCTGGGAGAGCCAGACGACCTTCGACTCGTCGCGCACGGAGACGTGGGCCACGTCCTCGGGGCCGTCGACCAGCGTGATGTGGTCGGGGGCCTCACCGCTCGTGCCGATGACTTCCTCGTGGCCCTCGTGGCCGATCAGGAGGATGTCGTAGTCCTCCTTGGCGAACCGGACGGCTTCCTTGTGGACCTTGGTGACCAGCGGGCAGGTCGCGTCGATCGTGGCGAGCCTGCGCTCGGCGGCCTCCGCGTGGACGGTCGGGGCGACACCGTGCGCGGAGAACATGACGATGGAGCCCTCGGGCACCTCCGCCGTGACGTCGACGAAGATCGCCCCCTTCTTCTCGAGCGTCTGCACGACGTACTTGTTGTGCACGATCTCGTGACGGACGTAGATCGGGGCCCCGTACTGCTCCAGGGCCTTCTCGACGGCGATCACGGCACGGTCCACGCCCGCGCAGTAGCCACGGGGTGCGGCGAGCAGGACACGGCGGGCAGGAGTTGCAGTCATGCGCCCCATCGTAAGGCCGTACCGAACAGGCGCGGGAGCGGCGGGGTCGGGAGACTGATGCGTACGCCCGACGACGGAGGGTTCATGACCGGAAGCAGCACGGACCGGGGAGGACTGCGGCGCACACTGGGATTCCGTGACCTGGTGGTCTACGGGCTCCTGTTCATCGCCCCCATGGCCCCGGTCGGCGTGTTCGGCACGCTGGACGCGAAGTCGGACGGCGCCGTCGCGCTGGTGTACCTCGTGGCGACCGTGGTGATGGCCTTCACCGCTTTCAGCTACGCCCAGATGGTCCGGGTCGCCCCGCTGGCCGGTTCGGTCTTCGCGTACGCCCGCAAGGGGCTCGGGGACGGGCCCGGGTTCGTCGCCGGGTGGATGGCGATGCTCGACTACCTGCTCATCCCCGCGGTCGCCTACCTCTTCTCCGGGATCGCGATGAACGCCCTGGTCCCGGAGGTGTCGCGGTGGGTGTGGACGGCGATCGCGGTCGTCGTGACCACCCTGCTCAACCTCTGGGGCGTGCGGGCGGCGGCCCGGGTGGGCTTCGCGGTGCTCGCCATGGAGATCGTGGTGCTGCTCGTGTTCGTGGTGTCGGCGCTGGTGGTGCTGGCCGGGGACGGGGCGCGGCGGGGCTGGCTGACGCCGCTCACCGGGGACACCGGGTTCTCGATGACGGCGGTGCTGGGCGCGGTGTCCGTCGCGGTGCTCTCCTATCTGGGCTTCGACGCGATCGCCTCGTTCGCGGAGGAGGTGACGGGGGGATCGGCGAAGGTGGCGCGGGCGGTGCTGTTCTGCCTGGTGCTCGCCGGGGTGCTGTTCGTGGTCCAGTCGTATCTCGCGGCGCTGCTGGAACCGGTGAGCTCGGCGGAGCTGGCGGCGGATCCGGTCGGGCAGGGGTCGGCGTTCTACGACGCGGTGGACGCGTCGGTCGGGACCTGGCTGCACGACCTGGTGGCGGTGAGCAAGGCGATCGGGGCGGCCTTCGCCGCGCTGGCCGGGCAGGCGGCGGCCGGCCGGCTGCTGTTCGCGATGGCCAGGGAGAGGCGGCTGCCGTCGTTCCTGTCCCGGGTCGACGGCGGGTCCGGGGTGCCGCGTGTCGCGATCACGTGTGCCGCCGTCGTGACGCTGGTGGCGGCGGTGTGGGCGGCCCGGCGCGACGACGGGCTCGACCATCTGGTGTCGGTCGTGAACGTCGGCGCGCTCACCGCGTTCGTGCTGCTTCACGCGTCGGTGGTGGGCTGGTTCGCCGTGCGCCGGATGGAGGGGCCGCCGAGCTGGTGGCGCCATGTCGTGGTGCCGGTGGTGGGCGCGGGCGTGCTGGTCGCGGTGATCCTGGAGGCGACGACGAGCGCCCAGCTGGTGGGGGTGTGCTGGCTGGGGATCGGCCTGGTGGTCCTGGCGCTGCAATGGGGGCGGCAGACGACCTGAGTGGGCGGGGGTCCCTCCGCCCGTCATGCGCGTCGGCGCCGATACGCGTGGCGCTGTCGGAGCCGGATGCGCGGACCGCTGTCGGTGACGGCCGATACGCTCGCCCGTATGGCTCTCACTACGTCCCCGGAAGCTCCGCTGCCCGTCGGCGACGTGTCGCGGCTGATCGGCGGGTGGATCGACCGGCTCGGCGCGGTCTGGGTCGAGGGGCAGATCACCCAGCTGTCGCGGCGGCCGGGCGCCGGTGTGGTCTTCCTGACGCTGCGTGATCCGTCGCACGACATCTCGGTGAGCGTGACCTGCTTCCGGCAGGTCTTCGACCGGATCGCCGACGTGGTGACGGAGGGAGCGCGGGTCGTCGTCCTGGCCAAGCCCGAGTGGTACGCGCCCCGCGGGCAGCTGTCCCTGCGGGCGACGGAGATACGGCCGGTGGGGATCGGTGAGCTGCTGGTCCGGCTGGAGCAGCTGAAGAAGTCGCTGGCCGCCGAGGGGCTCTTCGCCCTGGACCGCAAGCGTCCGCTGCCGTTCCTGCCGCAGCTGATCGGACTGGTCTGCGGGCGGGCGTCGGCGGCCGAGCGCGACGTACTGGAGAACGCCCGGCGCCGCTGGCCGGCGGTGCGCTTCGAGGTGCGCAACACCGCCGTGCAGGGGGTGCACGCGGTGAATCAGGTCGTCCAGGCGGTGCGGGAGCTCGACGGTCTGCCCGAGGTCGACGTGATCGTCGTCGCGCGGGGCGGCGGCAGCGTGGAGGATCTCCTGCCGTTCTCCGACGAGCAGCTGATCCGGGCGGTGGCCGCGTGCCGTACGCCGGTGGTCTCCGCCATCGGCCAC
Source organism: Streptomyces sp. NPDC025273 (assembly GCF_040638585.1). NCBI lineage: Bacteria > Bacillati > Actinomycetota > Actinomycetes > Kitasatosporales > Streptomycetaceae > Streptomyces > Streptomyces sp. NPDC025273. The sequence goes on from NZ_JBEZYP010000010.1 coordinate 25,881, forward strand.
GAACCGGACTCGCCCCTGCTCGACCTGGTGGCCGATCTGCGGGCGTCGACGCCGACGGACGCGGCGAAGAAGGTCGTGCCGGACGTGGGCGAGGAGCTCGACCGCGTCCAGCAGCTCCGGGACCGGGCGCTGCGGACCGTACGGGGGCTGCTCGACCGGGAGGAGCGGGGGCTGGCACACACGCTGGGCCGGTCCTCGATGGAGCGCCCGCAGCGGATGGTGGACGAGCGGGCGGCGGAGATCGACGCACTGGCCGGGCGGAGCCGCCGGGTGCTCGGGCATCTGCTGGACCGCGCCGACTCGGAGCTGGCGCACACCCGGGCCCGGGTGGTCGCGCTGTCGCCCGCGGCGACGCTCGAGCGGGGCTACGCGGTGCTGCAGCGGCCGGACGGTCATGTGGTGCGCTCCCCCGCGGACGCCGGGGCGCCGGGCGAGGAGCTGCGGGCGCGGGTGTCGGAGGGCGAGTTCACGGTGCGGGTCGCCGAGTGACGGGCGCGCGGCCTCTCTTCGTTGTCGGACCTCCCGCTTAGGGTGGCTCATATGACGGACGACGGGACGACGACGGCTGCCGCGACCGGCACGCTCGGGTACGAGCAGGCGCGGGACGAGCTGATCGAGGTCGTGCGCCGCCTGGAGGCGGGCGGCACGACGCTGGAGGAGTCGCTGGCCCTGTGGGAGCGCGGGGAGGAGCTGGCGAAGGTCTGCCGACGCTGGCTGGAGGGCGCGCGTGCCCGTCTGGACGCGGCGCTGGCACGTCCCGAGGAGCCCGCGGAGGGAGCCGGCACGGACTGAGTACGGACCGGACACGGACGGCGGCGGGGACGGGGCACGGAGGGCGGACCCGCCGGCGTGCTGTGCGGTGGATCACCACAGGGCCGATTTAGTTGAATGTTAATCAATGCTCCGGCTACGGTGATCGTGTCGCTCGACACCCCACCCGTCCGGAAGGCAGCTCCACAGATGTCCCTCGTTCTTGACCCCGCAGCCCAGGACCTCCTCTTCCGTGAGGCCCGCACCGCCAACACGTTCACCGACGAGCCGGTGACCGACGAGCAGGTCCAGGCGATCTACGACCTGGTCAAGTACGGCCCCACCGCCTTCAACCAGTCGCCGCTGCGCGTCGTCCTGGTCCGCTCGGCCGAGGGCCGCGAGCGTCTCGTGCAGCACATGGCCGAGGGCAACCAGCCCAAGACGTCCACGGCCCCACTGGTCGCGCTCCTCGTCGCGGACAACGAGTTCCACGAGGAGCTCCCGGCACTCCTGCCGCACTTCCCGCAGGCCAAGGACGCGTTCTTCTCCGAGCGCCCGGTCCGCGAGCGGTCCGCCGCCCTGAACGCCGCACTGCAGGCCGCCTACTTCATCATCGGCGTGCGCGCCGCCGGCCTGGCCGCCGGCCCGATGACCGGCTTCGACGCCGCGGGCATCGAGAAGGAGTTCCTGGACAGCGACCACAAGCTGCTCATGGTCGTCAACATCGGCAAGCCGGGCGAGGACGCCTGGTTCCCCCGCCTGCCGCGCCTGTCCTACGACGAGGTCGTCACCACCGTCTGATCCGGGACCACCAGCACACGCAGGAGCCCCGCGGCGCCGAGCGCCGCGGGGCTCCTTGCTGCGTACGGAAGGTCAGGAGGCGGTCTGCAGCGCCGCGGCCATCTCCGCGAGCCGCTCCGTCGAGGCCGAGCCGGTGACCACCGTGGTCACTCCCTCGGCGTGCAGCACGAGGGCGTCGTACTTCGGGCCCTCCCAGCGCTGCCACGCCTCGCCGGCCACGTCGTGCGTACGCCCGGTGTCCCTGGCCTGCTGGCTGACCTCGGGCACGTACTTCCGGGCCGGGGTCGTGGACTGCTCCACCGCGACGTACTTGCCGTCCGGGTCGAGGAAGCCCAGGTGCCAGCCGGCGCCGTTCCGGCCCTCGTACGAGACCGAGGTCGGCTTCCACTTCTCCGACAGCCCGGCCGGAGCGGCCACCGGGTACGGCGCGGCCCGTCGCGCCGTCGCGAGCTCGACCCGGTAGTCGACGGCCTTGATCGGGTCGGCCGTGTCGTCGTGCGGAATGAAGATGTAGACGACGCCCGCCAGTGCGGTGATCACGATCATCGACAGGAACATGTCCCGGACGGTCTGCTTGCCTCGCTTGCTAGCCACGGACTCAATGGTGGCATGAGCCCTCGGACGCCCCACCGGGGGGCACCCGCTCATCCGTGACCCGCCCTGCTCATTTTATCGACCTACCGATAGAGTCACAGCACCCTCTTTTCCGGTCGTCGTCGTACAGAAAGGTGCGCTCCGATGTCCGAGCATCATCTGCCGTCCCAGCTCGAGGTCTCCCCGGAGGCCCCCGACCGCAACCTGGCCCTGGAACTGGTCCGGGTCACCGAGGCCGCCGCCATGGCCGCCGGGCGCTGGGTCGGCCGCGGCGACAAGATCGGCGCCGACGGCGCCGCTGTGAAGGCCATGCGGACCCTCGTCTCCACCGTGTCGATGAACGGCATCGTCGTCATCGGTGAGGGCGAGAAGGACGAGGCCCCCATGCTGTTCAACGGCGAGCGGGTCGGTGACGGCACCGGCGCCGAGGTCGACATCGCCGTCGACCCGATCGACGGCACCACGCTCAACGCCAAGGGCATGCCCAACGCGATCGCCGTGCTGGCCGCCGCGGACCGGGGCGCGATGTTCGACCCGTCGGCCGTGTTCTACATGGACAAGCTGGTCACCGGTCCCGAGGCCGCGGACTTCGTGGACATCAACGCGCCGGTGTCCGTGAACATCCGGCGCGTCGCGAAGGCCAAGAGCTCCACCCCCGAGGACGTCACCGTCGTCATCCTCGACCGCCCCCGGCACGACGGCATCGTCCGGGAGATCCGGGAGACGGGCGCCCGGATCAAGTTCATCTCCGACGGCGACGTGGCCGGCTCGATCATGGCCGCCCGCGAAGGGACCGGCGTCGACCTCCTCATGGGCATCGGCGGCACCCCGGAGGGCATCATCTCGGCCTGTGCCATAAAGTGCCTCGGCGGTGTCATCCAGGGCAAGCTCTGGCCCAAGGACGAGGCCGAGCGGCAGCGCGCGCTGGACGCCGGGCACGACCTCGACCGGGTGCTCTCGACGGACGACCTCGTCAGCGGGGACAACGTGTTCTTCGTCGCCACCGGGATCACCGACGGTGAGCTGCTGCGCGGTGTGCGGTACCGCGCGGAGACGGCGACCACGGAGTCCCTGGTGATGCGCTCGAAGTCGGGGACGATCCGGAAGATCGACTCCACGCACCGGCTCTCGAAGCTGCGTGCCTACAGCGCCATCGACTTCGACCGGGCCAAGTAGGACCGGCGGTCGTGAGGGGCTGCCCCGGCGGGCTGCCCCTCACGCGCGGGTGCCGGCTTCAGCCCGCTGCGGCTATGTGCTCCGCCGGGGTCGCCTTGAGCTCGATGTCGCGCCTGCGCCGCCGGGCGAGCACCACGCGGCGCTCGGCGGCGGTGAGCCCGCCCCACACCCCGTACGGCTCGGGCTGCACGAGTGCGTGTTCACGGCACTCCACCATGACCGGGCACCCCGCACAGACCTGCTTCGCGGCCACCTCGCGGGACAGTCGGGCAGCAGTCGGCTCCTTCGACGGGGCGAAGAACAGCCCGGCTTCGTCCCGGCGGCACACCGCCTCCGAATGCCAGGGTCCCGCCTGGTCCTCCCGCGCGGGCGAGCGCTGGGACGGCACGGCGGCGACCTGCAGGGGCTGATGCGGCAGTTGCAGCACGGTCTACTCCTGACGACGGCTTCGGCTTCGGCTTCGCAAGCGAGAGACGATGCGCAGTCCCTACCCGCTGTACGCGTGCCTATGCACTGAGTGGCCTCACCGTGCCGCCCCCGCAAGGGCGCGCGTTCGCCTTTTGGCCGGAATACGCAGGGAACCGGCCGGCCGTTCTCAATGGCCGAGGTGTTTGCGCAACTGGTCGTGGAGGTTCGCGATGAGCTTGCCACGCTTGGGCTTTGCCTCGACGTTCCCGAAGACGGAATAGCCGTTCACCACGACCACAGGGGCCTCCGGGTCGGCGGATTCCAGTGTGTCGACTTCGAAATTGCCGAAAATCCCCGTACCGCTGCCGCGCAGCGAAATGTTCTCGGGCACCCGGATTTCGACACTGCCGAAGATGGACGTGGCGTTGATGACGGTCAGACGCTGGCCGAAAAGAGCCTCGGTCAGGTCGATCTCGACGCTGCCGAAGAGCGAGAAGGCGTTCGTACGGCCGCCGACGCGCCAGCGCCCCCTGCGGGTGGAGCTGCTGAAGACCGCCACGAGGTTCTCGGCGGGCCCCGCCGGCTCCTCGGGGCCGTACCCGTAGGGCGCCTGGGCCTGCCGGCCCGCGGGGCCGTGCGCGGGCAGGTCCCGCACCAGCGGCTCCAGGTCGCCCACGGTCTTGGCGCGGTAGACCAGGTCGACCCGCTCGGCGTGCTCCTCGGCGGTCAGCCGCCCCTCGGCCATGGCCTCCCGCAGGATGTCCGCGATCCGGTCACGGTCCGCGTCGGAAGCGCGGATCGCGGCGGGCGCGGGACCGGCAGGAGCGTCGGGCTGCTGGGGCTGCTTCTCGAGGTCCACCGCACCAGCCTACCCAAACGCGATAGATCGCGACCAGTACCCCGGCATGCCCGGGCCGGAATCCCGCTCGGACCGTCCCGGGTGAGCCCTACCTCACAGGTTCGGCGTGTCGGCGGCGTTCTACCCTGGTGGATGCGCTGCCCGAGGGAGGCCAGCCGCCGTCACCGAGTGAGGAATGGCCGTAATGCCAGAGTTTGCGTACTCCGATCTGCTCCCGCTGGGAGAGGACACCACGCCGTACCGGCTGGTGACCGCCGAGGGCGTCTCGACCTTCGAGGCCGACGGCCGTACGTTCCTCAAGGTGGCTCCGGAGGCTCTGCGCACGCTCGCCGCCGAGGCCATGCACGACATCTCGCACTACCTGCGGCCCGCACATCTGGCGCAGCTGCGGCGCATCGTGGACGACCCCGAGGCCTCGTCCAACGACAAGTTCGTCGCGCTCGACCTCCTGAAGAACGCGAACATCGCCGCCGCGGGTGTCCTGCCCATGTGCCAGGACACCGGTACGGCGATCGTCATGGGCAAGCGCGGGCAGAACGTACTCACCGAGGGCGGTGACGAGGAGGCCCTGTCGCACGGCATCTTCGACGCGTACACGGAGCTGAACCTGCGCTATTCGCAGATGGCCCCGCTGACCATGTGGGAGGAGAAGAACACCGGCTCGAACCTCCCGGCCCAGATCGAGCTGTACGCCACCGACGGCGGCGCGTACAAGTTCCTCTTCATGGCCAAGGGCGGTGGCTCGGCGAACAAGTCGTTCCTCTACCAGGAGACCAAGGCGGTCCTGAACGAGGCCTCCATGATGAAGTTCCTGGAGGAGAAGATCCGCTCCCTGGGGACGGCCGCCTGCCCGCCCTACCACCTGGCGATCGTCGTCGGCGGTACGTCGGCCGAATTCGCGCTGAAGACCGCGAAGTACGCCTCCGCGCACTACCTGGACGAGCTTCCGGCCGAGGGCGCGCCGACCGGTCACGGCTTCCGGGACAAGGACCTGGAGCAGAAGGTCTTCGAGCTGACGCAGAAGATCGGCATCGGCGCGCAGTTCGGCGGCAAGTACTTCTGCCACGACGTGCGCGTCGTCCGCCTCCCCCGCCACGGCGCCTCGCTGCCCGTCGCCATCGCCGTCTCCTGCTCGGCCGACCGCCAGGCCACCGCGAAGATCACCGCCGAGGGCGTCTTCCTGGAGCAGCTGGAGAGGGACCCGGCGCGCTTCCTGCCGGACACCACCGACGAGCACCTCGACAGTGGCGGTGACGTCGTCCGCATCGACCTGAACCGGCCGATGGACGAGATCCTCGCCGAGCTCACCAAGTACCCGGTCAAGACGCGGCTCTCGCTGACCGGTCCGCTGGTCGTGGCGCGCGACATCGCGCACGCCAAGATCAAGGAGCGGCTCGACGCGGGCGAGGAGATGCCGCAGTACCTCAAGGACCACCCGGTCTACTACGCGGGCCCGGCGAAGACCCCCGAGGGCTACGCGTCCGGTTCCTTCGGACCCACGACGGCCGGGCGCATGGACAGCTACGTCGAGCAGTTCCAGGCGGCGGGCGGCTCCAAGGTGATGCTCGCCAAGGGCAACCGGTCCAGGCAGGTCACGGACGCGTGCGACGCCCACGGCGGCTTCTACCTCGGCTCGATCGGCGGCCCGGCGGCGCGTCTGGCGCAGGACTGCATCAAGAAGGTCGAGGTCGTCGAGTACGAGGAGCTCGGCATGGAGGCGGTGTGGCGGATCGAGGTCGAGGACTTCCCCGCGTTCGTCGTCGTCGACGACAAGGGCAACGACTTCTTCACGGAGCCCGCCCCGGCACCGACCTTCACCAGCATTCCGGTCCGCGGTCCCGGCCTCGGCTGATCCGCCCGCGGCTCCAGGGGGCGTTCCGGCCGCGGCCGGGGCGCCCCTGCCGCATTCTCCCGCGCTCCCGGAAAGTCCCCGCCCCGAGCCGGGAAAGGCCCGCCCGCCGCGGAGCCGTGCGCGCCGCACCGGGCGGTCCCCCTCCCGGGAGCGCGCCGGGTGTGTACTGGCGGACGGTGACGCCGGGGGAATACGGGGAAAGCGCCACGCGCTCATCCCCACCAGGAGGTTGGAACTCATGAACGAATCGGCCGAGGACGCGCAGTACCGCATCGAGCACGACTCGATGGGCGAGGTGAAAGTGCCCGCGCACGCCAAATGGCGGGCCCAGACGCAACGGGCCGTGGAGAACTTCCCCGTCTCCGGCCGGCGCCTGGAAAGGGCGCACATCGAGGCCCTGGCCCGGATCAAGGCAGCCGCCGCCAAGGTCAACGCCGAGCTGAAGGTGCTGGATCCCGACATCGCCGACGCGATCCGGTCGGCCGCCGCCGAGGTGGCCGACGGCCGCTGGGACGAGCACTTCCCCGTCGACGTGTTCCAGACGGGTTCCGGCACCTCGTCCAACATGAACACCAACGAGGTCGTGGCCACGCTCGCCACCGAGCGGCTCGGGCGCGAGGTCCACCCCAACGACCACGTCAACGCCTCGCAGTCGTCCAACGACGTGTTCCCGTCCTCCATCCACATCGCCGCGACCGCCGCGGTCACCGCCGACCTGATCCCGGCGCTCGACCACCTGGCCTCCGCCCTGGAGCGGAAATCGGCCGAATTCGCGGAGGTCGTGAAGTCGGGCCGCACGCATCTGATGGATGCCACCCCCGTCACCCTGGGCCAGGAGTTCGGCGGCTACGCGGCGCAGATCCGCTACGGCGTCGAGCGGCTGCGCGCCTCGCTCCCCCGTCTCGCCGAACTCCCGCTGGGCGGTACGGCGGTGGGCACCGGGATCAACACCCCGCCCGGCTTCTCCGCCGCGGTGATCGCCGAGCTGGCCCGTACCACCGGGCTGCCGCTCACCGAGGCCCGGGACCACTTCGAGGCCCAGGGCGCACGGGACGGACTCGTCGAGACCTCGGGGCAGCTCCGTACCGTCGCCGTCTCGCTCACCAAGATCTCCAACGACCTGCGCTGGATGGCCTCCGGCCCGCGCACCGGGCTGGCCGAGATCAGCCTGCCCGACCTGCAGCCCGGTTCGTCGATCATGCCGGGCAAGGTCAATCCGGTCGTCCCGGAGGCCGTACTGATGGTCGCTGCGCAGGTGACGGGGAACGACGCCACGGTCGCCGCCGCCGGCGCGGCCGGCAACTTCGAGCTCAACGTGATGCTCCCGGTGATGGCGAAGAACCTGCTGGAGTCGGTGCGGCTGCTCGCCAACGCCTCCCGGCTGCTCGCCGACCGCACGGTCGACGGCATCACGGCCGACGTGGAGCGGGCCCGGCGGTACGCGGAGTCCTCGCCCTCGGTGGTGACCCCGCTGAACAGGTACATCGGTTACGAGGAGGCGGCGAAGGTCGTCAAGAAGTCGCTGGCCGAGGGCACCACGATCCGGGAGACCGTGCTGGCCGGGGGCTACGTCGAGCGCGGCGACCTGACCGCCGAGCAGCTCGACGAGGCCCTGGACGTGCTGCGTATGACCCGGCCCTGAGGCATTTCGCAGCGGCGCGGCGGCTTCGTACCTAGGATCTCTTCATGACAGCCACGGAAGCGGGTACGGGAGCAGACACCGGGGCGAGTGCGGGCGACGGCACACGCTGGGCGCCGGGGGACCGGATCCTCTGGCGCTACCGCGACAACGGCGGTGACCGCCCCGTGCACATCTGCCGGCCGGTCACCGTCGTCCAGGACACCGAGGAGCTGCTCGCCGTCTGGCTGGCACCCGGCACCGAATGCGTGAAACCGGTTCTCGCCGACGGCACCCAGGTGCACGCCGAGCCACTCGCCACCCGCTACACGCGCCCCCGCACGACCGTGCGTTCCCGGTGGTCCGGAACAGGTGTGCTGAAGGTCGCCCGGCCGGGCGATCCCTGGTCGGTGTGGCTGTTCTGGGACCGCGGCTGGCTCTTCCGCAACTGGTACGTGAATTTCGAGGAGCCCCGGTCACGATGGGCCGGAGGGGTCGATTCCCAGGACCACTTCCTCGACATCTCCGTGCATCCCGACCGCAGCTGGAGGTGGCTCGACGAGGACGAGTTCGCCCAGGCCCAGCGGGTCGGGCTGATCGACGGGGCCACCGCGCGGCAGGTACGTGAGGCGGGCCGGGCGGCGGCCGAGGTCATCCGAGGCTGGGGCACACCGTTCAGGGACGGCTGGGAGCAGTGGCGGCCCGATCCGCGGTGGCCGGTCCCGCCGCTGCCGGATGACTGGGACCGCACTCCGGCCCCCAACTCGCCGTGAGACCCTTGATGCACCCCAGGGGGGCAACCGTAGGATCGCCCTCCACGGACTGCACGGCCGGTATGTTTCGTCACAACCGGTCGACGCAGCACCGGAACTGACCACAAGTCACCGCACGAACCGCATGAATCACCCGGACCACGGAGCCGGGTGGTCGCGCGGTCGCATGAACCACTACGAGGGGGTGGAGACGTGCTCGCTGTCCGCTGCCCCGTAGCCGGAGTGACCGATACCGGCCTGCCGAGCGGCAGTTCGGTTTCGGCCCCGCTTCTCGGGGCATCCGGTGACAGCCGTTGTTCTCACCGCTCTTGCCGGGGCACAGTGGCGCCCCACGAGGTGATTGCCTCATACAACCGGCCCGGACGGACGGAATCCCACGCGTGACGGAGCATCCCACCTCCCACGAAGGCCGGCAGCCCCTCGCTGCACGGCCGCAGGAACGCGCCCGGCCCCGGCAGCAGGAGGCCGTACCGGGCGTCGCTGCCACCGCCTCGCTCCCCGGCCCCTCGGCGGCGCCGGATCCGGGCCCGGCCGCCGCGGCGGATGCCGCCGACACACAGGCCGTCGCCCGTCGCGAGGGTGACCGGCTGCGCTTCGTCGGCGCCGCCACCCGCCGGATCGCCCGGGGCATAGACCTGGACGAGATCGTGCTGGGTCTGTGCAGGGCCAGTGTGCCCACGTTCTCCGACGCCATACTGGTCTACCTCCGCGACCCGCTCCCGGTGGGCGACGAGCGACCGGTCAGCCCCTTCGTACTGCGGCTGCGCCGCACCGACAGGCTGCGCCTGACCGACGAGGAGAGCGAGATCGGGCCGGAGGGCGAGCGGCTGCTGCGGCTGCCCGTCACCGACCCGCAGGCCGGGCTGCTGCCGGCCGCCGACCTGTGCGAGGTCCTGGCGGGCGGTGCGCTCGCCGAGGTGCTGCGGGGGGTACGGCCCGTCTTCGGGGACTCCGCCGCGGCCCGTGCCGCCCTGCCCGAGCTGCTGGGGGCCGGGCGGACGGTGCCCACCGGGCACCGCGCGATCCTGGCACCGCTGCGCGGGCGGCGCCGGGTGATCGGTGCCGCCGTCTTCCTGCGCGGTACGGAGCGCCCGCCCTTCGAGGCGAACGACCTGCTGGTCGCGGCCCAGTTGGCGACGCACACCGCGCTCGGCATCGACAAGGCGATGCTGTACGGCCGCGAGGCGTACATCGCCGACGAGCTGCAGCGCACGATGCTGCCCGACTCGCTGCCGCAGCCCACCGGCGTACGCCTGGCCTCCCGCTACCTCCCGGCGGCGGAGACCGCGCGGGTGGGCGGCGACTGGTACGACGCGATCCCGCTGCCCGGCAGCAGGGTCGCCCTGGTCGTCGGCGACGTCATGGGCCACTCCATGACCTCCGCGGCGATCATGGGGCAGCTGCGCACCACGGCGCAGACCCTGGCCGGGCTCGACCTGCCGCCGCAGGAGGTCCTGCACCACCTGGACGAGCAGGCGCAGCGGCTCGGCAGCGACCGCATGGCGACCTGCGTGTACGCGGTGTACGACCCCGTCGCGCACCGCATCACGATCGCCAACGCCGGCCACCCGCCGCCCGTGCTCCTGCATCTGGGCGGCCGGGCAGAGGTGCTGCGGGTTCCGCCGGGCGCCCCGATCGGCGTCGGCGGGGTCGACTTCGAGGCGGTCGAGCTGGACGCCCCGGCGGGGGCCACGCTGCTGCTCTACACGGACGGGCTCGTCGAGTCCCGGCTGCGGGACGTCTGGACCGGGATCGAGCAGCTGCGGGAGCGGCTCGCCGCCACCGCCCAGCTGACCGGACCGGACCACTCGCCGCCGCTGGAGGCGCTCTGCGACGACGTGCTCGACATGCTCGGTCCCGGCGACCGGGACGACGACATCGCCCTGCTGGCCGCCCGTTTCGACGGGATCGCGCCGAGCGACGTCGCGTACTGGTTCCTGGAACCGGAGGACGCGGCCCCGGGGCGGGCCCGCAGGCTGGCCCGCAGGGCGCTCAGCCGGTGGGGGCTGGACGATCTCGCGGACGAGGCGGAGCTGCTCGTCAGCGAGGTGGTGACGAACGCGGTGCGGTACGCGGAGCGCCCGGTGACGCTGCGGCTGCTGCGTACGGACATCCTGCGCTGCGAGGTCGGTGACGACTCCCCGCAGCTGCCCAGGCAGCGCCGGGCCCGGGAGACGGACGAGGGCGGACGCGGTCTGTTCCTGGTCAACCGGCTGGCCCGGAGGTGGGGGGCCACCCGGCTGTCCACGGGCAAAGTCGTGTGGTTCGAGATGGTCACCCCCGCTCCGTAACACTTATCCCTCCTTGGACCGTTTCCAGATGTTGCCGACCTCCCGTCGGCGGAGTTGACTTCAGTCGTGGACGAAGCGACCTGACCGATACCCCCACACCGACGGGAGGACGCTCGTGACCGAGGAAGCCCAGAAGGTTCCGTACACCACGAACAATGCCGGGATCCCGGTGGAGAGCGACGAACATTCGCTCACCGTCGGATCGGACGGCCCGATCCTGCTCCAGGACCACTACCTCATCGAGAAGATGGCCCAGTTCAACCGTGAACGGGTCCCTGAACGCGTGGTGCACGCCAAGGGTTCCGGCGCCTACGGCACCTTCGAGGTGACGAACGACGTCAGCCAGTTCACCAAGGCGGACCTCTTCCAGCCGGGCAGGCGCACCGAGATGCTCGCCCGCTTCTCCACGGTCGCCGGTGAACAGGGCTCGCCCGACACCTGGCGAGACCCCCGAGGGTTCGCACTGAAGTTCTATACAGAGCATGGCAACTACGACATGGTCGGCAACAACACGCCGGTCTTCTTCGTACGCGATCCGATGAAGTTCCAGGACTTCATCCGCTCCCAGAAGCGCCGCCCGGACAGCGCGGTGCGGGACAACGACATGCAGTGGGACTTCTGGACCCTGTCGCCCGAGTCGGCGCACCAGGTCACCTGGCTGATGGGCGACCGGGGCATCCCGAAGACGTACCGCAACATGAACGGCTACAGCTCGCACACCTACATGTGGGTGAACGCGGGCGGCGAGCGGTTCTGGGTGAAGTACCACTTCAAGACCGACCAGGGCATCGACTTCTACACGCAGGCCGACGCGGACGCCATGGCCGGGATCGACGGCGACGTCCACCGGCGTGACCTGTTCGAGTCGATCAGGCGCGGCGACCACCCGAGCTGGACCCTGAAGGTCCAGATCATGCCGTTCGACGACGCGCCGGACTACCGCTTCAACCCGTTCGACCTGACGAAGGTGTGGCCGCACGGCGACTACCCGGAGATCGAGGTCGGCCGGATGACGCTGAACAAGAACCCCGAGGACTTCTTCGTCCACATCGAGCAGGCGTCGTTCGAGCCGTCGAACATGGTGCCCGGCATCGGTCCGTCGCCCGACAAGATGCTGCTCGGCCGGCTCTTCTCGTACCCGGACACCCACCGGTACCGGATCGGCCCGAACTATCTGCAGCTGCCGCCGAACCGTCCGCGCTCGCCCGTCCACTCGTACGCGAAGGACGGCCCGATGCGGTACGAGCCCGCGCGCACGGGTGCGGTGTACGCGCCGAACTCCTACGGCGGGCCCGCGGCGGACACCGCGCGCTTCGGTGACCCGGCCGGCTGGGCCACGGCGGGTGAGATGGTCCACGAGGCGTACAAGCTGCGCAAGGACGACGACGACTGGGGCCAGCCCGGCACACTGGTCCGCGAGGTCATGGACGACGCGCAGCGCGATCGGCTCGTCTCCAACGTCTCCGGCCATCTGCTGAACGGCGTGAGCAGGCCCGTCCTGGAGCGGGCGCTGGCCTACTGGCGCAATGTGGACAAGGGCGTGGGCGACCGGATCGCCAAGAAGGTGAACGGCGGCTGACGTCGCGCACGCGTGAGGGGCGGTGTCCTCGGACACCGCCCCTCACGCGTGCTCACTGCCCCGGGATGCCGGGCCGCTCGCCCGGCGGCTGCTCCACGTCCCCGGGATCCTCCGTCGCGCTGGGCGACTCGCTCGGCGTCGCCGAGGGCGACTCGCTCGGCGGCCGGCTCGGCGTCGGCTCCTGGCTCGGGGTCTCGCTCGGCGTCCCGGAAGGCGTCCCGGTCTCCTCGGAGGGTGTCGGGGTCGGGGTCTGCGACTCGGACGGTGTGGCGGAGGGGCGCTCGGTCACCGCCGTCTCACCGCGTTCCACGCCCTCCAGGTCGAAGGTGGCGTCCGAGCCGCCGCCGAGGGCGCCGAGGGTGTAGTCCGCCCAGATCTTCGCGGGGAATCCGCCACCGCTGGCCCGGCCGGAATTGGCCGTACCGGTCAGCGTGACCTGACCACCGCCCTCCTTGGTGGACTCGCCGTACAGGGCCACGGCCGTCGAGAGCTCCGGGGTGTAGGCCGCGAACCAGGCCGCCTTGTTGTTCTCCGACGTACCCGTCTTGCCCGCCGCGTCGTAGGCCGGGGTGTTGGCCTCACGGCCGGAGCCGATGTCGACCACCTCGGTCAGCGCGTGCGTCACGGTGTCGGCCGAGCTGCGGCTGATCACCTGGCCACCGATGCCGTCGACCGGCTCCATGACGCGGTCGCGGTGCTCCGCGGACCTGACGATGGTCGGGGTGACCTTCTTGCCGTGGTTGTCGAGGGTGGCGTACACCCCGGCCATGTCCCAGGTCGAGGCGTTCATGGTGCCCAGGGTGATCGCGGGGCGCTCGGGGAAGTTCTTGTCCGGGACGCCCATGGCGAGCGCGGTCTGCTTCACGGCGCTCGGGGTGACGTCGACGACCATCTGCGCGAAGACGGCGTTGATCGACTTGTCCATCGCCCGCTGGACGGTCGGGTTGTCGTAGCTGATGTCGTCCTCGTTCTGCGGCGCGAACGGGGTGTCGCTGCCCACGACGGGGCGCTTGCTCGTTCCGTCGTAGACCGTGTCGAGGCCGATCCGGTCGCCGTCCTGGGTCACCGACTCGTTCTCCAGGGCGGAGGCGAGCACCAGCGGCTTGAAGGTGGAGGCCGGCTGGTAGTCCTGCCGGGTGGCGTTGGATATCCAGTGCTCGGTGGCACCGACACCACCGTAGAGCGCGACGACCTTGCCCGTCCTCGGGTCGACGGAGGTGGCGCCGGCCTGGACGGTCGCGTCGATCTTGTTGCCCTCGCGGTCGAGCTGGCTCTCCAGCTGGTCGTCGACCGACTTCTCCAGCTGCTTCTGCCGCTTCCTGTCGATGTTGAGGGTGATCGTCCAGCCGCCGGCCTCCCGCATCTCCTCGGTGACGCCCTGCCGCTCCATCTCCTCGTTGGCGGCCTCGACGAGGTAGCCCGTCTGGCCTTCCATGCCGGGGGCGGCCTTGGGGGACTTCGGCACGGGGAACGTCAGCTCCTCGCGCTCGGACCGGTCGAGCCAGCGCTCGTCGACCATGTTGTCCAGGGTGTAGGCCCAGCGCTCCTTCACGAGCTTCTTGCCGGTCGGCGAGGCGACCGCCCAGTCGTACTGGCTGGGGGCTTGCAGCAGGGCGGCGAGGTAGGCGCCCTGGGCAATGTCGAGATCCTTGGCGTCGACACCGTAGTAGGCCTGCGCCGCCGCCTGGATGCCGCTCGCACCGCGTCCGTAGTACACGGTGTTGAGGTAGCCGGCGAGGATGTCGTCCTTCTTCGTGCGCTGGTCGACCTTGAGCGAGATCACCAGCTCCTTGAGCTTGCGGCTGACCGTCTGCTCCTGCGTGAGGTAGTAGTTCTTCACGTACTGCTGGGTGATCGTGGAGCCGCCCTGCTTGCCCTTGCCGGAGAGCGTGTTGAGCAGTCCGCGCGCGGTGCCCTTGAGGTCGACGCCCTGGTCCCGGTAGAAGGACTTGTTCTCGGCGGCGACGAAGGCGTGCTGGACGCCCTTGGGTACGACGGCGAGGTCGACGATCTCCCGGTTGACGCCGGAGCCGGTGCGGGCCAGGAGCGTGCCGTCGCTGTACTTGTAGACGTTGCTCTGCTTCTCGGCCTGGGCGTTGGCCGCCGGCACGTCCACGTACATGTAGAGCGCCACGAAGGCGCCCATCACCAGCAGGCAGAGCCCGAAGAACGTGCCCAGGATCTTCCGCCAGGTGAAGAGTCCGCGTATGCCGCCGCTTCCGCCGGCCCGGCGCGCTCCCCGCCCCTGAGCTCGTCGCGCATCCGCTCGACCCATCGCTGTGGTGCTCCTGTTCCTCTGCTCGTTCCGCTCCGGTCAGATCAATCAGCTAACACCGAAGACGCGGACAAATGGCAAGCGATCCGGCCTTTTCCGGACGTGACAATCAGCACCCGCTCTCCAAGGAACCGACTCACGAGGGGTGCGCAAGGTTGCGAAGTCGGATAATGTGAGATCACATTGCTAGCGTGGCGCTATGCCGCACGACACGGGGGACCCCATGACCGCACCGCACGACCGTCCCGGCACCACCGACCCCGCCGCCGACCTGACACCGGATGCGCCGGAGATGCCCGCTCCCCAGGTCAGGGAGACGACGGCGCACTCCATCCCGGGCGGCTTCGGGCTGCTGCTGACCGTCCTGGGCGTGTTCCTCGGCATCGGCCTGGCCATCGGCGGCGGCGTCCTCGGCGCCGACGGGCACAACGGCATCGGCGTCCCGCTCCTCATCCTGGGACTGCTGCTCGCCATCGCCTCGCTCTTCTGCATGACCGGTGTGAAAATGGTCGCCCCGGGTGAGGCGCGGGTCATCCAGCTCTTCGGCCGGTACGTCGGCACGATCCGCGCGGACGGCCTGCGCTGGATCAACCCGCTGACCTCCAGCCGCAAGATCTCCACCCGGGTCCGCAACCACGAGACGGCGGTCCTGAAGGTCAACGACGCCTACGGCAACCCGATCGAGCTCGCCGCGATCGTCGTCTGGAAGGTCGAGGACACCGCGCAGGCGCTCTTCGAGGTGGACGACTTCCTGGAGTTCGTCGCCACCCAGACCGAGGCGGCCGTCCGGCACATCGCGATCGAGTACCCGTACGACGCCCATGAGGAGGGCGGGCTCTCGCTGCGCGGCAACGCCGAGGAGATCACCGAGAAGCTCGCGGTCGAGCTCACGGCGCGGGTCCAGGCGGCGGGTGTGCTGATCATCGAGTCGCGATTCAGCCATCTCGCGTACGCCCCCGAGATCGCCTCGGCGATGCTGCAGCGGCAGCAGGCGGGGGCGGTCGTCGCGGCCCGTCAGCAGATCGTCGAAGGCGCGGTGGGCATGGTCGAGATGGCGCTGACCCGGATCGCCGAGCAGGACATCGTCGAGCTCGACTCCGAGCGCAAGGCGGCCATGGTCAGCAATCTGATGGTGGTGCTCTGCGGTGACCGTGCGGCGCAGCCGGTCCTGAACACGGGCACGCTCTACCAGTGACGGACGACGCCTCCACCCCGGCCGCCCGGCGGCCGCAGCGCAAGCAGATGCTGCTGCGGCTGGATCCCGCGGTGCACGACGCGCTGGCCCGCTGGGCCTCGGACGAACTGCGCAGCGCGAACGCACAGATCGAGTTCCTGCTGCGGCGGGCACTGGCGGAGGCGGGGCGGCTGCCGGGGGGCGCGGCGCCGATCCCCCGGCGGGGCCGGCCACCGAGGCCGGCCCCGGAGCCCGCGCCGGATCCGGAGCCCGGCACCGGGGAGTGAGACCGCACCTCGGGGGGCTCCGCACCCGAACCCCGGTCCGCATGACGACGGAGCCCCTATACACGCAAGGTATACACAGCATGTAGAGTGCGCGGCATGTCAATCGGTCACACCCTCCTCGGGCTCCTCGAGTCCGGCCCCCGCCACGGCTACGACCTCAAGCGCACCTTCGACGAGAAGTTCGGCCACGACCGGCCGCTGCACTACGGGCAGGTCTACGCGACCATGTCCCGGCTGCTGAAGAACGGTCTCGTCGAGGTCGACGGTGTGGAGTCCGACGGCGGTCCAGAGCGCAAGCGCTACGCCATCACCGATGCCGGGGTCACCGATGTCGCCGCCTGGCTGAGCCGGCCGGAGAAGCCGGAGCCGTACCTCCAGTCGACGCTCTACGCCAAGGTCGTCCTGGCCCTGCTCACCGGGCGCAGCGCCTCCGGTCTGCTGGACGCGCAGCGCTCCGAGCACCTGCGGCTCATGCGCGTCCTCACCGACCGCAAGCGCAAGGGCGACCTCGCCGACCAGCTGATCTGCGACTACGCGCTCTTCCACCTCGAAGCCGACCTGCGCTGGCTGGAACTGACCGGCGCACGGCTGGACCAGCTGGCCACGGTGGTCGCCCCGTGACCCCCGTCGGCTCCCTGCTCGTCGCCCAGGACCTGCACAAGACCTACGGCTCGACGCCCGCGCTCGACGGCGCCTCGTTCTCCGTCCACCCCGGCGAGGTCGTCGCCGTGATGGGCCCTTCCGGCTCCGGCAAGTCGACCCTGCTGCACTGCCTCGCGGGGATCGTCGTCCCCGACGCCGGCACCATCACGTACGCGGGCCGCGAGCTGTCCGCGATGACCGACGCCGAGCGCAGCGCCCTGCGCCGCAGCGATTTCGGCTTCGTGTTCCAGTTCGGCCGGCTCGTCCCCGAGCTGACCTGTCTGGAGAACGTCGCCCTGCCGCTCCGGCTGAACGGCGTCAAGCGCAAGGAGGCCGAGCGCACCGCCCTGGGGTGGCTGGAGCGGCTGGAGGTCGAGGACGTCGCCGCCCAGCGTCCGGGTGAGGCCTCCGGCGGGCAGGGACAGCGGGTCGCCGTGGCGCGCGCCCTGGTCGCGACGCCGAAGGTGGTCTTCGCCGACGAGCCGACGGGCGCGCTGGACTCCCTCAACGGCGAGCGGGTCATGGAGCTGCTCACCGAGTCCGCCCGGTCGGCCGGCACGGCCGTCGTCCTCGTGACGCACGAGGCGCGGGTGGCCGCCTACTCCGACCGCGACATCGTCGTACGCGACGGCCGCGCCCGGAACCTGGAGAGCGCCGTATGACCTGGCTGCGCGACCTCGGCCTCGGCATACGCTTCGCCGCCGCGGGCGGCCGTGAGGGCTGGGCCCGGACCGCGCTCACCGCGGTCGGCGTCGGGCTCGGCGTGGCGCTGCTGCTGACCGCCTCGTCGGTACCGCATCTGCTGGACCAGCGGTCCGGACGCCAGCAGGCGCGTCAGGAGGTCGCGGCGTCCTACGACACGGACGTCCCGGAGTCGGACACCACGGTCCTGCGGACCGGCGCCGAGACCGAGTACCGCGGCGCGACCGTCCAGGGCTTCGTGATGCGTGCGGAAGGCGCCCACCCCGTCCTCCCGCCCGGTGTCACGGCCTTCCCGGGGCCGGACGAGATGGCGGCCTCGCCCGCCCTCCGGGACCTGCTGGCCTCACCCCGGGGCGCGCTCCTCA
Organism: Streptomyces sp. NPDC025273; assembly: GCF_040638585.1. Lineage (NCBI taxonomy): Bacteria > Bacillati > Actinomycetota > Actinomycetes > Kitasatosporales > Streptomycetaceae > Streptomyces > Streptomyces sp. NPDC025273. The sequence continues at coordinate 44,027 of NZ_JBEZYP010000010.1, forward strand.
AGGAGCGGCTGCCGTACCGGATCACCACGACGATCGGCGACGCGGGCCTGCTCTCCCCCGGCGAGCTCTTCTACTACGCGGGCAGCGGCACACTGACCGAGGCCACCGGCGGGCACCGGCTGGCCGGGTACGGAAACGGGGGCGGGAGCGAACCCCTGCCGCCCGTCCTGGTCGTCCTGGTCATCATGATCTGCGTGGTGCTGCTGGTACCCGTCGCGATCTTCATCGCCACGGCCGTACGGTTCGGCGGCGACCGCCGGGACCGCCGGCTCGCCGCACTGCGGCTGGTCGGTACGGACATCCGGGCGACCCGTCGGATCGCCGCGGGCGAGGCCCTGTTCGGTTCACTGCTCGGTCTGCTGGCCGGGGTAGTGTTCTTCCTCGTGGGCCGTGGGTTCGTCGGTCATGTCGAGCTGTGGAACCACAGCGCCTTCCCGTCCGACCTGATGCCCGCTGCCTGGGCGGCGGCGCTGATCGCCGTCCCGGTGCCCCTCTCCGCGGTGCTGGTCACCCTGGTCGCCATGCGCGCGGTGACCGTCGGACCCCTGGGCGTCGTACGCGGGACCGGCAGCCGTGAACGCCGTCTGTGGTGGCGTCTGCTGGTACCGGTCCTGGGGCTGGCCGTGCTGGGGCTGACGGGCCGGGTCGACGAATTCACCCCCGTCGACCCGTACCCGGTCGCGGCAGGCGCCGTACTGGTCCTGATCGGGCTGGCACTGCTGCTGCCCTGGCTGGTCGAGGCAGGGGTGAACAGGCTGCGCGGGGGCCCGCTGCCCTGGCAGCTCGCCGTCCGCCGGCTCCAGCTGAACAGCGCGGCGGCCTCCCGCGCGGTCAGCGGCATCACCGTGGCCGTCGCCGGTGCGGTGGCCCTGCAGATGCTCTTCGCCGCGGTCGGCGACGAGTTCGAGGCGATGACGGGCCAGGATCCGTCCCGTGCCCAGTTCCACACCTTCTCTGAGACGGTCACCGGAGACGCCGCCGCCCGGACCATCGAGGCGTTCCGGTCCACCGAGGGGGTGGAACGCGTCATCGGCACGGTGCAGACGTACGTGACCAAGCCGGGGACGTACGAGGAGGACGAGGTCAGGCCGACCACCACCCTCGTCGTCGGCGACTGCGCCACCCTGAAGGAGCTCGCCGAGATCCGTTCCTGCGCGGAGGGTGACGTCTTCGTCGTCCACCCCAGGGGGGACAGGAAGATGAGCGACTGGGTCGACGAAACGGCGCGCAAGGGCAAGGAGATCGAGCTCAACCCCAGCACCCCTTCCCTGTCCGGCAAGAAGTCGGTGCGGTGGACCCTGCCCGCGGACGCCCGCACCGTCACCGCCGCCCCCGACCCCCTCGGCCAGGAGTACCGGGGCATCATGGCAACGGTCGGGGCCGTCGACCCGCGCACCCTGCCGAACGCCCAGACTATCGCGCAGATCAAGGTCGACGAGAGCGTGAAGGACGTCGCCGAGTACGTGCGGAACACGGCCGCCAGGATCGACCCGGGCATGCGGGTCGCGACCCTGGAGTCGACGGAACGCGACCGGCAGTACGCCAGTGTGCAGACCGGCCTGCGGTTCGGCGCCTCGGCGACCCTGCTGCTGATCGCCGCGTCGATGCTCGTCTCCCAGCTGGAGCAGCTCCGGGAGCGCAGACGGCTGCTGTCGGTCCTGGTCGCCTTCGGCACCCGGCGCGGCACCCTCGGCTGGTCGGTGCTCTGGCAGACCGCCGTCCCGGTGGTCATCGGCTTCCTGGTCGCGACCGCGGGTGGCCTCGGACTCGGCGCCGTGATGACGTGGATGCTGGCCAAGACGGTGACGCAGTGGTGGCTGTTCCTGCCGCTGGCGGGCGCGGGCGCGGCCCTCGTCGTGGCCGTGACCCTGCTCTCGCTGCCCCTGCTGTGGCGCATGATGCGCCCGGACGGGCTGCGCACGGAGTGAGGCCGCGGGGGTGGGCGCGTCGCAGGGCGCGCTCACCCCTCTCCGGGCACCCGTACCGGAAGGATCGCCATCGCCTCCCGCAGCGCCGCCGCGAACTCCTCGAACTCCGCGTGCCGCGCCGTTCCCGTTCGTACCGCCAGCGCCACCCGCCGCGAGGGCGCCGGGTCGGCGAAGTACCCGGTGGTCAGCGCCTCGTTCCGCGCGGTCTCCACCGTCACCGCCGTACGCGGCAGCAGCGTCACTCCGAGCCCGCCCGCGACGAGCTGCACCAGGGTGGAGAGGCCGGCCGCGGTCGTCGTGACCGGCGCCCCCTCCGTACGCCCCGCCTCCCGGCAGATGTCCAGTGCCTGGTCGCGCAGGCAGTGACCCTCGTCGAGCAGCAGCAGGGGCAGGTCCCGCAGGGCCTCGCGCGGGATGTCGGTGCGCCCGCCCAGCCGGTGCTCCTGCTCCATGACCAGGACGAAGTCCTCGTCGAAGAGCGGCAGTTCGGTGACCCCCGGTACGCCGAGCGGCACGGCGAGCAGCAGCAGGTCGAGCCGCCCGGCCGCCAGCCCGTCCAGCAGCGAGGAGGTCTGCTCCTCGTGGACCTGGAGGTCCAGCTCCGGATAGCGCTCGTGGACCAGCCTGAGCACGGCCGGCAGCAGGTACGGGGCGACGGTCGGGATCACCCCGAGCCGGAGCACCCCGGTGAACGGAGCCCGTACGGCCTCGGCCTCCTCCATCAGCTCACCGACGGCCTCCAGCACCGCCCTGGTCCGCACCGCGAGCCTCTCCCCCGCGGGCGAGAGCAGCACCTTGCGCGTCGTACGCTCGATGAGCTGGACACCGAGTGCCGTCTCCAGCGCCGACACGGCTCCCGAGAGCGCCGGCTGACTCATCCCGATCGATGCCGCCGCGTCCCGGAAGTGCAGGTGCTCCGCCACGGCCGCGAAGGCGCGCAGCTGGGAGAGACTGGGCTGCTTGGTCCTATTGGCATGATGTACGTACGCCACTGATAGGCACCTCCGATCATCACGACCGAGTGTAGCTATTTCCGCGATCAATGCACTCTGTGCCAAGGTGGTCATCGTCCAACCCCCAGGAACGCCCCCAAAAAGGGATTTCCTATGCTGCAAGGAGTGCGCGTGCTCACTGTCGGTGACAAGTTCCCCGAGTTCGACCTGACCGCTTGCGTGTCGCTGGAGAGCGGCAAGGAGTTCGAGCAGATCAACCACAAGACCTACGAGGGCCAGTGGAAGATCGTCTTCGCGTGGCCGAAGGACTTCACCTTCGTGTGCCCCACCGAGATCGCCGCCTTCGGCAAGCTGAACGACGAGTTCGCCGACCGTGACGCGCAGATCCTCGGCTTCTCGGGTGACTCCGAGTTCGTGCACCACGCCTGGCGCAAGGACCACCCGGACCTGACCGACCTGCCCTTCCCGATGCTGGCCGACTCGAAGCACGAGCTCATGCGTGACCTCGGCATCGAGGGCGAGGACGGCTTCGCCCAGCGCGCCGTCTTCATCGTCGACCAGAACAACGAGATCCAGTTCACCATGGTGACCGCCGGTTCCGTGGGCCGTAACCCCAAGGAGGTCCTGCGGGTCCTCGACGCCCTGCAGACCGACGAGCTCTGCCCGTGCAACTGGACCAAGGGCGAGAACACCCTCGACCCGGTCGCGCTCCTCTCGGGCGAGTGAGCTGATCGACATGGCACTCGACGAACTCAAGTCCGCCATACCGGACTTCGCCAAGGACCTGAAGCTGAACCTCGGTTCGGTCATCGGGAACAGCGAGCTCCCCCAGCAGCAGCTCTGGGGCACCGTGCTGGCCTGCGCGATAGCCTCGCGTTCGCCGAAGGTGCTGCGCGAGCTGGAGCCCGAGGCCAGGGCCAGCCTCTCCGCCGAGGCGTACACCGCGGCGAAGTCGGCCGCCGCCGTCATGGCGATGAACAACGTCTTCTACCGCACCCGGCACCTGCTGTCGGACCCCGAGTACGGGAACCTCCGTGCGGGCCTGCGGATGAACGTCATCGGCAAGCCGGGCGTGGAGAAGGTCGACTTCGAGCTGTGGTCGCTCGCCGTCTCCGCGATCAACGGCTGCGGCCAGTGCCTGGACTCCCACGAGCAGGTGCTGCGCAAGGCCGGCGTGGACCGTGAGACCATTCAGGAAGCCGTCAAGATCGCGTCCGTGATCCAGGCGGTGGGCGTGACCCTCGAAGCTGAGGCCGTTCTCGCCGAGTAGGACCGCAGTACCCCTTGAACGAGAAGGGCCCCGTGGACGACCGACCGTCCTCGGGGCCCTTCTTCTGTTCCGTGGCTCACCGGCTCACTTCGGCGGTTCGTCCCGCGTACCCGACCCGTCGTCCGGTGTGCCGGCCGGGCAGGCCCCGGGGGCCGGTGTCGGCGCCACCGAGACGGCCGTCGCGCCGTGCGGTTGCGGCGAGTGGCGCAGGGCGATCTCCTGCCCGTACGCCCGCAGGTAGCCGACCGCCGTGTTGGTCACGGCGACCAGCGGTACGGCGACGACCGCTCCGCCGATACCGGCGATCATGCCGCCGGCGGCGACCGACAGGACGACGGCCAGCGGGTGGACGCGCACGGCGCGGCCCAGGATGAAGGGCTGCAGGATATGGCCCTCGATCTGCTGTACCGCGAGCACCACGATGAGCACCATCAGGGCGGTGAACACGCCCTGGGTGACGAGCGCGACGACCACGGCGAGCGCCCCGGAGATCACGGCGCCGACCAGCGGGATGAAGGCGAAGAGGAAGATGAACACGGCGAGCGGTACCGCCATCGGCACGTCGAGGAAGTAGATCCCGAGACCGATGAAGATCGCGTCGATCAGGGCGACGATCACCGTGCCCCGCACATAGGCGGTCAGCGTCCGCCAGGCGCGCGGTCCGGCGCCGGCGACGCCCGGCCGGGCCTGGGCCGGGACCAGCTTGAGCACCCACTGCCAGATGCGCTTCCCGTCGTGCAGCAGGAAGAGCGTCGAGAACATCGCCAGCAGTATCCCGGTGAGGACCTCCACCATCACGGTGACGCCCTGCAGTCCGGCGGAGGTGATCTCCTCGGTGTTGGTGCCGATCGTGTCACTGAGGTTCTTCGCGATGTCGTTGATCTGCGACTCGGTGACATGGAACGGGCTGTCGAGCAGCCAGCGCTTCAGCTCGTCGATGCCGTCGCGCACCTTCTCGGAGAGCGTGTCCAGGTTGTCCATCACCTGCCACACCACGAACCAGCCGACCAGGCCCATGACGACGAAGCCGAGCACGGCGGTGACGACGGTGGCGAGACCGCGCGGCAGCCCGAGCCGCTTCAGCCGTACGACGGTCGGCTGGAGCATCGCGGTCACCAGCAGTGCGGCCACGAAGGCCAGGACGACCAGCTGCACGGCGCTGATGACGCGCATCAGCACCCAGAGCGTGCCCGCCAGGACCAGCAGCCGCCAGCCCGCCTCCGCGGCGACACGCATCCCCCAGGGGATCGCCGCGACCGGATCGGGCCTGGCGGCGATGGTGGGGGCGTACGCCGGCGGAGCGGGCACCTGCTCGGCGGCGACAGTGGAGAGCGTCGACGAGGAGGTCTCCGCGGCGACGTCGTCCGCGTCGTCACGACGGGCGCCCTCGGCGCGCCGTTCTTCCAGGCGCGCCCCTATCTGCGTCAGTTCGGCGCCCAGCCGGCCGAGCCATCCCGGAAGTCTTGACATGATCTTTCCCTTTCCCCCGTCAGCTCCCGTCACTCCCCCCGGAGCCGCTCGGGTCGACCGTACAGCGTGAAGCCCCGCACCGTAGGACGGTGCGGGGCTTCACGAGGTCGAACGCGGGGGAATCCCGGGGGATTCCTAATACCAGTTGTTGGCCTGCCAGAACGACCAGGCGCCGCACGGGCTGCCGTAGCGGCCGTCCATGTAGCTCAGGCCCCACTTGATCTGGGTGGCCGGGTTGGTCTGCCAGTCGGCACCGGCGGACACCATCTTGGAGGCGGGCAGCGCCTGCATGAGGCCGTACGCCCCCGAGGACGGGTTGGTCGCCCGGTAGTTCCACGTCGACTCGTGGTTCACGATGTTGCTGAAGCACTGGAACTGGTCGGCGGGAACCATCTGCCGGGCCATCGCCTGGACTTCGGCCACCGTGTAGGAGCCCTTGGCCGAGAACGAGGAGGCGTCACGGACGGAGGACCGGCTCGCGCGCTCGGCGTCCTCCTTGGCCTTGGCCTCGCGCTCCGCCTCCAGCTTGTCCTCGGCCGCCTGCTTCTTCGCCTTGGCGTCCTTGGCAGCCTGGACGCGGGCCGTCTCCTCGGCGGACTTCTTGGCTGCCGCGTCGGCCGCGGAGGCCTGCGCGTCGGCCTGCTGCGTCAGCGAAGCGGTCTGAACCTGGGCCTGCTGACCCGCGGGAATGTCTGCGAGCAGCGTGGTGTCGGCTGCGGCCGCCTCGAAGTTGTTGTCGTCGACAGCGGCAGTGCTGCCCGACGCAACGCCCACGACGGCGCCTACGGTGGTTACGGCGGTGGCAGATGCCACGGCGAACCCCCGGACCGAGATCCGGCTCACACGGTGTCCTTCCAGCATCGCCCGCTTAGGTGACCTCGCGGGCGCAATCGTGCCCTTGACACTGGCCTCCCTACTGCTTGGGTCACGGGAGGCACGGGCCCGGTGGGCGACTTCCTCACGGAAGCGCCGCGTGGTGCTCGCGGGCGGCATACGGACGGCGATTGTTGAGTTGTGTGGTGCGTGGCGCCTGTGGAGGTGCCCAATTGCCGTATGCGGGGCCTGACGGAAGCAAGACTCTGCCGGAAGGACACGGCGCGTTGCAATTCTGTGTTGCGTGTTAAAGCTCACACCTCGTTCGGAGCAAGTCTTTTCTGCAAATGACCGCGCAGCATGATGCCGCCCGGCTAAGCTCCTTGGCTCGCCGGGCGACATCCAGAGGGAACTTCCGTATCAGATGCGGCCTTCCTCCAGCATTTCGGTCACCAGTGCGGCGATCTGCGAGCGTTCGGAGCGGGTGAGCGTCACGTGCGCGAAGAGCGGATGCCCCTTCAGCCTCTCGACCACGGCGACGACTCCGTCGTACCGGCCGACCCTGAGGTTGTCCCGCTGGGCCACGTCATGCGTGAGCACCACACGCGAATTCGTCCCGATCCTGGACAACACGGTCAGCAGGACGTTCCGTTCGAGCGACTGGGCCTCGTCGACGATCACGAACGCGTCGTGGAGCGAGCGGCCACGGATGTGGGTGAGCGGCAGGATCTCCAGCATCCCGCGCCCCAGCACCTCTTCGATGACCTCGCGCCCGGCGACCGCCGACAGTGTGTCGAAGACGGCCTGCGCCCAGGGGCTCATCTTCTCGGCCTCGCTGCCGGGGAGATAGCCGAGCTCCTGCCCGCCGACCGCGTACAGCGGCCGGAAGACCATCACCTTCTGGTGCTGCCGGCGCTCCAGCACGGCCTCCAGGCCCGCGCAGAGCGCCAGTGCGGACTTACCGGTGCCCGCCCGGCCTCCCATCGACACGATGCCGACGTCCGGGTCGAGGAGCAGGTCGAGCGCGATGCGCTGCTCGGCGCTGCGGCCGTGGATACCGAAGGCCTCCCGGTCGCCGCGCACGAGACGCACACTGCCCTCGGCCGTGACCCTGCCGAGTGCCTTGCCGCGCTCGGACTGGAGGACCAGCCCGGTGTGCACGGGGTATTCGGCCGCCTCGGGAATGAAGAGCGTCTCCTCGCTGAACAGCAGATCGACCTGCTCGGCGGCGAGGGTCAGCTCCGACATCCCGGTCCAGCCGGAGTCGGTGATGGCCAGTTCGGCGCGGTACTCCTCGGCGAGGAGGCCGACCGAGGACGCCTTGATCCTGAGCGGCAGGTCCTTGGAGACGACCGTGACGTCGTACCCCTCGGCCTGCAGGTTGCGCGCCACCGCGAGAATCCGTGAGTCGTTGTCCCCCAACCGGTAGCCGGCCGGCAGGACGCCGGGGTCGGAGTGGTTGAGTTCGACGCGGAGCGTCCCGCCCAGATCCCCGAGCGGGATCGGGGCGTCCAGCCGGCCGTACCGGACCCGGAAGTCGTCCAGCAGGCGCAGGGCCTGGCGGGCGAAGTACCCGAGCTCGGGATGGTGCCGTTTGGCTTCCAACTCCGTGACGACGACGATCGGAAGCACCACTTCGTGCTCGTCGAACCGGGCCATGGCGTTGGGGTCGGCCAGCAGGACGCTGGTGTCGAGAACGTAGGTGCGCCTGTCGGGCATGCGGCGCTTAGTGCTGGTCACCACGGAAGGACGTACCCCCTCGGACGAGGTCGGGGAGTGCGACACAGGTCGCGGAACTTCCCGAAGGGAGAGGACGGACCGGGTTCGGACCCCGTGCGCGGGCCGAACACCGGCCCTCCGCGTCGGCCGCACGGTGTGCGGTCCTTCGTGTGCAAAGGGCCTCCCGGGCGAGCGGGCTGGGTGCCGCTCACTTGGCTGCGACGTCCGCCTGGCTGGAGACCGGACATCGACCTGACAGGGGTATTCCCTCCAACACGCGAAGCCATGCGCGTGGGGTGCACCAGCGGCGTGCCCGGATGCCGCGGGGCGGCGCCCGGCCGGACGGCCTGCCGCGCCTCCGTGGGTGAGGAGACCTCAGGCGCCGTAGCGACGGTGGCGGGCCGCGTAGTCGCGCAGGGCGCGGAGGAAGTCGACCTTGCGGAAGGCCGGCCAGAACACCTCGCAGAAGTAGTACTCCGAGTGGGCGCTCTGCCAGAGCATGAAGCCCGACAGCCGCTGCTCGCCGCTGGTGCGGATCACCAGGTCCGGATCGGGCTGCCCGCGGGTGTAGAGGTGTTCGGAGATCAGGTCCGTGGAGACGATCTCCGCGAGCTCCTCGAAGGTCGTGCCCCTGGAGGAGTGCTCCAGCAGGAGGGACCGCACCGCGTCCGCGATCTCCTGGCGGCCGCCGTAGCCGACGGCGACGTTGACGATTATCCCGTCGATGCCCGCCGTGGCCTCCTCCGCCTCCTTGAGGACGGTCTGGGTCCGCGCGGGCAGCAGGTCGAGCGTGCCGACGTGGTGGACGCGCCACCGCCCGTCGGCGGCCAGCCGGCGCACGGTGTTCTCGATGATGCCGAGCAGGGGGACGAGCTCCGCCTCGGGCCGGTCGAAGTTGTCCGTGGAGAGAAGCCAGAGGGTGACGACCTCGACCTCGGTCTCGCTGCACCATCCGAGCAGCTCGGAGATCTTGTCCGCGCCGGCCTGGTGCCCCTGCACGGCCGAGCCGCCGGACGCCTTCGCCCACCGCCGGTTTCCGTCGAGGATGACTCCGATGTGCTTGGGCACCTGGGAGTGGTCCAGGCGCCCTTCCACCCGGCGTGCGTAGAGCCCGTACACCAGGTCGCGCAAGTTCACTGAGTTCACCCTCTCGGTTCCGTACGGGCCGGCGCGGGCCCGCCCTCCCCGTCGCCGGGGGTCCGGGGCCGCCCCCCGGGGGATCGCCGCGCGGTCCGCACACCACGCTCACGCGCCGCAGACCGGCATGTCCCGAAGTCGCCACATTACTGCGGACGGGTCACGGGGGCCCAACCCGGTGTGTCACAAGTCCGTGATAAGGAGTGAAACGTGACTGAATACCTCCCCCACCGCGCCGCCGAGTCGCGCTACGACTCCATGGAGTACCGCCGCACCGGCCGCAGCGGACTCAAGCTCCCCGCCGTCTCGCTGGGCCTGTGGCACAACTTCGGCGACGACCGCAGCCTGGGCTCCCAGCGGGCCATCCTCCGCCGCGCCTTCGACCTCGGCGTGACCCACTTCGATCTGGCCAACAACTACGGCCCGCCGCCCGGCTCCGCCGAGCTGAACTTCGGCAAGCTCTTCCGGCAGGACTTCGCCCCGTACCGGGACGAGCTGATCGTCTCCACCAAGGCCGGTTACGAGATGCACCCCGGCCCGTACGGGGAGTGGGGGTCCCGCAAGTACCTGCTGTCCTCGCTCGACGCCTCACTGAAGCGGATGCGGCTCGATCACGTCGACATCTTCTACTCCCACCGCTTCGACCCCGGCACCCCGCTCGAGGAGACGATGGGGGCGCTCGCCACCGCCGTACGCCAGGGCAAGGCGCTGTACGCCGGCGTGTCCTCCTACAACGCGGGCCAGACCGCCGAGGCTGCCCGGCTGCTCCGGGAGATGGGGGTGCCGGCCCTGATCCACCAGCCGTCCTACTCCATGGTCAACCGGTGGCTGGAGGCCGACGGGCTGCTCGACACGCTGGAGACGGCGGGCATGGGCTGCATCTCCTTCGCGCCGCTCGCCCAGGGGCTGCTCACGGACAAGTACCTCACGGGCATTCCCGAGGGTTCGCGCGCCAGTCAGGGCAAGTCCATCGACCCGGACCTGCTCTCCGACGAGATGCTCCGCCGGCTGCGCGGACTGAACGGCATCGCACAGAACCGCGGGCAGTCCCTCGCCCAGCTGGCGCTCAACTGGGTCCTGCGGGACAGTCGCATGACGTCGGCGCTGATCGGCGCGTCGAGTGTGAGGCAGCTGGAGGAGAACGTGGCCGCGCTCACCGCACCGGCACTGACCGCCGACGAGCTGAAGGAGATCGACACCTTCGCGGTGGACACGGCGCGGACGAACATCTGGGCCGGCCGGGGCTGACGCCCCTCGCCCGACGCGGGACCGGGCTCCGCTCCCGCACCAGGTGGGCACCAGAGCGGCCGCACCGCGGGGCCACAAAAAACGGGCCGGTCCGTGGGGGGGGTTACGGACCGGCCCGAGGGGGGGTTTCCACCATAACCCTTCGTAAGTGCTGCTGCGTGCCGCGCCACGAAATAATCACTCTCCGAGTTCGCCGGACTGCGCTGCGAGCACGTCCCCGGCGGGGGTGCCGCAGATCCGTCCTCCGGCGCCACACCCCCGCGGGCTGCCGGAAGGGGGCCGCGGGGGCGGCTGGGTGCGCCCGTCGCGGACGGCTCAGCGGCGGACGAAGCGGATCGCCACCGTGTCCCCGCCGAGGACGACGAAGTCACCGTTCTCGCAGCGGATGGCCGCCTCGCACACCTCGCCGTGCTCGTCCCGGCGCTCCCGCGTGCCGGTGACCGTCCACGCCCCTCCGTACGGCGGTGGCGGCAGCTGGCCCAGCGGTGCGAACTGCCACTGCCCGGCGGGCACGCACCAGGCGGGCAGCTCGGGCCAGCCGCCGGAGGTGATCCGCAGGGTCCGGCCGGAGGCGCAGGTCAGGAGGACCGACTGTCCGGTGGCGAGCACGAACTCGACGGCTTCCGGCTCTCCCGCACGGCCTTCGGGCCGGTAGAACAAGCCGTGGACGGCGGTGATCCGCTCCCCGGTGAGCCAGTCGGCCTTGCCGTGACGCGGCCGGCTGATCTCCTCGCCGGACGCTTCCCTTCCCACCGCCATGACCCGCTCCTTCGTTGTGCGTTCAACCACCAGGGTCGCACTACCCGCGAGTAGGACAAAGGAGCGGGTGTTCCCGTAGCATCCGGCGGCCCTGGGGCCGAGCCGGACGGCCGGGCCGGTGAAGCCGCCCACAGCGTATGCCTGTTGGCTCTACCGCGGTTTGCGTGCCTCGATCAGGAAGCGGGAGCTGTACGCGACGAAGGGGCCGTCGGACTCGATCTTGCGCTGCAGGGAGCGGAGTTGGGGCAGATACGCCTCGACGGTGAAGCCCGGGACCATCCAGAGGACCTTGCGCAGGAAGTAGACGACGGCGCCGATGTCGAAGAACTCGATGCGCAGCCGCTCCGCGCGCAGGTCGACGACGTCGAGCCCGGCCGCCTCGGCGCCGGCCCGTGCGCGCTCCGGGTCCCGGGCGGCGCGCGCCTCGGCGGGCTGCGGTCCGAGGAAGTACTCGATGAGCTCGAACACACTGGCCGGGCCCACTTCTTGGGAGAAGTACGTGCCTCCGGGGGTCAGCACCCGGGCGATCTCGGCCCACCAGGTCGTCACCGGATGCCTGCTGACCACCAGGTCGAAGGCGTGGTCCCCGAAGGGCAGCGGCGGCTCGTCCGGGCCCGCGACGACCACGGCGCCGCGCGGGTGCAGCAGGGCGGTGGCCCGGGCGATGTTCGGGGGCCAGGACTCGGTGGCCACGATCAGCGGCGGCAGTACGGGGGCGGACGCGAGGACCTCGCCGCCGCCGGTCTGGATGTCGAGGGCCGCCCGGGCCCCCGCCATGCGGTCCGCCATGGCGCGCGCGTACCCCCAGGACGGGCGCTGTTCGGTGGCGCGTCCGTCGAGCCAGGAGAAGTCCCAGCCGTCGACGCGGACCGTGGCGGCCTCCGCGACGAGGGCGTCGAAGCGTGCGCCGGAGGTGTCGGTGGAGGAGGGCGCGGCCCGTTCGGTCATACGGGGATCGTGTCAGCCGGCCGTGGCCCGCGCGACCGTATATCCGTGCGCCGGGTGAGGGTCAGGCGGCCAGGCCGCCGAACAGCAGGCCGACCAGCGCGCCCGCGATCATGAACGGCCCGAACGGGATGCCCGTCCTGCGTCCGGCCCGGCGCAGCAGGACCAGTCCGAAGCCGTACAGGGCGCCGAACAGGAAGCCGGCGAAGCCACCCGCGCACAGCACCGCCCACCCGTACCAGCCGAGCGCCACCCCCAGGGCCAGGGCCAGCTTGACATCGCCGAATCCCATGCCGTTCGGGTTGATCAGGAAGAGCAGCAGGTAGAAGCCGCCGAGTGCTGCTCCGCCGAGCAGGGCGGAGGTCCAGGAGCCGCCGTGTTCGGGCAGCAGGGCCGCGCCCCCCAGCAGCAGCGCGGCGGCGCCGGCCAGGGGCAGCGTCAGCCGGTCGGGCAGCCGGTGGACGCGGCGGTCGATGACGGCCAGGAGCACGGCGACGGGGGCCAGCAGCAGCCAGACGGCGAGCTCGGGCCGCAGGCCGGTGGCTGCCGCGAGGGCCACGCAGGCGAGCACGGTGACGACGGGGGCGAGCAGGGCGGGGGCGTAGCGGTGCCGGGCGGCCCCCGGGGATTCGTCCGCGGCCGGCTCGGGGCCCTTGCTTCCCCGGAGCGCGGGGACGGCCGCGGCGCAGTCCGCGCAGCGGGTGGAGCCGAGCCAGCCCCGGCCGGGCCCGGTGAGCGCGTGCCCGGCCGGGCACGCGTCGCGCCAGGGCTCCTCCGGCTCGACGGAGAAGCGGTACGCGGCGCGCGGGAGCAGCGGTCCGGTGACGGCGCCCCAGAGCGCGGCGACCGCAGTCAGTGTGGCGTCCACGGGCCGACCCTATTGCGTGCGCAGGCCCGGGTCTTGGGCCCTGGGGCCCACTGCGGGCCGTTCGGAAGCCAGGACGGGGCCACGGGGACTACGGTCGGTGCCATGGGGAAATGGCGCAACGGCAGCGGGACACTGACGGTCGGCACGGACGCGGAGGCGCGGGAGGTACCGCTGCGGATCGCGGCCTCGTACGGGGCGCGGTCGCGGGGGCTGCTGGGCGTGGACGGGGTCGACGGGGCTCTGCTGATCACGCCGTGCGCGAGTGTGCACACGTTCCGGATGCGGTTCACCATCGATGTGGCGTACCTGGACCGGAAGTTCGATGTCCTGGCGGTCCGCACGATGAGGCCCGGCCGGCTCGGCCTGCCCAGGCTGCGGGCCCGCCACGTGCTGGAGTCGGAGGCCGGAGCGATGGAGGAGTGGGGCCTGCGGCCGGGCGCGCGGATACGGGTCTCCGAAGGGGCCTGGGACGGCCCTACGGCAACTTCGCCGCCTGGGCGGTGACGAGTGCGGCCGGGACCTGCGGCGCCGTCCCGCCCAGGAAGTCGGCGGCGTAGAACGTGACGACCGTCGATCCGGTGCGGACGAGGTGGAAGACCAGCGGCACCTCGTCCCCCTCCAGGCTGCCCGTCACCTGGTAGGCGAGCGCCTCCTGTCCTGCGGCGGGTGCGGGCAGCTCCTCGACCTCGGTGTAGGTGGTCGGGCCGTCGTCGCTCGTCGTACGGAAGCCGTCCGCACAGGCCTTCACCGCGTCCCGGACCGAGCGCAGCAACTGCTCGGCTCCGCCCTGCGGGTGGGAGGTGAGGATCTCAGTGACGACCGTCTGGTCGTCCTGCCCCTCCTCCGACGTGTCCATGACCGTACGGAAGACGGTGGCGGCCGGGGCGGGCTCGGGCGAGCCGTTGATGATCCCGGCGAGGGGGCGGCACGCCGCGTCCTCCGACCGCTCGGTGCCGCGCTCGTCGTCCCCCTGCATGGGGGTGACCTCGTAGTCCGCCAGCTCACCCGTCGTCAGGGCCACGTCGGCGAGTTCCGCCTCGGTGAGCGTCCTGCCGTCGCCGGTGGGCGCGGGTGCGGTGGTCTGCGGGGTCTTCGGGGCGTCCCGCGGCTTCTCGGGGGCCGGCGTCCGTGAGGCGCTCGCCCTGTCACCGCCCCTGCTCCCGCCGTCGCCCTCGTCCGGCCCGCAGGCGACGGCCGTCAGACACAGGACGGCCGCGGTCGCCGCCGTGACAGTCGTACGTACCTTCATCGTTCGCAGCTCCTGACCGCCCGTAATACACCGGATCCGCACGCTAACAACCGGGCTGCTCCCGGCGCGTGGGCCCGTGGGCCCAACTCACGGAGGTCCCGTCCCCAGGAGCGTCCACGCCCCGTACGCGGCGGAGGCGAGGGCGAGCAGGGAGACGACCGCGGCCGTACGGGCGGTCGTCCGCAGCCGCAGCAGCGCGAGGGCGGGCGGCAGGAGCAGCGGGAAGGCGGGCATCATCAGGCGCGGCCGGGACCCGAAGTACCCGGACCCGATCAGCGAGATGACGACGATCGCGATGCCGTACACCAGGAGGGGCAGCGGCTGCCTCTGCCGTACGCACAGGAACACCAGCCATCCCAGCAGTCCGAGGGCCGCGCACAGCCCCAGCGCGGCGGGCAGCGGCAGTCCGAGGACGAACGCGGCCAGTGCCCGGCCCCCGTCGATGCTGTTGCCCCAGTGCGCCTGGACCTCGAAGTAGGCGAAGGGGCTGCCCTGTCGCACGGCGACGAACACCACGTACGCGAGCCAGCCCAGCGGCGCGAGGCAGACGCCGGCCAGCATGCGCGCGTGCCGCCGCGGCAGGCCTGCCCGGTCGCCCGTCCGGGACTCCCGGACGAGGACGGCAGCGGCCGTGACGGCCAGCGCGGCGACGAGCGCGGCCGCCGAGGGCCGCGTGAGGCCGGCCAGTACGCACAGCGCGCCGGCCACGATCCATCGGTCCCTGAGCACGGCGTACAGGGCCCAGGCTGCGAGGGCGGTGAACAGGGTCTCGGTGTACGCCATCGACTGCACGAACGCCGTCGGGTACACGCCCCACAGCACGGCCAGCACCACTCCGGCCCGCCGCCCGTGCAGCCATGCCCCGACGGCGAAGATCCCCCAGGCGGCGGCCGGTCCGGCCGCCCAGGCGACGGTGATCCCCGCGCCCTGGACGGTGAGCGGGGTCAGCTCGGCGAGGGTGCGTTCCAGGGCGGGCAGGAGGGGGAAGAACGCCAGGTCCGGGTGGATGCTGCCGTCGGGGAGGGTGACGGTGTGGCCGTAGCCGTTCTCCGCGATCCGCTGGTACCAGACGGAGTCCCAGCGGCCGCCGAGGCGGTGCAGGGCGTCCTTCCCGTCGGCGGAGGCCCACACCTGCAGGACGACGAGCCCGACGAGCCGGACGGCCACGTAGGCCGCGAGGGCGGGCGCCGCCGCCGCGAGCGCCGCGACGGCACGGTGCCGGGTGCGGGGTCCGGGGTCCGCAGGACGGGAGCGGGTCTGCTGTGCGGGCATACGGACGATTATGTGGCCGCCGCGAGGCCGCTCACGCCGGTGGTGGCCGGGACTCCTCCTCGGTCAGGGACAGTTGTCCGGCCGTGGGCATGTCCGTCGTCACCTTCCGGTCGCGGCCCGGCCCGGCACCGTGGGGGTGTGCCGGGACGGGCGTCGCTCACTTGCTGCGACGACGCTAATTTCCCCGGGGCCTGCCCGTCTTGGGCCCAGGGACCCAACTCGGTGCTCCCGTCGCGTCACGCGCCGGACGGAGGTGTGGGCCCGTCTCGTGTGCCGGACCCGGCGGACCGGGCTCACCGGTCCGTGTCAGGGTGCGTGGGTCCGTACGGTGCGTACGGCGGGGACACGAGGAACGAAGGGCGGCACAGCGATGCCCGGTCCATCCATACCGGCTGCGGAGGAACGGGCGGAGGAGGTCCTGACCCTCGCGCCAGGGCAGCGGCCCCGTCTCGCCCGTGACCTCTCGCTCTCCGCGGTCCTCGCCGGCGTCGTCGCGGTCGTGGTCTCCTACTCCGGCCCGCTGGTCATCGTCCTCGCCGCCGCCCGCGCGGGGCACCTCGACGCCGCGCAGACCGATTCGTGGATCTGGGCGATCTCCGTCGGCAGCGGTCTCACCTGCGTCGTCCTCAGCATGCGCACCCGCATGCCGGTCATCACGGCCTGGTCCACGCCGGGCGCCGCCCTCCTGGTCACCAGCATCGGCTCGTACGCGTACGGCGAGGTGATCGGCGCGTTCGTGGTGTCGGGTGCGGTGATCGCCCTGATCGGGCTGACCGGGATCTTCGGGCGGTTGATGCGGCTGGTGCCGGGGGCGGTCGTCTCCGCCATGCTCGCGGGCATCCTCTTCTCGTTCGGCACGGGGGTGTTCACGTCGCTGGAGGGCACTCCGGTCATCGCCGGGTCCGTGCTCCTGGCCTATCTGCTGGGCAGGCGGTGGCTCCCCCGGTACGCGGTGCTCGTCGCGCTCGTCACCGGGGTGGTGTGCAGCGCCGCCGGCTCGCGGCTGCACGTCCGACTGGATCATGTCGGTCTGGTGCAGCCGGTGTTCACGACGCCCGCCTTCTCCGTCGCCGCACTCGTCGGCATCGCCGTCCCGCTGACCCTGGCCACGCTGGCCTCGCAGAACGCCCCCGGGGTCGCCGTGCTCTCCGCCTCCGGCTACCGCCCGGACGACCGGCTCCTGGTCGGATCGACCGGACTGGTCTCCGCCGCGCTCGCCCCCTTCGGCTCCCACGCGGTGAACCTGGCGGCCATCACGGCCGCGATCTGTACGGGCCCCGAGGCCCATCGTGATCCCCGCCGCCGCTATGTCGCGGGGGTCGCCTGCGGTGCCGTGTACCTGGTGGTCGGCGCGTTCGGCTCGACCCTCGTGGCCTTCTTCGCGGGCCTGCCGAAGGAGCTCGTCGCCGCGCTCGCGGGTGTCGCCCTCTTCGGCGCGCTGGCCGGTGGCCTGACCGGTGCGGTGAAGGAGGACAAGGACCGGGAGGCGGCCCTGATCACCTTCCTGGCCACCGCTTCGGGCGTCACCCTGTTCGGTGTCGGCTCCGCGTTCTGGGGGCTCGTCCTCGGCGTCGCGGCCCACGTCGCCCTCAACGGCCGGCTGCGGCGCGGGGCGGCGGTCTCCGCCGACGGGTAGGGGACCCGGGCGGCTCCGTCCGCCGGGCGCCCGCCGGTCTCCGCGCCGGTCCGTGCGTCCCTCCCGCGCGCTCACACGCTGAGGACCGCGCTCCCGAACACCCGCCAGGGCGACTGTGCGACGGACTCCATGACCGCCAGCTGCGGGTGCCGCGACGCGATGTCCTCCTGTACGGCGACGGCGTCCGGCCACCCGTCGAGGTAGGCCGTCCCACCGACGACCACCGCGTCCCAGTCGGTCCCCCGCGTGACGCCCTCCCGGTCGACGACGAAGCCGATGCACAGCACGGAGGCCCGTCCGACGGTCGCTCTGATGGCGTGCACGGCCGTCTCCCGCTCCGCCGGCGGCAGCCCGCCGAGGCCGAACTCGACGGCGACGACCCCGTGCCCGGCCCTGCGTATCCGCATCAGGACGTCCAGGTCGTGGCTCACCCAGAGCCGCACGCCGATCCCGTCCAGCCGCTCCAGTCCGGCGATGGACAACAGCTGGTCCCGGGTCACGGGCGACCGCGTCCCGCCGGTCCCCGGTGAGCCGGGGACCTGGCTGTCCAGGACGATGCGCCCGGTGACCGGATGGGCGAGCCGGAGGCCCGCGGCCTCGAGATCGCCGAGCAGGGTCCGGGCATCCACCCGGGTCCAGCCCAGGTGGTACGAGCGGAAGAAGCCGGCACCCATGGAACGCCTCACCCCATCACTGCGTGAACTCTTCACTCCGGCGCCGCCCGACCGGCTCACTAGCGAGAGTATTCAGCCACCCTGCGCCTGCGCGTGGGTCCACGGACCCAGCCCCGGGCCCGGCCGGAATCGCTCCGCGCGCCCGGGACGGTTGGGCCCGGAGTTGGGGCCGGGGGCCCACGTGACAGCCGGATTCCAGCCGTACGCTCACGCCCGACAGGGCAACGGGTGTGCGTCGGAGAGAGGTTGAACCGTGGGCAGTGGCGGCGGCTGGGGAGAAGGAAGCGCGGGCCACATACCGCCGGCGCGCGGCTCCGGGCGGGCTCCCGGTGACCGGGAAGGGTGGTTCTTCCCGCTGACCCGCGGCTGGGCGGCCGGCGCCCTGGTCTACATCGCCGCCGGGTTCCTGGTGACCCGGGCCCTCGTCGAGACGCTCGCCACCGAGGAACGGTTCGCACTCTTCGGCTGGCGGCTGGCGCTGCTGCATCTGCCCGGCGTCCTCGTCACCGTCCTGACGGTCCTGGCCGCGGCGCGTGTCCTGCCCGAAGAGCAGCGCGACTCCCGGGTCCTGTACCTCCTCGGCACGCTGACCGTTCCGGTGGCCGGGCTCGCCTACGGCTACTCGGTCTCGTGGGACGTGGTGAGCACCGAGGGCGTCCTGATGCCGGTCGTCTCGATGGTCACCGGCAGCGCCGTGGGGCTGGCCCTGGACCGGCTGGTGGAGGAGCGCGGCACGGAGTCCTCGGCCCCGGTGCCGCACACCCGCTCGTACGACTGGCGCGACGGCGGGGCCACCGCCATGGAGTACCTGGGTGTCGTCGTCCTGGTCGTCGCGCTGGTCGGTGCCCTCGCCATGGCGGGTGTGGGCGGGAGGATCGGCGACCGCATCCGGTGCGCGATCACCTCCCTCGCCGGCGACGGCGGCGGATGCGGGACGGGCGGGGACGACACGGCGAAGCCCAGGACCGATGCCGACTACGAGCCGACGATGTGTCAGGTCTCCAGCATCTCCGACACGGCGGGCGGCAAGGTCAAGATCGGCTGGTTCGAGTGGGGCGAGGAGTACGGGTTCCAGCAGAAGGTCTCGCAGGCCAGGACCGATGTGAACGGGGACGGCGAGGTCGACGAGAACGACAAGCTCGTCTACATGACGTTCACCGACGCCGCCTCCGCGGGAGCGACCGCCAGCACCCCGGGCGTCAAACTCGGCAACCTGGGGAAGGCGGACATCGACATCGGCGGCGGCATCAAGATCACCAACGGTGACACCTGGGTGTTCAAGAGCGAGGAGGACGCCCAGAAGATGCGGGACGACATCGAGGAGATGAAGATGTGGGAGACCTCGATGACGCACAGCGGCGGCTACGGCGGCAACTGGTACTCCGGCATGAAGTGGGCGGAGAAGATGGAGGACATCGAGAGGAAGATCGGCGACAAGAAGATCTCCTACTCGACCGTCGGCCTCAACGTGTACGCGGACGGCGGCCTCTCCATCAAGGACGGCGACGACTCCGAGCTCGGCGCCAAGCTGGGCGGCAAGGCCACGTTCTCGCCCGAGGTCACCATCACCAACGACGACGTGAACGGCAACGAGTCCTACACGTACACCGCCAAGCTCGAACTCGAGGGCAAGCTCGGGGGCAACGCGGGGCCGGTGAGCGGCAGTGTGGGCGGGAAGCACGACCGCACCGGGGCCATCACCGTCACCCGTGACCAGGAGACCGGGAAGATCGTCCAGATCAACATGACGCAGACGGTCGAGACGGGTTCGACGTCCGGCAAGATCGAGGTCGGCGGCGACAACGGCAAGAAGGACCAGGACAAGCGCGGCGGCAAGGGCAACGTCACCGACTCCTCCGGCGACACCGGCATCGAGATCGTGACGAACTCGATCGTCTTCGGCAAGGAGACGGACCAGGCCACGGAGGACAAGCGTGCCATCGCCGAGCAGTGGCTGGACGGCTCCGGCAACAACACCGCCCCGTTCGAGTACATGTTCGGTGACCACTCCTTGCAGGAGAGGCCGGCGGGCGACGATCCCTTCGAGCAGCTGATGTTCCAGGACGGCCTGTCCAGCACGATGCGGTACGACGGCGAGACGGACGCGCAGAATTTCGGCTTCGAGATCTCGCTCGGGATGAGCCTCGGCTTCTCCCTGTCCGACTCGCACAAGGAGGAGACGCTGACCGACGCCCAGTTCCTCGGAGCTCCGCAGGGTGACAAGCGCACGTATCTCCCGTACAGCTACTGCGCGCAGTGAACACGCACCACGAAGAGGCGATGACGTTGAAGAAGTCCCGGGCGCTCGGCGCGGCGGTCACCGCCGCACTCGGTCTGACCCTGCTCACCGGCTGCGGCGGGTACGAGGCCGCGGCGGTCCCGGACGGCTGGGGCACGCTCGACACGAAGAGTGTGTCCGTCGGCTATCCCGAGGACCAGGGGTACGCCCCGCAGCCGGCCGCCGAGCGCAGCGAGGCCAACGCCGCCGTCGCCCTCAAGGAGGAGGGCGGGCTGCGGACCGGCATGGTCTCGGTCCAGCTCGACTTCGCGACCGGTGTCAGCGACGCGGGGGAGGCGGCCGCGGCGGCGGGGGCGGGCATCGGCCTCGGTACGACCCGCAAGGACACGACGGACGTACGCCTCGCGGGCGAGGAGAGCGCCCGGGATGCCCGCAGGATCGACTACGAGTTCACCTCGACGGGGGAGGAGAGCACCCCGGAGAAGGGGACCCGGATGACGGGGGTCCTGGTGGCCGGCGTCGACTCCTCGGACGTGCCGTTCGCCATCCGTATCAACGCGGTGAAGGGCACGCTCGGTCCGGCGGACCTCGACGCGTTCGTCGGGTCGATCACCGTGAAGTAGACCTCTCGCCACGGCCGTCAAGCCAGGTGCCCGGTGCCGGTGTCCGGTGCCGGTGTCCGGGTTGGGCCCGGTGTTGGGCCCGGGGGCTCATGACGGGAGGCCCGCTCCCGCCTAGCGTGACGTTCATGTCTGTTCTGGGGGATGTACGCCGAAAGGGCCGCCGATTGCTGCGTGCTCGCACACCGCGGACCGATGCGCGCCTGCTCGGACTCCGCAGGCGCGACCGGCGTGACCGGGGCCAGTCGGCCATGGAGTACCTGGGGCTCGTGCTCGTGGTGGTCGCCGTCGTGGGTGCCCTGGTTGGCACCGGTATCGGCGCGGAGCTGGCCGAGAAGATCGGCGCGCAGGTGTCGTGCATCGGCGGGGGCGGCTGCGGTGGCAGCGGGAACGAGGCCGGCGGAACCGCGGACGGCACCCCTGCGAACCAGCCGGCGAACGACCCCGGAGCGCCGAAGTCGCCCGAGCAGATCGCGTACGAGAAGGCCCTGAAGGACCTTCAGGACGCGCAGGCCGCCGAGAAGGCGGACCAGGACAAGGCGGTCGAGGCGGCCAAGGAGCTGGCGAAGATCCTCGCCGAAGAGCTCGGGATCACCGACGCGCTCGACTGCATCACCGAGGGCGACATGGGCGCCTGCACGGAAACGCTCATCAACGTACTGCTGAGTCTGGTCGGCGGCGCGGTCGGCAAACTGGCCGCGAAGTACGGGGCGCCGTGGAAGTGGAAGAAGGCCGCCGAGCTCGTCAAGAAGCTCAAGAAGCACGGCGACGACCTGTACGACAGCCTCACCGGCCTGATCAAGAACCGCAAGAAGGTGGCGGACGCCCAGAAGGCGCTGGACGACGCCAGGAAGAAGTACGACCCCGACCGGAAGAAGCCCGACGACAAGAAGCCGGACGACAAGCCGGCGAACTGCCCCGTCAGGCACAGCTTCCTGCCGGGCACCCTCGTCCTGCTCGCCGACGGGCGCCGCGTTCCCATCGAGACCGTGCGCACCGGGATGCGGGTGGAGGCTTCCGATCCGGGCACCGGGGCGTCGGGGGGACGACCGGTCACGCGGACGTTCACGACGTACGACGACAAGGAGTTCACCCGGCTGACGGTACGGACCCCGTCCGGTACGGCAGTCGTCACGGCCACGGACTCCCACCCCTTCTGGCTCGCCGACGAGCGGCGCTGGGCGGACGCGGGCGACATCCGGCCCGGTGCGCGACTCCGTACGGACCTCGGCGGCAGCCTGCGGGTCCTCGCGGCCCGCCACTACGTACAGCGGCAGATCACGCATGACCTCGCGGTCGAAGGAGTGCACACCTACTTCGTCGGTGTGGGCGCGGCCAACGCCCTGGTGCACAACAACGACTGCGACATGTCGGGCGACGAGGTCGAGGCGGCGAGGAAGCCGGACGTCGGCGAGGGGGACCCCAAGAAGTTCAAGGACCACTTCCTGCGCCACAAGAAGCTCGTCGAGGACGCGCTCGGCACGAAGTACAAGAAGCTGAAGGAAGACGGCCCGCGGTTCCGGGAGGACATCGCGAACGCGATCAAGGACGGCACGTTCGAACTCGTCGGCAAGGGCACGCTGAAGAAGGGCGAGCCGGAGGGGCTGATCTATCGTGGCAAGGGTGTGACGATCGTCCTGAGGGAGAACGGTGACTTCTGGACCGCCCTCAAGTCCGGCGAGGGCATGGACACGAGCATCGAGATCACCAAGAAGGTGCCGACGAAGAAGGGCTGACCGATGAGCAGCGTGGCGCGGCAGGTCGCCGAGATCCTCGCGGGGAACCGGGTCCGGGACGTCCTCGTACCGGGGTGGATCGACCGGGACGACGATCTTCCCGAGTTCCGCCCGCAGCCACTGGTCCTCTGGCTGCGGCTGGATCAGGGGCTCGTGCGGTTCGCCTCCGAGGGGCAGTTCGGCCATGTGTCCGCCCGCGCGGTCCCGTCGGCCGGCTGGGAGGATGTCGAGCTGCTCGCCGAGGCGGAGGACGAGGTGGTCCTGGCCTCGTGCGGTGAGCAGCTGTTCGGCGACGGACGGGACGAGCTGAGCTGCACCGCGCTGCGCGGGTACGAGGGGGACGCCGGGGAGACGATCGCCCTCGCCCTCGACTTCGAGGGCGGGCACACCCTCTTCCTCGACCCGGCGTGGACCTTCGGCATCCGTATGGGAAACGGGGCGGACGAGGCCCGCTGGGTGGAGAAGTACGGCCAGGGCAAGGCGCCGGAGATCCTGGTGCCGGGCAGGCCGAACGGCGCGTGAGCGTGTGGATGAGTGGGGCTGGCTCGTCCGCGCGCGGACGGTCCAGCCCCACTTATCCACAGCCCCGTGCGGGATTCGTCCGATTCACCGATCGTTGTTCCATGAGCCACGAAGGGAATCCGCCCCGCCCGCGTCCGCGTTCCGAGCCCCGCCCGCGTGCCGACCCCGACCCCCGTTCACGTGCCGATCCCCGTCCTTGTCCTTGTCCTTGTCCTTGTCCGCAAGAGACGCGCACCCAGCGTCTGGAACGTGAGTTACGGGAGCTGGCGGCCCTCGCACCCGGCGGTGTACTCCTCACCGCCAGGGCACGGGAGGCGGGCTGGCCGGAGCAGCTGCTGTACCGGCGGCTACGGACCGGCGGCTGGCAGCAGATCCACCGCGGCGCCTGGGCCGCTCCGGGGCGGCTGGTGGACTGGCTGACCCACGCGTGGGTCGTGCAAACCCTCCAGCCGCACCTGGTGTGCAGCCACCGCACCGCCGCGGCCCTCCACCTGATCGAGGTCCTGGGCCCCGCCCACACCCGTCACGCGACCGAGTTCACGGACCCCCGCCCGGGCCCGAACCGCCGCCGCCCCGGCACCCGGGTCCATCACCTCGCCCTCACCGCGGCCGACCGGACGGTACGCCGCGGGCTGTGCACCACGTCGGCCGTCCGGACGGTCGGCGACCTCATACGGTGCCTCCCCCGCGACGAGGCCGTCGCCGCCGCGGACTCGGCTCTGGCCACCCGCACGGTCCGAGGCGTCCGGCGCCCACCACTCCTGCAGGCCTCCGCTCTCCGCACCGAGCTGGCCAGGCACCGGCACGGGGCGGTGCGCGCCCGCAGCTGGCTGCCCCTCACCGACGCCCTGTGAGGTTCCCCGGCGGAGAGCGTGGCCCGCCTCCACCTGCACGACGCCGGCCTGCACCCGGAGACGCAGGCGGCCCTGCGCACAAGGTCGGGCCGCACCCTCCGCCCCGACTTCTTCTTCAGGGCCCACGGCCTCGTGGTCGAGGTGGAGGGGTACGCCTTCCACGGCACTCGTGAGGCCCACACCCGTGACCTGCACCGCTTCAACGACCTCCAGTCCTGCCCCGAGGTCCGTCAGGTGCTGCGCTTCACCGCCCAGGAGGTCTTCCACCGGCCCGACCGCCTCCTCGCCCAGACCCGCGAAGCCCTGGCAACCCTGCCCCCGCCCCGTTGACCCCGCTCCCAGCAGGTTCGGGAGGACTTCCTACACTTCCACGACGGGCCGTCCGGCCCCCGCCGTGCAAGTACCCCCTCCCATTCGATGCGGGTTGGTGCCGGCCGCCGGCTCCCCCGGCCGCGAGGTCAACGGGGCAGCGTCACCCAGGACTTGGTTCCGCGCTGCGGTGGGGGCGCCGCGCAGGTGCCCCACTCCCCGCCCCAGTCGTCCACCACTGCCGCAACCAGCCAGAGGGCCCGGCGACGGCGCCCCTCGCACGGGGCTTCGGCGGCCGGGGCCGGGTGGTGGGGGTGCTGGTCCCAGACGAGGAGGCGCAGGACGTCGTCGCGGTGCCGGAGTGACAGGTAGAGGTCGCGGCCCGGCGTGAGGGAGACCGTGACGGCCACGAGTTCGGCCGCGACGAACACGGCGGGCCAGAGGTAGGCAGTCAGCCCGTGCGCCCGGAGCGCGGCCGTCACCGCACCTCGCGCGATGGCGGAGCTGCGATGGGCCCCGGGCAACGTCAGACTGACGGCCACCCTGGGCAGGCCGGAGCCGGGCGCGGCCGTCTCGGCGACGGGACACAGGACGGTGCGCGGATACGAAGACATGGGTGACTCCCCTTGTACGGGCGGCTGTCGGGTGGGATCACTTCTTTCGCGTCGGAGCGCACAAGGGCTCGCGTCCTATCCGATGGGCAGTGGCCTGTCTCCCTGACGCAGGCCTGCCCCTCCCAGGGCAGGAGGGCACGGGCAGGCTCGCGTGATGCACTTCTTGCCCATCGGAGCGTGAGCGGTGCATCACCGAAAGTAGCGTGCCAGGGGTCATATTGGCCACCCGACCTTACTGATTTGAACCCTTACGGGTATCAACGCGCTGTCCGCACGGCAGACTTCACCAGGGAGCGCCACGGAAGGACTGACATGGCAGAGCGCACATCCCCTACCGAACGGCAGAGGCGGCTGGGGAGGGAAGTCCGGAGGATGCGCACGGCAGCTGGCGTGTCCGCCGAGACCGCAGCTCGACTTCTCGGCGTGGACCGATCCAGGCTCTCGAACATAGAGCAGGGCCTGCGGGCCATCAGCCAGGAACGGGTGCAAACCCTGGCACGTGCTTGCCGCTGCTCGAACGACACGTACGTCGCCGCCCTGATCAACATGGCCGCTCCCGCTCAGCGCGGCTGGTGGAACCGCTATCGCGACTCGCTTCCCGCAGGACTCCTCGACATCTCGGAAATCGAGGCCCACGCATGGCGGATGCGCACGGCGCACTCCGTGCACATTCCCGGAGTTCTCCAGACGAGCGATCACGCCCTCGCGGTCTTCCGCGTGGTGGTCCCGGCCCTCTCGGAGCACGAAGTAGCCCTACGGCTGGCGCACCGCATGGAACGGCAGCAGATGCTTGACGGCACAAAGCCGCAGGAGTACGTCGGGGTCGTCCATGAAGCGGCCCTTCGCATGCAGTTCGGCGGCCGGAAGGTCGCACGTCAGCAGTTGCAGCACCTCCTTACGGTGTCCGAGCGGGACCACATCACGTTGCGCATCATCCCGTTCGAAGCGGGAGCCTTCCCCGGGGCGGGTCAGACGGTCAACTACTGCGAGGGCCCCGTACCGGAGCTGGACACCGTGCAGGTGGACAGTGCCCACGGGCCGGAATTCCTGGACGGCGAAGTCCAGTTGGCGAAGTACCGTGCACACCTGGACTGGATGGAGCGGATCGCTCTGTCACCCGCCAGTTCACGGGATTTCATTTCCACCGTCGCACGCAACCTCTGAGGGGGTCACCATGCCGGACGTCACCTGGGAAGATCCATTCTGCGGTGAAGGAGCCAGCTGCTACCAGCTCGGAACGGACACCCAGGGCAACAGCTACATAGCCCTGGCCGGAACCGAGGACCACTTCCTTACCGACACCCGCGAAGCCCTTCAGCAGATGATCCGTGACATCAAGGCCGGCAAGGCCGATCACCTGTTGTAGGCGGAATGCGCGAGAGGACCGGTCACAACAGCGTTGTGACCGGCCCCCTCCATCAGGCGTCAGTTCGTCGTGCGCGGGAAGGAAACCTCCACGCGCCGGTTCTTCTTCCGGCCCTCTTCCGTGCTGTTGTCGGCGATCGGGTACTGCTCGCCGTATCCGCGGATCTCGAACGTGATCGACGAGTCGAGCTCCTGGGACAGCACGCTGTTCACCGCTTCGGCGCGCCGCTTGGACAGCACGTCTCCGTGCGCCGACGAACCGAGGTTGTCGGTGAAGCCGAAGACACGGACCTTCGTCGCGTTCTGCTTCTCGATCTCGGCTGCGATGGCGAGGATGCGGGAGTTGGCCTCGGAGCTCAGCTTGGCGCTGTCCTTGCCGAAGAGCACCTCCGCCTGGAGCGCGAACTTGATGTCCGCGTTGGTGTCCTCGCGGCGCTCCTCGCCGCCCAGGTCCTCGACAACCTGGATGATGTCGAGGACCTTGCCCGGGGCGAGGGTTCCGCCCTCGACCATCTTCAGGTCAGGATCGTTGCCGTCGGTCTTGACCGGCGGCTCAGCAGAGGCTTCGGTGCCGGGCGGCACGCTGGGGCCGTCGTCAGCCTGCGCCGACCCGACACCCATGACAGTCACACTTGCCGAGAGCAGGGAGACGGCAAGCACTGTGCCTGCCAGCCGGGTTGCCCCCGTCCGCCTTCGAAGACAGGTCATGTCGGGCATCACCCGGAGATCTTCAGCGAAGTGGTGGCAAATCCAGGCAATGTGAAGTCCACTTCGTTCGATGTCGCCGGCGTTGCGGGGAACTGCATGAAGATGGGGTTTGCCCCGCCCGGCGAGATCGACAGCATGCTAGTCGTGCAGAGGCAGCGGTTATCAGTATCCCTGAGTACGTAGTACCGCTTCTTGCCGACCTTGTCGACCAACGTAGCTCCTGCTACCGAGTTGGGATTGGCCGCAACCAATGCGCTTTCAGCGCCTTCCATTCCGGAGGCATTGAGCGCGATCTCACCCGTGTTCTTGATTTCGCCGCTGACCGTGATGAACCCGCCGGAGTCCCTCTTCACCTCGTTCACCACAAGCAAGAACCCATCCCTGCCCTTGACCTCGGCAAGCTTCGCATTCGGGTCAGCCTGGTCTCCGGCTGCCGTGTCCGGCTTCGACCCCTCGTCCCCGTCGGCAGGCTTGGAGGAGGTGGACGAGCCGGACTGTTTCGTCGTACTGCCGTCGTCACCGCCGCAGCCTGAGACGGCGAAGGCCATCGCTGCCGTCATCGAGACCACCGCCACTACCTTTCGGTACCTAGTGGTGCGCCGAATGCTCATGGGTTCTGATTCCTTTACTCGTCGTTCGCTGTCAGTCGTCGATCAGGTGCACGGCGAAGAGGGTCTTGCCCAGCTCGGCCCACAGATCAGGACGAAGAGGATCGATCTCGAATTGATTCCGGCCGTCACAGTCGAAGGTGATCGGGCCCGGAGTCTCTTCCTTTTCGTCCTCGTCCTTGTCTTCGTCCGGCTGCGGGTTCGTTTCCTCGTCGGGCTTTTCCGCAGGCTTCCAGCTGCACCGGAACTCGATCACGGCGGTCGCCGTGGCTGTGGCGTGCGTCGTCTCGGTACCAGGAATCACCGTGTCACCCACCGTGTCGCGGGTCTTGACCTTGACGGTGACTTCGTCACGCTGGAAGCCGGACTCCCAGTCACATCCGTTGACCAGGTCGGCACGATTCTCTGCGGCGAAGCGCTGGGCCTGATTGCACGGCTCACCGCTGATGTAGTGATCGCCGAAGAATTCGTTCAGACCACCGGGCAGCAGGAGCGCCCCGAGGAACGCCGGGCCAATCTCGTCACGGGCCTGCTGCGCTGCGGCGAGGGCAGCCGCGTCAGCGGCGCCCTGAGCACCGTTACGCGTAGCCGAAGCCTTACCGACTGCAAAGAAGGCGAACGCGAGGAAGAGCAGACCCGCCACCATCACGATGTAGATGGGGAAGGCCTGCCCTGCGTCGCTGCGTCTGCGCTCGATCACTTCGCCGTGATGGAGTTCACCAGGCCCGTGATGCGGGTCGTGATCGCGCCACCGATGCCCGAGGCCACCATGCCGCCGATGATCGCCACGACCACCAGGATGATGCCCAGGTACTCGAACGCCGTCTGGCCCCGGTCCTTCGCCTCGTAGCGCTTCTGGATGGCGCTGACCGCGGTGCCGGCCCAGCCGTTGACGCGGACGGCGGTCTTCAGGGTGATGTTCGACATGGTGTTCCCCTCCAGGTTCGGCCGACCGACTGCCGGCCGACACGCACGTTTCTCGGTCGTCGCTCCCGTTACCGGCTTCCTCCCGGCCGGTGCCGTTGGCGACATGAGAAATGTACGTCGGAACACGTGTCCCGCCAGAGGGCCCCAGGGCCCAAAGCCGGGCCCAATACGTCAGTTGGGTC
Organism: Streptomyces sp. NPDC025273; assembly: GCF_040638585.1. NCBI lineage: Bacteria > Bacillati > Actinomycetota > Actinomycetes > Kitasatosporales > Streptomycetaceae > Streptomyces > Streptomyces sp. NPDC025273. The sequence goes on from NZ_JBEZYP010000010.1 coordinate 72,652, forward strand.
CGGCGTCCCCGGCTCTGGGCCCCAGGTGTACCGGCCGTTTCCGCCCGTCGGCGCGTTCCCCCGGGAGCCATGGCTACCTGCCCCCCAGACCGGTCGCGCCGCCGGGTGCCGTGCCCAGCCACCTGGCGATCGCCTCGCTGCGGCTGCAGCTGTGCAGCTTGGTGAAGATCCGGTTGATGTGGTTCTTGACCGTCTTCTCGCTGATGAAGCAGGTGGCGGCGATCTGCTGGTTGCTCATACCGGACGCGATCAGCTCCATGATCTCCACCTCCCGTGAACTCAGGTTGTGCTGGGTCGAGTTGGCTGGCCGGACCGGGCCGCTCGCTTCAGATGACTGTGCCACAGGTGGTTGCAGATGCGAAAGACCCTGCGCGAACGGGTCCGGTCGCGTCGCAGGTGGGGGCGTTTGCGGAGTGGGGCCATGTGCAGGCGCACCGCCCTGTGACGCGTCCCGGTTCCAGGAGGCGGAGGCGCCCGGCGCACCGTACGGAGGCCCAGGTGTGAGGGCCGCTCCCAGGCCGTCCGGGAGGGGGTCGCCCTGCGGGGCGGAGCCCTGGCGCATGTGGGCGAGCAGGGCGTTCGCAGCGGTGGCCGTGAAGTGGGCCCTGCCGCTCTTCGTGTCGCGCACCGCCTGGACCAGCTGGTCGGCGGTGAACTCGCCGTGCACCAGGTATCCCCCGGCTCCCAGGCGCAGCGCCTCGTGGACGATCTCGCTCTCGCGGCTGTACGTCAGCATCATCACCGGGGCCACCCGCACCAGATGCGGGAGGGCGGAGATGCCGTCCACGCCCGGCATGCGGACGTCGAGCAGGACGACGTCGGGGCGGTGCAGGACGGCCATCTCGTAGGCCTGGCGGCCGTCCGCGGCCTCGGCGACGACGTCGATGTCCTCACGGCCGTGCAGCAGGACGCCCAGACCGGCCCGGACCACGGGGTTGTCGTCGGCGACGACGACCCGGAGCGGGCCGGGGGTGTCGCGGGGCGCGGGGAAGGGGGGCATCGCCTCGGATGCCGCGGGCTGCTGGGGGACGGGGAACCCGGTGGAGCCGGGCTCCGAGGAGAACGGGCCGGCGTGCGAGGACGTGTGTTGGGAGGCGTGGTTCTGTGCCGCCCAGTTCTGGCCCGACGCGCGGGAGACATCGTCCGGCATTCTGCGACCTCCTCTCAGGATCTCTGTGTCTACGGGACTGTGGTGGTGCGGAGCCGTTCAGTTCGGAGCGGTTCAGGGCGAGTGGTTCAGGGCGAGTGGGTTCAGTGCGGGGCCGCCTCGTGAGGGCCGTTGCCGTCGGGGAGAGCGGTGGCTTCCGGGGCGGGGGCGGTGGCGAGGGCCGCCAGTGGCAGTTCGAGGCGTACCTCGGTGCCCTTCGCCGCCTTCCCCTTGCCGATGCGGATGCGGGCGCCGATCGATGCCGCCCGTTCGACCATGCCGACGAGCCCGAAGTGGCCCGCCCGTCTCAGGTCGTCGAGCGTCGTGCCTGTGGGCAGTCCGCGTCCGTCGTCGTACACCGTGATGCGGAGGACGTCGCCCTTCACGCCCGCGAGTACGACGAGATAGGTGGGGTGGGCGTGCCGGTGAGCGTTCTCCATCGCCTCGGAGGCCACGGTGAGCAGTTGGCGGGCAACGACCTGCGGCACCGGCGGTACGGGGGTGTCGCTGAGCAGCCGGAAGGTCGCGGTCAGGCCGTGGCGGCGGGTGAAGTCCTCGGCGCGGGACCTGAGTTCAGCGATCACGTCGACGCCGCCGTCGAGTCCGGAGTCCCGGCGCAGGTCGGAGAGCAGTTCGCGTGATTCCGCGGCGGCCCGTCGCGCGGACCGGGCGACCAGTTCCGCCTGGTGTTTCACGGTGAGCGGGTCCATGCGGTCCGAGGAGGCGGCGAGACCGTCGGCGGCCAGGGCGAGGCCGTGCAGGGTCTTGGCGACCGAGTCGTGCATCTCCCGGGCGAGCCGGGTGCGCTCGCCCTCCACCGCTTCGTTCACCGCGAGCCGGGCCCGGGTCTCGGTCAGTGCCTGGCTGGCCGTCCCGAAGCGGAGGAGCAGGTTGCGCAGCGTGACTCCCATCGCGCCGGCGATCACGCAGAATCCGGGGAGGAGGAGCGAGGTGGCGTCGCTCGCCTCCAGCTCGACATCGGTGGCGTACACGCCGGAGATGATCAGCGCCTGGAGCGCGGCGAAGACGGCCGCGCCCCGCCAGCCGTAGACGAGTCCCGCCAGGAGCGGGGTGCAGACGGTGACGTAGGCGAGGGTGGATTCCGGGGTCGCGGTGACCAGGAGCAGGGCACCGAAGAGCGCGTCGACACCGAGCAGCCACGGGTGGCGCAGGAAGAGCGGGCCGAAGCGCTCCCAGTCCCGGAAGAGGACGTAGGAGCCCATGAAGGTCACCAGGACGGCCGAGCCGATCAGCCAGGTGGCGAGGCCGGGTGCGGTGCGGTCGATCGCGAACGGAGTGGCGATGGCGATCATCGCGAGGCGGAATCCGAAGACCTGGCGGCACATGGCCTGCAGGGCGTTCAGCTGGAGGGCGAACGCCGGTCGGGTCCCGGGGTTCGCCATCGCCTGACGCACCTCACCGGTCAGCCCCGTGTGCGCGCTGCCCAGCTGGAACGACATCTCCCCCGTCACCTCCCCTGCTTGTCATGCCCATCATCCCCATCTCCCGTCCGTCACGCAGGCCATCAGCCCGAGAGGAAGCCGAAGTCGACATCGGCTCCGTAGACGAACCCGACGGTCAGGAGGACGAGGGTTCCGGGCAGCAGGAACGACGTGACCGCGAAGGTCGCCTTCGGCACCGCCTTGGCCGCCTTGCGGCGGGCGTTCTGGGCGTCGGTGCGCCGCATGTCGTTGGCGATCTGGATCAGGGTCTCGACGATGGGCGCACCGAGCTCCTCACCCTGCTGGAGCGTCGTCACGAACATCGCCACCTGTTCCGAGTCGTTGCGCCTGCGCAGTTCCTCGAAGGCCTGGCGGCGGCTCACGCCCATGTCCATCTGGCGCAGGGTGATGCGTAGTTCGTCGGCCCACGGGCCTTCGTACTTCTCGGCGACGCGCTCCAGCGCCTGGCGGAATCCGAGGCCGGCCGAGACGACGACGGCGAGGACGTCGAGGAAGTCGGGCAGGGTCCGCTCGATGTGTTCCTTGCGGGCCCGGATCGCGGACCAGATGCCGACCTCGACCCAGAACAGGCCGAAGGCGATCAGGAGGAGCGAGACGAAGACCTGTCCCCTGACGACGGTGGAGAAGGCTCCGAAGAACCCGAGAGCGCCGTACACGGCGCGGCGGGCGGCGTACCGGTCGATGGTGAGTCCGCCGGGGTTGCCCGCCATGTCGATCTGGCGGCGCTTCCTGTTCACGGCCTTGGGGCCCATCATCCGGAGCACCATCGGCGCCCAGCGCATGCCCATCCGGTCGATGACGGATCCGACGGCGCTGGTGCGGCTGGAGCCGACCTCCAGCGCGATGGCGAGGTCCCCGGGCAGTTTGGCGTCGGCGCGGTACATCCGGATGCCGGCGATGGCTCCGTACACCGCGAGGCCGAAGACGAGTGCGAGCAGGAGATCCATGTCCGTTGCCTCCCTCTCAGACGTCGATACGGGACAGGCGGCGGATCACGACGAATCCGATCGCGTAGAGGACGAGGGCGACGATGACCGCGCCCTGGCCGATGAGGGCACCGGTCATGCGGTCGAGTGCGCCGGGCATCACGGCGTTCATCAGCAGCATCGCGCCGAGGCCGAAGCCCGGTACCGCGTAGGCCGTCACCGTCACCTGCGAGAGCTGGGTCTTGACCTCGCGCCGGGTCTCCTTGCGCTCCTCCAGTGTCTGGGTGAGGTTGCGCAGCGAGCTGACGACCGTACCGCCGGCGCGGTTGGACAGGACGAGGGTGGTCACCAGGACGACGAGTTCGCGCGAGGGGAGCCGTTCGGTCAGCTCGCTGAGGGCGTCGTCGAGGGACTCCCCGACGGAGAGCCGGCGGGCGACCCGGGCCAGCTCCTCACCTGCCGGGTTCTCGAGCTCCTCCGCCGCCATGCCGATCGCGGTGCGCAGGGCGAGGCCGGCCTGGGTGGCGTTGGCCAGGATGCGGGAGAGCTCGGGGAGCTGGTTGATGAAGCGGTCGGTGCGCTTGGTCCGCTGCCATTCCAGGAACGCGTTGGTGCCCCAGAGGCCGATGAGGGCGGCGACCGGACCGAAGAAGCTGGCGAGCAGGGAGGAGGCCGTCATCCAGAGCGCGGCCATGGCCACGAGTGCGTAGACGAAGAACTCGCCCGGGGTGATGTCGAGCCCCGTGGCGGCGAGTTTGAGCTCGATCTTCCGGCCCACCCCGGTGGTGCGCAGCTTTCGGTCGACCCCCTGGAACCGGCGGTGGCGGCCGGCCACGGGAATCTGTCCGGTGTGCGAGAGCCGGTCGACGAGGGCTTCGCGGTCGGCCTTGCCGCCGGAGTACGCGTGCAGGCCCATGACACCGAGCACACAGCACAGCAGCGTGACGCCGATCGTGAGCAGAGGGAGATTGTTCATGGCGCGGTACCTACTTGGCCTCTCGGGTGGCGAGCTGTTCGTCGGACGAGGCGACCCCGAAGGCCTGCGGGATGGGCTGGCTGGCCATGTAGAGGCGTTCGGCGATCTTTCGCGGGAGGGGGAGATACTGGAACTGTCCGTAGATCCGCCCGTCGGCCGCCATCGGCTGCGGGTTGAAGCGGGCGACGCTCACGATGCGGTAGTTGTCCCGGCCGTGCGAGTCGAGGACCGCGATCTCGGTGACCTTGCGGCCGCCGTCGGCGAACCGGGTGAGCTGGACGATGACGTCGACGGCACTGTTGATCTGGTCGTGCAGCGCCTCGAACGGGATCTTGATCTCGGACATCGAGGCCAGGGTCTGCAGGCGCATCAGCGCGTCCTCGGCACTGTTGGCGTGCACCGTGGCCAGTGAGCCGTCGTGACCGGTGGACATGGCCTGGAGCATGTCGAGTGATTCGCCGCCTCGGACCTCACCGACGACGATCCGGTCGGGCCGCATGCGCAGGGAGTTGCGGACCAGGTCACGGATGGTGATCTGGCCCTTTCCCTCGACGTTCGCCGGACGGGACTCCAGGCGGATCACGTGGTTCTGCTGGAGCTGGAGCTCCGCGGAGTCCTCGATGGTGACGATGCGTTCGTGGTCCGGGATCAGCCCCGAGAGCGCGTTGAGCAGGGTCGTCTTTCCGGTGCCGGTGGCCCCGGAGACGATCACGTTGAGCTTGGCCTGGACCAGGCCGGAGAGCAGGATCAGCATCTGCTCGTCCAGCGAGCCGAAGCCGATCATCTCCTGGAGCGTGAACGCCCGGGGGAAGCGCCGGATGGTGAGCGTCGCCCCGGTCAGCGACAGCGGTGGGATGATCACGTTGACGCGCTCGCCGCTGGGCAGACGGGCGTCGACCATAGGATTCGCCTCGTCCACGCGGCGGTTGACGGTGGAGACGATGCGCTCGATCGTCTGCATGAGCTGTTCGTGCGAGCCGAAGCGCATCGGGAGCTGTTCGACCTTGCCGCTGCGCTCGACGAAGATCTGGTCCGGCCCGTTCACCATGATCTCGGTGATGGAGGCGTCCTCCAGCAGGGGTTCCAGGATGCCGAGGCCGAGGGCCTCGTCGACGACCCGGCGGATCAGCTGCGAGCGTTCGACGGTCGAGAGGACCGGCCCCTCGCGGCTGATGATGTGGCCGAGCACGCGTTCCAGCCGCGCCCGCCGGTCGGCGGCGGCCAGCGAGGACATCTCCGCGAGGTCGATCTCCTCGAGCAGCTTGGCCCGGTAGGTGGCGACCAGATGGCCGTCCTCCCGCCCCCCGGTGTGCTCCTCGGGGGCGGTGATGCGTGCCCGCAGGCTCATGTCCCAGACTCCTCGGTCAGACGTGCCGGTGGTGCCGTGCCGTTGCCCTGCTCGCGGTCAGTCCCGGGGCATCGTGGAACTGCGCTCGGCCCAGCCGAAGGCGTTCTCCATCCCCGGGATGACGGAGGGGACCTTGACCCTGGCCGTGTACGTCACCGCGTCGTCGCCCCAGCTCGGGGTGAACGTGGACTCGTCGGCGAGCCAGTCGCTGATGGCCCCGCGGCCCGCCGCCGCCGGGTCCGTCTCCGGCCTGTCGTGGCCGGCCGTGCGGGCTGCCGCGCGGGCGGCGGTCCCGGCCTGGTTGGCCGCGTACGCCGCGACGCCCAGCTGGACGGCGCAGAGGCCGACGATGAGCAGGAGCGGGATGAAGCCCATGTACTCGATGGCGACCTGGCCGCGGTCGCGGCGTGCGGTGCGTGTCCGTGTCATGTCTCAGCCCTCCTTCACGGCGGCGGCGTCGCCGGTGACGGTCATGGGGAAGTCGAGGACGCCCGGCACGAGGACGGGGACCTTGAGGCGGACCTCGGCCCGGTAGAGCCCGGGGTCCGTCGAGCAGTGCACGTCCGCCGCCGAGGACCAGGCGTCCGGCAGGTCCTTCGTGGCGGCCTGCGAACACGCCTCACCCCGGTTCCACTCCGCGCCCGTGCCGGCCCGGGCGCCCACGTCGGCGGCGTTGCCGGCGAGGCTGAAGGTGTAGCCGATCAGCGCGCACTGCCAGAGCGCGACCAGCAGCAGGATGATGAGCGGGGTGACGCCCACGAACTCGATCGCGGTCTGGCCGCGGTCCGGCCGGGAGGGGCGCAGCCGGAGCCGGACGCGGTGGCGCTCCGACGGGCGCGGGCGCTCCCGCCCCTCGCGTGTCCCCGGGCTTCTCGTATCGGTGATGGCCATCGGTCAGCGTGCCCCCTCGGTCGTTCCGCGGCCCCGGGCGTCGCCGTCGCGCCGTCGGCGCGGACGCCCGAGCGAGCCCCGGTCGTTCCGGAACCTTCCTCCGCCTTCGGAGCCCGCGGTGGCCTTCAGCAGTCCCAGCTCACCGGCCAGGGCCCAGAGCGCCTGCTTGACGGTGCTCTTCGCGTCGAGTTCGTGCATCCGTCCCGCGTCGACGGCGCCCTGCAGCTCCTTGAAGTTCGCGGGAACGGCCGTGCCCGCCATCCGGGTACCGGTGATCTTCTGGATCAGCGGCGGCTGGATCTCGGTGTTGCGGTTGAAGCGGTTGACGAGCGTGACCGTCTCCTCCGCCTTGCGGATCTGGAGGCGGTCCCACATCCGTACGATGCGCTTGGCCCCGCGCACGGCGACCACGTCCGGCGTCGTCACCAGCAGCGCGATGTCGGCCATCTCGATGGCAGCCGCGTTGGCGCCCTGCATCTGGCTGCCGCAGTCGATCACCACGACGTCGTACCGTGAGCGCAGGGCGCTGACGATCTGGCGGGCCGAGCGGTCGCTGACCTCCTCGCCGCGCTCGCCCTCACCGGGTGCCAGCAGCAGGGCCATCCCGGTGGAGTGCGAGTAGACGGCGTCGGACAGGACGCGGGGGGAGATGTCGGTGATCGCGGCGAGGTCGACGATGGAGCGCCGGAACTGGACATCGAGGTACGAGGCGATGTCCCCGTTCTGCAGGTCGAGGTCGACCAGCGCCACGGTGTGGCCGGACGCCTGGGCGGCCAGGGCCAGCTGTACGGCCGCCACGGTCGCGCCCACCCCGCCCTTCGCCCCGGTGACGGTGACGACGGTGCCGCCGGGGCCGGTGAAGACGTCGCCGCCGGCGCCGAGGTGGCGGCGCACGCCGACGGACCACTGGGCCGCCGCCTGCACCCGGTTGGCCAGTTCCTCGTAGCTGAGCGGGAGGGTGACCAGTCCGCGTGCGCCGGAGTCCATGGCCGCGGAGTACAGGCCCGGACTGGCGTCCACCGTGATGAGCACGACCCCGACGGCGGGGAAGCGCAGGGAGACCTCCCGGACCAGCTCCAGGGCCGGCACCGGGCCGATCCGCTCATGGACCAGTACGACCTCGGGCAGCTCGTCGAGGGACTCGCCCGCGAGACGGGCGAGCATGTCGATGAGCTGCGTCGAGTCACCGACCGGAGCCGCCGGCTCCGCGTCGGGGAGCTGGCTGAGCAGGGTGGTGACGGACCTGGCCGCGTCTGCGTCACCGACGGCCGGGAGGATCCTGGTGGTCATCCCATCCTCACTTGTCCTTGTCGAGCGTGTAGGTCCGGTCGCCCGGACGGATCGTGCCGTCGCTGCCCGAGGCGATGAGCGCGAGGCGTACGTGCTGCGCGAACGACTCGGCGTAGGCGATGCGCTGGGTGTCGAGCGTGTTCAGCGCGAAGGTGATCGGCACCGCCTCGGTGGCCTGCCCGGGCTTGTTGTCGTTGCTCGGGTCCAGGGGCGTCAGCCTGCCCACGTCCAGCACCCTGGCGTTGGAGACGATGACCTTGGACTGGGCCGGCTCCCCGTCGTTCTCCCCGGCGAAGGTGGCGTAGATGTTGACCGTCGCACCGGGGGTGATCTTGCCCGCGACGCCCGTCGCGGCGTCGATCATGATGGCGATCTCCTGCTCCCCCGGCCGCAGCGCGGGGCGCTTCTGCATCATGTCGGACTGCAGCAGTGAACCCTCGCGCAGCTCCGTGACCGCGATCTTGCCGTTGACCTCGGAGACGTCGGTCACCGCGTTGGACGAGAGCCAGCGCCTGGGCATCTTGATCTTCTCGAACTGCTTGCTGGACAGAGCGGTGTAGGGCGCCACGTTGGACTTGACCTGGTACGCCGTGACCTCCGGACCGACCTTCGAGTTGACGTCGCTGATCACCGAGAGCACACCGGCGAAGGCACCGAAGGCACACAGGACCGACAGGAGCAGGAGTATCACGCCGCGGCGCTGGCGGGAGTTCATTGGCCGGACAACCTCGTTCGATTCGGATGCGTGGGGCAGCGGACGGAGAGAGATGCGCGGTGTCTGTGGGGGTGTGCGGTCGCTAAGCGCCCGGTGGAGCGGGCGTTCCATGGTTCAGGACACCTGTGGCGTGCATTCGGTTCTCGGACGGGCCGAGCGGCGACGAGCAGAATCCGCAGCGGTCCCCGATGAGCTCCATTCCGCACCAGTGGCAGTTCTCCCGCCTCACGGAGGCGACGAGTTGGTAGATCACCGAGATGTCCGGAAGGTAGGAGGCGAATTCCACCATCTTCCCCGTGCCCCACCATCGCGGGGAGCCGGACGGCAGGGGGCACTCCTGGATGGCCTGGACGTTCCACGCGGGTGCCAGGGTCTGCTGCACCCAGTCGGAGGTCAGCTGGCCCTTGGCGATCAGCAGGTGCGTGCCGAAATCCGGCCCCGGCAGGGCTTCGGTGGTGGGGCCGACCTTGACGAGCCGCGGGTGAGGTCCCGCGAGTACGGCGAACTGGGAGCCCGGTACCCAGGACTTGGCGTGCGTCTTGAGGCTGACGGGCACCCGGTCCAGCCTGGCCACCGAGTTCAGCAGGGCGCCGGCGTGGATGTAGTGGGCGAGCAGCCGGGCGGCCGACGCCACCACTCCGGGGCTGAAGTCGCAGATGGACAACTGGCGAAGCTGCCGGACCAGTACCGCCACGCCCAGCGGCGGCAGATCCACCTTGAGCAGGGCGATGCGGTCGCTCTCCAGCACCGAGCGGATGGCGTGCAGCCGGCGCTCGTGGGCAGGGCTGATCCCCGTCGGGTAGACGGCGACCACATAGCCGTGCTGCTCCAGGAGCAGATGCATGTCGCCGATCGCGAGTTCAAGGGTCTGGGCTTCGGGTGCCTGCAGCAAGGCCGCGGTCGGTGTCTGCTGATCGGTCGGCGGCAGCACGAGATCGGCGCTGGTCACTGCTATTGCGGTCGGCACGCTCTTCCCCGTTCGGCTCCGGCCGTCGTCGTGGTGACTCCGGCCGCAATCGCTCCTGCTCCGAGCTTCTTCCCCAGCACTTTAGCCACGTCCTACCAGGCAGAGAACAGATGGCGGAGTGCAGTACGACAACAGTCGGCACACACGTTCGCATCATCCCCTTCGCGAAAGGGGGCCAAAACAAGATGGTCAACTCCTGCACCACTGCGAAGGGTTACCGGTCACCGCGAGGTTCAGCTCCGCGGGAATTCGTCCGCGCACGTCAGAAGGCATCCCGGCAGTTTTCCTTCCCGTACGGAAATCCGCTCCGTCACCGTCCGGGCCGCCCCGGTGTCTCACCCGCGCGAGTGCATCCCGAACGACCCACAAGGGCCGTTCACGCAGCGGCTCGACCCCCTGTTCGGGACCCTCCGTACGCATCCACTCCGCCAGAGGTCTTGACAAGTTGATTGGTCTGGACCAGTTTATCGGCCAACGGTGGCCACCGTTCCCGCCGGCACCCCCAACTCCCCCACCGGAGGCAGCACGTGGAACGCTCCGCAGCCAGCAGACACAGAAGAGGCCGTTCACGGCCCGTCCTCGGCGGAGCCGTCGCCGTGGCCGTCGCCGGGGCCCTGACCCTCACCGGACTCGCCGGCAACGCGTCGGCGGCCGACGTCAACGTCGCCAAGAACGCCGGATTCGAGTCCGGCCTCGCCAACTGGACCTGTTCCGGCGGCAGCGGCGCCACCGTCTCCTCCCCCGTGCACGGCGGCACCTCCGCCCTCAGGGCCGCCCCGGCCGGCCAGGACAACGCCAAGTGCATCCAGACCGTGGCCGTGAAGCCCGGCTCCACCTACACGCTCAGCTCCTGGGTGCAGGGCGGGTACGCCTACCTCGGCGCGAGCGGCACGGGCACGACGGACGTGTCCACCTGGACGCCCGGCTCCGGAAGCTGGACGCAGCTGAGGACCAGCTTCACCACCGGCCCCTCCACCACCTCCGTGACCGTCTACACCCACGGCTGGTACGGCCAGGCGCCCTACTTCGCGGACGACGTCCAGGTGACCGGCCCCGACGGTGGCGGCGGTACGGACCCGGAACCCACGATCCCCGGCACCCCCGCCGGCCTGACCGTGGGCACGACGACGTCCTCCTCCGTGGCCCTGTCCTGGAACGCGGTCTCCGGGGCCACCGGCTACACCGTCTACCAGGGCGGCACGAAGGCGGCCACCTCCACCGGCACGTCCGCGACGGTCACCGGGCTGGCCGCCGACACGGCGTACCAGTTCTCCGTGAGCGCCACCAACGCGGCCGGTGAATCGGTCAGGTCCGCGGTGGTCAGCGGCCGTACGGCCAAGGCCGGCGTCCCCGGCCCCGGGCCCTCCGTGCCCAAGCACGCGGTGACCGGCTACTGGCAGAACTTCGACAACGGCGCGGCCGTCCAGAAGCTCGGCGAGGTGCCCGCGCACTACGACATCATCGCCGTCTCCTTCGCCGACGCCACGGCCACGCCCGGTGCCGTCACCTTCAACCTGGACTCGGCGGGCCTGAACGGCTACACCGTCGACCAGTTCAAGGCCGACATCAAGGCCAAGCAGGCCGCCGGGAAGAACGTCATCATCTCCGTCGGCGGCGAGAAGGGCACCGTCGCGGTCAACAACGACGCCTCCGCGACCGCGTTCGCCGACTCGCTGTACGCGCTCATCCGGGAGTACGGCTTCAACGGGGTGGACATCGACCTCGAGAACGGCCTCAACTCCACGTACATGACGAAGGCGCTGCGCTCCCTGTCGGGGAAGGTGGGCTCCGGCCTGGTCATCACGATGGCGCCGCAGACCATCGACATGCAGTCGACGTCCGGCGAGTACTTCAGGACGGCGCTCAACATCAAGGACATCCTGACCGTCGTCAACATGCAGTACTACAACAGCGGCTCGATGCTGGGATGCGACGGCAAGGTCTACTCGCAGGGCTCGGTGGACTTCCTGACCGCGCTCGCCTGCATCCAGCTGGAGGGCGGCCTCGCCCCGTCCCAGGTCGGACTCGGTGTCCCCGCGTCCACGCGCGGCGCGGGCAGCGGCTATGTCTCCCCGTCCGTGGTGAACGCGGCCCTGGACTGCCTGACGAAGGGCACCGGCTGCGGCTCGTTCAAGCCGTCCAGGACGTACCCGGACCTGCGGGGCGCGATGACCTGGTCGACGAACTGGGACGCCACGGCGGGCAACGCCTGGTCGAACGCGGTGGGACCGCACGTCCACGGGCTTCCGTAGCCCACAGGCTCCACCCGCTTCCGGCAGCGCCGCCGCTCCCCCGGCGGCGCTGCCGCGTCAGGTCAGTCTCACTCAGCGCCGTGCGCCGCCCTGTTGCTGACGTCCGGTCGTCCTGCACGTGCGCCGCCCAAGCCGCCGTTTCGCTCCGGCGGGTCGGCAGCGCGCGGTACCGGGGTGCGCCCCCCGTGGCTCACCAGGGCAGTTCGCGCACCTGCTGGACGCACAGCACGACGAACAGCAGCCCGGCGGCGGCCAGCATCCCGTTGCTCAGCCAGCCGTTGCGCCACTGGCTGGGCGTGCGCGAGGAGTTGAGCAGCCAGAGCAGGGTCAGGGCGAGGAACGGCATGAAGAAGGCGCCGAGCACCCCGTATCCGATGACCAGGCCGAACGGTTCGTCCAGCCAGAGCAGGGTCATCGGAGGGAAGGTCAGCCAGAGCAGATAGGCGCGGAAGGGCACGGACCGCTGCTGCCGGCCGACCGTCGCGCCCGTGGCCTTCTCGACGTCGGCGCCGCGGCGGCCCGCCCGGGTCCGCTCCACGAAGTCCGCGAACATCAGGCTGACTCCGTGCCACACACCGATGAGCGACGAGAACGAGGTCGCGAAGAAGCCGACCAGGAACAGCTTCGCGGTGCCCGCCCCGAAGCGGTCCTCCAGGACCTGGCCGAGGTCGATCAGCCCCCGGTCGCCCTTCGTCAGGGCGATCTGCGAGGAGTGCAGCAGTTCGGCACCGACGATCAGCATGGCGACGACGAAGACGCCGGTGGTGATGTACGCGGCCCGGTTGTCGAGGCGCATCACCCTCATCCAGGAGGAGTCGCTCCATCCCTTGGCGTTCACCCAGTACCCGTACGCCGCCATGGTGATGGTGCCGCCGACCCCGCCGATCAGTCCGAGCGTGTAGATCAGCGAGCCGTCCGGGAGTACGGGGAGCAGCCCCGCGAACGAGGCGCCGGCGTCCGGCACGACCCGGATCGCGACGTAGACCACCACGACGAACATCACGCCGATCAGGACCGTCATGACCTTCTCGAAGACGGCGTACTGGTTGAACCAGACGAAGACCAGGCCGACGAGCCCGGTGATGATCGCCCAGGTCTTCAGCCCCGGACCGTCGGGGAAGAGCGCCACGATGGGCAGGGCACTGGAGGACATGGCCGTCGCGCCGTACACGAAGCCCCAGACGACGACGTAGACCGCGAAGTAGCCCGTGGTCCACCCGCCGATGCTGCGCCAGCCGTCGAAGAGGGTGCGGCCGGTGGCGAGGTGCCAGCGGCCGACCGCCTCGGCGAGGGAGATCTTGACGAGGCAGCCGATCACGGCCGCCCACATGAGGGTGTGGCCGAACTTGCTTCCAGCGATGAGTGTCGCGACCAGGTCCCCTGCGCCCACGCCGGTCGCGGCGACGACGATGCCGGGGCCGATGTACCTCCAACTGGACCTGCGCGGCGCGGAGCCTGGCTCCCCGGCCCCCGTCCGTCCTGTCCCGGACCCTGACTCTGTTGTTCCGCTTGTCTCCACCATGCCGATCAACGAAGCGCAAAGTGGGCCGTCGGACAAGAGGGCGCGCACGCCCGGTCTCCCGTCCGCACCGGGTCACCGTGCGGACAAGGAGGCCGGGGCCGCTCGCGTGGCCCCGGCCTGATCCCGACAAAGGAGCCTAGATGACCAGGCTGAGCGCTGCCGCGACCACGAAGCCGGCCACCGAGAGGACCGTTTCGAGGACCGTCCAGGACTTCAGGGTGTCGCGCTCCGAGATGCCGAAGTACTTCGAGACCATCCAGAAGCCGCCGTCGTTGACGTGCGAGGCGAAGATGGACCCCGCCGAGATCGCCATGATGATCAGTGCGAGGTGGGCCTGCGACATGCCCTGTCCCTCGACCAGCGGGACGACGATGCCGGCGGTGGTGACGATCGCGACCGTCGCGGAGCCCTGCGCGACGCGCAGTACCACGGAGATGAGCCAGGCGAGCAGGATGACCGGCAGGCCGATGTCGTTGAAGGTGTCGGCGAGCGCGTCCGCGATGCCGCTGCCCTTGAGTACGGCTCCGAAGATGCCGCCCGCACCGACGACCAGCAGGATGTTGCCCACCGGCTTCAGCGAGGACGTGGAGACGGATTCGAGGGAGGTGCGGGACCAGCCGCGCCGGATGCCCAGCAGGTAGTACGCCAGGAGCAGCGCGATGGTCAGGGCGACGAACGGGTTGCCGAAGAACTCGATCACGGAGCGCGGGGTGGAGGGGGCCAGCGCGATGGAGGAGAACGTGGCGGCGAGGATCAGCGCCAGCGGGGTGCCGATGATCGCGAGTACGGTGCCGAGCGCGACGGGCTTCTCGCGCGGGGTGACCCCGGCGGCGCGCTGCTCGGCGGCGACGGCCGCCTTGGCCTCGGCGGCGGCCTCGACCATGTCCTGCGGGACGTCGACGAAGAGGCGCTTGCCGATCCAGGCGGCGTAGGCCCAGGCGGCGAGGACGGACGGGATGCCGACGACGGCGCCCATCAGGATGACCCAGCCGAGCGAGACGTCGAAGAGGCCCGCGGCGGCGACAGGTCCGGGGTGCGGCGGCAGGAACGCGTGGGTCATCGAGAGGCCTGCGAGCAGCGGCATCGCGTACAGCAGGATCGATTTTCCGGAGCGCTTGGCGGCGGCGTAGACGATCGGAGCGAGGACGAAGATGCCGACGTCGAAGAAGACCGGGATGCCGAAGATCAGACCGGTGAGGCCCATGGCGAGCGGGGCGCGCTTCTCGCCGAAGACGTTCAGGAGACGGGTGCTGAGCACCTCGGCGCCGCCGGAGACCTCGAGGATCGCACCGAGCATGGTGCCGAGGCCGATGATGATCGCGACGTGGCCGAGGATGCCGCCCATGCCGGACTCGATGACGGACACGGCGGCGGACTTCTGGACCGTTCCGAAGAGTTCGGTGACGGAGAGACCGGCACCCAGGCCGACGGCTATGGACACGGCGAGCAGCGCGACGAACGGCTGCAGCCTGACCTTGATGATCAGGAGGAGGAGCAGCGCGATGCCGAGGGCGGCGACGGTCAGCAGGCCCGCGGTGCCGTCGATCAGGAGGAGCAGTCCGCCAGTGCGGGGTGGTGTCCCGGCCGGCGCGGATGGGGCGGCGAGCAGCATGTTCGGTCAACTCCGGGGGTGGCGGGGTCCTTCGGGGCATGGGGGAGCGCGGCACGGCGCTCCCGTGCGACGGGGACGGGGCGCCGGGCCGTGATGCGGGGTGGGGCGGCGGGGGAGGCGGGTCAGCCGAGGACCGCGAGGGCGTCGATCTCGATGAGTAGTCCCGCGGGGAGGCCGACGTAGACCGTCGTACGGGCGGAGGCGGGCGCCGTGAGTCCCTGCTCCTCGAAGTAGGCGTTGTAGAGGGCGTTCATCTCGGCGAAGTGGTCGACGTCCGTGAGGTAGACGCGCATCATCATCACGTCGTCCCAGCTCGCGCCGCCCTCCTCCAGGATCGCCTTGACGTTGGCGAAGGTCTGCAGGGTCTGCTCGCGCAGCGTCGGACCGGCCGGGGTGGGTGCCCGGCCGGTCCCGTCGGCGGGCAGGAAGCCGACCTGCCCGGCGACCTGGAGGATGTTCCCCTTCTTCACGCCGTGCGAGAACCTGGCGGGCGGGGTGGTGTGGGTGCTGGGGGTGAGGGCGGTCTTCTCGGTCATGACGGTTCAGGCTTTCTTGACGGGGGTGGTGCCGGAGTACTCCCGGCTGATGGTGTCGGCGGTGCGGCGCACCAGGGGGAGCAGGGTGAGGAGTTCCTCGGCCGTGACGACCACGTTCGGTGCGGACACCGACATGGCGGCGACCACCCGGCCGTCCGCGCCCCGGATGGGGGCGCCGATGCAGTTGATGGACTCCTCGTGGCCGCCGAGGTCGGTGGCCCAGCCCTGTTCGCGTACGACGGCGAGTTCCCTGAGGAAGGCTCCGGCGTTCGGGATCGAACGGGACGTGTACATGGGGTAGTCGAGCCGCTCGGCGATCGCGCGCCGCTCCGGCTCGGTCAGGTCGGCGAGAAGCAGCTTGGCGACCGCGGCGACGGTGATCGCGACGGGCTTTCCGATCCGCGAGTACATCCGTACGGGATAGCGGCTCTCGACCTTGTCGATGTAGAGGACCTCGTTCTCCTCGTACACCGCGAGGTGGATGGTGTGCCCGCACTGTTCGTTCAGCTCGACGAGGTGGGAGTGGGCGATCTCGCGCACGTCGAGGTTCTCGACGGCTTCCTGCGCGAGCGCGAAGAGCCGGGCGCCGAGGCGGTAGCGCTGGTCCTGCTGGCGGTAGACGAGTCCGTGCTCGTGGAGCGTACGGAGCAGGCGCAGCGCCGTGGACTTGTGGACGCCGAGCCTCTCGGCGACCTGGCCGAGGTCGGCGGGGCCCTGGGCGAGCAGCGGCAGGATGCTGAGCGCGCGGTCGACGGTCTGGCTCATGTGACTCGTACCTCCTCGTTCGCCCCGTCGGCTGCTGTCCAGCCGGGGCCGAGACGAAGTGTGCCCCAGGTTGCGTCGTCCAAGGCTGCGAGGCGGTCGGCGTGTGCGCGGGCCGGAGGGTCGGTGAGATCGCCGGGGACGGTGAGGACGGCGGCGGCCATCAGGTGGCCGTGCCGGGCCCGGTCCCGGACCGGCAGGCCGCGCAGGGTGGCGGACAGGAATCCGGCGGCGAAGGCGTCCCCGGCGCCGACGGGCGCGACCACGTCGACGTGGAGGGCGGGGACGGCCGTGACGGTGTCGGATGCGGGCGAGCCGGGCCCGGGGAGGTGCCGCGAGAACACCGTCGCGCCCTCGCTGCCGCGCTTGACGACCAGCACCGCCGGCTCCGGCAGCGCGGCACGGATCGCGGTGGTCCCGCGGACCCCCCAGGCCTCCTCCGCCTCGTCCTCGCCGACGAAGACGAGGTCGCAGCGGCGGGCGAGGCCGAGCAGGACGTCCGGTCCCGCGCCGCCGTTCCGCCACAGGCCGGGGCGGTGGTTGACGTCGAAGGAGATCTGCGGGCGGCCGTCCCGGGGGGCGGTCAGGTCGTGGAGCAGGGCCAGGCAGTCGCCGGAGAGCGCGGCCGTGATGCCGGACAGGTGAAGGATGCGGCCGGCGAGGAGGTCCTCGTAGGGGACGTTGTGCGGGGACATCGCGGAGGCGGCGGATCCGGCCCGGTAGTACGCCACTTCGTGGGTGTCGGTGGCCCGGTCCGTCGCCGTTCGGAAGTAGATGCCGGTGGGCCGGTCCGGGTCGCGGCGTACGGCGGACGTGTCGACCCCGTACCGGGCGACGGCTTCGACGAGGTGGTCGCCGAAGCCGTCGGCGCCGACCCGGCTGACCCACTTCGCCGGGTGTCCGGCGGCGGCCAGCGCGCAGGCGACGTTGGACTCGGCGCCGCCGATCCCGCGGCCGAAGGTGGGGACGTCGGCGAGGCGGCCGGGCTGCGAGGGCAGGAACGTCACCATGGACTCACCGAGGCAGACGACGTCCGCGGTGGCTGTCCTGGCTGCGGGTCCGGGCACGCTGGGCTCCTCGTGGTCGGGCATCGGCACCGGGGCTCACCATTGACCCGGCGTCGGCTCGGATGTTAGACAGCGTCAAGCGATATGCGCAATGACTGTTGCACATGATGCAACGACACTCCCTGAGGAGGCTCCCTTGGCCGCCGAACAGTCCGCCGAGCAGACCGCCGGCACGTCAGTGGGCCCGTACCCGGCCGTGTCCGCGGATCAGGCCGTGGCGGCACTCGCCGACGAGCGGGTCGACCACCGCTTCAAGGCCCTGCCGCCCGATGCGGAGGGTCTGACCGTCGGCGCCCTGGCGGCCCAGCGCCGCAACCTCTTCACCGGTGGGTTCACCACCCCGGTGCTCACCCTGTCCGCCGAGTCGGTCGAGGCCAACCTCACGCTCCTGGAGACCTACGCGCGGCGGCACGGTCTGGCCTTCGCCCCGCACGGCAAGACGTCGATGTCCCCGCAGCTCTTCGCCCGCCAGCTGGAGCACGGCGCCTGGGGCATCACCGCCGCCGTCCCCCACCAGGCGCGGGTCTACCGGGCGTACGGCATCCGGCGGATCTTCCTGGCCAACGAGGTCGTCGACGCCGTCGCGCTGCGGTGGCTGGCCGGTGAGCTGGACGCCGACCCGGACTTCACGTTCGTCTGCTACGCCGACTCCGTGCGCGGCGTCGAGCTGATGGACGAGGCCCTGCGCGCCGCCGGTGCCTCCCGCCCCGTCGACGTCGTGGTGGAACTGGGCGCGGGCCCGGACGCGCGCACCGGCGCCCGTACGGAGGCCGACTGCGCCGCGGTCGCCGACGCCGTGGCCGCCGTGTCCACACTGCGCCTGGTGGGCGTCGCCGGATACGAGGGGGAGGTGCCGGACGCCTCCCCCGAGCGGGTGAGGGAGTGGCTGCGCCGTCTCGTCGCCCTGGCCGCGGAGTTCGACGCGGCCGGCCGCTTCGCCGGACTGCCCGCGGCCGGCGAGATCCTCATCAGTGCGGGCGGCAGCGCGTGGTTCGACGCGGTGGCCGACGTCTTCGCGGAGACCGGGACGCTGAGCCGCCCCGTCTGCAAGCTGCTGCGCTCGGGCGCCTACGTCAGCCACGACGACGGCCACTACCGCCACCTCACCCCCTTCAACCGGATCCCCGAGGAGGGCGCCCTGCGGCCCGCCTTCCTGCTCTGGGCCCAGGTCGTCTCACGGCCCACCCCCGAGCAGGCCTTCGTCAACGCGGGCAAGCGGGACGCCGCGTACGACCTGGACCTCCCGCAGGCGCGGGTCGTCCGGTCCGCGCGCGACGGCTCGGTGCGGCCCGCCACCGGGATCACGGTCACCGGCCTGTCCGACCAGCACGGCTGGGTCCGCACGGAACCGGACACCGGGCTGGAGGTGGGCGACTGGATCGGCATGGGCCTGTCGCACCCCTGCACCTCCTTCGACAAGTGGCAGCTGATCCCGCTGGCCGAGGCGGACGGCACGGTCACCGACTACATCCGCACCTTCTTCTGATCCCCGCGGGGCCCGCTCCGGACGCCACCAGCCCTGAGCACCGAGGGCCCCGGGGCGCGAGCCACCGCTGAAAGGCAGCACGCCATGGACCTGATCATCCGCGACGCCCGTGTCGTCGACGGCACCGGCGCCCCCTCCTACCGTGCCGACGTAGGCGTCGCGGACGGCCGGATCACCGAGATCCGCCGGGAGGGCGACGGCCCGCGGCCCACCGCAGCACGCACCCTGGACGCCGACGGCCTCGCCCTCTCCCCCGGCTTCGTCGACATGCACGCCCACAGCGACCTGGCCCTGCTCCGCGACCCCGACCACAGCGCCAAGGCCGCCCAGGGAGTCACCCTGGAGGTCCTCGGCCAGGACGGGCTGTCCTACGCCCCCTGCGACGACCGCACGCTCGACGGGATACGCCGCTCCATCGCCGGCTGGAACGGCGACGGGTCGGACATCGACTTCGACTGGCGCACGGTCGGCCAGTACCTGGACCGCCTCGACCGCAACTTCGACGGCCAGGGCATCGCCGTCAACGCCGCCTACCTGATCCCGCAGGGCACCGTCCGGATGCTCGCGGTCGGCTGGGAGGACCGCCCCGCCACCGCCGCCGAGCTGACCCGGATGAAGGAGCTGGTCGGACAGGGCATGGCCGAGGGCGCCGTCGGCATGTCCTCCGGCCTCACCTACACCCCCGGGATGTACGCGGACGACGCCGAACTCACCGAGCTGTGCCGGGTGGTGGCCGGATACGGCGGCTACTACTGCCCGCACCACCGCTCCTACGGCGCGGGGGCGCTCGCCGCCTACGAGGAGATGGTGCGGCTCACCAGGAACGCGGGCTGCGCCCTCCATCTCGCCCACGCCACGATGAACTTCGGCGTGAACAAGGGCAGAGCCCCCGATCTCCTCGCCCTCCTGGACGACGCCCTCGCGGCGGGCGCCGACATATCCCTCGACACCTACCCGTACACCCCGGGCTGCACGACCCTCGTCGCGATGCTGCCGAGCTGGGCCGGTGAGGGCGGCCCCGAGCCGGTCCTGACCCGGCTCGCGGACGACGCGACGGCGGAACGGATCCGCCACCACCTGGAGGTCCTCGGCTCCGACGGCTGCCACGGCGTCCCGATCGAGTGGGACACGATCGAGATCTCGGGTGTCGGCGCACCGCACCTGGCCGGCTACGTCGGCCGTACGGTGGCCGAGTCCGCCCGGCTGCGCGGCGAGGCCCCCTGGGCGACCGCCCGCCGGCTACTCGTCGAGGACCGGCTCGGCACGACGATCCTCCAGCACGTCGGCCACGAGGAGAACGTCAGGCAGATCATGCGCCACCGGGTGCACACCGGCGGCAGCGACGGCATCCTCCAGGGCGACAAGCCGCACCCGCGCGCCTACGGCACGTTCCCCCAGTACCTCGGCCGGTACGTGAGGGAGCTGGGCATCCTCACCCTGGAGGAGTGCGTCGCACACCTCACGTCCCGGCCGGCCGCCCGTCTGCGGCTGCCGGACCGGGGCCTGGTCCACGAGGGCTACCGCGCGGACCTGGTCCTCTTCGACCCGGCGACGGTGGCGGCCGGGTCGACGTTCGACGAGCCGCGCACCCTGCCGGTGGGCATCCCGCACGTCCTGATCGACGGCCGCTTCGTCATCGAGGACGGCAGGCGGACCACGGCCCTGGCGGGCCGGGCGGTACGGGGCGCGGGCCGCCGGTCACGGGCCTGACCGGCCGCCCCACCCCCGTGGCCACGGCTACGGCTTGGGCAGTGCGCAGCCCGTCCGGTTCAGGTCGATCTGGTTGCCGCTGCCGATGCACGCCACGATGCCGTAGGTCTGCTGGGCGTAGTTGATGCCCTCGCGGACGGTCACGGTGCCGTTCTCGTCCACCTCGCACGGATTGTTGTCCGTGCACCGCTGCCCGTCCTCGTTCCCGGTGTTGTTGACGGCCACGACCTTGCCCGTCGCGTCGTTGATCACCGGCGATCCGGACGTGCCGCCGATGGTCTGGCAGGCCGAGGTGTAGCGGACCGAGTCCTTCCAGGTCCAGACGCCTTCCTTGAGGCGGTAGGCGAACCCGTCGACGGCGCAGCTGTAGGTGCGCTTCCAGTACCCGGACGCGACCGTGACGGCGGTGCCCTGCGCCGGGCGCGCGGCGTCGAGTTCCAGGGCCTTGATGCCGTAGGAGCTCTCGATCTGGGCGTAGGTGCGGGTGAGCTGGTACAGCGAGATGTCCGTGTCCGTCATCGTCCCGTACGCGATCTTGCTGGCCCGCAGGGTGCCGACGCCGCTGCCCGCGGCGTTCAGCAGCGTGAAGCTGCGGGTCGACGACCGGTTGAGCACGACCTCGCCCGGATCCGGGAACCCGGTCTCCAGGCAATGGCCGTTGGACAGGACGAGGGCCGGGTCGCCCGGCAGCGACGAGGGCGTCCGGACGACCGAGCCGGAACAGTTGCTGAGTGCGACCGTGCCGGCGAAGGTGACCGCCTTGGCACGGACTTCGGCCGTGTCCGGGCCCGTGGCCGCGGCCGCGGGTGCGACGCCCGCCCCGAGAAGCAGGACGGAAAGGAGTGCGCCGACGAGAGGCTTGTTCATGTGGGGGTCCCCTCCAGATGCGTCTGTCACCGGAGTTCTTCCGGTTTTGACATGCGCATGTTGGCGCACGGGAGGGATCTCCAACAAGGGGGGAAATCAAGCCGCCGGACGGATCAGCGCACCGGCCCCGCCGTCCGCGCGGCCGTACGGACCTCCCTCACCCTCCCGGCCACGGGCCGGCCCCGGGGAACACCGGGGCCGGTCCGCGGAGCTGACGCCCCGTGAGCGGCCCGTCGGCGACCCCCGCACCCGGCAGCACCCCGGTCACCGCATCGAGCAGTCCGTGGCCGGCGCGCAAGAGCCCCTCAGCCGGACGCCGCCCCCGCAGCCGCGTCCCGCAGGACGTTCTCCCGCCCCCACGCCCCCAGGGGGCCCAGCGCCTCGTTGAGCGCCGCACCCCGCGGCGTCAGTGAGTACTCCACCCGGGGCGGCACCTCGGCGTGCTCATCGCGGCGCACGATGCCGTCCCGCTCCAGCTCGCGCAGATGCGACGCGAGCACCTTCTCGGTCACTCCCGGCACCTGCCTGCGCAGCTCGCCGAAGCGGAGCGTCCGCTCGTCGAGCGCCCAGAGGATCAGCACCTTCCACTTCCCGCCGATCACGTCCATCGCCGCGTCGATCCCGCAGACGTACGAACCCGGCCGTCGAACGGTCCCCATGGCCTGTGCCTCCCAGCTGGTCACTCACCCCAGGGTAACCACCCACTTCCAAGTGGGTACTTGATCACTCCACGGCCTGCGACCACGCTCGTGTCCATGTCCGACAACACCGCGCGGGACGACACCGCGCACAAGGAACCCGTCGCCCTTCTCGGGCTCGGTGCCATGGGTACCGCGCTCGCCGATGCCTGGCTCACCGCCGGGCACCCGCTGACCGTGTGGAACCGCACCCCCCGACGCGCCGAGCCGCTCGCCGCCCGGGGCGCGACCGCGGCGGCCACGGCCGCCGAGGCGGTTGCCGCCGCCCGGCTCGTCGTGCTCTGCCTGCTGGACGACGACTCCGTGGACGAGGCCCTGGCCGAGGCCGACCTGACGGGCAGGGACCTGGTCAACCTCACCACCGGCACCCCTCTCCGGGCGCGGGACCGCGCCGCCTGGGCGCGGGCACGGGGCGCCCGGTTCCTGGACGGCGGGATCATGGCCGTACCGCCGATGATCGGCGCGCCGGACTCCGGGGGTTACGTGTTCTACAGCGGCTCCTCCGGCGCCTTCGAGGACCACCGGCACACGCTGGCCGTGCCCGCGGGCACCCGGTACGTCGGGGAGGACGCCGGCTTCGCCGCCCTGCACGACGTGGCGTTGCTGAGCGCGATGTACGGGGCGTTCTCCGGCATCACCCATGCCTTCGCGCTGATCCGCCGCGAGGACATCGACCCCGCCGGGTTCGCCCCGCTCCTCGTCGACTGGCTCACCGCCATGGTCCCGGCCGCGCACACGACGGCGGAGCGGCTGAACAGCGGCGACCACACGACGGGGGTGGTCTCCAACCTGGCCATGCAGGTCGCGGGCAGTGCCACGCTGGTGCGCACGGCGGAGGAACAGGGCGTCAGCACCGCGCTGCTGACGCCGTACCTGCATCTGATGGAGCGGCTGCTGAAGGAGGGGGGACACGACGAGGAGGACACCGCACGCGTGGTGGACCTGCTCACCCGCTGAGCGCGGCACACCCCGCGCGGGGGAGCCGGCGCCGCCCTGCGCGCACCGGCCCGCCCCACGCCGCGCAGGCCTCCCGCCCGGGCGGGAGGCCTGCCCCGTGCCCCTCTTCCCACGCACAGGAGGTGAGGTACGTCCGAGCGGTCTGCGTACTGTCGGGGCATGACACTCGACCTCGACGCCTACTTCGCCCGCATCGGCTGGTCCGGGGAGCGCCGTCCCACCGTGGAGGTGCTGCGGTCCGTGCACCGCGCCCACATGCTGGGCATCCCGTTCGAGAATCTGGAACCCCTCCTCGACAGCGCCCCCTCCCTCGCACTCCCCGACCTGGAGGCGAAGCTCGTCCGCGGCGAGCGCGGCGGCTACTGCTACGAGCACAACACCCTTCTCGCGGCCGTCCTGACCCGGCTGGACTTCCGGGTCACCCTGCTGGCCGCGCGGGTGGTGCTGGGCGCCGCGCCCGGTGACATCAGGCCGCGTACGCACATGCTGATGAAGGTGGAGGCGCAGGACGACCCCGCGGCGTACCTGGCCGATGTCGGCTTCGGTTCGAGCGGGGCTCTGCTGGAGCCGATCCCGCTGGTCGTGGACGCCGAGCTGCTCGACACCCCGCGCCGTCACCGGCTGGTGCACGCGCCGCACGACGGACCGCTTGAGCTGTGGGAGCTGCAGGCGGAGAAGGGCGGCGCCTGGGAGCCGCAGTACGAGTTCACGCTGGAGCCTTTCGAGGAGCCCGACTTCGAGGTCATCAACTGGCACATCGCGACGAACCCGCGCTCGCCCTTCCAGCAGACGGTGTACGCCCAGCGCACCCTGCCGGGCCTGCACCGGGCCCTGTCCGGCCGCACCCTCGTGGAGACGGCCGACGACGGCACGGTCGCCGAGCGGGAGCTGAGCGGCCCGGCCGAGGTGCTGCGCGTGCTGGCCGACGACTTCGGCGTCCGGCTCCCGGACCGGACCGTACTGCCCGGGTGAACCGCGGGCCGGGGCGGGGCCCGGACCGCCCGCCGGCCGGTGCCGCGTGGCGCATCTCACCCGCCTCGTGGGTCACGCCCGCATTCCAAGCCGCGGCGCCGTCCCGACCGCCCGTTCCCACGGTGGGCGGCCGGGGCCGCATGGGGATGGAAGTCCGGACGGGCCGGCGCGGGGCCCCGTAGGGAGCAACCGGTGCGGAAACCGGGCGCACCACGCGAAACACGGCCGTAAGCTCGCGGACATGCAGGTCATCCAGTCCACCAAGCTCTCCGGCGTCTGTTACGAGATCCGCGGCCCCGTGCTGGAGGAGGCCATGCGGCTGGAAGCCGCGGGTCATCGCATCCTCAAGCTCAACACGGGCAATCCGGCCGCCTTCGGCTTCGAGTGCCCGCCCGAGATCCTCGAGGACATCCTGCGCAACCTCTCGGGGGCGCACGGCTACGGCGACGCGAAGGGCCTGCTGTCCGCGCGCCGGGCGGTGATGCAGCACTACCAGACCAAGGGGATCGACCTCGACGTCGAGGACGTCTACCTGGGCAACGGCGTCTCCGAGCTGATCCAGATGTCGATGCAGGCGCTGCTCGACGACGGCGACGAGGTGCTCGTACCCGCTCCGGACTATCCGCTGTGGACGGCCTCGGTCTCGCTGGCCGGCGGTACGGCCGTGCACTACCGGTGCGACGAGCAGGCCGACTGGATGCCCGACCTCGCCGACATCGAGCGGAAGATCACCGACCGCACCAAGGCGATGGTGATCATCAACCCGAACAATCCGACGGGTGCGGTCTACGACGACGAGATGCTGCGCGGGCTGACGGAGATCGCCCGCCGCCACAACCTGGTCGTCTGCTCCGACGAGATCTACGACCGGATCCTGTACGACGGTGCGACCCACACGCCCACCGCCGCGATCGCCCCCGACCTGATGGTGCTCACCTTCAACGGGCTCTCCAAGAACTACCGGATCGCGGGCTACCGCTCCGGATGGATGGCGGTCTGCGGCCCGAAGGCGCACGCCACCTCGTACATCGAGGGCCTGACGATCCTGGCGAACATGCGGCTGTGCGCGAACATGCCCGCGCAGCACGCGGTGGCCACCGCGCTCGGCGGCCGCCAGTCGATCAACGAGCTGGTGCTGCCCGGCGGGCGGATCCTGGAGCAGCGGGACATCGCCTACGACCTGCTGACGCAGATCCCCGGGGTGACCTGTGTGAAGCCGAAGGGGGCGCTGTACCTCTTCCCGAGGCTCGACCCCAAGGTCTTCAAGATCAAGGACGACCGGCAGATGGTGCTCGACCTGCTGCGCGCCGAGAAGATCATGGTCGTGCAGGGTACGGGCTTCAACTGGCCGGAACCCGATCACTTCCGGGTGGTCACCCTGCCGCCGGCCAAGGATCTGACCGATGCCGTGACCCGTATCGGGAAGTTCCTGGACGGTTACGGCCAGCCGTGAGCCGTCCGCGCCGACACCCTTCCGGACCTCTCACAACTTTAGACTGAATCCAGGATAGGATAGGCTTACTGCAACGCCAGGAGGCCATCCATGTACGAGCCGATCCGCACCAAGTCGGTCCACACACCGGCCGACGACGCCGGCTTCCCGCACCGCACCCGTGAGGAGGAGCTGGACATCCAGCTCGCCGGACACCTCTCCGCCCTCCTCGCGGTCACCGACGAGCTGGGGCTCGGCACCACCGGCGACCGCATCGCGGCGCAGGTGGCCCGCCTCCGCGGCGCACCGCCGGCCCGGCACGCCGGACGGACCGACGCGCCCGCGACCGCGCTCCACCGCCGCGCCCGCGACCTCGCGGGCCGGGTCCTCGTCGTGGCCGCGTCCCGCGCCGACACGGCCGTCGCGATCCTCGCGGCCGAGGCCATGGACGCGCACACCGCCGCACTCGCACCCCGGACCGCGACCGCGCTGGCCGGCGCCCACTGACGGCCCCGGTCCGCGGGCCGCGAAGGCGCGCGGACCGGGTGCCATGCCCCTGAGGACCGGACATGCGTCGCGTGCGGGCAGGGATTACGCGGCGCGGACGCGCACCGTCACGGACGCTGTGGAGGCGCTGTGCAGGTCGTCGCCCGCGTAGGCGACCGTGTAGACGACCTCTCCCCGCGCGGAGGGCAGGTCGTTGATCCGGAAGGTGCCGTCGGCAGCGACGGCGGCGGAGGTCAGCGTGCCGGTGCCCCGCTTGTCGGTGCGCTGCACGGACAGGGTGATCCCCGCCGGCAGCGCCCTGCCCTGGCCGGTGAGGGTGCCGGTGATCTCCAGGCTCTGGTTCTTCTGCCCCTCCGCCGGCGCGGTGAGCGCGATCGCCGTCGGCGCCTTGGCCACGGTGACGGCGAGGGTGACGTCCTCGGCCGGGCGGTGGGTCACATCACCCAGGAACGAGAGGGTGTAGGTGGCGTCGCCGACCAGCGAGGGGACGTCGAGCACCGTGAACGAGCCGTCCGCGTCCACCTCCACGGCTGCCGTCCTGCGGTCGCCGTTCGCGTCGTGGCGTACCGCCGACACCTTCACCGGCTCCGCCGGGGCGGGTCCGTCCAGCTCCAGGCGCCCCCGGATTCCCAGAGGTTCGCCGACGACCGCCTGGGCCGGGGTGGTGGAGAGGGCGCCCGTGAAGCGGGAGTCGTACTGGGCCGCGGGAGGCTGGATGACGTGCAGCCAGTAGGAGGTGCCGGAGGCGTTGGTGGTCACGGCGAAGAGCCGGGAGGCGTCCTGCGACCACCCGAGTCCCCGCGGGGCGATCCGGGCGCCATCGAGTTCACCCTCGAAGGCGAACTCGGACGCGGTGGTGCCTTCCTCCGGGTCGGCCTTCTGGATCAGCAGGTCGGGCACGGGGCCTGTGGCGCCGGCACCCCGTGCGACGTACCGGCCGTCGCCGCTGAAGGCGACGGCCGAGGCCTTCGCCCCTTCCGGGAGCGGCTGGTAGGCCGTCGGGGCGTCGGACAGGTCGGCCGCGTCGAGGAGCCGGGTGCCGTAGGAGCCGTCGGCGACGGCCAGCCGGCCGCCGTCCGGGGACAGCGCCAGGTCCTTGAGGTCGAGGGCGCCCGCCCCTTCGCCGTCCGCGAAGCGGCGCTGCGGGCCCCGGACGAGCGAGTCGCCGCTGCTGTCGAAGGTGGTCAGGTAGGGGTTGGCCCCTCCGGTGCTCAGCGTCTGCCCCATCGCGAGCACGTCCGGAGCGCCGGGGGCGGTCGCGAAGTGCAGCCTGCCCGCACCTTCCCAGCCCGTCGTGTAGGTCCCGGAACCGCCGACGCCGAACAGCTGGCTCACGCGGTCGTCGCACTGCGTGGCGTACCCGACCTCCGTGAACCACACCTTGCCGCCCGCGTAGGCGACCTGCCGCCCGCACTCACCCCAGTAGTACGTGGAGGCGTGGACGGTCTTGGCGTGGGTCACGGTGTCGTACGCCGCGATCCGGCCCATCTCCGACACGAACAGCTTGGTGCTGTCCGTGGAGAGCGCCATGCCGCCCACGGCGCCGGACGTGCTCGGCAGCGTGGCGACGCGCTGGCCCTGGAAGTTGTAGACGAGCACCGACGACTTCGTGTTCAGCAGGCGGGTGTCGTCACTCACGTAGACGCGCTCGTGCGCGGAGTCGACGACCATCGAGGAGAAGGACGTGATGGGCAGCTTGGCCACCTCGTCGCCGGCCGCGTGCGCGGCGGGTGCGGCGAGCACCGTCAGGCCCGCACCGGCGAGTGCGAGCGCCACCAGTGTCGCGATGCCGCGTCTTTTCTTTCCTGACCTGTTCAACTGCGTCCCCCCACAGGGTTGTCGGCGCCCGCGATGCCCCGGGCGCTCTGCAGGGGTCATGCAAGTGTGGTGAAGGGATGGTGCGCAAACAGGTGGCGACAAGCGGGTGTTCCCGCCGAAAAGGGGCGGCACCCGGAGCCACGAGGGGGACTCCGGGTGCCTTACCGCGGCGGGCCTTGGACCCCACAGGTCAGGGCGGATGTCGGGAAGCCGGCCACGGGGATCGGGAAGTGGATCAGCCCAGGCGCTGGACCAGCGCGTGGTACTCGTCCCACAGTTCCTTCGGTGTGTGGTCGCCGAAGGTGTTGAGGTGCTCGGGGATCAGGGCCGCCTCCTCGCGCCAGATCTCGTTGTCGACCTTGAGCAGGAAGTCCAGGTCGGACTCGGAGAGCTCCAGGCCCTCGGTGTCCAGGGCGCCCTTGGCCGGCAGGATGCCGATGGGGGTCTCGACGCCCTCGGCCCTGCCCTCCAGGCGCTCGACGATCCACTTGAGGACACGGCTGTTCTCGCCGAAGCCGGGCCAGACGAACTTGCCCGCGTCGTTCTTGCGGAACCAGTTGACGTAGTAGATCTTCGGGAGCTTCGACTGGTCCGCCTTGTCGGCGCCGACCTTGATCCAGTGGTTCATGTAGTCGCCCATGTTGTAGCCGCAGAACGGCAGCATGGCGAACGGGTCGCGGCGCAGTTCGCCGACCTTGCCCTCGGCGGCAGCGGTCTTCTCGGAGGCCACGTTGGCGCCCAGGAAGACACCGTGCTGCCAGGTGAAGGACTCGGTGACCAGCGGTACGGCGGAGGCGCGGCGGCCGCCGAAGAGGATCGCCGAGATCGGCACGCCCTTCGGGTCCTCCCACTCGGGCGCGATGATCGGGCACTGGCCGGCCGGGACGGTGAAGCGGGCGTTGGGGTGGGCGGCGGGCGTACCGGACTCGGGGGTCCAGTCGTTGCCCTTCCAGTCCGTGAGGTGCGCGGGGATCTCCTCGGTCATTCCCTCCCACCACACGTCGCCGTCGTCGGTGAGCGCGACGTTGGTGAAGACGGAGTTGCCCCACATGGTCTTCATGGCGTTGGCGTTGGTGTGCTCGCCGGTGCCGGGCGCGACGCCGAAGAATCCGGCCTCGGGGTTGATCGCGTACAGCTGGCCGTCCTCGCCGAACCGCATCCAGGCGATGTCGTCACCGATGGTCTCGACCGTCCAGCCGGGGATCGTGGGCTCCAGCATGGCGAGGTTCGTCTTGCCGCAGGCGCTCGGGAAGGCGGCCGCGACGTACTTCGACCCGCCGCGCGGCGGCGTGAGCTTGAGGATCAGCATGTGCTCGGCGAGCCAGCCCTCGTCGCGGGCCATGACGGAGGCGATGCGCAGGGCGTAGCACTTCTTGCCGAGCAGGGCGTTGCCGCCGTAGCCGGAGCCGTACGACCAGATCTCGCGGTCCTCGGGGAAGTGCGAGATGTACTTGGTGGAGTTGCACGGCCACGGGACGTCGGCCTCGCCCTCGGCGAGGGGGGCGCCCAGCGTGTGGACGGCCTTGACGAAGAAGCCGTCGGTGCCGAGCTCGTCGAGGACGGCCCGGCCCATGCGCGTCATGGTGCGCATCGAGACGGCGACGTACGCGGAGTCGGTGATCTCGACACCGATCGCGGAGAGCGGCGAGCCCACGGGTCCCATGCAGAACGGGACCACGTACATCGTGCGGCCGCGCATGGAGCCGCGGAAGACACCCTGCTCCCCGGTGAAGACCTCCCGCATCTCGGCGGGTGCCTTCCAGTGGTTCGTCGGGCCCGCGTCCTCCTCCTTCTCGGAGCAGATGAAGGTGCGGTCCTCGACGCGGGCGACATCGCTCGGGTCGGACGCCGCGTAGTACGAGTTCGGACGCTTGACCGGGTCGAGTCTCGTGAAGGTGCCCTTGGCGACGAGCTCCTCGCACAGACGCTCGTACTCGGCCTCCGAGCCGTCGCACCACACCACGCGGTCCGGCTGGGTGAGGGCTGCGATCCCGTCCACCCAGGAGACGAGCTCCTGGTGGTCGGTGGGAACAGTGAGGGGAGCCGCGATGTCGCGCGCCACGATCGCTCCTTGTCGAAGGTGTCTGTTTACAGGTGCCCCGTGGGGGCCGCGACCCGGATGCTTACCCCTTCGATTTCCCATGGCGCTCATCCGGTGCCGACCGCACTCATTTGATCATCCGACGATCGCGCCCATATGTCCAGAGGGACGCACACGTGAGCATCGCCACTCGGGCCGACCTACCTACGGAAGCGTAGGTAGCATGACGTCCATGACTTCTGCCGCCGCGTCCGGACCTGTCGAGCTCGACGACCCTGTCCCCGTGAAGCCACGGATGCGCGGCTGGCTGCACGCCGGTATGTTCCCCGCGGTGCTGATCGCGGGGATCTTCCTGATCGCCCTGGCGGACAGCACGCGTGCGCGGGTGGCCTGCGCCGTCTACGTCCTCAGTGCCTGCCTGCTCTTCGGTGTGAGCGCGGTCTACCACCGCGGGACCTGGGGCCCGGTCGGCGAAGCCGTGCTGCGCCGGCTGGACCACGCCAACATCTTCCTGATCATCGCG
Source organism: Streptomyces sp. NPDC025273 (assembly GCF_040638585.1). NCBI lineage: Bacteria > Bacillati > Actinomycetota > Actinomycetes > Kitasatosporales > Streptomycetaceae > Streptomyces > Streptomyces sp. NPDC025273. The sequence continues at coordinate 103,137 of NZ_JBEZYP010000010.1, forward strand.
GGCACCTACACCCCGCTGACGCTGCTCCTGCTGCCCGAGTCCACCGGGCGGCCGCTCCTGTGGGCGGTCTGGGGCGCGGCGGCGGCCGGCATAGCCTTCCGGGTGTTCTGGGTCGGCGCGCCGCGCTGGCTCTACACCCCGTGCTACATCGCCATGGGCTGGGCCGCGGTGTTCTTCCTGCCGGACTTCATGCGCACCGGCGGCGTCGCGGTGCTCGTCCTCGTGGTCGTCGGCGGGCTGCTCTACAGCGCGGGCGGCGTCATCTACGGCATCAAGCGGCCGAACCCCTCACCGCGCTGGTTCGGCTTCCACGAGGTGTTCCACTCGCTGACCCTCGCGGCGTTCATCGTGCACTACGTCGGCATCTCGCTGGTGGCCTACCGGCACGGCTGAGCCCGGCACGGGCCCAGCCCTCCCGCCGGTCCCGTCAGCCGCCCAGTTTCTCGGCGAGCTCCCCGGCGTCCGTCGTCGGCGCGTCGCACACGAAGTGGCGGCAGACGTACGCGGTCGGTGCTCCGCCCACCTCCGGCCGGTCCACCAGCAGCGGGAATTCCGTCCCGGCGTCCGGTCCCGCCCCCGCGGCGACCACCGCGCCGGGAGCCCGCCCCAGCAGCGCCGTCCGGTGCAGTTCCCCGCCGACCGGTCCGGCCACCGCCACCTCGCGCGGCCCGTCCAGCAGCGCCTCGGCGACCGCGAGCCCCCAGCCGGTGAACCGGGGAGCCTTCGGGCCGAGCGCGCGCACCACCCCGAGCGCCCCCTCGGCAGCCGTGCGGTGGGCCTGTGACCCCGTGTGCGCGGCGTACGAGAGCAGTGCGCCCGCGGCGGCGGTCCAGCCGGCCGGGGTGGCACTGTCCGTGGGGTCCTGCGGGCGGCGGATCAGCTGCTCCGCGTCGTCCGCGGTGTCGTACAGCTGACCGTTCTCGCCGGTGAAGTGTTCCAGCACGATGTCGAGCAGGAAGCCCGCGAACTCCAGCCAGACGCCCTCACCCGTGACGGAGGCCAGCGCCAGGAAGCCTTCCGCGACATCGCCGTAGTCCTCCAGGACCCCGGCGTTGTGGCCCGCGCGGCCGTCCCTGGAGGTGCGGCAGAGTCGGGCGACGTCGCCCATGTGGACCCGTACGAGCAGGTCGGCGGCCTCGGTGGCCCGTTCGACCAGATCCGGCCGGCCGAAGTACGCACCGGTCTCGGCGAGCGCGGCGACGGCCAGCCCGTTCCAGGCGGCGACGATCTTGTCGTCGCGCTCCGGCCGCACCCGCAGCTCGCGCGCCGCCAGCAGCCGGGCCCGCACGTCGGCGACCCGCGCCTCGTCCACCGGGCCCGTGCCCGGGAGACGCAGGACGGAGGACCCCTCCTCGAAGGTGCCTTCCGCGGTCACCCCGAAGTGTGCGGCGGCGAAGGCCGCGTCCTGTTCGCCCAGCACCTCGCGCAGCTGCGCGGGCGTCCAGACGTAGTACGCGCCCTCGACGTGCCGGCCGTCCGCGTCCTCGCTGTCGGCGTCCAGCGCGGAGGCGAAGCCGCCCTGTGCCGTCCGCAGCTCGCGCACCATGAAGTCGGCCGTCTCCAGGGCCACCCGCCGGGCCAGGTCCGAGCCCGTGGCACGCCACAGATGGGCGTAGACGCGGCACAGCAGCGCGTTGTCGTAGAGCATCTTCTCGAAGTGCGGGACGACCCACTCGCGGTCCACCGAGTAGCGGGCGAAACCGCCGCCCAGCTGGTCGTAGATCCCGCCGCGTGCCATCGCCGCGCAGGTGTCGGCGGCCATCTGCAGGGCGCCCTCGGCTCCCGTGCGGGCGTGGTGGCGCAGCAGGAACTCGATGACCATGGACGGCGGGAACTTGGGGGCGCCACCGAATCCGCCGTGCTTCTCGTCGTAGTCCCGGGTCAGCCGCAGCAGGGCCTGCGCCAGCTCCTCACCACCGGGTACGCCCTCCCCGCCGTGGGACAGGGAGCGGTCGGCGAGGTCCCGGACGATGCGCCCGGCCACCTCGGCGACCTCCTCCCGGCGGTCGGTCCAGGCGGCCACGACGCCTTCGAGCACCTGCCGGAAGGAGGGCATGCCGTGGCGGGACTCGGGCGGGAAGTACGTACCGAAGTAGAAGGGTTCGGCATCGGCGGTGAGGAAGACGGTCATCGGCCAGCCGCCCTGGCCCGTCGCGGCCTGGACGGCCTCCATGTAGACGGCGTCGACGTCGGGCCGTTCCTCCCGGTCGACCTTCACCGGTACGAAGTGCGCGTTCAGATACGCCGCCGCCTCCGGGTCCTCGAACGACTCGTGGGCCATCACATGGCACCAGTGGCAACTGGCGTACCCGACGCTGAGCAGCACCGGAACGCCGCGTTCGCGCGCCTCCGCGAACGCCTCGGGCGACCACGGCCACCAGTCGACGGGATTGTCGGCGTGCTGGAGGAGGTACGGGGAGGTGGTCTGCGCAAGTCGGTTGGCCATGCCCCAATCCTTGCGTACGCGGCTCCCCCGCCGGTCGACCGCCTCGCTCTCTCGCGCCGGAGCTCCCTGCGCGGGACACTGGGGGACGCATGCGGGAGAGCCATCGCTCGGAGGCCGAAAGACTGTTGGTACGCGCCGTGGAGGAGGAAAGGCGAGGTGGCCCGGGCGGAGGAGGAGCTGTCCACCGAGCCGGACCTGTACGGCCGCACCCGGGACGAGCGCGGGGAGGCCTGGGCCACTGACCCGGCTGGCCCCGGCTGCTGGACGGCGACCCGCCCCCGCGGTGGAGCGGCTGCGCGAGGCCCTGGCGGCCCGGCACCGGGGCAGCGAGGACGCGCGGGGTGAGCCGTGGACGCGGTACTACCTGGGGCAGGCGCCGAAGGGACGGCACGGCGGCGGCCCAGCAGCAGCTCGCGGACCTGCTCCTTGCCGCCCACCCGATGCGGGACGGCGAAGTGGAGGACTGCGCGGAGGCGTTCCGGGTGGTCCTGAACCGTGGGGCCGGCCTGGCGCCTCGGCCTGACCCCGTCCCGGCACGCCCGCGAGGTCATGGGCGTGCCGGTGGGGGCCCGGCCGTAGGCACGGGCCCGGTGTCCCGGGCGTGGGGGCCGGGGCGCTATTCCTTGGCTGCCCCGGCCGGCGCCTTCGGCTCCGCCGAGGACGGGTCCGGGGCCTCCTCGAAGTCGACCTTGCCCATGTGGCGGTTCATCGACTTCATCAGGAACCACACGCCCACGGCGAGCGCCGCGAAGACGAGGAAGCCGAGAACGCCGGGGGTCACCTTGTTCTTGTCGAGCTCATCGGCGGCGAGCGGGACGAGGTGAGTCAGTGCCTGGGTCGCGTACATATCAGGCATTGTCGCGGATGCCCGCGAAGAGGTCGCTCTCGGGGAGGGAGGTATCGACCAGGGACTTGGCGAGCTCGTACTCCTCGGTCGGCCAGACCTCCCGCTGGACGTCCATCGGGACCCGGAACCAGCCGCCGTCCGGGTCGATCTGCGTCGCGTGCGCGATCAGCGCCTTGTCGCGGATCTCGAAGAACTCGTCGCACGGGACGTACGTGGTCAGCGTGCGCTCGGCGCGCTGGAACTCCTTCCAGCGCTCCAGCCACTCGCCGTACGGGGACTCCAGCCCGCGCGCGAGCAGCGCCTCGTGGAGCGCCACGGTGCGCGGCTTGTTGAAGCCCTGGTTGTAGTAGAGCTTCTGCGGCTGCCAGGCCGGACCGAATTCGGCCTCGGGGAACCTCTCGGTGTCCGCCGCGCCGTCGAAGGCGATCATCGAGACGGTGTGCGTCTTGATGTGGTCGGGGTGCGGGTACCCGCCGTTCTCGTCGTAGGTGGTGATCACCTGCGGCCGGAACGAGCGGATCTTCGCGACGAGACGCCCCGCCGCCGTCTCGTCGTCCTCCAGCGCGAAGCAGCCCTCGGGCAGCGGCGGCAGCGGGTCGCCCTCGGGCAGACCCGAGTCGACGAAGCCGAGCCACTCCTGCTTGATGCCCAGGATCTCCCGGGCCTCGTCCATCTCCTTCTTGCGCACCTCGTGGATGTGCTCCTCGATGTACGCGTCACCCTGGAGTTTCGGGTTGAGGATGGATCCGCGTTCGCCCCCTGTGCAGGTGACGACCAGGACGTCCACCCCCTCGGACACGTACTTGGCCATGGTGGCCGCGCCCTTGCTCGACTCGTCGTCGGGGTGGGCGTGAACGGCCATCAGTCTCAGCTGCTCGGTCAAGACTCGGTCCTCAGTGATTCGTCGCGATGGTCGGCTTCTATAGTGACTGAACCGGGGGGTGGAAAATTCCTGTATCCCCGGCACGGGAGGAACGATCATGGCGGCGGTACGCGAAGCCTTGCCCGACGGGCGCTACGGCCGGTCCGAGGACGAGCGCGCGGACCGCAAGCTGAAGATCATCGGTTCGGTGCTGGGGGTGGCCCTCCTCGGTGTCGTCGGCTGGTTCGGTTACGACTACGTCGCCGGCCAGGACGTGAGCGGCGAGCTCATCAAGTCCAGGGTCGTCTCCGACGACCGGGCCGAGGCGCACCTGGAGGTGCGCAAGGAGCCGGACGCCGACGGGTACTGCACGGTCCGCGCCCTGAGTGAGAACGGCGCCGAGGTGGCCCGCAAGGACTTCCGGTTCGACGAGGACGCCGACCGGGTCGACAAGGTCGTCTCCCTGCGCACGACGTCCCGGGCGACCGCCGTCGAGCTGATGGTCTGTACCGCCGGCTGACGGCCGGCACCGGGCTTCCGGCCGCGCCGCCGGGCGCGCGCCGCACCTGAGCCGCGCGCTCCGGCGCCGACCGGCCGAGATGCCGGTGTGATGATTTACCTTCTCCCCCTTTTCGCGGGGAATTGTTAGGCTCGTGGTTTCGCCCACCCGTGGCAGCACATGCTTGGGGTAGGGCGATGCTTTGTATTCCCAGTACCGACGAGGAGCACCCTGTGACCCAGACCAGCGAAAACGTCACCTGGCTCACGCAGGAGGCGTACAACCAGCTCAAGGCCGAGCTGGAGTACCTGTCTGGTCCCGCGCGCACGGAGATCTCCGTCAAGATCGCGGCGGCCCGCGAGGAGGGTGACCTCCGCGAGAACGGCGGGTACCACGCAGCCAAGGAGGAGCAGGGCAAGATGGAGCTCCGGGTGCGCCAGCTCACCCAGCTCCTGGAGCACGCGAAGGTCGGCGAGGCACCTGCCGACGACGGTGTGGTCGAGCCCGGCATGGTCGTGACGATCGCCTTCGACGGCGACCCGGACGACACCCTCACCTTCCTGCTCGCCTCCCGCGAATACGCGAGCGGTGACATCGAGACGTACTCCCCGCAGTCCCCGCTCGGCGTGGGTGTGAACGGCAAGCGGATGGGTGAGGACGCCGAGTACGAGCTGCCGAACGGCAAGAAGGCGACGGTGAAGATCCTCACGGCGAAGCCGTACTCGGGCTGATCCGTACATCGACAAGCCCCGGCCGTGTGCGGCCGGGGCTTCGTCGTGGCGCGGGTCAGCCGGTGGCCGAGCGGTACCTGCGGACCGCCAGGGTGCGGAAGACCGCGATGATCAGCACGGACCAGATCACCGAGGCGGTGATCGGGTGCCGCATCGGCCAGGCGTCCGGGGTGACGAAACCCGGCGGCAGGTTGCCGAACAGCTCACGGCAGGCCTGCACCGTGGCGCTGAAGGGGTTCCACTCCGCGATGTGGCGCAGGACGGTCGGCATCTGGTTGGCGTCCACGAAGGCGTTCGAGATGAACGTCAGCGGGAAGAGCCAGATCAGTCCGCCGGAGGTGGCCGCCTCCGGTGTGCGTACGACGAGGCCGATCAGCGCGCCGATCCAGGAGAACGCGTACCCGAGCAGGAGCAGCAGCAGGAAGCCGAACAGCACCTTTCCGATGTTCTCGTGGGTCCGCCAGCCGATGATCAGTGCGACACCGGCGAGCACGACGAGGGTGAGCGCGGTCTGCACGAGGTCGGCGAGGGTACGTCCGGTGAGGACCGCCCCCCGGGCCATCGGCAGTGACCGGAAGCGGTCGATCAGCCCCTTGTGCATGTCGTCGGCGATGCCCGCTCCGGCGCCGGCGGTGGCGAAGGTGACGGTCTGGGCGAAGATGCCGGCCATCAGGAATTCCCGGTAGTCCGCGGACGAGATGGTGTTGCCGACCTTGATGGAGCCACCGAAGACGTAGGTGAACAGCACCACGAACATGATCGGCTGGATCAGCCCGAAGACGACCATCTCGGGGATGCGGGCCATACGGATCAGATTGCGCCTGGCGACGACCAGGGAGTCGGCGACGGACCGGCTGATACCGCTGCGGGGCCTCCGGGGGAGGAGTTCCGCGGTCTCCGTGGTGGCAGTCACTGCCCGTCCTCCTCACGGCCCTGTGCGGCCTGGGTCGATCCGCCCTCCCCGTTGGTCCTCTCCAGCTCGGCGGCATGGCCGGTGAGCGAGATGAAGACGTCGTCGAGAGTGGGGCGGCGCAGGCCGATGTCGTCGATCTCCACACCGTGGCTGTCGAGATCGCGGATGACTTCGGCGAGCAGTCTGGCCCCGCCGGCGACCGGGACGGTCAGCTTGCGGGTGTGTTCGGCGAGGGAGATCTCGCCCTTCCCGTGGGTGGCGAGCACCGAGCGGGCGGGTTCGATCTGGTCCGGCTGGTGCACGACGACCTCGACGCGCTCCCCGCCCGTGCGGGCCTTGAGCTGGTCGGAGGTGCCCCGCGCGATGACCTTGCCGTGGTCGATCACGCAGATGTCGTGGGCCAGGTGGTCGGCCTCCTCCAGGTACTGGGTGGTCAGCAGCAGCGTCGTACCGCCCGCGACGAGCTCCTGGATGACCTCCCACAGCTGCTGCCGGTTGCGCGGGTCGAGTCCCGTGGTGGGCTCGTCCATGAACATCACCGGCGGGGAGACGACGAGCGCCGCCGCCAGGTCGAGGCGGCGGCGCATGCCCCCGGAGTACGTCTTCGCGGTGCGGTCGGCCGCGGCCGAGAGGTTGAACCTCTCCAGCAGCTGCACCGCCCGTCTCTTCGCGTCACGCGCGCTCATCTGGTAGAGCTGACCGACCATCTGCAGGTTCTCGCGGCCGGTCAGGTACTCGTCGACCGCCGCGAACTGGCCGGAGAGCCCGATCGAGCGACGCACCTCGTCGGGATGCCTCAGTACGTCGATGCCCGCCACGACCGCCCGTCCGCTGTCCGGCTGGAGCAGGGTGGTCAGCACGCGTACGACGGTCGTCTTGCCGGCACCGTTGGGCCCCAGCAGGCCCAGAACGGTGCCCTCGGGTACGTCGAGATCGACGCCGTCCAGTGCTCGTACCTCGCCGAAGGTCTTCACCAGGCCTTCGGCGTAAATGGCGCCTGGCATACGGGATCCCCCAGTCGCTTTCGGGTGACTTCCTGAGCCGATCCTAGATTTCCCGGCGCTCCCGCGCCGGGAGGACGGGACCGCCCGGCGCTGCACGCCAGGGCGGCGCATCGCGGTCCCGAGGGTCAGCCCATGACCAGATAGCCCGCGTCCCGCAGTGCGCGAGCCACCTCCTCGCAGTGCTCCGGGCCCTTGGTCTCCAGGTGCAGCTCCACCTCCGCCTCGGTGAGACCCAGGCGGGGATCGGTCCGCACATGGCTGATGTCGAGCACGTTCGCGTCGGCCACGGACAGCGTGCCCAGAAGTGCGGCCAGCGCCCCCGGACGGTCGGTGAGCCGCAGCCGCAGGCTCAGGTAGCGGCCCGCGGCGGCCATGCCGTGCGTAAGGATGCGCTGCATCAGCAGAGGGTCCACGTTGCCGCCCGACAGCACGGCGACGACCGGCCCGTGGAACGCCTTCGGGTCGCTGAGCAGCGCCGCGACCGGGCTCGCCCCGGCCGGCTCGACGACCAGCTTCGCCCGCTCCAGGCAGAGCAGCAACGCGCTGGAGAGCTCGTCCTCGGTGACCGTACGGACCTCGTCGACCAGCTCCTGGACCAGCTGGAAGGGGAGGTCGCCGGGGCGGCCCACCTTGATGCCGTCGGCCATGGTCTGCACCGAGCCGAGCGCCACGGGATGCCCGGCGGCCAGCGACGGCGGGTAGCCGGCAGCGCCCGCCGCCTGGACACCGACGATCCTGACGTCGGGGCGCAGCGCCTTCACCCCGACCGCGATCCCGGCGGCGAGGCCGCCGCCCCCGATGCCGACGACGATCGTGCGGACCTCCGGGCACTGTTCGAGGATCTCCAGGCCCACGGTGCCCTGGCCGGCGATGACGTCCGGGTGGTCGAAGGGGTGGATGAAGACCGCCCCGGTCTCCTGCGCGTACTCCTGGGCGGCGGCGAGCGTCTCGTCCACCACATGGCCGTACATCCGGACCTGCGCCCCGTACTCACGGGTCGCCGCCACCTTCGGCAGGGGGGCGCCGACCGGCATGAAGACCGTCGAACGTACGCCGAGCAGCGAGGAGGCGAGTGCGACACCCTGCGCATGGTTTCCGGCGCTCGCGGCCACCACGCCCGCCGCCCGTTCGACGGGGCTGAGACCGGCGATCCGTACGTACGCCCCGCGCAGTTTGAACGAGCCGGTGCGCTGCAGGTTCTCGCACTTGAGGTGGACGGGCGCGCCGACGAGGGCGCTCAGATGACGGCTGCCCTCCATCCCCGTCGTCCTGGCCACCCCGGACAGCATCTTCTGCGCCCCCCGGATGTCGTCGAGGATCAGCGGCGGAAAAGGGCCGGACGTACGGAAGGTCATGACAGCAAGTCTTGCAGCTCAAAGCGCCGCAGGCCGTCGCATCTCATGGTGGCCCGCGGTGGTGTCCAGAGGTTTGTCCAGCGCCGGTACGCGGTGCCCCGTGGCCGCGTACTCTGTCCCCCACCCATCCGACACCGCACGAAGAGAGCCCCCGGCCATGCCCCCTCAGGACATGACGACTGCCGCGTCTCCTTCCGGAGGCTCCGCCTCCGGACACCCGGGAACGGACCACCTCCTCGACGCACTCCAGCACCAGGTGGCCGTCTTCGCCCGCCGCGCCGAGCAGACCCGCCTCGGCGGTGTCGGCCAGGTCCGCAACTCCATGGACCGGGCGGCCTATCTGCTGCTCAACCGGCTCGACCTGGAAGGCCCGATGGGCGTGAAGGCACTGGCCGCGGGCATGGGGATCGACTCCTCGACCGTGACCCGGCAGGTCGCGCCGCTCGTCGACACCGGCCTGGTCAAGCGCACCTCGCACCCGGAGGACGGGCGGGCGGTCGTCCTGCAGCTGTCCCCGCGCGGCCAGGCCCGCCTGGAGGAGGTCCGCGCCTCGCGGCGCGAGCTGATGTCCCAGGTGACCGGGGACTGGAGCGAGGAGGAGCGCGACACGTTCTGCGCCCTGCTCACCCGGTTCAACGCGTCGCTGGCCGCCCGGCAGGCCGCACACCAGTCGGCACACGACAACTGACCTTCGCCGCCCTCGCGCGGCCGCGTCCGCGGTGTGGGCGGGGTGACGGGCCCGGGACGACACCCCGCCCTCGACGACTTCCCCGGGCGGCCGGTGACGTCCGGTGTCCCGCGGGAGCGTGCGGATCTACCCTGGAAGGGACGGCATCGACGAGCCGAGGAGGCCGTCATGACACGGAAGATCGCGGACTGCCGCAACTACCCGAGCGTCTCGAACTGCTCCCTCGCCATCTCCGGCGAGGAGGACGAAGTGGTCCGGGCCGCCGCCGAGCACGCCGTCTCGGTCCACGAGCACACGGACAGCCCCGAACTGCGCGAGCAGATCCGGGCCACTCTGGAGGACGAGAAGGCCGCCGTCTGACGGCACCCGGTCCCGCCGCCACGGCGCACCGTGCTGCCGTCCGACGGCCGGGTGGTATCTCCCGCGGCCGTCGGACGGACGGGGTGTCTAGCCGAGGGCCTGTGTCAGGTCGGCCAGCAGGTCGTCGGCGTTCTCGATGCCGACGGACAGCCGGACCAGGTCGGCCGGCACCTCCAGCGGTGAACCCGCGGCGGACGCGTGCGTCATCCGGCCCGGGTGCTCCAGCAGCGACTCGACGCCGCCGAGCGACTCACCGAGCGTGAAGAGCTCGGCGCGGTTGCAGACCTCGACCGCCGCCTCCTCGCCGCCCGCGACACGGAAGGACACCATCCCGCCGAACGCCTTCATCTGCTTGGCGGCGATCTCGTGTCCCGGGTGCTCCGGCAGCCCCGGGTACAGGACCTGGGTCACCTTGGGGTGGCGGGTCAGCAGGTCGGCGACCTTGGTGGCGTTCTCGTCGTGCCGGTCCATGCGGACCGCGAGGGTCTTGATGCCGCGGAGCACCAGCCAGGCGTCGAAGGGCCCGGCAACGGCGCCCATCGCGTTCTGGTGGTACGCCAGTTCCTCGGCAAGCTCCGGGTCGCTGACGACGAGGGCGCCGCCGACGACGTCCGAGTGGCCGCCCATGTACTTGGTGGTGGAGTGCACCACGATGTCCGCGCCGAGCGAGAGCGGCTGCTGGAGGTAGGGGCTGGCGAAGGTGTTGTCGACGACGAGACGCGCACCCGCCTGCCGTGCCACATCCGCGACGGCCGCGATGTCCGTGATGCCGAGCAGCGGGTTCGACGGGGTCTCGACCCAGACCGCCTTGGTGCGGGGGGTGATCGCCGCCCGCACCGCGGACAGGTCGGAGGTGTCGGCGACCGAGAATTCCACGCCCCAGCGCGAGGCGACCTTCGCGAACAGCCGGAACGTGCCGCCGTAGGCGTCGTTCGGGATGACCACGTGGTCGCCCGGCGTCAGCAGCGTGCGCAGGAGGCAGTCCTCCGCGGCCAGGCCGGAAGCGAAGGCGAGCCCTCGGCGGCCGCCCTCCAGGGCCGCCAGGTTCTCCTCCAGAGCGGTACGGGTCGGGTTGGCGCTGCGGCTGTACTCGTAGCCGCCGCGCAGTCCGCCGACACCGTCCTGCTTGTACGTGGACACCTGGTAGATCGGCGGGACCACTGCACCGGTGAGGGGATCTGCCCTGTTGCCGGCGTGGATCGCAAGGGTCTCGAAGCTGTGATGGTCGCTCATGAGCCCGAGCGTAGTTCGTCCTGAGGGCACTTACGGGCCACTCCGCCGTCCGGGGACAATGGACCACATGGAGATTCTGTGGTTCCTGCTCGCGCTGTGCATGCTCGCCGCGGTCGTCGGCCCGATCATGCTGCGCCGTCGTGGCGGCATCCGCCAGGTCGCGCCCGGTTCCCCCGACGCCGCCGACCCCGACGCGTACGGTTTCGTACGCCAGGAGGAGCTGGACGTCCGGATGCCGGGACCCGACCAGGACCTCCTCGACGTCCTCGACGTCGTGCAGGGCACCCAGAAGTGGCGGGCGGCCTCCCAGCTCCTGGCGGGCACGCCCGGGGAGAGCGAGATCCGGTGGCAGCGGGTGCAGGCGTTCGCCGGGGCGGCCTCCCTGGAGCTGGCGCGGCGGCCCGGTGAGGGCGGGGCATGGCTGCGGAGGTGGCGCGCCGAGGCCCCGAAGGACGCGGGCGCCGCGGCGGTGCACGCGGAGTTCCTCGTGCAGCAGGCATGGCGCACCGGCACGGTGGGCACCGACGACTTCCGGATCATCCTGGAGGAGGCGCGCACGGTCTGCGGCGAGGCCGCCCTGCTGGCGCCGGGCGACCCCGTCCCGTATATCGTGGAACTGGCCGTCGCCCGCGGACTGGGCTACTCCCACGAGCGGTTCGACCAGCTCTGGGTGAAGATCATCGACCGTGCCCCGGCCCACATGGGTGCGCACATCGCCGCCCTCCACTTCTGGTGCGAGAAGTGGCACGGCTCCCGCGAGGAGGCCGACCGCTTCGCGACGGCGGCCGCCGCCCGCGCCCCGCAGGGCTCGCTGCTGGCGGCGCTGCCGCTGTTCGCGGTGTACGAGCATCTGCCGGAGGTCAATCTGGTGCAGGGCTTCTATCGGGGTGTCGTGGTGACGAAGGCCGTCGAGGGCGCGATGTTCGCGGTGCACGCCGCCCGTGCCGACGACCCGATGCTCGCCCATGTGCGGCATCTGCTGGTCCTCTTCCTCGTGCGTATGGAGCGCTGGTCGGAGGCGGTGAACCAGCTCGTCCACATCGACGGCCACGTGGGCGCGCTGCCCTGGACGCAGAACTCCGATCCGGCCGCCGAGTACACGGTGTACCGGGCGCTGGCCGTCGCCGGATACGAGGCGAACGGCGGCAGCCCGGCGACGCTGCCGCAGTAGCCGTCGGCACGAGGGGGCGCCGGAATCCACGGCGCCCCTCTCGCGTTGTACGGAGCGAACACCCACCCCCGGAGGAGCCCCCGCATGTTCCTGAACCACCGCACCCCACAGCTCCCCACTCCCGAGGAGGCCCTGCGCGGGCGTTCCGTCCCGGAATTCGCGGTCCCGTCCCGCCATACGGTCCTCGGCAACCCGCTGACCGGCCCGTACCCGCAGGGTATGGAGGTCGCCGATTTCGCTCTGGGCTGTTTCTGGGGTGCCGAGCGCAAGTTCTGGCAGACGGAGGGCGTGTGGACGACCCTCGTCGGCTACCAGGGCGGGTACACGGAGAACCCGTCGTACGAGGAGACCTGCTCGGGCCTGACGGGCCACACGGAAGCGGTCCGAGTCGTCTTCGACCCGACGGTCGTCGGCTACGCGGAGCTCCTGAAGCTCTTCTGGGAGTCCCACAACCCGACCCAGGGCTTCCGCCAGGGCAACGACGTGGGCACGCAGTACCGCTCGGCGATCTACACGCACTCCCCCGAGCAGGCGGAGGGCGCCGCCGCGTCCAGGGAGGCCTACCAGCGGGTACTGACCGGTTCCGGCTTCGGCGAGATCACCACGGAGATCCTCCCGGCCGAGGGGCGCACCTTCTGGCCTGCGGAGGCTTATCACCAGCAGTACCTGGACAAGAACCCCGACGGGTACTGCGGCATCGGCGGCACGGGCGCCACCCTGGAGTTCCCCTCGGAGACGAACTGGGGCCGCGCCTGCCCCACGGGCATCGCCCCGGCGCCCACCGCCGGCGACTGAGACCATCCGGCTCCCGGCTCCCGGTCGGGAGCCGGTCCCGTGGCGGGACCCCGGCCGCGTGGCGGCGGCCGGATCTGCCCGCGGCAGATCTGCCGTGGGCCGAGATTCCTGACCTGGCGGCCCTCCCGGGCCAAGAGTGGGGTGAGCGCGGCCGCACCGGCCGCCCCACCACCGGGAGGTCCGATGTCACCCCACCCCGCTGCCCGTCCACGCGCCACCGACGAGGACACACCGTCGACACGGTTCGACGACCACCTCGCCGCGCAGCTCCTCGGCCGGCGGATCGTCTTCCTGGGCACCCAGGTGGACGAGGTCTCCGCGAACCGGGTCTGCGCGCAGCTGCTGCTCCTGTCCGCCGAGGACCCGCGCACCGACATCAGTCTCTACATCAACAGCCCTGGCGGGTCCGTGACGGCCGGACTGGCCGTCTACGACACGATGCGGCTCGTCCCGAACGACGTCTCCACCCTCGCCATGGGGTTCGCCGCTTCCATGGGGCAGTTCCTGCTCACCGTCGGGACCGCGGGCAAGCGGTTCGCCCTGCCGAACGCGCGGATCATGATGCACCAGCCGTCGGCCGGCATCGGCGGCACCGCCTCCGACATCGCGATCCAGGCCGAGAACCTCGAATTCACGAAGCAGGCCGTCGAGCGGATCACGGCGGCGCACACCGGACAGTCCGCGGAGACGATCTCCCGGGACGGCGACCGGGACCGGTGGTTCACGGCCGCGCAGGCGAAGGCGTACGGCATGGTCGATCACGTCGTCGAGTCGCTCGACGACGTGCGCCCGGCCGGCCCGCGGCGACAGGCCGGGATCTGACATGAGCCAGTACACGATCCCGAGCGTGGTCGAGCGCACCCCGCTGGGTGAACGGTCCTACGACGTCTTCAGCCGCCTCCTGTCCGAGCGGATCATCTTCATCGGTACGGAGATCGACGACGGGGTCGCCAACGTCGTCATCGCCCAGCTGCTCCACCTGGAGTCGTCGAGTCCCGGGACCGAGATCGCGGTCTACCTCAACTCGCCCGGCGGCTCGTTCACTTCGCTGATGGCGATCTACGACACCATGAGCTTCGTCTCGGCTCCGATCGCGACGTTCTGCGTCGGCCAGGCGGCCTCGACCGCGGCGGTGCTCCTGGCCGGCGGCGACCCCGGACGGCGGTTCGTCCTGGAGCACTCCCGCGTGCTGCTGGGCCAGCCGGCCAGTGGCGGACAGCAGGGCACGGTCTCCGACCTCCGGCTGCACGCCAAGGAGATGCTGAGGATCCGCTCGCAGGTCGAGGAGGTCCTGGCCCGGCACACCCCGCACGACCTGGCGACCCTGCGGGCCGACACCGACAGGGACAGGATCTTCACCGCGCGGGAGGCGGTGGCGTACGGCCTCGCGGACGAGGTCCTCAGCCGCCGGGTCCTGACCACCGCCTGACGTACGCCCGGCCCTGCCCGCGTGGGACCGGGTCAGGCCGCCAGCCGCACCTCGCCGAGGGAAGCGCGGGCCGGGGACATCCGGGAGGCGGCCGTGCCGCGGCGGCCGAGCTCCTCCTGGGCCAGGGACAGCACGTCGGCCAGCCCGAGACCGAGCGAACGGGCGGCCGCCGCGAGGACCTCCGAGGAGGCCTCCTTGCGGCCGCGCTCGATCTCGGAGAGGTACGGCATCGAGATCCGGGCGACCCCGGCCACGTCCTTGAGCGTCCGCTCCTGGGCGAGCCGCTCGCGACGCAGCACGTCCCCGACGACGTCCCGCCAGAGCGGCTCTCTGGCGGCGGGGGCGGGGCACGGTGCCGTGGGGACGGGACGCAGGGGGATGACGCGGGCTCGGTTCTGCGCGTGGCTGCTCATCGCCCCAGCCTAGGAGCGCCGCGCCCCCCGCGGGAGGTGGAAGCGTTCCGCGCCGGGCTGATCTGCTGTTGGCTGATCCGGGTGCCGCACACCGGACCCGGGTGCTGTGCGCCGGGTCCGGGCCCGGCGTGTCGGCCAGGACATCAGGACGTGACAGGTGGGGGTGCCGGTCATGAAGTGACGGCCTGGCAGACGCGGGCACCGGTCAGGACGTGACGACGTAGCAGGTGTGGGCGCCGGTCACCGTCGTCGGATGAGTGCCGGGACCCGGGGCGCGTGCCGCGCCCCGGGCTGTCGATGCCTGAGGCCTGGCTCAGATCAGCCCCTGCGCCAGCATCGCGTCCGCGACGAGTTCGAAGCCGGCGATGTTCGCGCCCACGACGTAGTTGCCGGGGCTGCCGTAGCGCTCGGCGGTGGTGTGGCAGGAGTCGTGGATGTGGCGCATGATCTCCGCGAGGCGCTGCTCGGTGTGGGCGAAGGTCCAGGAGTCGCGCGAGGCGTTCTGCTGCATCTCCAGGGCGCTGGTGGCCACGCCCCCCGCGTTGGCCGCCTTGCCGGGGGCGAAGGCCACGCCGGCGTCCTGGAGGACGCGGACGGCCTCGGGGGTGGTGGGCATGTTGGCGCCCTCGGCGACGGCCTTGACCCCGTTGCGTACGAGGGCGAGCGCGTCGGCCTCGTGGAGTTCGTTCTGGGTGGCGCAGGGCAGCGCCACGTCCACGGGGACGTTCCAGAGGCCCGTGCCCTCGACGTACCGCACGTGTGCGCCGCGCCGCTCGGCGTATTCGGAGATCCGGCCGCGGCCCGTCTCCTTGATCTCCTTGAGCAGGGCGAGGTCGATGCCCTTCTCGTCCACGACGTAGCCGCCGGAGTCCGAGCACGTCACGACGGTCGCGCCGAGCTGCTGGGCCTTCTCGATCGCGTAGATGGCGACGTTGCCCGAGCCGGACACGGCGATGCGCCGGCCGTCGAGGCTGTCGCCCTGGCTGCGGAGCATTTCGGCGGTGAACAGGACGCAGCCGTAGCCGGTCGCCTCGGTGCGCACCAGGGCGCCGCCCCAGCCGAGGCCCTTTCCGGTGAGGACGCCTGACTCGTAGCGGTTGGTGATCCGCTTGTACTGGCCGAACAGGTAGCCGATCTCGCGGCCGCCCACACCGATGTCGCCGGCCGGGACGTCGGTGTACTCGCCCAGATGGCGGTGGAGTTCGGTCATGAAGGACTGGCAGAACCGCATGATCTCGGCGTCGGAGCGGCCCTTGGGGTCGAAGTCCGCGCCGCCCTTGCCGCCGCCGATCGGCATGCCGGTGAGGGCGTTCTTGAAGATCTGCTCGAAGCCGAGGAACTTCACGATCCCGAGGTTGACCGAGGGGTGGAAGCGCAGTCCGCCCTTGTACGGGCCGAGCGCGCTGGAGAACTCCACGCGGAAGCCGCGGTTGACATGGATGTCGCCGGAGTCGTCCGACCACGGCACCCGGAAGATGAGCTGCCGCTCGGGCTCGCAGATCCGCTCGATGATCCGCGCGTCGACGAACTCCGGCCGCTGCGCCAGCACCGGGCCGAGGGTTTCGAGGACCTCGCGTACCGCCTGGTGGAACTCCCTCTCGCCCTGGTTGCGCCGGAGGATCTGGGCGTAGAGCGGCTCGATGACACGGCTCTCGGCGGTGTGCGGGGTGACGGAGTGGGAGCTGGCCGGCATCTGATCAAGACCTTCCGTGAGTGGGCGTCATGCGCGTCGGCGCTCCCGTCCCCAGGGCGCCGCTGGTCCCCCTCCCGGAGGAGAGCCCCACGGAGGCGACGCTGCTCCCGGAGACGTACGGAACCGTTGCACCGGCCAATTGTCCCAGTACCCACCGAAGATCTTCATCGGCATCCACATGCTGGCCGCGGGTCACCCCGCGCGCGGGACCTCCGGGGCGGCGGGGCTCACCACCGGACGGGTTCGGCCGTGAGGGTTCCGGCGCTCAGGACTCGCGCGGCCCGCGCAGCATCCAGAGCCCCGCACCGGAGCCGATGACGGCCACGCCCGCGCAGATGCTGAGGGCGAGCCGCAGTCCGTCGTCCTCGGCGAGGTTGAGGAAGACGTTCGCGGCGAGGGCGACACAGAACACGAGCCGGAGCAGGGCCTTCATGGGTTCCTCCATGGTTTCGGTGAGGTGTCCGAGTCTTCCCGGGTGCGGTGGCCCCGGCGAGGGTGCGGACCCCCGGATCCGTGGTGCAGCGCGCTCCACCCGTGGCCCCGGAACGCCTGGGGCCCGCCCCCGGAGGGGCGGGCCCCAGGACGACCGGGGAGCGTGCTCAGGCCTCCGCGTTCTCCGTCACCGTGACCCGGCCCTCGCTGATGGTGGCCACCCTCGGTGCCTTGCGGGCGAGGGAGCTGTCGTGGGTGACCATCACGAAGGTCAGCCCGTGTTCCTTCCACAGCCCGTCGAGCAGGTCCATGATCTCGTCGCGCATGGACTCGTCGAGGTTGCCGGTGGGTTCGTCGGCGAGCAGCACCTTCGGCCGCTTGACCAGGGCCCGTGCGATCGCGACGCGTTGCTGCTGGCCGCCGGACATCTCGCTCGGCAGGTGGGTGGGGCGGTCGCCGAGGCCGACGGACCCGAGCGCTTCCGCGGCCCGCTCCCGGCGGGTCCTCGCGCCGAGGCCGAGCGGTACGAGCGCGGTCTCGACGTTCTCCTGGGCGGTGAGCGTGGGGATCAGGTTGAAGCTCTGGAACACGAAGCCGATGGACTCCGCCCGGACCTTGGTGAGCCGGGACTCGGGCAGCTTCGCCAGATCGACACCGTCGAGTTCGACGGTGCCCGCGGTCGGCCGGTCGAGTCCGCCGAGCATCTGGAGGAGGGTGGACTTGCCGCCGCCGGTCGGTCCCTGGATGACGAGCCTGCCGCCGTCCTCGATGGTCAGGTCGACACCGGCGAGGGCGTCGACGGCGGTCTTGCCGCGCATGTAGCGCTTGGTGACGCCGCTGAGCTGGTACACGTGTGAACTCCTGCTGTTCGTACGGGGGGGAGGGGCCGGGCGGGCGTCGTCCCGACGCGGCCCGTGCGGGGTCCCGGGCGCTGCCCGGGTACGGCGCTACTCGACGCGGCGCAGGGCGTCGGCCGGGCGCAGCCGGGAGGCCCGCCAGCCGCCGAAGGCACCCGCGACGAGTCCGCCCGTCACCGCCAGGGCCACGGCGGTCAGGATCGTGGTGAGGGAGACCGGGGCGGTCAGCGCGATGTCGAGGGTCCTGGCCGCGGTCTGGCGGCCGGGGCCGCCGCCACCCATCGGGGCGCCGCCGCCGGAGGAGCCGAGCTGGGCGGTGAGGGTGGGGCTGACGGCGGTCACGGCGTACGCGCCGGCGAGACCGACGGCGATGCCGAGGACACCGCCCACGAGGCCGTTGACGAGCGCCTCACCGATGACCTGGCGGGTGACCCGGCCGCTCTTCCAGCCGAGCGCCTTGAGGGTGCCGAACTCCCGTACACGGCGGCTGACCGCCGAGGAGGTGAGCAGGCCCGCGACGAGGAAGGCGGCGGTCAGGACGGCGACGGAGAGCCACTTGCCGACGCTGGAGGCCAGGTCGGAGGCGGTGGAGAGGGAGCCGGAGACCGTGTCGGCGAGGTCGGCGGAGGTGGTGACCGTCGTGCCGGGGATGTTCTTCCGGATGGCGGCCTTGACGGTGTCGATCTGCTGCGAGTCCGCGGCCTTGACGTAGACCGTGGTGATCTTGTCCTCGGAGCCGGCGACGGTCTGCGCCTGCTTCAGCGGGATGTAGACGTCGGCGGCGGCGTCTGCGCTGTCCGCCGTCGAGATGCCGACGATCGTGTACGTGGTGCCGGAGATCGTGACGGCCTTGTCGAGCGCGAGTTCCTTCTCCTCGGCGTACGCGGCGTCGACGACCGCCACCTCGGCGTCGGTCTCGGTGGACGTGAACGTACGGCCCTCGGTGATCGTCGAGGAGGTCAGCGGACCGAGGTCCAGCCGGGTGACGTCGGTGCCGTACACGGTGAAGGAGTTGACGTCGAAGGAGGCGCCGCCGCCCTGGACCTCGCCCTGCGGCTGCCCGCTGCCGCCGCGAGGTCCGCCCTGGGCCGCCGCTCCCTCCTCGGTGGACTGCTCGGACTCGCCGCGCTGGAACCGACCGTCGACCTTCATGACGGTCAGGCTCAGTCCGCCGACGGCGTCCGCGACGCCGCCCTGCCGGCCGACCGTGCCGACGGTGCTGGAGGCGAGCGTCCGGAAACCCTGGACCATGACCCGGTCGGCGCTCTGGGTCGCCTCGTCGTCGTCCTTGGCGTCGAACTCGAACCGGGGCCGTTCGGTGCCGGACCCCTGGGCGGCGGCGGCCTTGGTCACCGTCATGTCCGTACCGAGGCCGTACAGCGATTGGAGGACCTTGTCCTGGGCCTTGCTCATGCCCGAGGAGACCGAGCTGACGATGATGACGAGCGCAATGCCGAGGGCGAGCCCCGAGGCGACGACGAGCGCCGCCTTTCTGCGGCGGCGCAGCTCGCGCCGGAGGTAGGTGAGGAACATGGCGTGAAGGTATGGAGCGGGCGTGATGAGGGGTTGAGTCTGCGATGAGAGCTGGATGAGAACCCTGCGGGCCCGCATACGCCGAAGGCGGCGGCACCCGGTGGAACGGGGTGCCGCCGCCTTCGGAACGGGGGATGGGGCTCGGTTACGGGATCAGGCCTCGGACCCGGCCGTCCACTCCGACCAGCTCATGTTCCAGCCGTTGAGGCCGTTGTCCGGGGCGATGGTCTTGTCCGGGGAGTTCTTGACGACGACCACGTCGCCGATCATGGAGTTGTTGTAGAACCAGGCACCGGCCGTGCCCGGGTCGTCGGCGCCCTTCGTGTCGGACAGGCCGACGCAGCCGTGGCTGGTGTTGGCGCTGCCGAAGATCGACTTGGCGCCCCAGTAGTTGCCGTGGATGAAGGTGCCCGACGTGGACAGCCGCATGGCGTGCGGCACGTCCTTGATGTCGTACTCGCCCTTGCCGTCGTCGTCCGTGAAGCCGACCGTCGCACCGTCCATGCGGGTCTCCTTGAACTTCTCGGAGATCACCATCGCGCCGTTGTACGTCGGGTTGTCCGACGAACCGGCGGAGATCGGGATGGTCTTGATCGTCTTGCCGTCCTGGGTGACGGTCATCGTCTTCGCCTTGGCGTCCACGGTGGAGACCTGGTTGCGGCCGACCTTGAAGGTGACCGTCTTCTGCTGCACGCCCACGACGCCGTCGGCGCCCTCGACGCCGTCCAGAGCCAGCTTCAGCGTGACGGTGGAGCCGCCCTGCCAGTAGTCCTCGGGCCGCAGGTCCAGGCGCTGGGCGTTGAACCAGTGGCCGACGACCTCCTGGCCGCTGCTCGACGTCACGGTGATGCCGTCCTGGACGGCCTTCTTGTTCGTGATCGCCTTGTTGAAGTTGATCGAGACGGGCATGCCCACGCCGACGGTGGAACCGTCCTCGGGCGTGAAGTTCCCGATGAAGCTGTTCTCGGGCGAGACCGTGGTGAAGGAGCTGTTGGCGTGTGCCTCGCGCCCCTCGGAGTCGGCCGCCGTCGCGCTGATCTTGTACGTGGTCGAGCGCTCCAGCTGCCCGGTGGGCTTCCAGCTGGAGCCGTCGGCGGCGAGGGTGCCCTCGACGGCCTCTCCGGCCGACGTGGTCATCGTGACCTCGGTCAGCTTGCCCTTGGCCACGGTGACCTTGGCGGCGTTGTTGATGCTCGCGTTGCTCGCACCGTTCTTCGGCGTGATCGTTATCTGCGCCTCGGAGGCGTCCTTGGCCGCCGCCTCGTCCACCTGGGCCTGCGACGACTTCGAGCTGTCGGCGCTCGCACTCCCCGTGCCACCGCCGTCGCTGCAGGCCGAAAGCACCAGCACGCCGCCGAGCAGTGCGGACGCGGCCGTGAGGCCCCTGCGGCGCCGCTTGCTGTCCGTCATCACACGCTTCTCCATCGTTGCCGAATCCCCAAATCCCCGGACGGGGCCGCCGGATGACGATCCCCCGTCAATGTTCCAAGAACACCCTCTGCGGGTCTTCCGTTCCACGTCCGTCGAATATGTGGGGAACACCACTCATCGACGCGTCCGCGACCGCGGCGGTTCCCGCCGCCCGGAAGGCCTGCCGGACCGTGTCAGCGTTCCGTTCCGCCGCCCTCCTCGTCACCCGTCTCATTGTCCTCGATCCCGTAGTAGGCCTCGTCGTCGTCCTCCCCGGCCACCCAGTCGCCGGCATCGGGGTCGTAGTCGATCGTCTCGCTGCTCCAGGAGGCCTGGGCGAGCTCCACCCCGGGCACCTGGCCCACCAGGTCGAAGGGGTCGATGAGCGACGCGAGGGCCTCCGCACCGTCTTCCCTGACCGTCTCCTCGGCATGCGTACGTTCCTCGGCGGACTCGTCGGCCGCGGTGCCCGAGGCCGTGAAATCGGCGGCGATGCTCTCGAGCGCCGTGCCGGTCAGGGCATCGGCGTCGGTGATCCGCAGCACCATCTCCACGCGAAGCCGAACAAATCCGGTTGTCTCTGAAGTGCTCATACGCCGGAGCGTAAGGCTCCCGGGACCTGCGGGTTTCCTCCGACCCGCTGCTTTGCTTAGCATCGGTCCACGGGGCTAACTGATGGTTGTCGCAAGGGGATCGATTCTGTGTCCATCGCTCGTCGCACGCTGCTGACCACCACAGCGGCAGGCACCCTGCTCTGTGCTCTCTGGTTCGTCCCCTCCGCCAACGCGACGGACGGAACAGAGCCGCGGAGTGGTTCCACCGGCTCGGCCGCCGGCTCCACGGCCCAGGCCCGACAGGCCCGTTCCACCGGGGAGATCGTCCCGCAGGAGACGCTCGCCGACACCGGTGCCGGGGTGGACACCACCCCGTACCTGATCGGCGGTACGGCCTTCCTGGGCCTCGGCGCGGGATTCGTCGCCTATTCGGTACACCGGGGCGGCACGCTGAGCACCGGTTTCTGACGTACGTTCAAGGGAGGAGGGCCGTCGCATCCGTGCGGCGGCCCTCTTCCCTTGCGGTCGTACGGGTCAGGCCAGGGGGCCGGTCACGCTCTCCGCGGCCGCGACGAGCCTCCCCTCCCGGACGAAGGCGTCGGCGGCGGCCAGGTCGGGCGAGAGGAAGCGGTCGGGTCCAGGCCCCTGGACGCCGGCGGCCCGCAGCGCCTCGATGACGGCCAGCGAGGCGGGCGCGGGGGTCAGGCCCTCGGCGGCCCGCAGTTCGACGGCGCGGGTGGCCGCGTACAGCTCGACGGCGATGATCCGCGCCAGGTCGGCCACGGCCGTACGGAGTTTGCGCGCGGCGGACCAGCCCATGGAGACGTGGTCCTCCTGCATGGCGGAGGACGGGATCGAGTCGACGGAGGCCGGGACCGCGAGCCGCTTCAGCTCGCTGACCAGGGCGGCCTGCGTGTACTGGGCGATCATGAGCCCGGAGTCGACCCCGGCGTCGTCGGCGAGGAACGGCGGCAGCCCGTGCGAACGGTTCTTGTCCAGGAGCCGGTCCGTACGGCGCTCGGTGATCGACCCGAGGTCGGCGGCCACGATCGCCAGGAAGTCGAGAACGTAGGCGACGGGGGCGCCGTGGAAGTTCCCGTTGGACTCCACACGCCCGTCGGGCAGGACGACGGGGTTGTCGACGGCGGAGGCCAGCTCGCGCTCGGCGACGAGCTCCCCGTGCGCGAGGGTGTCGCGCCCGGCACCGTTGACCTGGGGGGCGCAGCGTACGGAGTAGGCGTCCTGGACGCGCGGGGCCTCGTCCTGGTGGTGGCCCGTGAGGCCGGACCC
This sequence comes from Streptomyces sp. NPDC025273, assembly GCF_040638585.1. Classification (NCBI taxonomy): domain Bacteria; kingdom Bacillati; phylum Actinomycetota; class Actinomycetes; order Kitasatosporales; family Streptomycetaceae; genus Streptomyces; species Streptomyces sp. NPDC025273. The sequence goes on from NZ_JBEZYP010000010.1 coordinate 125,652, forward strand.
GGCCAGGAACCGCAGCATGTTGTCGGCGGAGGCGCCCTGGCCGGGGTGGGGCCGGATGGCATGGAGCTCCGGGGCCAGGACCTTGTCCGTGCCGAGGAGGGCCTCCAGGGAGAGCGCGGCGGTGATGTCGGCGCCCGTGTAGAGGTTCCTGAGGTCCGCGAGGGCCATCACGAGCATGCCGAGCATGCCGTCGGTGCCGTTGAGGAGGGCGAGGCCCTCCTTCTCACGCAGTTCGACGGGCGTGATGCCGTGCGCCGCGAGGAGCTCACCGGCGGGGCGTACGACCCCGTCGGGACCCTCCGCGTCGCCCTCGCCCATGAGGGTCAGGGCGCAGTGCGACAGCGGGGCCAGGTCACCGGAGCAGCCGAGCGAGCCGAACTCGTGGACGACGGGGGTGATGCCCGCGTTGAGCACGTCGGCCATGGTCTGTGCGACCAGGGGGCGCACGCCGGTGCGGCCGGAGGCGACGGTCTTCAGCCGCAGGAACATCAGCGCCCGCACGACCTCGCGCTCGACCCGGGGGCCCATGCCCGCCGCGTGCGAGCGGACGATGTTGCGCTGCAGCTGTGCCCGGAGATCCGGGCTGATGTGCCGGCTGGCGAGGGCGCCGAAACCGGTCGAGACGCCGTAGACCGGCTCGGGCTTGGCGGCGAGCGCGTCGACGATCCCGCGGGCGGCGGCCAGGGCGTCGACGGCGGCGGCGGAGAGCTCGACCCGGGCACCCCGGCGGGCCACGGCGATGACGTCCTCGGCGGTGGTACCGGACGTCCCCACCACGACTGTATGCATATCCATATTCAGAAGCCTACGGACTGAAACCCAACATGTCACCAGGTCGCGCGGTCCCTTGCCGCTCGGTCACCGCGCGTCCGGAGGCACGTTGCCGCGCAGTCCGCGCCGGTCGTGCGGGGAACCGGGCGGATGGTCCGCGAGCCGGAGCACCTCGCCGTCCCGCCCCGCCACCACCGGATTCCTGGAGTGCGCCGCCTTCGCGCGGTACTGGGCGGCGTCCGCCAGCCGGAAGAGCCTGCGCGCGGACCGCAGGGGGCCGATGTCGTCGCCGGTCGAGGCGACCCCGCAGGCAACCCCGTCGCCGAACTCCAGGGCGACGGCCCGTGCGCACAGCTCCTCGGCCACCCGGACCACGTCGTCCGCCGCGGGCCCCTCGGTCAGCAGGCAGAACTCGTCGCCGCCGAGCCGCGCCGCGAGGGCGTCGGGGAGCATCGCGCCGCAGAGCGACAGCACGGAGCCGAATCGTTCCAGCAGACGGTCGCCGACCGCGTGGCCATGGGTGTCGTTGACCGCCTTGAGGCCGTTCAGATCGCAGACGACCAGGCTGACCACGATCCCCTCGGTACGGTGCCGCTCCACCGCCTCGTCGAGCCGGATGTCGACGGCGCGGCGGTTCGCGAGCCCGGTCAGCGGGTCGGTGAAGGCCAGCTTGCGGACCTCCTCCAGCCGCTCGGTCTGGGCGAGGCCCGCCGCGACGACGGCGGCCAGCACGGTCGCGAAGTCCGCGTCGTCCCGGTCGAAGACCGGCGCCCCCGCCGGACGCGCCACGTACAGCTCGCCCCAGGCCCGCCCGTGCATCACGATCGGGGCCACAACGCAGCAGCCCCGACCGCGCCGCCGCAGGGCCGCGACCCGCTGGTGGCAGTAAGGCCTGGCCCCCCGGGCCGGGGCCCCGGCCCCCGGAGCGCCGTCGGCGGTCTCCACCCAGGCGTCCGGCTCGCCGCCGCCCGCCCACCGCTCGTGCAGGAATTCGGTGATCTCCGGGAACTGGTGGACGGGGTAGGCCTCCTCGTCGGGGAATTCCTCCTCCCCCTCGGCCCGCTCCCCCGCGTTCACCAGGACCCGCAGCCTGCCCCGGTCCCGCTCCCACACGGAGAGAGCGGCGAAGCTGCCTCCCAGCGCCTCGCCCACCCCGCGCGCCGCCGCCAGCCACGACTCGCGCGGGGTGCAGGCCGCCGCCATCGTCTGCGCGAGCGACACCACGGCCCGCAGCCGCCCATCAACACCAGCCATCGTCCCAGCTTAGGGAGGTTCATGACGTTCTGATCAGTCGGCGGCGCTGATGATCCTCACGGCGTGCGGTGGCTCACTCGCCGGGCCAGCTCGGCTTCCGCTTCTCGTTGAACGCGGCCACGCCCTCGGCCCGGTCCCCGGAGAAGGCGACCGACCGCCAGGCCGCGTCCTCGACCTCCAGCCCGGCACGCAGGTCCAGTCCCTGCCCGAGCCGCAGGGCCCGCTTCGCGGCCCGCAGGCCCACCGGGGAGTTGGCGGCGATCCGGCCGCCGAGCGCCAGCGCCTCCTCCCGGTCCCGGCCCGCCTCGACCAGCTCGTCGACCAGGCCCAGCTCGCGGGCCTCGGCCGCCTCCACCCGGCGCGCGGTGAAGACCAGCTCGGCGGCGCGTGCCGCACCGACCCGGCGCGGCAGCAGCTGCGTACCGCCGCCGCCCGGGATGACGCCGACGGACACCTCGGGCAGCCCCACGACGGCCGTACGGTCGGCCACGATCACGTCGCAGGCCAGCGCCAGCTCGAAGCCGCCGCCGAGGGCGAAGCCGTGCACGGCGGCGACGACCGGCATCGGCAGTTCGAGCACCCCGGTGTACGCGGCCCGCGCGGTGGGCCGCTGCCGGACCAGCTCGGCGTCGGTGAAGGAGTTCCGCTCCTTCAGGTCCGCACCCACGCAGAAGGCCCGCTCGTGGCTGGAGGTGAGCACGGTGACGCGCACCCCCTGGTCGGCGCCGAGCGCGGCGCAGGCGGTCCCGATCGAGCGGGCCATGTCGGTGGACACGGCATTCATCGCCTTGGGCCGGTCGAGCACCAGCTCGGCCACGTGCTCCAGGCCCTCGTGCCGCCGCACGACGACGAACTCCCCGAACCGCTGCTCCGACGTGACGGTCATGCTGCACCCCTCCGGTTGACGAGCGTTACCGAGGGATCCTAGGTGCCCGCCCCACCCCACGGGCCTCCAGCCCACACCCCGGCCCGCCCGAGGCGCACCCGCCGGGCCCGCCCGGCCCGCACACACGAGCCCGCCCGGCGATCGAGGGCCGGGGATCCGGGGCGGAGCCCACGGCTCAGGGGCAGCAGCCCGCCGCCCCGCTCACCGCGGCCCCCGCCGCGCCAGCAGCCACGGCTCCACGACCCCGAGCCCCCGCACCGGCCGCTGCCACATCGGCTGCAGCCCGAAGCGGTACGTGGGCAGCGGGGCCTCCTCGACCCGCCGGCCCTCCTTCTCGGCCAGCCGGGCGCGCTCCGCCGCCGCCGCGACCTCCTCGGCGGCCTGCGCCTCGGACGCGGGCGCGTCCCCGGTCCGCGTCAGCTCCTGGGCGAACGAACCGTCGACCAGCACGGCGTCCTTCGGCGCTATCGAGGTGAGCCGGCTGGCCAGGTTCACCGTCGTACCGAAGACGTCCCCCATGCGGGTGGTGACCGTGCCGAACGCGATGCCGACCCGCAGGGCGGGCATCGTGGTGTCCTGGGCCATCGCCTCGACCAGCCGGAGCGCTATCTCGCCCGCCGTGCCCGCGTCGTCCGCGGCGAAGAGGACCTCGTCGCCGAGCGTCTTGATGAGCCGCCCGCCATGGGCGGCGACCAGGTCGGCTGCGGTCGTCTCGAAGGCCTCGACCAGCTCGCCGAGCTCCTCTTCCTCCAGCCGCCGGGTCAGCCGGGTGAAGCCGACCAGGTCGGCGAAGCCCACGGCGAGCCGCCGGTCGACCATCTCCTCGTCGTCCCCGGTCTGCACGACCCGGCCCGTGGCGGCGGCCAGCTGGCGCCGCCACACGTACACCAGGAATTCCTGCAGCTCGGGCAGGAGCAGCTCGATCAGCGGATATGTGACCTCGGTGCGGGTCATGCCGGGCTCGGGGGGCTCGGTCAGCCCCGCCAGGAAGGAGTCGATCTGCCACTCCGCGAGCCGGGAGGTGGTCTGCCCGGTCGACCGGGCCACCTGGATCGCCATCGGCTCGCTGAGCAGCCCGGCCTCCACCAGACCGGCGAGGCGGCGCAGCGCCAGCACATCGGCCTCGGTGAGCGCCTTGGCCTGCCCGATGTCTGCGAAGCCCATGGCCCGCCAGAACCGGGACGCCAGGTCCATGGAGACCCCGGCGGTCTTGGCCGCCTGGAAGGGCGTGTAGCGGCGGTCGGCACCCAGGATCAGGGCCTCCAGCCGGATGGCGAGCGGGTCGTCGGTCGGCTCGGCCGTGTGGTCGACCTCGTGATGCGGTGTCGAGTGGACCGATGGTCCGGACGGGGGCTCCGCACCGTCGGCGGAGTCCGTGTCGTCACCGGAGTTCGTGTCGTCGACGGTCACCGGCCGCCTCCTGCCCGTTCCCTGGCCACTGCCCTGCCGATCTGTTGCTGGATCGCCTCAACGATACGGCAGGTGTGCCCTGGCTCACGTCTCCGGTTGCCCGGACCGGGTGCGCCATGGGTGACATCACCCGCCCCGGGGCCTGCCCCGATCAGGTCAGTCCGCCCTCGGTCCCGCGCAGATGCACGATGTCCCCGGCCGAGACCGGCTCCTGGAGCCCGTCACCGGTGGCCAGGACCAGCCGGCCGTCGCCGTCGATCGCGACGGCCTCGCCGACGACGGACCGGTCGCCCGGCAGCTCGGCCCGCACCGTGCGGTCGAGCGTGGCGCAGCCCGCCGCGTAGGCCTCCTGGAGGCCGCTCGCGGCGGCGTCGCCGCCGGTCTCACGCCACCGCCCGTACCACTGCTCCAGCGAGCGCAGGACGGCCCTCAGCAGCGTTTCGCGGTCGGTGGAGACGGCCCCGGCCAGGACCAGCGAACCCGCGTGGGGGGTGGGCAGCTCGGCCGCGCGCAGCGAGACGTTGAGGCCCATGCCGATGACGACGCCGTCGCCGGCACGCTCGGCGAGGATGCCGCCGGTCTTGCGTTCCGTGCCGTCGATGGTCACCAGGAGGTCGTTGGGCCATTTCAGTGCCATGTCGACGCCCGCCGACTGCGCGAGCCCCGTGGCGGCGGCGACACCGGCCAGCAGGGGCAGCCAGCCCCAGCGCTCGGCGGGTACGTCACCGGGGGTCAGGTAGACCGAGAGGAAGAGGCCCGAGCGGGGCGGGGCCGTCCAGCTCCGCTCCAGCCGCCCCCGGCCCGCGGTCTGCTCCTCGGCGACCAGCACCGTGCCCTCGGCCAGCCCGGCGGCCCGGGCCGCGAGGTCGGAATTGGTGGATCCGGTCGACTCGACGACGTCGAGCGAGCTCCACAGCCCGCCCGGCTTCAGCAGCCCGCGCCGCAGCGCCGCGACGTTCAGGGGCGGCCTGTCGAGGTCCGACCAGCGGTTGTGGGGCGCATCCGGAGGTGTCATACAACCCACATTAGGTGTGGCCAACGACGCACTGCCGAACCGTATCGCCGCCGATACGCTACGGATCAGTAGCAACACCGCCGACGAGCCGCTGGCCGTCGAGCACGTATGGGTCCAGCACCTCTACTGGATGTACCAGCCGTCCCCGTGACCAGGCAGGGAGCCGCCACCCGATGTCCGAGCCGCAGAGCGACATCCACACGACCGCGGGAAAGATCGCGGACCTGCAGCGCCGTATTGACGAGGCCACACACGCAGGTTCCGCACGCGCCGTCGAAAAGCAGCACGCCAAGGGCAAGTTGACCGCCCGCGAGCGCGTCGACCTCCTGCTCGACGAAGGTTCCTTCGTGGAGCTCGACGAGTTCGCACGGCACCGCTCGACCAACTTCGGCATCGAGAAGAACCGCCCGTACGGGGACGGTGTCGTCACCGGTTACGGCACGGTCGACGGCCGTCCCGTCTGCGTGTACTCGCAGGACTTCACGATCTTCGGCGGCTCGCTGGGCGAGGTCTACGGCGAGAAGATCGTGAAGGTCATGGACTTCGCGATGAAGACCGGCTGCCCGGTCATCGGCATCAACGACGGCGGCGGCGCCCGCATCCAGGAGGGCGTGGCCGCCCTCGGCCTGTTCGCCGAGATCTTCCGCCGCAACGTCCACGCCTCGGGTGTCGTCCCGCAGATCTCGCTGATCGTCGGACCGTGCGCGGGCGGCGCGGTCTACTCCCCCGCGATCACCGACTTCACGGTCATGGTCGACCAGACCTCGCACATGTTCATCACCGGGCCCGACGTCATCAAGACCGTCACCGGTGAGGACGTCGGCTTCGAGGAGCTGGGCGGCGCCCGCACGCACAACACCACCTCCGGTGTGGCGCACCACATGGCGGGCGACGAGAAGGACGCCGTCGAGTACGTCAAGTCCCTGCTGTCCTACCTCCCGTCGAACAACCTCTCGGAGGCTCCGGCCTTCCCGGAGGAGGCCGACCTGGAGACCACGGACGAGGACCGCGAGCTCGACTCCCTCATCCCGGACTCGGCGAACCAGCCGTACGACATGCACACCGCGATCGAGCACGTGCTCGACGACGGCGAGTTCCTGGAGACGCAGGCACTGTTCGCGCCCAACATCATCACCGGCTTCGGCCGCGTCGAGGGCTACCCGGTCGGCATCGTCGCGAACCAGCCGATGCAGTTCGCCGGCTGTCTGGACATCGACGCCAGCGAGAAGGCCGCACGCTTCGTGCGGACGTGCGACGCGTTCAACGTGCCGGTCCTGACCTTCGTGGACGTCCCCGGCTTCCTGCCGGGTGTCGACCAGGAGTACGGCGGCATCATCCGCCGCGGCGCCAAGCTGATCTACGCCTACGCGGAGGCGACCGTCCCGCTGATCACGGTCATCACCCGCAAGGCCTTCGGCGGCGCGTACGACGTCATGGGATCCAAGCACCTGGGCGCCGACCTGAACCTGGCCTGGCCGACCGCGCAGATCGCGGTGATGGGCGCGCAGGGCGCGGTGAACATCCTGCACCGCCGCACCATCGCCGCCGCCGACGACCCGGAGGCCGCCCGTGCCGAGCTGATGGCCGACTACGAGGACGCCCTGCTCAACCCGTACGTCGCGGCCGAGCGGGGTTACGTCGACGCGGTGATCATGCCGTCCGACACCCGGGCGCATCTCGTGAAGGGGCTGCGCCAGCTGCGCACGAAGCGCGAGTCGCTGCCGCCGAAGAAGCACGGCAACATCCCCCTCTAACCACCGGGAGCCACCATGATCAAGGTCGTACGGGGCAATCCGACCCCGGAGGAGCTGGCCGCCGCCCTGGCGGTGGTGCGGGCGCGGGCGGCGGCTGTCGCCGCCGTGCCGTCCGGAGCTCCGCTGCCGCCCGAACAGTGGTCGGACCCCGGCCGTATCGCCCGCCTCGGGACGCAGCGTCCGGGCCCCCGGTCCTGGGCGCGGACGTACTGGCCGGTGTGACGGGAAGCGCTGAGTGGCACGGCTGCGGCGCCTGAGTACGCGTACTCAGGCGCCGCAGCCGTGCCCGGAGCACCATCGGATCCATGCTGTGGTCCGATCCCGAGAACAAGCCGCCGAAGGAACTGCGCGACGCCCAGGACATGATGCGTCGCGCGGGACTGCTGCTCGCGCTCGCCATGGTCGTGGCGATGTTCGTCCTGGGCATCCGCTGAGTCCTGGGCGCCCTCGCCGGGTCCGTCGCGTCCGCCAGGCCCGGGGCGCATGGGCTCCGCGGGTCAGGAGGCCTCCCGGGCCCTTCTACGATGGCCGGTATGACTGATCAGCGCCGCCTCGTGCTCGCCTCCGCCTCCCCCGCCCGTCTCGGCCTGCTGCGCCAGGCGGGATTCGCCCCCGAGGTGATCGTCAGCGGCGTGGACGAGGACGCGCTCACCGCTCCGACGCCCGCGGCGCTCGCGCTCGTCCTGGCCGAGGCCAAGGCCGCCGCCGTGGCGGCACGCCCGGAGGCCGCCGGCGCCCTGGTCATCGGCTGCGACTCGGTGCTCGAACTGGACGGCGAGGCGCTCGGCAAGCCCGCCGACAGCGAGGAGGCCACCACACGCTGGAAGTCCATGCGCGGTCGCGCGGGCGTCCTGCGGACGGGCCACAGCGTGATCGACACGGCGACCGGCCGCACGGCGTCGGCGACGGCGTCCACGACCGTGCGGTTCGGCGAGCCGACCGACGCCGAGGTGGCGGCGTACGTCGCGTCGGGCGAGCCCCTCCATGTGGCCGGAGCGTTCACCCTGGACGGCCGCTCGGCGCCCTTCGTCGACGCGATCGAGGGCGATCACGGCAACGTCATCGGGCTCTCGCTGCCGCTGCTGCGCCGGCTGCTCGGCGAACTGGAGATCTCGGTCACCGAGTTGTGGGTCTGAGCGGACGGCGCGTCAGGCAGGTGCCGGGGCTCCGGCTTCGGCACCGCCACCGGGCCCGTCCTCGCCGGGTGCCTCCGCGCCCGGCTCGCTCCGCCCGTACGTCACCAGGGTCAGCACGATCAGTGCCAGGACGGCCATCATGACGGCGAACGCCGTCCAGCCGACCAGCCCCACCGCCAGCGCGCCGAACACCCCGTGCACCACCGCGCACCCGATGAGGGCGATCCTGCCGAACCGGCCCGGTGACCGGTCACGTATGCCGGCCAGCAGGGGTATCAGGCCGCACAGCAGCAGCAGGACGCCGGAGGCGACGCCCATCACCCAGGTGCCGGTGGACATGACGCCCGGATCCATACCGGCCAGTGACATGTTCTGGTTGTCGACGACCGCCGAGAGGACGGCGTGGACGAGCACGATGCCCGCGGCCTCCCCGAACAGCACGATCGCGGTCACGACGGCCACTGATCTGCGCACCACGGCGCCCACCCCCTGTTACCTGCAGTACGTCCGGTACAGCGCGGACCCTACTAACGGGTAATGCTTCGTACAAGAGGTTGCGCCCCCCTGTGCGACCCGCGCACCCTCTCCGCTCGACTTCCACGCCGGGATCGCGTCGGGCTCGCGTCCGCCTCGTGTCCGAGGCAAAGATTCCCTCGGCCGTTCGTAGGGACTCCACAAAGAAACGCCGCGCGGCGTTGACCGTACGAACAGAGACTTGGACCACACCTCGTGGCTACTGTGCGGTTAAGGATCCCGGCGTACCGTGGTGCGACTAGGGATTTCGCGACTCGAGCAAGCCTCGAATCACACTCCGTGTGGGCAAGTTCACCATTGGGGACGGGTCGTACGTCCGTGTCGGTAGTCCCTAAACTCAGCTTGTTCTCAAGGAGGGAGTCATCGTGCGCAAGGTGCTCATCGCCAACCGTGGCGAAATCGCTGTCCGCGTTGCTCGGGCTTGCCAGGATGCCGGAATTGCGAGCGTAGCCGTCTACGCCGATCCGGACCGGGACGCTCTGCATGTCCGCGCGGCCGACGAGGCGTTCGCTCTGGGCGGTGACACCCCGGCCGCCAGCTACCTGGACATGGCCAAGGTGCTCCAGGCTGCCAAGGACTCGGGGGCGGACGCGATCCACCCCGGCTACGGCTTCCTCTCGGAAAACGCCGAGTTCGCCCAGGCCGTGCTGGACGCGGGTCTGACCTGGATCGGTCCGCCGCCGCAGGCCATTCGCGACCTGGGTGACAAGGTGGCGGCCCGTCACATCGCGCAGCGCGCCGGCGCCCCGCTGGTGGCCGGCACGCCGGACCCGGTGAGCGGTTCCGCCGAGGTCGTGCGGTTCGCCGAGGAGAACGGCATGCCGATCGCGATCAAGGCCGCCTTCGGTGGCGGTGGCCGCGGCCTGAAGGTGGCCCGCACGCTGGAGGAGATCCCGGAGCTGTACGACTCCGCGGTCCGCGAGGCCGTCGCGGCCTTCGGCCGGGGCGAGTGCTTCGTGGAGCGCTACCTGGACAAGCCGCGGCACGTGGAGACCCAGTGCCTGGCCGACTCCCACGGCAACGTGGTCGTCGTCTCCACCCGTGACTGCTCCCTGCAGCGCCGTCACCAGAAGCTGGTCGAGGAGGCCCCGGCGCCGTTCCTCTCCGAGGAGCAGAACGCCGAGCTCTACGCGGCGTCCAAGGCGATCCTGAAGGAAGCCGGTTACGTCGGCGCGGGCACCGTGGAGTTCCTGGTCGGCGTGGACGGCACGATCTCCTTCCTGGAGGTCAACACGCGCCTGCAGGTGGAGCACCCGGTCACCGAAGAGGTCACCGGCATCGACCTCGTGCGCGAGATGTTCCGGATCGCGGACGGGGAGGAGCTCGGTTACGGCGACCCGGCCGTGCGCGGGCACTCGTTCGAATTCCGGATCAACGGCGAGGACCCGGGCCGCGGTTTCCTTCCGGCCCCCGGCACCGTCACCACGTTCGCCCCGCCGACCGGCCCCGGTGTCCGGCTGGACGCGGGCGTCGAGAGCGGTTCGGTCATCGGCCCGGCGTGGGACTCCCTGCTGGCCAAGCTGATCGTGACCGGTGCGACGCGTGAGCAGGCGCTGCAGCGCGCGGCCCGTGCGCTGGCTGAGTTCAACGTCGAGGGCATGGCGACGGCCATCCCGTTCCACCGCGCGGTCGTCGTCGACCCGGCCTTCACCGCGGACCCGTTCCGGGTGCACACCCGCTGGATCGAGACGGAGTTCGTCAACGAGATCAAGCCGTTCACCGTCCCCACGGACGTGGACGCGGACGAGGAGACCGGGCGCGAGACGGTCGTCGTCGAGGTCGGCGGCAAGCGCCTGGAGGTCTCCCTGCCCTCCTCGCTCGGCATGAGCCTGGCGCGCACGGGCCTGGCGGCCGGAGCGAAGCCGAAGCGCCGCGCGGCGAAGAAGGCCGGCTCCGCGGCCTCGGGCGACACCCTCGCCTCCCCGATGCAGGGCACGATCGTCAAGATCGCGGTCGAGGAGGGCCAGGAGGTCAAGGAGGGCGACCTCGTCGTCGTCCTGGAGGCCATGAAGATGGAGCAGCCGCTCAACGCGCACCGCTCCGGCACGGTCAAGGGCCTGTCCGCGGAGGTCGGCACGTCGGTCTCGTCCGGTGCCGTGATCTGCGAGATCAAGGACTGACGCCCGTCGCTTCCCGAGGGCCCCGGCCCTGTCCGCGCACCTTGGCGCCGACAGGGCCGGGGCCCTCGGTGGCATCCTGGACCCGAGCGGACACCAGGAGGCAGCGCGATGGCGATGAGCACGGCACGGACACCGGCCCGGCCGATGCGCGCCGACGCGCGCCGCAACTACGACCGGCTGCTGAGCGAGGCCCGGGCATCGTTCGCGGAGCACGGGACGGATGCCCCGCTGGAGGACATCGCCCGGCACGCGGGGGTGGGCATCGGGACGCTGTACCGCCACTTCCCGAACCGGCACGCGCTGATGAACGCGGTGTTCCAGGAGGCCCTGGCCTCACTGCTCACCCGCTCCCGCGACCTGGCGGAGGCGGAGCGGCCGTGCGCGGCGCTGGTGGAGTGGCTGGGTGCGATCGTCACTCATGCGGGTGAGTACCGCGGCCTGGCCCGAGCACTCATGTCGGCCTCGGGTGACGAGACCTCGGCGCTGACGCAGTGCCACGTGCCGCTGCGTCAGGCGGGGTCACGGCTGCTGGCGCGGGCGCAGTCGAGCGGTTCGGTGCGGGCTGACGTCTCGATCGACGACCTGCTGCAACTGACGAACGCGATCGCCCTGGCCGCGGAACAGTCCCCCTCGGACCCGGAACTGGCCGACCGCCTGCTGCTCCTGACACTCCAGGGCCTGAAGGCCGACCGACCGGGGAGCTGACCGACCGGCCCGGCCGCATCGAGCCGCTCCGGCGATCGAGGAGCGGGATCCGGGGCGGAACCCCGCATACCGGCCCCGCCCGGCATGCGGCGCCGCACTCCTACCGTCGCCGCAGATCCGCGACCCGCCCCCGTTCCGCCGGCCCCTCGGCGAGCGCCGCCGCACTCCGCAGCTGCGGGCCGAGGCCTCCCGCCCCCCCGTGCCCGCCCGGCTGGGTGCGCCGCTGGCCGGGCAGCGGCATCTCCCTCCGCGGCCGGTGCCCCGGACCGCTGTCACCGCCCGCGGACTCCGCTTCCGGCCCGGCCACCGTGATCTCCACGCCCTGGTCCGCCAGAGCCTGCAGCTCCGTGGCCGCACGCTCGTCGTGGACCGGCGGCCCGTCCGTCACCAGGCGGGTGATCAGCTCCGTCGGCACCGTCTGGAACATGGTGTCGGAGCCGAGCTTGGTGTGGTCCGCCAGGACCACCACCTCCGCCGCGGCCTGCACCAGCGCCCGGTCGACGCTCGCGGAGAGCATGTTGGAGGTGGACAGCCCGCGTTCCGCGGTCAGCCCGCTCCCGGAGAGGAACGCCCGCGACACCCGCAGCCCCTGGAGGGACTGCTCGGCCCCGCTGCCCACGAGCGCGTAGTTGCTCCCGCGCAGGGTGCCTCCGGTCATCACCACCTCCACCCGGTTGGCATGGGCCAGCGCCTGGGCGACCAGCAGCGAGTTGGTGACCACGGTCAGACCGGGAACACGCGCGAGCCGGCGGGCCAGCTCCTGCGTGGTCGTCCCGGCGCCGACCACGATGGCCTCGCCCTCGCCGACGAGACCCGCGGCCACATCGGCGATGGCCGTCTTCTCCGCGGTGGAGAGATGGGATTTCTGCGGAAAGCCGGACTCCCGCGTGAGACCGCCCGGCAAGACCGCACCGCCATGCCGGCGGTCGAGGAGTCCTTCTGCCTCCAGCGCACGCACGTCCCGCCGTACGGTCACTTCGGAGGTCTGGACGACGCGGGCGAGCTCACGGAGCGATACCGCCCCGTTGGCGCGCACCATTTCGAGGATCAACTGACGACGTTCTGCAGCGAACACGAAACTGACAGTAACCTGGCCGTAGGTTCCTTTTCAGCAGTTTGCACCGAATAACAGAAGTTGTACGCAGACGGGGCCTCCCAGTGATATAGGAGACCCCGTCGTCGTTCACGTGGTGTTCACGAGCCGTCGTCCGGCCGCTCAGGCGTCACGCGGGACCGGCCGAGCGGCCCTGGTCCGCCGGGGCTCACCGGTGGCCCTGCGCCCCTCGGTCACGCCTCGCCGGTGCGCTTACGGGTGTGCAACTGCCGGGCGACTTCGGCGATCGACCCGGACAGGGACGGGTACACGGTGAACGCGTTCGCGATCTGTTCCACCGTCAGGTTGTTGTCGACCGCTATCGAGATCGGGTGGATCAGCTCACTGGCCCGCGGCGCGACGACACAGCCGCCGACCACGATGCCGGTGCCGGGCCGACAGAAGATCTTGACGAAACCGTCCCGGATGCCCAGCATCTTGGCGCGCGGGTTGCGCAGCAGCGGAAGCTTCACGACACGGGCGTCGATCTTGCCGGCGTCGACGTCGGCCTGGCTGTAGCCGACCGTGGCGATCTCGGGGTCGGTGAAGACGTTCGAGGAGACGGTCTTCAGGTCCAGCGGGGCCACCGCGTCGCCGAGGAAGTGGTACATCGCGATCCGGCCCTGCATCGCGGCGACCGAGGCCAGGGCGAAAACCCCGGTGACGTCGCCGGCCGCGTACACCCCGGGGGCGCTGGTGCGGGAGACCCGGTCGGTGCGGATGTGGCCGGAGTCCTTGAGCTGGACCCCGGACTCCTCCAGGCCCATGCCCGCGGTGTTCGGGATCGCGCCGACGGCCATCAGGCAGTGCGACCCGGAGATGACCCGGCCGTCGGCCAGCGTGACCTCGACGCGGTCGCCGACGCGCTTGGCGGACTGGGCCCGGGAGCGGGCCATGACGTTCATGCCGCGGCGCCGGAAGACGTCCTCCAGGACGGCGGCCGCGTCCGGGTCCTCGCCGGGCAGCACCCGGTCGCGGGAGGAGACGAGGGTGACGCGTGAGCCGAGGGCCTGGTAGGCACCGGCGAACTCGGCGCCGGTCACACCCGAACCGACCACGATGAGCTCCTCGGGAAGCTCGTTCAGGTCGTACACCTGGGTCCAGTTCAGGATGCGCTCGCCGTCGGGCTGGGCGTCCGGGATCTCCCGGGGGCGGCCGCCGGTGGCGATCAGCACCGCGTCGGCGGTGAGCCGCTCCTCGGCGCCGTCGGCGGTGGTCACCACGACCTGGCGGGAGCCGTCGGCGGCCTGGAGGCCTTCGAGACGGCCGCGCCCGCGCATGACCCGCGCACCGGCACGGGTGACGGAGGCGGTGATGTCGTGGGACTGGGCGAGGGCCAGACGCTTGACGCGCCGGTTGACCTTGCCGAGGTCCACGCCGACCACCCGGGCAGCCTGCTCCAGGTAGGGCGTGTCGTCGGCGACGATGATGCCGAGCTCCTCGTACGAGGAGTCGAAGGTGGTCATCACCTCGGCCGTCGCGATCAGGGTCTTCGAGGGAACACAGTCGGTGAGGACCGACGCGCCGCCGAGGCCGTCGCAGTCGACGACGGTCACCTCCGCGCCGAGCTGGGCGCCCACCAGTGCCGCCTCGTAGCCGCCGGGGCCGCCGCCGATGATCACGATCCGGGTCACGAAAAGTCCGCCTCGCGTGGTGTCATCCCGCGGCCGTCTGCCGCCCCGGCCGGGGGTCCGGGGGATCGCCCCGGGGAATGCAGTACGTAATTCATTGTCCCGCACGCGCCGATCCCCCTCGCCCCGGGGCCCTCCATACGGGAACGCGCCCGCCCCGACCAGGGCACCGGCCCCCGCGCGGGGGCCCGGCCCGGGGCTTCCTCACCCGAAGAATCGGCACGCCCCCCGTCACCTCCCGTACCCTCGACCCCATGTCGCTCTACGCCGCGTACGCCGGCAACCTCGACGCGCGGCTGATGACGCGCCGCGCTCCGCATTCCCCGCTGCGCGGCACGGGCTGGCTCAACGGCTGGCGGCTGACGTTCGGCGGGGAGCAGATGGGCTGGGAGGGCGCGCTGGCCACCGTGGTGGAGGCGCCCCGTTCGCAGGTCTTCGTCGCGCTGTACGACCTGGCGCCGATGGACGAGGACTCGATGGACCGCTGGGAGGGTGTCGGACTCGACATCTACCGGCGGATGCGCGTGCGCGTGCACACCCTGGACGGCGAGGAACCGGCCTGGATGTACGTGCTGAACGGCTACGAGGGCGGGCTGCCATCGGCCCGCTACCTGGGCGAGGTGGCGGACGCCGCCGAGTCCGCGGGAGCGCCCCACGACTACGTGATGGGGCTCCGCAAGCGCCCCTGCTGAGACTCCCCCGCGTCGCTTCTGTACGAAAGTACGTATACGACAGGCCGGACTCCGCACCCGCACATCTACGCGCGTAGGGAATCACCGGTTACCCTCATCCGCGTGAACGCATCTGTTATTCCGGACCACATCCAGGGCGACCCCCAGGCCGCCGCTGCCGACGCCGCCGCCCGCCTGCGCGAGCTGACCGGTGCCGAGACCCATGACGTCGCTCTCGTGATGGGCTCCGGGTGGGCTCCCGCCGGCGAGGCGCTCGGCGCCCCGGAAGCCGAGTTCCCGGTGACCGCGCTGCCCGGGTTCCCGGCTCCCGCCGTGGAGGGACACGGCGGGACGATCCGCTCGTACCGGATCGGCGAGAAGCGCGCCCTGGTCTTCCTCGGCCGCACGCACTTCTACGAGGGCCGCGGCGTCGCCGCCGTCGCGCACGGCGTCCGTACGGCCGTCGCCGCGGGCTGCAGGACCGTCGTCCTGACGAACGGCTGCGGCGGCCTGCGCGAGGGCATGCGCCCCGGACAGCCGGTGCTCATCAGCGACCACATCAACCTCACGGCGGCGTCACCGATCATCGGCGCCAACTTCGTCGACCTGACCGACCTGTACTCGCCGCGGCTGCGCGCGCTGTGCAAGGAGATCGACGAGACGCTCGAAGAGGGCGTGTACGTGCAGTTCCCCGGCCCGCACTACGAGACGCCGGCCGAGATCAACATGGTCCGCGTCCTCGGCGGCGACCTCGTCGGCATGTCCACCGTGCTGGAGGCCATCGCGGCGCGTGAGGCGGGGGCCGAGGTCCTCGGCATCTCCCTGGTCACGAACCTGGCTGCCGGACTGAGCGGCGAACCCCTCAACCACGAGGAGGTCCTCCGGGCCGGCCGCGACTCCGCCACCCGGATGGGCGCTCTGCTGGCCCGGGTGCTGGACCGCATCTGAGCGCCGGGTGACGGGGTGCGGCCCGCGGCGGCCCGCTCCCTCCACCCCCGGCCCGCTCCCGCACCCACCCACCCGTACCCCCGAGAGGCGGACACCGTGCAGCAGGACCTCATCGCCCGTGCCAGGACCTGGCTGGCCGAGGACCCGGACCCCGAGACCCGCGAGGAACTGGCCGGGCTCATCGACGCCGCGGACCTCGGCGCGCTGGAGGACCGCTTCGCGGGCACGCTCCAGTTCGGCACGGCCGGTCTGCGCGGCGAGATCGGCGCCGGGCCGATGCGGATGAACCGCTCCGTCGTCATCCGTGCCGCCGCCGGCCTGGCCGCGTACCTGAAGGCGCGGGGACGGTCCGGCCGACTCGTCGTCATCGGCTACGACGCCCGCTACAAGTCGGCCGAGTTCGCGCGGGACACCGCGGCCGTGATGACCGGTGCGGGACTGCGCGCGGCGGTCCTCCCCCGCCCGCTGCCGACCCCCGTCCTCGCGTACGCCATACGGCATCTGGGGGCCGTCGCGGGTGTGGAGGTCACGGCCAGCCACAACCCGCCGCGCGACAACGGCTACAAGGTCTATCTCGGCGACGGTTCGCAGATCGTGCCCCCGGCCGACGCGGAGATCGCCGCCGCGATCGCGGCGGTCGGCCCGCTCGACGGCGTACCGCGCCCGGAGTCGGGCTGGGAGACCCTCGGCGACGAGGTCCTGGCCGCCTACCTCGCCCGGACGGACGCCGTCCTCAGCCCGGGCTCCCCGCGCACCGCGCGCACGGTCTACACCGCCCTGCACGGCGTCGGCACCTCCGTCCTGACGGCGGCCTTCGCCCGGGCGGGCTTCCCGGAGCCGGTGCTCGTGGCAGAGCAGGCGGACCCGGACCCGGCGTTCCCCACCGTGGCCTTCCCCAATCCGGAAGAGCCCGGCGCCATGGATCTCGCCTTCGCGACCGCGCGCCGGGCGGCCCCGGACCTCGTCATCGCCAACGACCCGGACGCCGACCGCTGTGCCGTCGCCGTCCCCGACCCGTCGGCCGCGGACGGCTGGCGGATGCTGCGCGGCGACGAGGTCGGCGCGCTGCTCGCCGCCCACCTGGTGTCCCGGGGTGTCACCGGGGTCCTCGCCGAGTCGATCGTGTCGTCGTCCCTGCTCGGCCGGATCGCCGAGCAGGCCGGTCTGGGCTACGAGGAGACGCTGACGGGCTTCAAGTGGATCGCCCGCGTCGAGGGCCTGCGCTACGGGTACGAGGAGGCGCTGGGCTACTGCGTCGACCCGGAGGGCGTACGCGACAAGGACGGCATCACGGCCGCCCTGCTGGTCGCGGAGCTGGCCTCCGTGCTCAAGGAGAAGGGCCGCACCCTGCTCGACCTGCTCGACGACCTCGCCGTCGAACACGGCCTGCACGCCACGGACCAGCTGTCGGTCCGGGTCGAGGACCTCTCGGTCATCGCGAACGCCATGCGCCGTCTGCGCGAGAACCCCCCGGCCTCGCTGGCGGGCCTCGCCGTCACCTCGGCCGAGGACCTTTCGCGGGGGACGGAGCTCCTGCCGCCCACCGACGGGCTGCGCTACCACCTCACGGGCGCCCGGGTGATCGTCCGCCCGAGCGGCACCGAGCCGAAGCTCAAGTGCTACCTGGAGGTCGTCGTACCGGTCGCCTCGGCGGACGCGCTGCCCGCGGCGCGGGAGCGGGCCGCGGACCTGCTGGCCGGCATCAAGCGGGACCTGGCGCAGGCCGCGGGGATCTGACGCCCGCCTGTGCGGCGGGGCGCTCCGGCGACCCACCGCACAGGCGCGTCAGTCCGGCGGACCACGGCCACCACGGTCATCAGGACCGGCGGCGCGAACCACCGGGGCCCCACCGCGCGGCGCACCGGAGGAGCCGCGGTGATGAGCAGGGCGACGCGCTGAAGCCGATGGTCGGCGTGCAGGCGAGCTGGATCCCGGTGGGGGCGGCCTCGTCCCCCGGGTACGACGGCCGGATGCCGGCCGCCGAGAAGCAGGAGTACGCCGCCGACAGGTGCAGGATCACCAGCGGTACGCCCGTGACCCGGCGCGGACAGCCCTCGTCGTCCGTCCCGGGCCGGGGTGCGGAGCCGGTGGGTCCGGTGCGGTCGAGCCTCTTGACGAGGGCCCGCTCAGCCGATGGCCAGCAGCACCACGAGCAGCGCCGCACCGATGACGGCCGGGGCGATGATCTCGTACGCCCAGCGCACCGACGCCGTGGTCGCGCCCTGATCCGCGCGCCGGCCGGCGCGCTCGGCCAGCTCCCGCAGCTCGCCCACCGCCTGGTCCGCGGCGGCGGCGCGGGCGTGGGTGTCACGGACGTCGGCGTGCGCGGAGGTGCGGCCGTACGGGTCGTCGTGCGCCTCCTGGGTGGCCTTGCGCGCCGCCCGCTTGCGCTCGCGCAGCGACACGGGCACCGCCCACAGCTGGTACTTCTTGCCGTCCTGGGTGAACAGCTCGCTGGAGTACGAGGCCCGGACGTCGGCGACGTCGGTCCAGGGCAGCACGATCGTCCGGAACGGGTTGCGGATGCGGATGCGCTCCTCGCCGGCGAACACCGCGGGCCGCAGCGTGAACGCCACGATCAGCGGGATCAGGGTCAGCAGCGCGGCCAGCGCCTGCCACGGCACCCACCCGCTGCCCCGGAACACCGCGTCGCCGCCGATCCAGCCGACCAGCAGGATCAGCAGCGCGCCGCTGACCAGCCCGGCGACCGACCGGAAGGTCCGGTCGGCGTAGGCGGGCTCGGCGGGGGGTGTGGGGCTCGTCATGCTCCCGATTCTGCCTGACGGGCGCGGGCGGTGGCGGGGCGCCCGCCCCGGAGCCTCGCCCGGTCTGCGGGAGGCGCGGAATCGGGGAGGGGCCTGTACAGGTCGCTACGCGCGTAGATATGCTCAGGTGGTGACCATGCCCACCACTGCACCTTCTCCCGAGCTCTCAGATGCGTTCGAGCGGGGAGGGACCCTCCTCGCCGGCGCGACGGCGTCCGACAGTGCGCTGCGCCGCTTCCTGCACGGCCTGCCCGGCGTCGACACCGTCGGCCTCGAAGCGCGTGCCGCCTCTCTCGGTACCCGTTCGATCAAGACGACCGCCAAGGCGTACGCGATCGATCTCGCCATCTCGATGATCGACCTGACGACGCTGGAAGGCGCGGACACCCCGGGCAAGGTCCGGGCTCTGGCCGCGAAGGCCGTCAACCCCGACCCGACCGACCGCACCAGCCCGCGCACCGCCGCGGTCTGCGTCTACCCCGACATGGTGGCGACCGCCGCCGCGGCGCTGGCCGGCTCCGGGGTGAAGGTGGCGTCCGTCGCGACGGCCTTCCCCGCCGGGCGTGCCGCGCTGGACGTCAAGCTCGCGGACGTCCGCGACGCCGTGGCGGCCGGGGCCGACGAGATCGACATGGTGATCGACCGCGGCGCCTTCCTCTCCGGCCGCTATCTGAAGGTGTACGAGGAGATCCTCGCCGTGAAGGCCGAGTGCGGCCGGGCCCGGCTGAAGGTCATCTTCGAGACCGGCGAGCTGTCCACGTACGACAACATCCGGCGGGCCTCCTGGCTCGGGATGCTGGCGGGCGCGGACTTCATCAAGACGTCGACCGGCAAGGTCGCGACCAACGCCACCCCGGCGAACACCCTGCTGATGCTGGAGGCCGTGCGCGACTTCCGGGAGCAGACCGGCGTGCAGATCGGTGTGAAGCCCGCAGGCGGCATCCGCACCTCCAAGGACGCGATCAAGTTCCTGGTCCTGGTGAACGAGACCGCGGGCGAGGACTGGCTGGACAACCACTGGTTCCGCTTCGGCGCCTCCAGCCTTCTGAACGATTTGCTGATGCAGCGCCAGAAGCTCAGCACCGGCCGTTACTCCGGCCCCGATTACGTGACGGTGGACTGATCCCCATGGCATCTGCATTCGACTACGCACCGGCTCCGGAGTCCCGCTCCGTCGTCGACATCGCGCCCTCGTACGGACTGTTCATCGACGGCGAGTTCACCGAGGCCGCCGGCGGCAAGGTGTTCAAGACGGTCAGCCCGTCGTCCGAGGAGGTGCTCTCCGAGGTCGCCCGGGCCGGTGCCGAGGACGTGGACAGGGCCGTGAAGGCGGCCCGCCGGGCGTTCGAGAAGTGGTCGGCGCTGCCCGGCTCCGAGCGCGCCAAATACCTCTTCCGGATCGCCCGGATCATCCAGGAGCGCTCGCGCGAGCTGGCCGTCCTGGAGACCCTGGACAACGGCAAGCCGATCAAGGAGACCCGCGACGCGGACCTCCCGCTGGTCGCCGCGCACTTCTTCTACTACGCGGGCTGGGCCGACAAGCTGGACCACGCGGGGTACGGGGCGAACCCCCGTCCGCTGGGTGTGGCCGGCCAGATCATCCCGTGGAACTTCCCGCTCCTGATGCTCGCGTGGAAGATCGCCCCGGCGCTCGCCACGGGCAACACGGTGGTGCTCAAGCCCGCCGAGACGACCCCGCTGTCCGCGCTCTTCTTCGCGGACATCTGCCGCCAGGCAGGCCTGCCCAGGGGTGTCGTCAACATCCTGACGGGTTACGGGGACGCGGGCGCGGCCCTCGTCGAGCACCCCGACGTCGACAAGGTCGCCTTCACGGGTTCGACCGCGGTCGGCAAGGCCATCGCCCGCCAGATCGCCGGCACGGACAAGAAGGCCACGCTGGAGCTCGGCGGCAAGGGCGCCAACATCGTCTTCGACGACGCCCCCATCGACCAGGCGGTCGAGGGCATCGTCACGGGGATCTTCTTCAACCAGGGCCAGGTCTGCTGCGCGGGCTCGCGGCTCCTCGTCCAGGAGTCGGTCCAGGACGAGCTGCTGCACTCCCTGAAGCGCCGTCTGTCCACGCTCCGCCTCGGCGACCCGCTGGACAAGAACACCGACATCGGCGCGATCAACTCCGAGGAGCAGCTCTCCCGGATCACCGCCCTCGTCGAGACCGGCGAGGCGGAGGGCGCCGAGCGCTGGTCCGCGCCGTGCGAACTGCCGGGCGCGGGCTACTGGTTCGCCCCGACGCTGTTCACCGGCGTCACGCAGGCGCACACCGTCGCGCGCGAGGAGATCTTCGGCCCGGTGCTGTCGGTACTGTCCTTCCGCACCCCGGACGAGGCGGTCGCCAAGGCCAACAACAGCCAGTACGGCCTCTCGGCGGGCATCTGGACGGAGAAGGGCTCCCGCATCCTCGCGGTGGCGAACAAGCTCCGGGCCGGAGTCGTCTGGGCCAACACGTTCAACAAGTTCGACCCGACCTCGCCGTTCGGCGGATACAAGGAGTCGGGCTTCGGCCGCGAAGGCGGCCGTCACGGTCTGGAGGCCTACCTCGATGTCTGACGGGCGACTGAGCGTCTTCAAGACCTACAAGCTGTACGTCGGGGGCAAGTTCCCCCGCTCCGAGAGCGGCCGGGTGTACGAGGTGACGGACTCCAAGGGCAAGTGGCTGGGACACGCCCCGCGGTCCTCCCGCAAGGACGCGCGGGACGCGGTCGTGGCCGCGCGCAAGGCGTTCGGCGGCTGGTCGGGCGCGACCGCGTACAACCGCGGTCAGATCCTCTACCGCGTCGCCGAGATGCTGGAGGGCCGCCGCGAGCAGTTCGTACGGGAGGTGGCGGACGCCGAGGGACTGTCGAAGTCCAAGGCGGCGGCCGCCGTCGACGCGGCGATCGACCGCTGGGTCTGGTACGCGGGCTGGACCGACAAGATCGGTCAGGTCGTGGGCGGGGCCAACCCGGTCGCGGGTCCCTTCCTCAACCTCTCCACCCCGGAGCCGACCGGTGTCGTCACGGTCCTGGCCCCGCAGGAGTCGTCGTTCCTGGGCCTGGTCTCGGTGATCGCCCCGGTGATCGCCACGGGTAACACGGCGGTCGTCATCGCCTCGGCCGACGCCCCGCTGCCCGCACTGTCGCTGGGCGAGGTGCTGGCCACCTCGGACCTGCCGGGCGGTGTGGTGAACATCCTGTCGGGCCGGACGGCGGAGCTCGCGGTCCCGCTGGCCTCGCACCAGGACGTCAACGCCATCGACCTCACCGGCGCCGGCGGGGACGCCGAGCTGGCGAAGGAGCTGGAGACCGCGGCGGCTGACAACCTGAAGCGGGTCCTGCGCCCGCCCGTCTCCCGCCGTGCCGGGAAGGACGAGCAGAGCGCCGGCCGTCCACAGCCTGTGCACGGGGCCGACTGGTCAGCCGATCCCGGCACGCACCGCCTGACGGCGTTCCTGGAGACCAAGACGGTCTGGCACCCCACGGGCGCCCTGGGAGCCTCCGGTTCCTCGTACTGACCCCGTGCCTGCCCCGCAGGGCCGCCTTCCCGACGGAGGGCGGCCCTGCGGCCGTGTGCGGGGCGTCAGCCGGTGATCAGGCCGGTCACCTGGCCCACCACGGGCAGATCACCGAGCGCGCCACCACTGGTCAGCGGGTCGGTGACGAGGGCCGTGGTCACCGGCTTGAAGTCGGCCACCTGGGCGCCCACCGCGTTGTCCAGCGGGTCCACGCCCGTCCCGGCCAGCGGGTCGAGCTGCAGGTCGGTAACGGGCGACACGGCGCCGGCGAGCCCGTAGCCGAGCGCACTCGTCAGCGCGGGCGCCGCCGCGTCGCCGACCGCTCCGAGGGTGCTGTCCTCGCCGGTGGCCGGGGGTACGGGCAGCGGCGCGGCCTGGGCCGCCGCGCCTCCCGCGCCGAGGGCCGCGCCCAGCGCGGTGAGGGTCAGACCGGCGCGCAGCAGCGCGCGACGCCGGGGTTTGGACAGTGCATGACGTGCCATGTTTTCCCACCTGATCGGGCCGATCGAGTAATCAGTCGTGCGCGCAGAGTAGTTGAGGTGTGATGCTCGATACCAACAAGGCCTCCCGGGGATCCCCTGCGCGGGTCAATGCCTCACACTTCTGTTCTGTGAATTCCCAACCGATCCCCACTCGAGTCGTGCTGCTCGCCGGTCCCTCCGGCTCCGGCAAGTCGTCCCTCGCGGCCCGCACCGGTCTGCCGGTGCTGCGTCTGGACGACTTCTACAAGGAGGGAAACGACCCGACGCTGCCTGTGGTCACCGGCAGTACGGACATCGACTGGGACTCGGCGCAGTCCTGGGACGCGGAGGCGGCGGTCGCCGCCATCGCGGAACTGTGCCGGACGGGGCGGACGGACGTTCCCGTGTACGACATCGCCACGAGCTCCCGGGCCGGCCGTGAGGCGCTCGACATCGGCCGCACGCCCCTGTTCGTCGCCGAGGGCATCTTCGCGGCGGACATCGTGGCGCGCTGCCAGGAACTGGGCCTGCTCGCGGACGCGCTCTGCCTGCGCGGGCGCCCGTCGACCACGTTCCGCCGGAGGCTGGTGCGGGATCTGCGCGAGGGCCGCAAATCGGTGCCCTTCCTGCTCCGGCGGGGCTGGCGCCTGATGCGGGCCGAACGGCGCATCGTGGCCCGGCAGACGGCGCTGGGCGCTCACCCCTGCGGGAAGCCGGAGGCCCTGGGCCGCCTGGCCGCCGCGGCGGCGGGCCGCTGCCGCCGGACACCCGCGGCCCCGGCCGCCCCCATGGCCTGACGGCCCGCCGGCCCCCCGTGGGGGCGCCGGCACCTGTGCGCCGGCCCTCCCTCGCCGCGGCCGGTACGGCCGCGCCGGTCCCGGAACGCACCGGCGGGGCCGGACAGGCCCCCGGCCCGTCCGACCCCGCCACGCACTGCCCCCGTACCGCCGCCTCCCCCGAAGCGGCGGCCGTTCCCCCGTACGCCTCAGGCCACCAGCTCGCCGAAGGACTCCTCCTCGTCACGGCCGAAGCTGAGGACCTCGTCCTCGCGCAGCCGGCGGAGCGACCGCCAGATGCTCGACTTCACCGTGCCGACACTGATGTCGAGGATGGACGCGATCTCCGGGTCCGTGCGGCCCTCGTAGTAGCGCAGGACCAGCATCGTGCGCTGGAGTTCGGGCAGCCGCGCGAGCGCCTGCCAGAGCACCGCCCGCAGCTCCGTGCCGCGCATCGCGTCCGTGTCACCCACCGTCTCCGGCAGTTCCTCGGTCGGGTACTCGTTCAGCTTGCGCCTGCGCCAGGCGCTGATGTGCAGGTTGGTCATGGTGCGGCGGAGGTATCCGCCGACCGCCGCCTTGTCACTGATCCGGTCCCATGCCCGGTACGTCGAGAAGAGGGCGCTCTGCAGCAGGTCCTCGGCCTCGAACCGGTCGCCGGTCAGGTGGTAGGCGGTCGCGTACAGGGAGGCGCGGCGCTCCTGGACGTAGGCCGTGAACGCCGCTTCGGCGTCCTCGGTCCGCGCCTGGGACTTCCGCTCCCTCGTGACCTCCCCGTACGCGCTTTCCCCGTTGGCCCCGTTTCCCCCGTGGCCCCCCGTGGGCGCGTCAACCATCGTCAGGTACGACGAGTGCTGACGCCCGGCGCCACGAATGCACCCCCGCCCATTCAGGGCGCCGGACTTCTCCGTGCTCCGGCCGACGTCGTGGAGACGCGTGGCAACCGCGCTTGAGGTGGTGCTGTGCAGTGTGTTCATCTCGCGCCCCCCATCGGTGGAGTCCGTTCGTTCCTTGTGCCAATGAGCTTGCCGGGGCAGTTTCATGGCCCTGTCCCCCGACTGTCACAGGCCTGTCACAGGGCATGTCGGGTGCATGCCGAGCGCGCGGAAGTGCCGGGCAGCGGGGACCAAGTAGGGGGCACAGTCGTACGAGGCGCCCCCATGGGCCAGAATGGCCCCTGTGCCTTTCCTGTTGCTGATCGAGGACGACGACGCCATCCGCACGGCCCTCGAACTCTCGCTGTCACGCCAGGGCCACCGTGTGGCCACCGCGGCGACGGGAGAGGACGGCCTGGAGCTGCTGAGGGAGCAGCGGCCCGACCTGGTCGTGCTGGACGTGATGCTGCCCGGGATCGACGGATTCGAGGTCTGCCGGCGCATCCGTCGCACCGACCAGCTGCCGATCATTCTGCTGACCGCGCGCAGCGACGACATCGACGTCGTGGTGGGACTGGAGTCCGGCGCGGACGACTACGTGGTGAAACCCGTGCAGGGCCGGGTGCTCGACGCCCGTATCCGTGCGGTGCTGCGCCGCGGTGAGCGTGAGTCCACCGACTCGGCGACCTTCGGGAGTGTCGTCATCGACCGTTCGGCGATGACCGTCACCAAGAACGGTGAGGACCTGCAGCTCACGCCGACCGAGCTGCGTCTGCTCCTGGAACTGAGCCGGAGGCCCGGTCAGGCCCTGTCCCGGCAGCAGTTGCTGCGGCTGGTGTGGGAGCACGACTATCTCGGTGACTCGCGGCTCGTGGACGCCTGTGTGCAGCGGTTGCGCGCGAAGGTGGAGGACGTGCCGTCCTCGCCGACCCTGATCCGTACCGTGCGCGGTGTGGGCTACCGGCTGGACTCGCCTCAGTGAGCGATTGTGCGAAGCGTCCCGTACTCGCGGGTCTTCGCTGGACCAGCCTGCGGCTGCGGCTGCTCGTCGTGTTCGCACTGGTGGCACTGACCGCGGCGGTGTCCGCGTCGGGCATCGCGTACTGGCTCAACCGTGAGGCCGTCCTGACGCGTACGCAGGACACGGCGCTCGGCGACTTCCGCCGCCAGATGCAGAACCGGGCGGCGGCGCTGCCGTTGCGGCCCACGGGGAGCGATCTCCAGGACACGGCCGAGCAGATGGCGACCAGCGGCCCCGGCTACCACGTCCTGCTGATCGGCACGCACGACGGCAAACCGATCGTCGGGTCCTCCGACATCGACTCCTTCACCAAGGTCGACGTGCCGGTCTCGCTGCAGCGGCAGGTGAACAAGAGGCAGCCGCTGACCTCCGCCAACACCTTTGAGTACCACCTGTTCTGGCAGCGTACGAGCATCGGCGGCACCCCGTACCTGGTGGCCGGCACGAAGATCATCGGTGGTGGTCCGGCGGGGTACATGCTGAAATCGCTCGACCAGGAGCGCCAGGACCTCAATTCGCTGGCCTGGTCCCTGGGCATCGCCACGGCGCTGGCCCTCGTCGGCTCGGCGCTCCTCGCGCAGGCTGCCTCGACGACCGTGCTGCGGCCCGTCCAGCGGCTCGGCGACGCGGCCCGCAAGCTCGGAGAGGGCAAGCTCGACACCCGTCTCGTGGTCTCCGGCACCGACGAACTGGCCGACCTCTCACGCACGTTCAACAGGACGGCGAGCTCACTGGAGAGGAAGGTCGCGGACATGAGCGCGCGGGAGGAGGCGAGCCGCAGGTTCGTCGCCGACATGTCGCACGAGCTGCGGACCCCGCTCACCGCGATCACCGCGGTCGCCGAGGTGCTGGAGGACGAGGCGGACAGCCTCGACCCCATGATCGCGCCCGCCGTGCATCTGGTGGTGAGCGAGACCCGGCGGCTGAACGACCTGGTCGAGAACCTCATGGAGGTCACCCGCTTCGACGCGGGCACGGCCCGGCTCGTGCTGGACACGGTGGACGTCGCCGACCAGGTGACCGCCTGCATCGACGCCCGGGCCTGGCTGGACGCGGTCGACCTCGACGCGGAGCGGGGCATGATGGTGCGGCTCGATCCGCGCCGGCTCGACGTGATCCTGGCGAATCTCATCGGCAACGCGCTGAAGCACGGCGGGTCGCCGGTGCGGGTGGCGGTGCGGACCGATGACGACGAGCTGGTCATCGAGGTGCGCGACCACGGTCCGGGCATCCCGGAGGACGTCCTGCCCCATGTGTTCGACCGCTTCTACAAGGCGAGTGCCTCCCGGCCGCGTTCCGAGGGCAGCGGTCTGGGTCTGTCGATCGCCATGGAGAACGCGCACATCCACGGCGGCGTCATCACCGCCTTCAATTCGCCGGACGGCGACGGGGCGGTGTTCGTCCTGCGGCTTCCGCGCGACGCGGAGCGGCTGACCGACGCCCCGGGGGACGACGCCCCGGACCGGCACGAGGAGGGCGACGCGAAGTGAGGCGCAGCGAGCGCGTGGACGGCGCACCGCGCCGGGGCCGTCGGACCGGAGGCCCCGCGGCTCCGGGGAGACGCCCCGCCCGGGGCGTGGCCGTGCTGGCCGCCGCGGTGGCCTGCGCGGCGCTGGCCGCCGGCTGCGGGATCAGGAGCACCACGGTGCCGGTCGACGCCGGGGCCGCACCCTCCCGGGTGCCGTGCCGTACGTCGTCGGGGCTGGCGAGCGCGCCGCCGCAGGAGAGCATCGCGGTCCGGATCTACCTGGTCTGCGCCTCGCAGCTGGTGACGGTGGAGCGCACCGTCGAGGTCGACGAGTCCCGGTCCGACCCGGTCCTGGTCGCACGGGCCCTGCTGAGCGAGCTGCAGCGGATTCCGTCCGCCGACGAGCGGCGCGCGGGATTCTCCACCGACGTGCCCTCGGGGCTGCGGGTGGGTGAGGCCCACGAGGGTGACCCGAAGGGCACGCTGCGTCTCAGCCTGCAGCCCGAGGACCTGCCCGCGGAGTCACTCGCGCAGGTGGTGTGCTCGTACGCGGAGAGCGAGTCGCTGGGCTCCGAGGGCTCGGTGGTCCTCGGCGGGCCGGGGGACCACGCCCCGCGGGGTTACCTGTGCACCTCACAGACGAAGAGCCGACCGGGCATCGTGCCGACGCTGGGCGCGATCAAGCTGTCCTGAGCCCTCGGGTCCCGCGGGTCCGGGGATCCTTCACGCCCGTACCCGCGGTCCGTGCCGCTCGTCACAGACCCTGCACGGAACAGGGCGGAACCGATCCTGCCGGTCGTGGCGTCCTGGTGTACGTGCGTCACAGTTCGGACGGCCGGGCCGTCATCCGCTTCCGCGCGGCGGGGGTCATCCTCCTCCTCGCGCATCTGCTGTTCGTCGGCTGGCTGACTCTGCGCCCGCTGGACGTGCCCTGGGTGACGGCCGCGAACCTGCGGCCGTTCGCCGGAATCAGGACGGACCTGGCGCTCGGCCCGGTCGAGGCGGCGCGCCGGATCGGCGAAGGGCTGCTGCTGCTGGCCCCGCTGGGCGTACTGCTGCCGATGGCCGGGGGACGGCTGCTGGTCTCCCCGTGGGCCTCGCTGGCCCGCACGGTCGCCGCCGGGGCGTTGATCTCGACGACCATCGAGCTGGGGCAGACCGGAGTGCCCGGGCAGGTCGTCGACGTCGACTCGGTGCTGTTGAACACCACCGGTCTCGCGCTCGCCCATCTGCTGGTCGTCCCGGTGAGCCGGGCGCGGCTGCGCCGGGGCAACCGGGCGGGGGCCGGTGACCTGTCGCGGCTCGGGAGCGAGCTCCGGTCCTTCAGGAACGACGCCCCTCAGGGGGCGACCCCGACGATTTCCAGGGTCGGTATCGCCCCGTAGAGCGATGCTTTGCACCCCTCGCGGAGCCACTATGGAGGTACCGGGAGCGCGACGGAGCAGCTCCCCGCAACGGTTCGCGAAGGAGCCCACCATGGCCGCACTTGCCCGCCCCCGTGACGGACGCATGATCGGTGGAGTGTGCGCAGCGCTGGCACGGCGCTTCGGCACCTCCGCGAAGACGATGCGTGTCATCTTCGTGGTCTCGTGTCTGCTTCCCGGCCCCCAGTTCCTGCTCTATCTGGCGCTGTGGCTGCTGCTGCCGTCGGAGAAGGCCTCGTCCGCGACGGCCTGGTGACCGTCGGGGCCACGGGGGGAGCACGAGGAGAACACGATGGGGCGCGCACCCGGGCCGGGTGCGCGCCCCATCGGTGCGTACGAGGTGGTCAGCCGCCGATCGGCAGGCCGCCGGACAGTCCGCCCGCGGGCAGCCCGCCGAGCAGGTTGGTGCCCGGGGCGGACAGCTCGCTGCCGCCGCCCCGCTGGTCGAGGAGGCCGCCCGCGGCCTTCTGCACGGCGGGCAGCGCGTCGGTCACGGAGTCGAGCGCGACACCTGCGGGCAGCGCGGCCGCCGCGGCGTCGACGGGCAGTGCGACGGCGGAGGCGCTGCCCGCGCCCGCGGCGGCGAAAGCGGCACCGATAGCGGCGACACCGAGGGTCCTGACAGCAGACTGCTTCATGTGACATTCATCCTTGGGGAAGGGGATGTGAGCGGCTCTGCAAGGTAGTCAGCCCCATGCCCCTCCCGCAAACATTCCGGGACACGGAAAACTGCCGGGATCCGGCGGCCCCGGCCGTTTCCCTTTCGGTGTGTTCAGCCCGCCGCGGGAGAAGAACCGCTGGTCGCAGCCGTCTGACGGAAGAGCCACTCGGATTTCAGCTCCGCGTATCCAGGCTTGACGACTTCATTGATCATCGCCAGACGTTCATCGAAAGGAATGAACGCTGATTTCATCGCATTGACGGTGAACCACTGCATGTCGTCGAGCGTGTATCCGAATGTCTCGGTCAGCCGCTCGAATTCCTGGCTCATGCTCGTCCCGCTCATCAGCCGGTTGTCCGTATTCACGGTGGCGCGGAAATGCAGCTTCCGCAGCAGGCCGATGGGGTGCTCCGCGTACGAGGCCGCGGCGCCCGTCTGGAGGTTGGAGGTCGGGCAGAGCTCCAGCGGGATGCGCTTGTCCCGCACGTAGGAGGCGAGGCGGCCGAGCGTCACGCTGCCGTCGTCCGCGATCTCGATGTCGTCGATGATGCGGACGCCGTGGCCGAGCCGGTCGGCGCCGCACCACTGCAGGGCCTGCCAGATCGACGGCAGCCCGAAGGCCTCGCCCGCATGGATGGTGAAGTGGTTGTTCTCGCGCTTGAGGTACTCGAACGCGTCGAGGTGCCGGGTGGGCGGGTAGCCGGCCTCGGCGCCCGCGATGTCGAAGCCGACGACGCCCAGGTCCCGGTAGCGGTTGGCGAGTTCGGCGATCTCCAGGGCGCGGGCGGCGTGCCGCATGGCGGTCAGGAGGGCGCCGACACGGATGCGGTGGCCGTTCGCACGGGCCCGGCACTCGCCCTCCCGGAAGCCCTCGTTGACCGCCTCGACGACCTCTTCGAGGGTGAGGCCCTCGGTGAGGTGCTGCTCGGGCGCGTACCGCACCTCTGCGTAGACGACGCCGTCCTCGGCGAGGTCCTCGGCGCACTCCGCGGCCACCCGGACCAGGGCGTCGCGGGTCTGCATGACGGCGCAGGTGTGGGCGAACGTCTCCAGGTAGCGCTCCAGCGAGCCGGAGTCCGCCGCCTCGCGGAACCAGATGCCGAGCTTGTCGGGCTCGGTCTCGGGCAGCGCGTCGTAGCCCTGCTCCCGGGCCAGTTCGACGATGGTGCCGGGGCGCAGGCCACCGTCGAGATGGTCGTGGAGGAGCACCTTGGGCGCGCGGCGGATCTGATCGGGACCGGGGACATTCAGGATCTGGCTCGTCATTGGGGCACTCTAGCGCCTACGCGCGTAGAGCGCTGGTCGCCGATGCGTAACAGTGACCGCGAAGTCGGGTGGCGTACACCTGCCCTTCTGACACTGTTCTGTCATGG
Organism: Streptomyces sp. NPDC025273; assembly: GCF_040638585.1. NCBI lineage: Bacteria > Bacillati > Actinomycetota > Actinomycetes > Kitasatosporales > Streptomycetaceae > Streptomyces > Streptomyces sp. NPDC025273. The sequence goes on from NZ_JBEZYP010000010.1 coordinate 155,912, forward strand.
CACAGCGCGCACTTCCCCTGCCTGCTGCGAGGCTGGGACGGGCCGTTCACACGGCCGGAGCACCACCTGAGGTCAGCGGCGTGGCCCTGCTGCTCCCGGACGGCGAGAGCGACTCGCGGCGCCGTCCCTCCACCTTGTCGTACGCGGTACAGCTCCCGTTCGCCCGGATGCTGGCGCGGGCCGGCCAGGAGGACGGTCTCGCGGTGCACGTGGTGCACTACCGCCGCCGCGGCTGGAACGCGGGCGCGGATCCGGTGACCGACACCCGGTGGGCAGCCGACGAGGTCGTACGACGCTACGGCGACGTCCCGGTCTGTCTCGTCGGGCACGGGATGGGGGGCCGGGCGGCCCTGCGGGCCGGCGGCCACGAGGCCGTCACCTCCGTGCTGGCGATGGCCCCCTGGCTGCCGGAGACAGGTGCGCCGGAGCCCGAGCCGGTGAAGCACCTGGCGGGGCGCCGGGTGCTGATCGTGCACGGCACGAACGACGAGCGGACGGATCCGGAGCTCTCCTACCGGCTGGCCGAGCGGGCCAAGAAGACCAACCGGGACACCTGCCGCTTCGAGGTCCACTCGGACGGGCACGCGCTGCGTCAGCACCGGGCCGAAGTGGTGGCGCTCGCCGCGGACTTCATACGGGGGTCGCTGTTCTCCCGTTCGTACGCCCGGCCGGTCGCCGACGCGTTCGCCGCACCGCCGCCGCTGGGTCTGCGGATGCCACTGGCCGCGGGCTTCGGGAAGTCCCTCCGGCACCACTGAGCGCCGGTACGGCGGCCGGCGCCGTGCCGCGCCTCAGTCGGGCAGCAGGTTCCCCCGGCGCGACAGCAGGAAGCGTTTGAAGGCGGCCACCGGCGGGGTGTCGGGGTGGCCGTCCAGCCACGCCACCCCGATCTCGCGGGCGGCGCGCGGCGCCGTGACCGTCAGCTCGACCACACCGGGCCGGGCGACCGCGGGCGGTGGCAGCAGGGCCACCCCGAGCCCCGCCGCGACCAGTCCGCGCAGGGTTTCGGCCTCCTCGCCCTCGAACGCCACCCGCGGGGTGAAGCCGGCCTGCGCACAGAGGTCGTCGGTGATGCGCCGGAGCCCGTAGCCGGGTTCGAGGGTGACGAACGTTTCGTCGGCGGCCTCGGCGAGCCGGACGCGTCTGCGGCCGGCCAGCCGGTGGTCGTCGGGAACGACCAGGCGCAGCCGCTGCTCGTCGAGGCGCCGGGTGACGAGGTCCGGGGCGTCCGGGACGGGCGAGGTGAGGCAGAGGTCGAGGCCGCCCGCCCGGAGGCGCTCGATCATCGCCTCCCCGTAGTTCTGGACGAGCTGGAAGCGGACCCGGGGGTGGTCGGCCCGGAAGGCGCGGATGAGCGCGGGCACCGTCTCGGAGCCCATCGTGTGGAGGAAGCCGAAGGCGACCTTGCCCGCGGTCGGGTCGGCGTCGGCCCGGACCGAGTCGGCGGCCTTCTCGACCTCGGCCAGCGCCCGTTCGGCCGAGCCGAGGAAGGTGCGGCCCGCGGGGGTGAGGGAGACGGTCCGGCCGCGGCGGGCGAACAGGGCGACACCCAGGTCCTGTTCGAGTCTGACCATGGCACGCGACAGCGTCGACTGGGGGACGCCGAGCTCGTGCGCGGCACGGGTGACGTGCTCGTGCCGGGCCACCGCCTCGAAGTACGCGAGGCGGGGGGCGAGCACGGCGCGGATGTCTTCTTCGTAACTGCTCGGTGACAGCCGAGGCTGTGAGCTGTGTTGATGCACCATGGGAACGATTATCACCGTTTCATGCATTGGACGCATGAAACCGGGCGGCCTACGTTCGTCGTATGCCTCCTGCCAGTACCGGGGCGTCCGCCATCGCGCTGGGCGCCTCCGCTCCGTCGTCCACCGCCGCCCTCACCCCGGCCTCCCCGGCCCGTCTGGAGCCGGGCCGTCCCGGCTACCGGCGGATGAGCTTCTCGCTCTTCGCCGCGGGGGTCGCGACCTTCGCGCTCCTGTACTCCACCCAGGCCCTGCTGCCCGCCGTGTCCGCGTCCTTCGGCGCCACGGCGGGCCAGGCGAGCTGGACGGTCTCCGCGGCGACCGGTGCGCTGGCGCTGTGCGTGCTGCCGCTCAGCGCCCTCTCGGAGCGCTTCGGGCGGCGTCAGATGATGACCGCGTCGCTGACGGTCGCGGTGCTGATCGGGCTGCTCGTCCCCTTCGCCCCGTCGCTCGGCTGGCTGATCGCGCTGCGCGCGGTCCAGGGCGCGGCACTCGCCGGACTGCCCGCCTCCGCGATGGCGTACCTGGCCGAGGAGGTGCGGCCCAAGGCTCTGGTGGCGGCGATCGGTCTGTTCGTGGCGGGCAACAGCGTCGGCGGCATGAGCGGCCGGATCCTCACCGGCTGGGTCGCCCAGCTGTGGGGCTGGCGCATGGCTCTGGGCGCCGTCGGACTGCTGGCCCTGGCGTGCGCGGTCGTCTTCCACTTCATGATCCCCAGGGCCCGGAACTTCACCCCCGGTTCGCTGAACCCCAAGGCCCTGGCGAAGACCATCGCCACCCACCTCTCCGACCCGCTGCTGCGCCGGCTGTACGCCATCGGCGCCCTGTTCATGACGGTGTTCGGCGCGGTCTACACCGTGATCGGATACCGGCTCGTCGAGGCGCCCTTCAACCTCCCGCAGGGCGTCGTCGGTTCGATCTTCCTGGTCTACCTCGTCGGTACGGTCTCCTCCGCCGCGGCCGGCCGGCTGGTCGCCCGGCTGGGACGCCGGGGCGCGCTCTACCTGGCCGTCTCCACGACGGCCGCGGGTCTGCTGCTCTCCCTGTCCGGCCGGCTGGCCGTCGTCCTGCTCGGCCTGGTCCTGATCACGGCCGGCTTCTTCGCCGGGCACGCGGTCGCCTCGTCCTCCGTGAGCCGTACGGCGACCACGGGCCGCGCCCAGGCGTCGGCGCTGTACCAGTCCGCGTACTACCTGGGCTCCAGTGTGGGCGGCACGCTCGGCGCGGTGGCCTTCCACACCGGAGGGTGGGCCGGCACCGTCGCGCTCGGCCTCCTCGCGGTCCTGGGCGTCGTGTCGATCACGCTCTTCGGGACCCGGGCCGCGCGGACCGAGCGCCGTCAGGTCCTTCGCACCGCGGCCGTGCACAACTGAGACCTGCCGGCGCACAACCGCGGCTGGCCGGCGCGCGTCCAACAAGCGGAGTCACGGCACCGCACGGGAACGCGAAGGGGAGCGGACGTACATGAGAATCATGGGGAAGACACACGGCATACGGATGCGGCGCGGTACCGCGCTGTCCGTCGTCGGCCTGCTGGCCGCACCTGCCCTGGTGCTGGGCACCGGGACGGCCGCCCGGGCGGCGTCCTGCACGGCCGGGACGGGCCCGTACCAGAAGCAGGTCGAGACGTACCTGAAGCGGACCGCCGACGGCCGTCAGTCGACGGCGGACTGCCAGGCGATCCGCTCGTTCCAGGTGGCGAAGGGCATCACGCCCGCCATCGGGTACGCGGGGCCGGTCACCTGGCGCACGATGAAGACGATCACCGCTCAGAAGGCGGCCGGGAAGACCCCCAACGCGGCGAAGAAGTGCCCCACCGACAGGGGACGCATCGCCTGCGTGGACCTGACCCGGCAGCTGAGCTGGATCCAGGACGGCAGCAAGCTGAGGTTCGGGCCGGTGCCGGTGCGGACGGGACGCAACGGCGCGGAGACGCGGACCGGTTCGACGAAGATCTACTGGCGCAACATCGACCACTGGTCGACGCTCTACGACGTACGGATGCCGTACGCGCAGTTCTTCGACGGGGGTCAGGCCTTCCACTCGGTCACCAAGTCCATGTACAACAACCCCGGGTCGGCGGGGTGCGTCAACATGCGCCCGTCGGACGCGAAGTCATACTGGAACCTGCTGAAGAACGGCGACGACGTCTTCGTTTACGGACGCAAGCCCGGCACCTGATCAGGGGTTTCGCGCGTCCCACCCCCGTTGTCAGTGGCCTGGGGTAGCTTCCGCAGTGCCGGGTGAGCGGTGTCACGACACAACAGGGGTGGAGTGCGGGATGAGTGATCTGGCGACGACCGACATCGGCGGTCGTCTGGAGGAGCACCGGGTCGAGCTGACCGGTTACTGCTACCGGATGCTCGGCTCGGCCTTCGAGGCGGAGGACGCGGTCCAGGACACGCTGGTGCGCGCCTGGCGCAGCATCGACAAGTTCGAAGGCCGTTCCTCGCTCCGCTCCTGGCTCTACCGCATCGCGACGAACGTCTGTCTGGACATGCTGAACGCGGGCAACAAGCGGGCCAGGCCGGTGGACCTCACCGGCCCGAGTCCGCTGGCACAGGCCGCGCTCATCCCCCGCCCGGAGAACACCTGGCTGGAGCCGATGCCGGACGGCCGCGTCCTGCCGTCGGTGACCGACCCGGCGGAGGCCGCGATCGCCCGCGAGTCCGTGCGCCTGGCGTTCGTCGCGGCCCTGCAGCATCTGCCGCCCAAGCAGCGTGCGGTGCTGATCCTGCGCGAGGTCCTGGCGTGGAGGGCGAGCGAGGTCGCCGAACTGCTCGGCACCTCGGTCGCCTCGGTCAACAGCGCGCTGCAGCGGGCGAGGGCGACGCTGGCGGACACGGACAGCTCGGCGCCCGACACCGCGAACCCGCTGGACGAGGAGCAGCGCAAGCTCCTCGACCGGTACGTGGCGGCCTTCGAGGGCTACGACATGGCGGCGCTGACCGCGCTGCTCCATGAGGACGCCGTGATGACCATGCCGCCGTTCGACCTCTGGCTGCGGGGACACGAGGACATCACGGGCTTCATGCTCAGCATCGGCGCGGCCTGCGCGGGTTCCCGGCTGCTGGCGACGGTGGCCAACGGCACCCCGGCCTTCGCCCAGTACAAGCCGGATCCGGACGGCCCGGGCTTCGTGCCGTGGGCGGTGCAGGTCATCGACATCTCGGACGGTGCGGTCACCGGGATGCACTGCTTCCTGGACACCGCGCGCTGGTTCCCTCTGTTCGGGTTCCCGGACCGTCTGGAGGACGTCGCTCCGTGAGGCTCGGCAGACGGGTGGTGACCGGCTGGGCGCTGCTCGTGGCGGGCGGCTGGGCGGCGACGCTGTGGCTGGGCGAGCCGTCCGCCACGGCCGGCCCGCGCCCGGCGCCGGCGCCCGGCAGCGCCCCGGGCGACGCCGCCCCCGGGCCCCAGCCGGAGGGCTCGTGCGCGACGGCGCGGGTGGCACCGTCACCCGTGGCGAGCGCCGCCCCGCTGCTCAAGACGGAGAACATGGAGACGAGAGCGGTGCAGCGCCTGTGCGATTACGCCGTGATCCGCCGCTGAGCGCCGTCAGCCCGGGATACGCCGTGGCCCGCTGAGCCGGGTCACCCCGGGTCGGGGTCGACCCGGATGTGGCCCACCACGTCCGTCAGTCCCACGAGGTCGAGCAGGGCCGAGAGTTCGGCCGGGACGTTGCGCAGCCGGAGCTCGGCGTCCCCGGCCCGGCGTGCGACGAGCCCCAGCCGGGCCACCGCCTCGACCAGGGCCAGATCCGGGCGTATGACACCGCCCACGTCGCAGTCCACGACGGTGGCCGCGGCGGACGCACCCGCGTCCGGGCGGCTGTCGAGCAGGGCCTCCAGCCGGGCGCAGAGCTCCGGCACCTCGGCGCGGGTGACGCGGCCGGTGAGGACGAGGGCGTTCGGGGTCAAGGCATCCACACCACACAGACCGGCGCGCAGCCCGAAACTCATCGCTCCGCCGCGCGACGCGTGTCAGCTCACCGGGAACATCCCCGTGTCCAGGTCCAGTGCGAACGGCTTCGGCAGCGTCAGCGTCTCGCCGTACTCGACGGCTTCCAGGACCCGGTAGGTGCCGTCGCTCGGCTCCCCATACAGGGTGGCGGTCGGACGGCCGGTGTGCCACGGGTCGAGGAGCAGGAACAGCTCGATCCCGGCCTTGGCGTATCCGTGCGCCTTGCCGATCCGGTCATGGTTGGCGTTGGCCGGCGAGGTGATCTCGACGACGAGCCGGACCTCTTCCGCCGGTACGCGGTTGCCGGGTCCGGACGCCACCGCCCGCGGCAGGACGACGAGATCGGGGATGTACAGCCCGGCCCGTCCGGGCACGGAGACACCGAGGGTCTGGTAGATCCCCCAGTCCTCCGGGATCACGGAGTACAGCCTGCGCTGGAGCAGCTCCGCGGTGGTGTTGTGGTCCTTGGACGGCGGTGGCGACACGGTGACGATCCCCTCGATGATCTCCACCTTGCAGCCCTCGGGCGCGTCCGTCTCTTCCCAGATACGGACGAGGTCGTCCCACCCCTGGCCGTGGCCCGGCACGGGATCGACGGTGAGTGCGCTCATGGCGGTCTCCTCTTATCGGTACGTCACCGAGTCCAGCATGCCGAACGGGACCGGCGGTGGTCCACCGGTCCCGTTCACCCGAAGGGGTAAAGCGCAGGTCAGGCGATACGTTCCCGCACGACCGGCGTGGCGGTGAACGGCGTGCCGGCCGGGGCGATGTCGTACGCACCGGGCAGGGCCTTCAGCGCGTACGCGAACTTCTCCGGGGTGTCCGTGTGCAGGGTCAGCAGCGGCTGCCCCTCGGTCACCGGGTCGCCGGGCCTGGCGTGCAGCTCGACGCCCGCGCCCGCCTGCACCGGGTCCTCCTTGCGGGCCCGGCCCGCGCCGAGGCGCCAGGCGGCGACGCCGACGTCGTACGCGTCCAGGCGGGTCAGCACACCGGAGGACGGGGCCGTGATCACGTGCTGCTCGCGGGCGACGGGGAGTTCGGCGTCCGGGTCGCCGCCCTGGGCGGAGATCATGCGCCGCCAGACGTCCATGGCGGAGCCGTCGGCCAGGGCCTTCTCCGGATCGGCGTCCTTGAGCCCGGCCGCGTCGAGCATCTCGCGGGCCAGCGCGAGGGTCAGGTCGACGACGTCCTGGGGGCCGCCGCCGGCGAGGACCTCGACGGACTCGCGCACCTCCAGGGCGTTGCCCGCGGTCAGGCCGAGCGGGGTGGACATGTCGGTGAGCAGCGCGACCGTCCGCACACCGCTGTCCGTGCCGAGCGCGACCATGGTGGAGGCCAGCTCGCGGGCGTCCTCGATGGTCTTCATGAACGCGCCGGAGCCGACCTTGACGTCCAGGACGAGCGCGCCGGTGCCCTCGGCGATCTTCTTGGACATGATCGAGCTGGCGATGAGCGGGATGGCCTCGACGGTGCCGGTGACATCGCGGAGCGCGTACAGCTTCTTGTCGGCGGGGGCCAGGCCGTCGCCCGCGGCGCAGATCACCGCGCCGGTGGTGTCCAGGACGTTCATCATCTCGGTGTTGGAGAGGTGGGCGCGCCAGCCGGGAATGGACTCCAGCTTGTCGAGCGTGCCGCCGGTGTGCCCGAGCCCCCGGCCGCTGAGCTGCGGCACGGCCGCACCGCAGGCGGCGACCAGCGGGGCGAGCGGCAGGGTGATCTTGTCGCCCACGCCGCCGGTGGAGTGCTTGTCGGTGGTGGGGCGGGACAGCGCGTCGAAGTTCATCCGCTCGCCGGAGGCGATCATCGCGGCGGTCCAGCGGGCGATCTCGGTACGGTTCATGCCGTTCAGCAGGATCGCCATGGCCAGTGCGGACATCTGCTCGTCGGCGACCTCGCCGCGGGTGTACGCGTCGATGACCCAGTCGATCTGCTCGGGGCTGAGCTCGCCCCGGTCCCGCTTGGTGCGGATGACGGAGATGGCGTCCATGGGAGGGAGTCCTTCCGGCCGGTTACGTACGCGGGAGTCCCGAATGACTCTACGCGCATAGAGATGGGTGGATCGCCGAGCCGGGCGGCCCGGAGCGGGTAGGCCCCGCGATCGGGGGCGAGGGGGCCGCCGGACGTTTCCGGCGGCCCCCGCCCGCACTACCCCAGGTTCTGCGGTCCGAAGGCCTGCGGCAGCATCTCGTCGAGCGTCCGGAGTCCGTCCGGCGTCTCCAGGACGAGCTCCGGTCCTCCGAACTCGTACAGCAGCTGCCGGCAGCGCCCGCACGGCACGAGCACCGCGCCCGTGCCGTCCACGCAGGTGAAGTGGGTCAGCCGGCCGCCGCCCGTGGCGGCCAGCTGGGAGACCAGGCCGCACTCGGCGCACAGGCCGATGCCGTACGACGCGTTCTCGACGTTGCAGCCGACGATCGTGCGCCCGTCGTCGACGAGGGCCGCGACGCCGACCGGGTAGCCCGAGTACGGGGCGTACGCCCGGGACATGGCGTCCCGGGCGGCCGTGCGCAGCGCCTCCCAGTCGACCGGCGCGGCGTCCGCGGACGAGGGTGTCACTTGCCCTCGCCCTTGCGGTACGGCAGACCGTCGGCCTTCGGCATCCTCAGCCGCTGCGCCGACAGGGCGAGCACCAGCAGCGTGGTGACGTACGGGGCGGCGTCGACGAACTGGCTGGGGACCTGGTCCGTCAGCGCGTACCAGGTGAACAGCAGCGCGGAGCAGGCGGCCGAGACCGCCGCGGCCACGTACTTCTTCCGGTACAGCTGCCAGACCGCGGCGATCACCAGCAGGATCGCCAGGAGCAGCAGCATCGCGTGCACGTTCTCGGCACCGCCGCGCAGCTTGAGGCTGTCGGTGAAGCCGAAGAGCCCGGCGCCCAGGGCCATTCCGCCCGGCATCCAGTTACCGAAGATCATCGCGGCGAGACCGATGTAGCCGCGGCCGCCGGTCTGGCCCTCCTGGTAGATGCTGGTGGCCACGATGGCGAGGAAGGCGCCGCCGAGTCCGGCCAGACCGCCGGAGATGGTGACGGCGATGTACTTGTACTTGTAGACGTTCACGCCGAGGGTCTCGGCGGCCACGGGGCTCTCTCCGCAGGAGCGGAGCCGCAGGCCGAAGGCCGTGCGCCACAGCACCCACCAGGTGACGGGGATCAGAAGCAGGGCGACGACGGTCAGCAGGGACAGACCGGTGACGAGCCCGCCGATGATTCCGGCGAGGTCGGAGACGAAGAACCAGTGCTGTTGCTGGAGGTCCTGCATCCAGTCCGACAGACCCGGAACGGTGATCTTGTCGATCTCCTCCAGCCGGGGTGACTGCTTGGAGGAACCGCCGGGCTCCTCGGCGAAGGTGAAGTTCGAGAGGTAGCGGGTGACTCCGACGGCGAGGATGTTGATCGCCACACCGGAGACGATGTGGTTCACGCCGAAGGTGACGGTGATGACCGCGTGCAGCAGACCGCCGAGCGCACCGCCGACGATGCCGAACAGCACGCCCATCCACGGGCCCCACTGGAAGCCGGCCCAGGCGCCGAACCAGGTGCCGAGGATCATCATGCCTTCGAGGCCGATGTTGACGACGCCCGCCCGCTCGGCCCACAGGCCGCCGAGACCGGCGAGGCCGATGGGAACGGCCAGTTCCAGTGCGCCCGCGACCTGGCCCACGGAGGTCACGTCGTCCGCACCGCTGATCAGGCGGACCAGCGAGACGAGGGCGAGCGCGCCGGCGATGATCAGGAGGACGACGGGCAGGGAGAGCTTGCGGCGGCCGCCCTTCTTGTGTGCGACGCGTGCGGCGGAGACTTTGCTGGTGCTCACAGGGCCGCCTCCTTCTCGGTCGTGAGGGCGTGGCCGGCGGCGAGCTCTTCGCCGACCTTCTGCTGCTGACGTCGGGTCCCGTAACGCCGGACCAGTTCGTAGCTGATGACGACGGAGATCACGATCAGGCCCTGCATGATCGTGGCGATCTCCTTCTCGAACCCGAACTGGTCGAGCGGGGACGACGCCTTGTCCAGGAACGCGATCAGCAGGGCGCTGAGGGCGATGCCCACGGGGTGGTTGCGGCCGAGCAGCGCGATGGTGATGCCGGTGAAGCCGATGCCGACCGGGAAGTCGAGGCTGTAGGTGTGGGTGTCGCCCAGCAGCGTCGGCATGCCGGCCAGACCAGCGACCGCGCCGGAGATCAGCATGGAGGTCAGGATCATCTTCTTGGCATCGACGCCGGACGCCTGGGCGGCGCTCTCACTGGCGCCCGTGGCCCGCAGGTCGAAACCGAACCGGGTGCGGTTCAGGACGAACCAGTAGACGAGGCCGCAGCCGGCGGCGACGAAGGTGAAGCCGTAGATCTCTCCGGACTCGGCGCCCAGGGACAGGCCCGGGAACCAGCCGGACTCCGGGATCTCGCCGGTGGTCAGGTTGTTGGAACCTGCCGCCTGGTCACCGAAGTTCTTCGGCAGGATCAGCCAGGCGATCAGCGAGGTGGCGATGGAGTTGAGCATGATCGTCGCGACGACCTCGCTCACTCCCCGGGTCGTCTTGAGGATGCCCGCGATGCCCGCCCAGAACGCGCCCACCAGCATCGCCACGATGACGATCAGGGCGATCTGGAGCGGTCCGGGGAGGTCGACGCTCGCGCCGACCAGGGCGGCCATCATCGCCGCGAGGCGGTACTGGCCGTCGACGCCGATGTTGAAGAGGTTCATCCGGAAGCCGACCGCGACCGCGAGAGCGGCGAGGTAGTACGTGCCGGCCTGGTTGATGATCAGCACCTGCACGTCGGAGTACGACGCCTGTTCGAACAGCAGCCGGTACAGCTCGAACGGGTCGCGGTTCGACACGAGCAGCACCAGGGTGCTGAGCGCGAAGGCCACGACCAGGGCGAGTACCGGCCCGGCGAAGCCCAGGATCAGCCGGTCCTTGTCGAATTTCTTCATCGGGCCTCGTCCTCCGGTGCTGCTTCGAGGTGACCGGCGGCGGCACCGGTCATGGCCGAGCCCAGTTCCTCGGGGGTGATGGTGGCGGGGTCGGCGTCCGCGACGAGCTGCCCGCGGTACATGACGCGCAGGGTGTCGGAGAGCCCGATGAGCTCGTCCAGGTCCGCCGAGATGAGCAGGACGGCGAGGCCTCCGCGGCGGGCCTCGCGGATCTGGTCCCAGATCTGCGCCTGCGCGCCGACGTCCACGCCACGGGTGGGGTGGGCGGCGATCAGGAGCTTGGGGCCGTGGCTCATCTCACGGCCGACGATCAGCTTCTGCTGGTTGCCGCCGGAGAGGGAGCCGGCCGTGACCTCGATGCCCGGGGTGCGGACGTCGTACTCACGCACGATGCGCTCGGTGTCGGTGCGGGCCGCCTTGGGGTCCAGCAGGAAGCCCCGGCTGTTGGGCTTCTCGGTGACGTGGCCGAGGATGCGGTTCTCCCAGAGCGGTGCGTCCAGCAGGACTCCGTGCCGGTGCCGGTCCTCGGGGATGTAGCCGATGCCGTCCTCGCGCCGCTTGCGCGTGGGCGCGCGGGAGATGTCCTCGTCGCCCAGGGTGATCACCCCGCCGTCGGCCGCCCTCATCCCGATGAGCGCGTCGATCAGCTCGGTCTGGCCGTTGCCCTCGACGCCCGCGATGCCGAGGACCTCACCCTTGTGGATGGTGAAGCCGACATCGGACAGGACGTCACGGACGGCTCCGTCCGGGTCCGTCACGGAGAGGGACAGCCCCTCGACGCGAAGCATCGGCACATCCGTCACCGTGGACTCGCGGGTCTCGGGGGACGGCAGTTCGCTGCCCACCATCAGCTCGGCGAGCTGCTTGGTGGTGGTGTGCGCGGGATCGGCGGTGCCCACCGTCGTGCCGCGCCGGATCACCGTGATCTCGTCGGCGACGGAGAGGACCTCGCCGAGCTTGTGCGAGATGAAGATGACGGTGAGGCCCTCGGCCTTGAGCTCGCGGAGGTTCGCGAAGAGCGCGTCGACCTCCTGCGGGACGAGCACCGCGGTCGGCTCGTCGAGGATGAGGATGCGGGCGCCGCGGTAGAGGACCTTGAGGATCTCCACGCGCTGGCGGTCGGCGACCCCGAGGTCCTCGACGAGCGCGTCGGGCCGGACCCCCAGGCCGTACGCGTCGGAGATCTCCTTGATCTTCTTACGTGCGGCGGAGCCGATGCCGTACAACTTCTCGCCGCCGAGGACGACGTTCTCCAGGACGGTGAAGTTGTCGGCGAGCATGAAGTGCTGGTGCACCATGCCGATACCGCGCGCGATGGCGTCGCCCGGGTTGTTGAACGAGACCTGCTCGCCGTCCACGGCGATGGTCCCCTCGTCCGGCTTCTGCATGCCGTAGAGGATCTTCATCAGGGTGGACTTGCCGGCACCGTTCTCGCCGACGAGGGCGTGGACCGTGCCCTTGCGGACGGTGATGCCGATGTCGTGGTTGGCGACAACGCCGGGGAAACGCTTGGTGATGCCGTGCAGTTCTACGGCGGGGGGGCTGCTGGACGCGTTGATGACGCACTCTCCTTGGCCGGACAGGAGCGGGAGCGGAGGGGCAAAGGGGCGGGGTGAAGTTATCGCGCCTGAGGGCTGTCTACACGCGTAGCGTTGCCGAATCGTCAAGCGCATGCGCACAGCACGGCCAGAACGCCGGAGTTCGGGGCCTGTCCGAGGGGGCACCGCAACGGGCGGAACTTCTTCGAGGAGCACCCCGTGGGCCCGGAGCAGCGACGCTGCGCGCTCCGGGCCCACGGGATCCAGCCGTACGACCGGGGTCGTTACGGGGCGGTCTTGACGGTGATCTTGCCGTCGATGATCTCCTGCTTGGCCTTGTCCACGGCGGCGATGACCTCGGTCATCTTGGTGAACGCCGGGTTGGACATGGCCAGGCCGACGCCGTCCTTGTCGAGGCCGTAGCGGACCTCGCCGTTCTCGGGCTTGCCGTCCTGGACGGACTTGATCAGGTTGAAGACGGAGTCCTCGACGTCCTTCGTGACCGAGGTCAGGATGGACTCCTTGTAGGCGGCGAGGCCTTCCTGGGCGTACTGGTCGGAGTCGACTCCGATGTTCCACTTACCGGCCTTGGAGACGGCCTCGATCGCACCGGAACCGGCCAGACCGGCCGCCGAGTAGACCACGTCGGCGCCCTTGTCGAGCTGGCCCTGGGCCGCGGCCTTGCCGAGGTCGGGCTTGGAGAAGCCGTCGAAGTTCGGCGGCTGGGTGAGGTACTGCGGGATCACCTTGACCGACGGGTCGGTGTCCTTGACGCCCTGCGCGTAGCCCGCCTCGAACTTCTTGATCAGCGGGGTCTCGACGCCACCGATGAAGCCGACCGTCTTGGTCTTGGTGACCTTGGCGGCGGCGACACCCGCGAGGTAGGAGCCCTGCTCCTCGTTGAAGACGATGTTGGCGATGTTGTCGCCGGTCACCGAGGCGTCGTCGATGATGCCGAAGGTGATCTTCGGGAACTTCGGCGCGACCTTCTTGATGGCGGGCGCGTAGGCGAACCCGACGCCGATCACCGGGTTGTTGCCGGCACGGGCCAGCGAGGTGAGGCGCTGGACCTTGTCCGCGTCCGACTCGCCCTCGGAGGGCTCGGCCTCGGTGCCCTTGACGCCGAGGTCCTTCTCGGCGCGGGCCAGACCCGCGTACGCGGCGTCGTTGAACGACTGGTCGCCGCGACCGCCGATGTCGTACGCGATGGCGGCCTTGTTGTCCTTGGAGTCGGAGCTGCTGCTCGACGAGGAGGACGAGTCGCCACACGCGGTGACGCTGAGCGCGAGCGCCGCGGACATAATGCCCACGGTGGCAATCCTGGTGATCCGGCGCAAGGGAAGGCTCCTTCAAACCTGACCGAAGCGCCTCTTCCGGCGCTGGTTTCGCCGAGATCGTAACGCGCGTAGATGTCAGATAATGACCTGTACGGAAGCCGTTATCGGATCGTCGCGAACAGAAGGTGTCCTGTCCGGTTACGAGTGGTTGCCGTCGAGCAGCGCCGAGGCGGTGAACAGCTCCACCCCGACGGTGATCGCCTCCTCGTCCACGTCGAAGTTCCCCCGGTGCAGGTCCAGGCCGCGGGTGTCTCCGGGTGTACGCACTCCGAGCCTGGCCATGGCGCCCGGGACGTGCTCCAGGTACCAGGAGAAGTCCTCCCCGCCCAGGCTCTGTTCGGTGTCCTCGATCGCATACGGTCCGCGCCGGGCGGTCATCGCGGCGTCCAGCAGGCCGATCGACTCGGCGTCGTTGACGACGGGCGGCACCCCGCGGATGTAGTTGATCACCGTCTTGGCCCGATGCATTCCGGCCACCTCGTCGATTGCCGCGTGGACCAGGTCCGGCGCCTCGCGCCACGCGTCCAGATCGAGGCAGCGAACCGTTCCGGACAGCTCGGCGTGTTGCGGGATGACGTTGGGCGCGTGCCCGGTCTCCAGCCGCCCCCAGGTGACGGCGAGACCGGCCCGTGCGTCGGCCCGGCGGGCGATCAGCGCGGGGACGTCGATGGCCACCCGGGCGGCGGCGGTGACCAGATCCGTGGTCAGGTGCGGCCGGGCGGTGTGCCCGCCGGGGCCGTCGAGGGTGACCTCCAGCCGGTCGCAGGCCGAGGTGATCGCACCGATCCGGAGCCCGATCTTCCCCACGTCCACCTTGGGGTCGCAGTGCACCCCGAGGATCCGCCCGACGCCTTCCAGCACCCCGGACTCGATGGCGTCGGCCGCCCCGCCGGGCAGCACCTCCTCGGCCGGCTGGAAGAGCAGGCGTACGGGGTGCGGCAGCAGCCCCTGCCGGTCGAGCTCGGTGAGTACGAGCCCGGCACCGAGGACGGCGGTCGTGTGGACGTCGTGACCGCAGGCGTGCGCCCGGTCGGGCACGGTGGACCGGTAGGGGACGCCCGCCTTGGTGTCGGGGATCGGCAGCGCGTCGATGTCGGCCCGCAGGGCCAGCATCGGCGTCACGCCGTCCCATTCCCCCACGTCACAGACGAGTCCGGTCCCGGTCGGGAGCACCTTCGGCGCCAGTCCCGCTCTCTCGAGCCGGGCCTTGATGGCCGCGGTGGTGCGGAACTCCTGGTTGCCGAGCTCGGGGTGCATGTGCAGATCACGCCGGAAGGCGATCAGCTCGGCACGCAGCTCGTCGGAGAGGCTGCCGGGCAGCGCGCCGGGCAGGCCGGCTCCCCCGGGCAGCTCGGCTTCGGTGTGGGGTGCGCGCGACTTCAACTGGTTCACCCAGTGAAGGGTAGGCCCCTTCCCCCCTCAACTGGCCACAGATCAACAAAACTTCAGCCGCTCAGGCGAACAAAAGAGGGTGTTGCGGCGTGTGACGGGCGATCTGGGTGGGTAAACTCACCCGCTTTTCGAGCGCGTCCCGACCCGGCCGCGAGGCCGTTCGCCTGCCTACGCCCCGCCCGGACCCCTCCCCGGTTGCCTCCATCCCCGCTCATTGTTCTATTATGATGCGAACAAGGGGGTAAAACATGCAGCAGATGACAGGGCGCGGCACCATGGCCGCGCTCACAGCCCTTCCCTTCGCCGTCGCGCTCGCGGTGGAACTGGCGCTCCTCGCCGTTCTCCGCGACCGGCTGCCCGACCCGCTCGCCACACATTTCTCCGGAATCGTCCCGGACGGGTTCACCGGACGGACCGGATTCGCCTTCCTGTGCGCCGGACTGACGGTGGGCATCGGCGCGCTCTTCGTCCTCGCCGGCACGCGACGCGCGACGTCCGCCCGCTGGTCGGTCGTCACCGGCTACGGGACCGCCGGTCTCGTGACGTCCGCCCTGGTCTCCGTGCTTCTGGTCAACGCCGATGCCGCCGATGCGGCGGCCGATGCCCGGACGCCGCTGTGGCACCAGATCGCCGCCCTGCTCGTCGGCATGGCCATGGGCCTCGTCGGATGGCTGGTCACCCGGTGCCTGAGGCTGCCGAACGGCCTCTCTGGTCAGGCTGGGGCCGATGCCGGCCGGCTCGACCTGGCCGAGGGCGAGGTCGCCGGATGGACCCGCACCGTCTCGTCCAGGCCGCTGGCCCTGCTCGGGCTCGTCCTCACCGTCCTGGGGTGCGCGCTGGCGGTGCCGACGGGCTGGCCGGTGGGCGTACCGCTCGCCCTCCTCGGGCTGCTGATGCTGAGCTTCTCCCGCATCACCGTCACCGTCGGCCCCCGCGGCCTGGGCGTCTCGTCGGCCGCGCTCCCCCGGCCCCGGATCCAGGTGCCTCTGGCCGGCATGTCCGGGGCGTCGAGCCGGCCGGTCAGTCCGCTCGGCGACTTCGGCGGATGGGGCTGGCGGATCCGTCCGGGCGCCACCGGGATCATCCTGCGCTCGGGGGAGGCGCTGGTGGTGAAGCGGGCGAACGGCCGCGAGATCGCCGTGACCGTGGACGACTCCGCCACCGCGGCGGCCCTGCTGAATTCGCTCATCCCACGGACCGTCCCGCCGGCCGGCACCACTCGGAACGAAGCGAGCGCGAGGCCCTGACATGCTCTTCCGCATCGAACCCGGCTCCGCCGTCCCGCTCGGCGACCAGATCGCCGCCCGGGTGCGGCGGGCCATCGCGGACGGGGAGGTGGCCCCGGGGGACCGCCTCCCGGCGGCCCGCGCCCTGTCCGACTCGCTGGGGATCAACATCCACACGGTCCTGCGCGGCTACCAGCGCCTGCGCGACGAAGGAATGATCGAACTGCGGCGCGGCCGCGGTGCGATGGTCCTGGACGCACCCGGCACCCAGGCCCGCGCCCAGCTCCTGGACCGGGTGCAGTCCCTCGTCGCCGACGCCCGGGGCCTGGGCCTCACGGACGAGGAGGTCCTGGCCCTGGTCCGCACGGGCATGGGCGTCTCGACGGACTGAGGCGCGACCGTTTTTCGAATACGGGCCTGCGGGCCTTCGTCGTCGGCCGGGCCACGGCAGCATGGTCCGGCCGCCGGCATTCCCGCCCCGCGCGGACGAGGCCGTGGACGTACCGCGACCACGAGAGTGCCCGGCGCGGCACCGACGCCACGGGAAACACACTGCGGCGACAGCGGACGGCATGATTCCGGTCGCGTTCCGGACCGGTTCCGGCCGCCGGCAGGCAGGTGACCTACCCGGCGCGAGCTCCCGGCACCCGCCGGAACTGAGCAAATGCCACACGATTCGAACGCGTACGAACAACCCTGGCCAGATCCGGCGTCAGAGTGAACTGGCCGGTCCGTCCGTCGACAGGTAGATGCCTGGGGCATCCAATGGCAGGTGAGGTGCGGACCGACCAGCTCCGCGCCCACGACCGAACAATGCGAGGCGATCCGCTCCCATGACGGAATCCACGACGGAACCGGTCCGCCAGGACCTCGACCCGACCGGCCCTGCCACCGCATCGAGCCCCGTGACGTCCTTCCCGCAGGACCGCAACTGTCCCTACCACCCGCCCGCCGGGTACGCGCCGCTGCGCACGGGCCGCCCGCTGAGCCGGATCACCCTCTTCGACGGACGTCCGGTCTGGGCGGTCACCGGACACGACCTGGCCCGCCGGCTGCTGGCCGATCCGCGGCTGTCCACCGACCGCACCCACCGCGACTTCCCCGTGATGACCGAACGGCTCGCCAACCTGCAGCAGCGCCGCGTGGCCCTGCTCGGTGTCGACGATCCCGAGCACAACACCCAGCGCAGGATGCTCATCCCGAGCTTTTCCCTGAAGCGGATCGGCGGGCTGCGTCCGCGTATCCAGGAGACCGTGGACCGGCTGCTCGACGCGATGGAACGGCAGGGGCCGCCGGCCGAACTCGTGAGCGCGTTCGCACTGCCGGTGCCGTCGATGGTGATCTGCGCGCTCCTCGGCGTGCCGTACGCCGACCACGATTTCTTCGAGGAGTGCTCGCGGCGGCTCCTGTGCGGCCCCGGTGCGGCCGATGTGGAAAGGGCCCGGGACGAACTCGAGGAGTACCTGGGTGCGTTGATCGACCGCAAACGGACGGATCCGGGGGACGGGCTCCTCGACGAGCTGATCCACCGGGACCACCCGGACGGGCCGATCGACCGCGAGCAACTGATTTCGTTCGCCGTGATCCTGCTCGTCGCCGGGCACGAGACGACGGCGAACATGATCTCGCTCGGCACGTTCACGTTGCTGCGCCACCCCGAGCAACTGGCGGCTCTGCGGGCCGGGGAGACGACGACGGCCGTCGTGGTCGAGGAGCTGCTGCGGTTCCTGTCCATCGCCGAGGGACTGCAGCGGTTGGCGGCCGAGGACATCGACGTGGCCGGGGTCACGATCCGCAAGGGTGAGGGTGTGGTCTTCGCGACCTCGCTCATCAATCGCGACGGCGACGTGTTCGCACAGCCGGAGACGCTCGACTGGGACCGGTCCGCCCGCCACCATCTCGCCTTCGGCTTCGGCATCCACCAGTGCCTGGGCCAGAACCTGGCCCGTGCCGAGCTCGACATCGCGCTGCGTACGCTCTTCGAACGGCTGCCGGACCTCAGGCTCGCTGTGCCCGCACAGGAGATCCCGCACAAACCCGGGGACACGATCCAGGGCCTGGTCGAACTGCCCGTGGCCTGGTGAGCGGTATGGGCATCCTGGTCGACAAGGACCTCTGTGTGGGGGCCGGCATGTGCGCGCTGACCGCTCCGGACGTGTTCACGCAGGACGACGACGGCTTCAGCGAGGTGCTCCCCGGCGGTGCGGGGGCACCCGGGGAGCATCCGCTGGTGAAGGAGGCCGTGCGGGCCTGTCCGGTGGGGGCGGTGACCCTCGCCGTCGACTGACGGGTGAGGACGCGGGGTGCGGCTCCACGGCTGCCGGGATCGGCACGTGGGGCGGCACCGCGTGGACGCCCCTCGTCCGGTGGTGACTCCGGCCGCTCCCCGGCGCGTGGAAACGGTGCGGCATTCCGGCGCGAGCGTGGAGGATGGAAACCATGACAGGGGACGCGAGCGAGATCGATCTGAGCAAGCAGGACCTTCGTGAGGTCACCGCGTTCGCCGCGGTGTGTGCAGAGGTGGTGCTTGAGATATTCGAGGCCGATCAGCCGGACGATTCGCGTCCTCGGGACGCTGTCGGCGCCGCGTGGGAGTTCGCTCGGGGCGGCGAACGCGGTAGGTCTCTGCGCGACACAGCCTCTGCGGCCCTCAAGGCGGCCAAGTGCGCGGACACCGCGGCGGCCCGCGAGGCGGCGTGGTCGGCGATGTCCGCGGCAGGCGCCGCCTACCTGCATCCGCTGGCCAAGGCCACCCAGGTCAAGCACATTCTCGGAGCCGGTGCCTACGCGGCCAGAGCAGCCGAACTCGTCGCGGGCGACGACCGGAGCGTCGGTGCCGAAACCCTTGAGCAAGTGGTACATCGTGCGACACCGGCCGTCGTCGCAGTGCTCAGGCGCTACCCGACGGCGCCGACCGGCGGCGGACGGGTCGGTGAGCTGATCCGTGCGCTGGACGCCGGCCTTCGTCCACTCCCCCTCGTGGAGTGACTTTCGGCGTCGGTCACCGTACCGGATCAGGACAGAGTGCGGTCGTCGCCGCGAAGCCCGTAGAGCTGCCGCCGTACGTCGGAGAAGGTCATGGGCATGGAGTTCTTCTGCTACCACCGCGACCGGCCCGACTCCCTCACCCTGCGCGACGCGCTGCTGCAGGAGCACTGGTCGTACATGGACCGGTACGCCGAGGAGATCATCGCTCGCGGCCCGGTCTTCGCCGCCGACGGCGAGACGCCCATCGGCAGCGTCCACGCCGTCGACCTGCCGGATCCCGCTGCCGCCCGCGCGTTCGCCTTCGACGAGCCCAACTACCAGGCCGGCGCGTACCGTGATGTGCTGCTGCGCCGGTGGCACAACATGCTGGGCCGCACCATGTGGGAGTTCCCCGGTGGCCCGGCCGGCGGCAACCGCTACCTGGTACTCGGCCTCGGTCCGGCCCGCCCTGCCGGCCTCGTCCTGCCGCCGGACCGGGACGGGCTGATCGCGTTCGGGCCGCTGCTGTCCGACGACGGCGACACCTGGCTGGGTACAGCGGTGCTGCTCGGTGCTCCTGACCCGGACACGGCACGCGCCGTCCTTGCTCCGGACAGGTACGCCGACGTCGAGGTGCACCTCTGGGAGTTCGGCGGGCGACGGTAATGAAGCAGGGAGGCAACGCACCGCCGAACCGCGCGGCAACGGGCACGAGCCGCGTGTACGGCCGCGTATGTACGGCGGGGGCGTCCTCCCGGCTCCCCCGCGGTGGGAGGACGCCCCGGCTTTCATGGTGGTCGTGCGTGCGTGCAGTCGGTCGGTCGGTTCGCGTTGCGGCCTGTCGGGGCGTCAGTGGAGCTTATTGACCGCCGTGGTCGTCGTGTTCTTGAAGGCGGCCTCCGACGCGTCGGCGAAGGTGCCCATCTGGCCCCAGCTCACGACGGTCACCGTCCGGCCGTCCCGGCCCACGGACAGCAGGTGGATGTCCGTGGCGCCGTAGGACGTCGTGGTGTGCAGACCGTGCACCCGCGCGCCCTCCTCGACCGGCAGCGAGCCGTAGTCCCGGCCCTCGGCCTCGATCTCCGGGTCGTTCTGTTCGAGCCGGTCCGCACAGGAGCTGATCTGCTCGTTCAGCAGGGCGGCGAGCGCCTTGCCCTTGGCGTCGGAGCCCGCGACGACGGTGACCTGCGCGGCGCCGGTGTCCAGATCGGTGGTGAAGACCCGGTGCCGGTAGTCGTAGGCCGGTACGCCCTCGCCCAGGCAGTAGGCGAGCTCCGCCGGGAAGCCGTCGGTGACCGGCCCCGCGATCCAGTCGGACGAGGGGTGCGGCGGCAGTTCGGACGCCTTGAGGAACGCGGGCGGGGCGGCCTTCGCCTGTGCGGCGGCCTCTGCCGGGGCCCCGGCCTCCTCGGATGTGTCGGCCTTGTCCGGCGCGGCGGCCTGCTGCGCTGCGGCGACCTTCCCCTGTGCCGAGCCCTCCTGAACCTGGGTCGGTGTGGTGCAGGCGGCGAGAGCGACGACGGAGAGCGCGGTGGCGAGCACGGCGGCGCGGGTGTGCATGGGCATGGGTGTCCCTCGTGTGGAGTGCGTGATGGGATGCGTCGTGGGATGCGGCGGTGACGACCCGACGTCTTCGCGCCGGCCGTCGTACGCCGAAGTCGCCGCGCCGGTCGCCGTGACGGTGCCGGTGCGTCAGGCGGGGTCGGGGCGGCACCACGAGCATCGGCGGTCGCGGCCGGGCGGCGCAAGGCCAGCCGCCGGATCGGCCGGGGTGGAACCATCCCAGCCCCTCTGACGTGCAGATATATGGGTGCCTGGGATGAGGTCCCCACCCCGGGACGCCTGCTCCCAGGACCGGCTCGAGCCTGACGAATGCGGAGGTGACGGTGCCGACACAGGACTCCGTGGCACAGTTCGCGGCGCTGCTGCGGGAGCTGAAGGAGCGTACGGACCGCAGTTACGGTTCGCTCGGCCGCCGTCTCCACATGAACACGTCCACGCTGCACCGCTACTGCACCGGCGAGGCCGTCCCGCTCGACTTCGCGCCCGTGGAGCGTTTCGCGGCCCTGTGCGGGGCGTCGGGTGCGGAACGTCTGGAGCTCCACCGCCGCTGGCTCCTGGCCGTGGCCGCCCGGCAACGCTCCAGCCCGGTCGGGGCCGTTGGGGAGGCGGAGGGGAGCTCGGACGACCCGGCGGACCGGCAGCCAGGCGACAGCGACAGCGACAGCGATGACGACGGCACCTCCACGACCGGGGACGCCGACGACCCGGCGGACACGGAAGACCTGGTGAGCGGCCCGGCGCCCACACCCCGCGATCCCCGCCCCCGCCCCTGGTACCGACGCAGGCGCGCCGCAGCCGCCGTATGTGCCGTGCTCGTCGGTGTGGGAGGTCTGTCCCTGCTGCCGGGCGGCCGGGACGCCGGCGACGGCGGTGCACGGACCGCATCGGCCGCCTCCGCGACCACGTCCGCGACCACTGGCCCCACGGCCTCGAACACCCGCTCCGCGTCGCCGTCCGGCGGTCCGAAGAACGGCACCGAGAGCTCTCCGGGACCCCGGCCCAAGCCCTCGGAACCGGCCGGTGCCACGAGCGCCCCGTCGGGCTCCGCATCCGCGGGGCCTCCCCTCACCTGGACCGTCGACTCCCATGCCTGGGCGTTCGGCTGCGGTCACGACTACGTCATCGCCGAGCCCCCGGAGCGCGTACCGCCGCCCCCGGCCGCGCAGGACGACGCCACCTGGGCGGCGACCCAGCGGGCGGTGCACGGCGGTGAGACGATCGTGAAACTGTCCGTGCAGGGGACGTCCGACACCGCTGTGGTCCTCGAAGCGTTACGGGTACGCGTGACCGGCCGTGCCGATCCCGCTCCTGGCAACGCGTACTCCATGGCCCAGGGCTGCGGCGGCTCCCTCACCCCGCGAACCTTCGCCGTGGACCTGGACAAGGACCGGCCCATCGCCCGCGCGACCGCCGGAAACGACGCAGGCACGCCGATCCCGGCGGTGAGCATGCCCTACAGGGTGTCCGCCGAGGACCCCGAGGTGCTGCTCGTCACCGCCAGGACCGGTTCCTGTGACTGCAGTTGGTACCTGGAGCTGGACTGGTCGTCCCAGGGCCGCGCGGGCACCGCACGGATCGACGACCGCGGCCGCCCGTTCCGCACCAGCGCCGTCGAGGGCCTGACCCCCTACGAGTACGACACCTCCGCCCGTGCCTGGGCGCCCCGCGTGGACTGAACTCAGTCCTTCCGCGCGTCCCAGGGACCGCCGATCCAGCCGTCGAAGGAGGGGATCAACGCGGTGAGGGCTGCTCCGAGCCGCCAGTCGAGGTCCGGCGCGTACAGCTTCACCGTGTTCCCGGACGACTTGAACTCCAGTGGGATCTGTCCCGCCGAGCGCCACTTGATGCGGCGGGGGCCGCGGGGGAAGTCCCCGCCGCCGCCGCCGAACAGGACGGCCACGAGCATGAGCGGCAGCAGGGGTGCGCAGAGCCACCACGCGCACCACCAGAAGAGCCGGCCCTTGTACCCCACCGCGTCGGGGGCACCGGAGCGGCTCACGGTCCAGCGCGTGCGCAGTCCCCGGCTGAACGCCTTGTCGCGCGTGAGCACACCGAGCAGTTCGCCCTGCGGGCCGAGGATTTGGAACTGTGCCCGTCCCCCGCTCGCGGAGACGGTGACCAGGGTGGCGACCCGTGCCTGGCGGTGCTCGTCCGCCCACAGGACGAAGGAGCGGGCGCCGCTCTTACGGGCCGCGAGGTAGGCGGGTATGCCACCGGGCGGCAACTCGCGTTCCACATGGGCGACCGTCCGCGACGTTCCCGGTCCGTCGGCGAAGGTGACCTGGCAGTCGAGCTGCCCACCAGGGGTGGTCCTCAGCTTCCCCAGGGCTTGCAGGGTCAGAGTGCTGGTCACCCGATGGGCTCCTTCGTATGTCCGTGCCGACGGTCAACAACCAATCTAATGCAGCCGGCTGCCGGTCCATCCAGGATGCGGCACCCGGGCCGCCGCCGAGATGTGAGGGCGTGGACCGGCCCCCTCGGCGGCACGTTCAGGTCCCGTCGGGTTCTGCCGGCCAGGCGCGCATGGCAAGTTCCGCGAGCGCTTCCAGTTCCTCCCGGCTCGCTCCGTCCCGCGACTGCTGGGACATTCCCTGGATGACGGCTCCGGTGTAGCGGGCGAGGGCCCCCGCATCGGCGTGGGGAGGCAGGACGCCCGAATCGATGTCCGCCTGGATCCGCCGCCGGAAGTCCCGCACGCTCTCGACCCGAAGCTCCCGCAGTGCCGCGACGACCTGGTCCGAGGTGCAGTTCTGCGCAGCGGTGATCACCATGCAACCGCGTGGGTGGCGAGGGTCGGTGTACTCCCGCGCCGCCTCCCGCAGCAGCCGCGCGACGCCGCGACGCGCGGTCGGCTCTTCGTCCATGGCCCGGCCGCCGAAGGTTCCGTAGGTGGCCTGGTAGGCCTCGACAGCTTCCCCGAAGAGCGCCCGCTTGTCACCGAAAGCGGCGTAGAGGCTCGGCGCCCCGATGCCCATCACGCGTGTCAGGTCCGCGATGGAGGTCGCCTCGTAACCCTGCGCCCAGAAAGTCAGCGTGGCCTCGCGGAGAGCCGCCTCCCTGTCGAAGGAGCGGGGCCTGCCACGCTGTTTCGTCGCCATCCGCCAATTCTATAGCGACCGCTAGCGAACGTGTTACGGTTTTTCTGTAGCGATCGATAGAGAAAGAGGGGGCGTAGCCATGGGCTCGCTGACGGGAAAGACGGCGCTGGTCACCGGCGGCAGCAGGGGAATCGGACGGGGCATCGCCGAACGGCTGGGGCGTGACGGAGCGGTCGTCGGCGTGCACTACGGGAGCAACGAAGCGGCGGCCGAGGAGACCGTGGCCACCATCGAGGCGGCGGGGGGCACGGCCTTCGCGATCGGTGCGGAACTGGGGACACCGGGCGACGCGGCGGCCCTCTGGGCTGCTTTCGACCAGCATGCGAACGGCCTGGACATCCTCGTCAACAACGCGGGGATCGGCACGTCACGAGCGTTCACGGAGATCGAGGAGGCGGAGTACGACCGGCTGTTCGCCGTCAACACGAAGGCGCCGTTCTTCCTCACGCGGCTTGGACTCGACCGGCTACGGGACGGTGGGCGCGTCATCAACATCTCGACGGGCCTCACACACGCGGCGGTGATGCCGGATCTGATCGCCTACGCCATGTCCAAGAGCGCACTGGACGTGTTCACCACGCACCTGTCCAAGGTGCTGGGCGACAGGGGAATCACCGTCAACGCGGTGGCACCCGGCATCGTGGACACCGACGTCAACGCGGACTGGCTGCGCGCCGACAGCGGGGCGTGGGCGGGCGCGGCCGCCATGTCGGCCCTGGGGCGGGTCGGCACCCCGGCCGACATCGCCGACGTCGTCGCATTCCTGGCCTCGGACGACGGCCGGTGGGTCACGGGCCATTGGATCGATGTGACCGGCGGTTCGCTTCCTTAGGTTCCGGCTGCTCCGTCGCCCTCGGTCATCCGCGGCCAGGAGCACTCGGGCCTCGTTGGTGACGGTGCGTCAGGACTTGGCCGGTCGTGTGCGGCCGGCCTCACCCCTCCGCCGTGACCGCCGTGACCCGCCACGGCGACAGCCGCTGCACGTCCCGGGCCGTTTCCGTGACCCCGCTCAGGAAGCCGTGCGCGCGCGGGGACGCCGTGTCACGGAGCCATTCCGGCGCTATGTCGCACACCGCGACCTTCACCCCGGTGCCCGCCAGGGCCAGCGGGAGGGTGTGGACCACCGTGGAGGGGAAGCTCAGGACCGTGTGGCCGATGGGGCCGCGGCGGGCGATGAGTTCCAGGGGGAGGTCCGGGCGGACGATCTCCAGGCCGGTGGCGGCTTCCAGGGCGTGGAGCTTCTCCGCGGATTCGCGGCGGTGGGCGAAGTAGCGGGTGGCGCCGTGGGTGCGGGCCAGGGCCGTGACCGCCTCCTGGTAGGGGACCGGGTCGACGACGCCGGTCTCGACCAGGGACGTGCCGACCAGGTCGGCGCCCTTGGTGATCAGGGGCGGGCCGAAGCGCTCGCGGGTCCAGGCGAAGGTGTTGGACGTGATGTCGACGCCCTGCGGTGCCTGAACCGGCATCGCGGTGAACACCTCGACCGTGCGGGTCGCCGAGGGGGTGAAGGTGCGGCGGGCCGCCGAGGTGACCGGGGCCAGGAGCAGTTCGCGCGGACCGAGGCTGCCGCGCCGGTGCCAGCGCACCAGGCGTTCGCCGCGAGCCAGTTGGGCGACGAACTCCATGGTGGCGGTGCCGTCGTCGACCACCGTGATCCGACGGGTGCGGACCAGGGAGAGGAGCAGTTGCACGTAGCGGGAGAACGGGTCCCCGATGACTATGCGGTCGGCCTTGCGGATCAGCCCGGTCAGGGCGCGCAGGGCCTTCAGAGGCGCGCCGGTCTCCCCGCGCGCCTCCTGCCAGCGGACGGTGATGCCCTCGTCGCGGGCCAGCTCCGCCATCCTGCGCAGCTGGCCGCGCGACATCGGGTCGACCGGGGGGAGGACGACGACCGTGGTGTCGGCCGGGCCTCCCCGCGTGTGGGTCCACTCCAGGACGTTCAGGAGCTGGACCGGGCTCTCGACGAAGGCGAGGTTCACCGGTCGGCCCGTCAGACCGCGGCCGGCTCGGCGGCCGGCGCGTTCTCGTTCTCGGCGACGACGCCCGTGACCCGGCGGAGCTTCTTCATCGGGCCGAGCTCCGACTCGTACACCTTCTTGACGCCGTCACCGAGGGAGGCCTCGATGGTGCGGATGTCGCGGACCAGGCGCTGCAGGCCCTGCGGCTCGACGGAGGCGGCCTGGTCCGAGCCCCACATGGCGCGGTCGAGGGTGATGTGGCGCTCGACGAACGCGGCGCCGAGCGCGACGGCGGCGAGGGTCGTCTGGAGGCCCGTCTCGTGGCCGCTGTAGCCGATCGGCACGTTCGGGAACTCGCCCTGCAGGGTGTTGATGACGCGCAGGTTGAGCTCCTCGGCCTTCGCCGGGTACGTCGACGTGGCGTGGCAGAGCAGGATGTTGTCGCTGCCGAGGACCTCGACCGCGTGGCGGATCTGGCGCGGGGTGGACATGCCGGTGGAGAGGATGACCGTGCGGCCGGTGGCGCGCAGCGAGCGCAGGAGCTCGTCGTCGGTGAGGGAGGCCGAGGCGACCTTGTGCGCCGGGACGTCGAACTTCTCCAGGAAGGCGACCGCCTCGGTGTCCCACGGGGAGGCGAACCAGTCGATGCCGCGCTTGGCGCAGTGGTCGGAGATGGCCTGGTACTCGGCCTCGCCGAACTCGACGCGGTGGCGGTAGTCGATGTACGTCATCCGGCCCCAGGGGGTGTCGCGCTCGATGTCCCACTGGTCGCGCGGGGTGCAGATCTCCGGGGTGCGCTTCTGGAACTTGACGGCGTCGCAGCCGGCCTCGGCGGCCACGTCGATCAGCGCGAGGGCGTTGTCGAGCTCGCCGTTGTGGTTGATGCCGATCTCACCCGTGATGTAGACGGGGTGGCCGGGGCCGGCGGTGCGGGTGCCGAGCGTACGCAGACGGGAGGTGCTGCTCATGGTGGTGCTTCCTTACTTGGCGGGGGTGTTGGCAGGGGTGGGGCTGGTGGTGAGGGTGGGACCCAGGAGCCAGGCCGCGATCTCGCGGATGGCGCCGAAGCCGCCGGGTGTGGTCGTGACGGCGCGCGCCGCGGCGCGTACCGAGTCGTGGGCGCTCGCGACGGCGACGGGCCAGCCCGCCAGACCGAAGCAGGGCAGGTCGTTGACGTCGTTGCCGACGTACAGGACGCGGGAGGGGTCGAAACCCTGCTCCTCGCACCACTGCTTGAGCGCCAGGTCCTTGCGGTCGATGCCGTGCAGGACGGGGACCTGGAGCTTGCGGGCGCGGGCGGCGACGACCGGGTTCTGCTCCGTGGACAGGATCAGGAGCGGTACGCCGGCCTTGCGCAGGGCGGCGATGCCGAGTCCGTCGCCGCGGTGCACGGCGACGATCTCGTGTCCGTCGGAGTCGATGAGGACGCGGTCGTCGGTCTGCGTGCCGTCGAAGTCGAGGACGACCGCGTCGACGTCCTCGCGGGTCGGCAGCGGCGACGGGTCCAGGAGCGGCGCGAGGGCGCGGGCGCGGGCCAGGTCGTGCGGGTCGTCGATCTCCAGCACCCGGGCGGGGTCGGTCCGCACGAGCGCGGTGCGGCCGAAGAAGCGGTGGCGGTGGGTGCGGAAGCCCGGGACGTCCATGGCGTACGCGGCGCCGGTCTCCAGCAGGTCCTGCGGGCGGTCCTGGCGGCGGGGGCGTACGGCCTTGTCGTGGTTGACGCCGTAGGTGTCGTCCTCCACCGCGCTGCCGTCGCGCCAGACGAAGCCGTGGAAGGGGGCGACGGTCACGGCCGTGTCCGCGCCTTCGCGGGCGACCGCGGCGGCGACGCCGTCGATGTCCTCGCGCGTGATGAAGGGGCTGGTGCACTGGACGAGGAGCACCACGTCGGCCTTCCGGCCGGGCTGCATCGACTCGTAGGCGTCCAGGGCGTGCAGGACCGCGGCCTCGCTGGTCGCGGTGTCGCCGGCGATGGCGGCGGGGCGGTGCACGCAGTGCAGCCGGCCGGACTCGCCGAGCGCGTCGCCCGCGGCCCGGGCCGCGTCCGCGATGGCCGGGTCGTCGGTGGTGACGACGACGTCCGTGATCTCCGGGGAGGCGAGGCAGGCCCGGACCGCGCGGGCCACCAGGGGGACGCCGCCGACCTGCGCGAGGTTCTTGGCGGGGACGCCCTTGGATCCGCCGCGGGCGGGGATCACGGCGAGCACGGTCGGGGCCGGGGGCGGGGTCATGGCTGCTCCTGAAGCGAGGGACGTGGCGGCGGGGTCGGCGGTCACAGCTCGCCCATCCGGCGGATCACGGGGGCGACCCGCTGGACGCCGTGGCGGTAGGCGCCGCGCGCCGCGTTGCGTACGGTCTGGCGCACCGCGCCCCTGACCCGGCCGGTCTCCTTGGGCGTCGCGGCGCCCGGCAGCGGCCGGCCGTCGGCGGAGAGGTGGTGGCGGGCGAGGATGCCCGGGAGGTATCCGGGGGCGGTGGCGGAGGTGTAGTACGGCGCGAGGCCGGGAAGGGTGCCGCGTTGGAGCAGGACGGCGACCTTGGCCCGGGCGGTGTCGTAGGCCGACTCGTACGAGCCGTCGGCGGCGACGCCCTGTCCGGACACCCATTCCTCGTCGGGCCGCGGGCGGTGTCCGCCGTCGAGCCGGTCCCAGGAGGTGACCAGGCCGGAGCCGATGAAGTGGTGGTTGCCGAGGTTCTCCCTGACGCCGAGGTCGGAGAGGATCGCGGTCGGGATACGGCGGTGCAGGGACTCCAGCGCCGCCGTCGAGGAGACCGTGACCAGCAGGTCGGTGCGGTCCAGGACCTCGCCCATGTGCCCGTACACCAGACGGAAGTTGGGCGGCAGCCCGCCCGGGAGCCGCTCCGCGAGCCGCTGGTAGGGGAGTTCCTCGATGTGGGTCGTGTGCTCGCCCGGCTTGGAGCGCAGCTTGAGGAGCACCTCGCGCTCGGGGTGCAGCCGGGCGTGCTCGACGAGCCTGCGCAGCAGGTAGGTGCGGTCCGCCCGGGAGGCCGGGACGGAGGGCTGGGCGGCGAACACGACGGTGTCGCGGCCCTCTTCCGGCCGGTACGGCGCCCCGCCGAGGAACGGCAGGGCGGCCTCGGTGACGGCCGACGGGTCGGCTCCGACCCCTTCGTACACCGCGCGGAACCGCCTGGCGTCGTCGCGGGAGTTGGCGAGGACGATGTCCGCGCCGTGGCGCAGCAGGAGCCCGTCGGCGAGCTTCTCGTAGACGACCCCCACGTACCCGGTGACGACCACGGGCCTGCGGGGCAGGCCGAGGGCGGCGAGGCCGTGCAGCATCGCCTGGACGGCGCCGCCGACGAGGGCGAGGACGAGGACGTCGTACCCCTCGTCCCGCACGGCGTGCAGGAATTCGACGGCCGTCACCTCGCGCACCCGGCCGGCGTCCACGCCGACCTCGCCGACCTCGGCGAGCTGCCGGGGGGTCGGGGTGGCACGGCCACGCAGCAGCAGCCCGCTGATCTCGACGGGGCGGTCGTCCTCGGCGGGTCCGGCTCCCGGGGCGGTCAGGCGGCGCGCGGTGAGCGCGCCCCACTTCCACCGGGTGTCGGAGTCGGCGAGCACGGCAACCCTGAGCGCCGGGGAGGCCGCTGCGGTGTCGGCCGGGTCAGCCGCATTACTGGTACGTGGAGGCACGTCCTAAAAGCTAGGAAGGCATTTCGATGGGCGGCCCAACGCGGGGGCAACAAATGGTTAACAGCCCACCGACGGTTGGCCAATCGGCTCCGGATCGGCTCCGATTCCGCCTGGAATCCGGCCGGTTCACCATTCCTACATTCGCCGTTCACCCACCGTCCTCGCCGGGGACAAGGCAAATGACAGGGCCGGCCCTAGCGTGATGCGGGTGGTTAAGCTCTCCGTCATCATGCCGTTCTTCAACGTGCAGACATACGCGCCCGACGCCCTGAGAAGCCTGCGGAACAACGCCCGCGAGGACTTCGAGTTCATCCTCGTCGACGACTGTTCGACCGACGGGACACGGGAGATCCTGGAGCGCGCGGCACGCGACCTCCCCGGCGCCGTTCACATCAGACGGGAGGAAAGCGGGGTGTCGGCCGCCCGCAATACGGGCCTGAATGCGGCACGCGGTGAATACATCACATTCCTGGACGGCGACGACTGGGTGGCCCCCGGATATTTCGAACAGCTGGTGGCGAACATCGAGGGTCTGGGCTGCGATTTCCTGCGTACGGACCATGTCAGGTGCACCGGCACCGAGCGCACCGTGTACCGGGTGCCGTACGGTCCGCGCGACACGGTGGTCGATCCGCGTTCGGTGATTCTGCCCGGGGACCGCTCGACACCGGTCGACTATCCGTACTCCTGGGCGGGCGTCTACCACCGCAGGCTCCTGGACGGCGGCCTGCTGCACTTCCCGGAGAACCTCCGCACGGCCGAGGACCGGCCGTGGATCTGGCGGCTGCACCGCGAGGCCGAGTCCTTCGCCGTGTCCGGTCTGCTGGGCGTCTTCTACCGGCGGGGTGTGACCTCCTCCCTCACGCAGATCGGCGACATGCGACAGCTCGACTTCATCCCGGCGTTCGACCAGGTCATCGCTGATACCTCCCAGGACCGCGACGCGGACCTGTTCCTGCCGAAGGCCGTACGTACCTACTGCGCGATCATCACGCACCACCTGTCCGAGATCTCGAAGTTCGAACCGGATGTGGCCCGGGCGCTGCGCGCCATGAGTGCGGCGGCGCTGCAGCGGATGCCGCAGCGGGTGCTGGACGACGCCCTCGACTCCCTGGACGTCGAGCGGGCGACCCGGCTGCGCCGCCTGCGGCGCCGGCCCGGCACCGCGAAGGAGGTGGCGGCGGCATGAGCACCTCCCGGACGAGCACTCCCCGCACCGGCACCGCACGCCGCACCACGCAGATCTTCCTGGCCTCCACCCTCTACGGAACGGCCACCCTCGCCGCCGCCCTCGACTCGGGCCACTTCGGCGAGGCCGGCCGGCGCATCCTGCTCGTCGCGAACAACGCGGCGGTCCCGGAGACGTCCCTGGCCGTCGACGCGATGCCGGGGTTCGAGCGGCTGCGCGGGCGGTTCGACGACGTGGTGTCCTGGAACGAGACCATCGCCCCCTTCCATCCGGGCAACTGGTCACCCCGGCCGGACGATCTTCCCCTGTGGGAGCGGCATCTGCGGCTCGCCTGGGACCTGGGCGACGACGACGTCGAGCTGACGATCGAGTCCATCCAGGTCAACCCGGCCATCGCGGTCGCCCAGATCTTCACCGGCGTCCCGATCGACGTGTACGCGGACGGGCTGATGAGCTACGGCCCCACCCGCAACAAGGTCGATCCGCTGGTCGGGACGCGGGTGCGGCGCGTGCTCCACCTCGACCTGGTGCCGGGGCTGAAGCCGCTGCTGCTCACCGAGTTCGGTGCGGCGCCGGTGGTCGTGGAGAGCGAGAGCTTCCTCAAGGTGCTGGGCGAACTGGCCGACGTGTCCGTGGACCTGCCGTCCGTGGACGCGCCGGCGCTGCTGCTCGGCCAGTACCTCTCCGCGCTGAAGCTGATCTCTCCGGACGAGGAGGAGGAACTGCACCTGCGGATGATGCGCGGCGCGGTCGCGCTCGGCCACACCCGCCTGGTGTTCAAGCCGCATCCGACCGCCCCGGCCCGGTGGACGCGGGGGATGGAGGCGGAAGCGGTCCGGCTCGGCGCCGAACTGACCGTGCTGGACGCCGGGATACTCACGACTCCGGTGCTCGCCGAGGTGCTCTACCAGCGGATGCGGCCCGCGCTGGTCGTCGGTTGCTTCTCGACCGCGCTGCTCACCGCGTCGGCGCTCTACGGGCTGCCGGTCGCACGGGTCGGTACGGAGATGCTCCTCGACCGGCTCGCCCCGTACGAGAACAGCAACCGGATGCCCGTCACCCTCGTGGACGCGCTGCTGCCCGAGCTGACCGACCGTGCGGCGGTCGAGGCCCAGCGGCCGTCCGCGGGTACGGAGCTGGATGTGCCCGCGCTGGTCAGGGCGGTCGGCTTCGCCATGCAGCCACGGATACACGCCGGTCTGCGGCCGGAGGCGGAGCGCTATCTCTCCACCCGGCTGGACGGCACGACCTGGCGGTACTTCAAGCGCCGCCGGCTCACCTCGCTGGGGCTGCCGGGCGGGGTGCCCGCGCAGTTCGCGTTCCTGCCCCGCAACGCCGCCGTGCGCCGGGTGGTGCGCCAGGCACGGTCGCTGCGGCGGGCCGTGCGGAAGTAGGACGGGCGTCCCACGACAGGAGCCGGGCGGACCTGGGACCAGGTCCGCCCGGCTCCGTGCGGTGAACGGGGTCAGACGGTCCGGCCGCCCAGGATGACCCGCAGGTCCGCGGCGTTCGCCTCGGTGATCTTCCACAGTTCCTGCTGACGGCCGTGGACATCGGCGACCGTCGCCGCGTGGTCGGACAGCAGCCCGGCCGCCCGCTCGACGAGACGTGCGCCGAGGTGCCGGTCGTGCACGGAGATCCCCCACTCGGGCCGCTCGATGTCCGCCAGGAAGTAGGCCATCTTGGGGTGCGAGATCAGGCTGATGATCGGTGTCCCGCAGCCGAACGGGATCATGCCCGCGTGGCCGCGCATCCCGATGACCAGCTTCGTACGGGCGTAGGTGTCCAGGATCGCGGCGTTGTCGAAGTCGTACATCGGGATCACCGGCAAGGAGATCCCGTGCTCGCGCCGCAGGTCGAACGCGATCCGCTCGTCGTCCAGCGAGTGCGCCACGCACTTCACCTCGGCGTACCCGCCGAGCCCCTTGACCGCGGCGGCCATCTCGCCGAGGAAGTGCCCGTAGTCGTGCCCGAAGCGGAGCCCGGCCCTGTCGTACGCGGCGTTCACCAGGATGGTGTTCTCGCGCTCCGCGGGGTCGGTCCAGCCCGCCACCGTCTGCCGGGTGACGGTCGTCGGGCAGGGCTGGAAACGCACCTTGTCCCGCAGGTCGGCCGGGAGCAGGTCCCGCACCTTCTCGATCGAGCCGTGGTTGCGCAGCCCGAAGAACGCGGAGCGCTCCACCAGCTTGCGCAGACTGGACAGGAAGCGGTCGCGGCTGCGGCCGTAGGCCTGTCCGTCGAAGGCGTTGAAGCCGACGGCGTAGACCATGACGGGGACGTCGATCCGGTCGAGGAGCGCGTCGGGGACGTTCCACTGCCAGCCGCTGTTGCCGTTGGGCGCGGTGTCCGGGATGAAGAGTCCTCCGCCGCCGATGACCAGGCCGCGGCGGGCGTTGACCCGTTCCAGCGCCGCCTCGTCGAAGAGGCGGTGGGCGTGCACGGAATGCCAGCGGGCCGGACCGGTGTCCTGGTCGAAGGCCAGGCGCACGCTCTCCGGCAGCAGCTTGTCCCCGGCGTTGCCCTGCTGCTCCATGTAGAAGGCGACATGGGCGAGCTGGTCGCCGGGAGCGCCTTCGGCGGGCCGCCGCGCGGTCGTGGTGCGCGTGTACATCAGCCGGTTCGCCCGGTGCGTCGGGTCGACTCCGAGCCCGTCCAGGGCGTAGTCCGCGGCCGCCTCGTCGTCGCCGTGGATCCAGGCGATCTGGGCGAGCCGCCCGAAGGAGGTCGCGGCCCGGTTGGGTGCGGCGGTGGCCAGCAGCAGCTCGGCGCGGGCCTCCGCGTAGCGGGAGACGCTCATCAGGGCGTGGCCGAGCACCTCGTGCGCCCAGGCCTCGTCCACGGGGATCCGGATCCCGCCCAGGAGGTCCACCGCCTCCTGGTACTCCCCCGCGCCGATGTGGGCACCGGCGACCCGGCGGGCGGTCTCCACGTCACCGGTCCGCCGGACGTGCGGGGTGCCGTAGTGCACCAGCAGGTCGTGGTGCTTGGCGCCCGGCAGGGAGACGTAGGCATCGTGGAACTCGGCGTCGGACAGCTCGTACGCGTGCCAGCGGTCCTCGGCCTGGCCGTAGCCGGCCTCACCGCCCTGCCACGGCTTGTGCCGCCCGGTGAAGTGCAGGATCGCGGTGTCCTCCGGGACCGGGAGGTCCCCCGAGAGCCGCCGCTTGACGAAGTTGTACCGGGCGTCGAGGTGGAGGAACCCGCCGTCGAGCACGGCGTTGAGGATGCCCTGGTCATGCTTGTCGAGCTCGTACGAACCGCTGCGCCCGACCTCGTCCAGCTTCGCGCAGAACGCGTCGCTCAGGAACTCCCGCTGGATGACGAGCAGACCGCTGTTGAGCTTGTGCTGCCCGTAGAAGAACTGCGGTACGGCGGCGAGGCCGTCGCGCAGCTCCAGCAGTTCACCCAGGTCGCCGAGGACCACCATGTCGGTGTCCAGGGTGATCACGGTGTCGTAGTCGCGCACCCGGAACACGTCGAGGATGAAGTACGCCTTGCGCACCAGGTAGTTGTCCTGGTCGCCCTTGGCGTAGCTGTCGTAGTGCGCGGCGTCGACCTGGCGGAAGGAGACGCGCGGGTGCAGGGCGCGGATCCTCGCGAGGGAGTCGGTGCGCAGGCCGTCGTGGAGGACGAGGAAGTCCTCGCAGACGGACGGGTTGGAGAGGGCGAGGCTGCGCAGCAGCGTG
The DNA here is from genome assembly GCF_040638585.1 of Streptomyces sp. NPDC025273. Lineage (NCBI taxonomy): Bacteria > Bacillati > Actinomycetota > Actinomycetes > Kitasatosporales > Streptomycetaceae > Streptomyces > Streptomyces sp. NPDC025273. The sequence goes on from NZ_JBEZYP010000010.1 coordinate 190,159, forward strand.
AGGAAGCCCGGGAGGTAGTTCTCGTCCACGAAGCTCGCGAAGGCGACCCGGCGCTTGCCGGTGAGCGCGTTGGCCGCGGTCGGAATGGAAGGCGCGGTCGTCGTCATCGCAGTCGGATCCTCGCATCGGTGACGCTCTGGGCGCGTTCCATGACCCACGCCTTCTCGCTGGTGTACTCGTGCACGGAGGTGATGGGCATCTTCATCGCGCCGGACAGCCGGTAGGCGCCGCTCTCGTAGAAGTCGAAGCCGATCAGGTCCAGTCGCGGGCTGACGTCCAGGAAATCCAGCAGCCACAGCATGTTGAAGCCGGTGGTGGGGATGGCGGGCCAGACGTCACTGCCGACCTTGCCGATCTCGCGCAGCGGCCAGCGCAGCGACTCGTCGCCCAGGCAGGTCTGCGCGCCGGGCACCAGCCTGCTGCGCAGCGACTGCTTCCAGCCGCCGGAGACCCCGCCGAAGACCAGTCTGGTGTCCACGCGCTGGTCCCAGTTGAAGCTGTGCTTGTGGATGGTGGCGTGGATGTCGGTACGCCGGCCGGTGGCCGCCGGGTCGATCTTGTACGAGTTGAAGCGGACGACGAGGTCGTATGCGTCGATCTCGGCGCCCATGGAACCGTTGCCGACGCGCTGCGAGTTGGCGATCAGGCAGATCGACCTGCCCGCGATGCGGTTGCGGAACTCACCCAGGGTGAGCCACTCGACGCCGCCGAAGGTGGGGTCCGCGACGGCACCGCGCGCCCGGTTCCTGCGCTGCTCGGCGTAGAGCTCGGTGAGCTCGGTGAGCTCGGTGAGCGGGGCGGGACCCGTGGGAGCGCCCGTGCCGCGTCCGCCGCCGATGACGCCGCTCGCCTCCCTCGCGAGGCCGAGGTACTGGGACGCCGTCTCCTGGATCTCCGTCACGGGGGTGCCGTCCCGGGTCTGCGCGAGCAGCGCTCCGACCAGCCGGGGCTGCGCCTCGGCCCAGTCGCCGCGCGCGTGCAGCTCCAGGCCCTCGGCCCAGGACTCGGTGACGGGGCGGTCGGCGAACCGGCGGGCGCCGGGGCAGTCGTCCTCCAGCCTCCGGACCAGCTCCTGCTGGATCTCCCCTCCCAGCCGCAGTCCGGCGACCTTGGCTGCCACGCCGAATCCGTCCTCGTCGGTCAGACCGAGGTAGCGCTCGTACGCGTCGACGGCGGCGGTCTCCGCGCCCATCGCCTCCAGGACCCGGGCGCGCAGCCGCCAGCCCGCGCGGGAGCGCTTGCGCTGGGTGAGCACGGTGTCCGCGACGAGCAGGGCGAGCTTCGTCTCGTCCTCGTAGCCGCACTCCAGCGCCTTGTTGCCGACCGCGAGCAGCGGGTCCATGAGCTCGTCGCCGAGTACGGGGCCGGTGCTCGGCCCGCCCTTGACGGTGCGCCGTATCAGCGGCAGCGGGGCGGCTGCCGCCGGAGCGGCGGGGGCCGTCGTCGCGTGGGTGGCGAGCAGGTGACGCAGCGCCTCCGCGAGTGCCGTGCGACGCCGGTCGAGTCCCGCGACGAGCTTTCCGCTGTGGGCTGCGCAGGCGCGCAGGCACACGTCCAGGTCGGTGGGGGTGACGGCGATGGAGGCAGTGCCTTCGCGTGGGGCCGGGACCTCCACGTCACGTGGCCGTTGCCAACGGGGGCGGGCTTTCGTCATGGCGCTCCAAGCGTCTGATGCCCGTGGGGGGAGGTGGGCGTCGGTTCGTACGCGGTCAAGGACACCTCCGCCGAAACGGTCCGGAGGTGACGTCCGCACAGCAGGTTGCGGTTCGGCGTCACGGTAGAAAACCCGTACGACTGCCAGATGAACTCGCCCTGTCAGCCCGGAAAACTGCGCGCTTCCTGACCGTTCTGTCCCTCTGCCCGGACCTACGCTGACGCCGCGCACCGGCTGAAGGGAGTGGCTGTGACCATCACACCGCAGGACGCGGAGAGGACCGGAGCGGGGTCGCGGGCGGCCGCCACGGCACCGGGAGCGGCCGGGACCTCCGCGCCGTCCCACCGCCGCGACGGCCCCGAGGAGTCCGCGCCGCCGCCCGGTCCGCCCCGGTCACGGCCGCGGTTGCGCGCCCTCGACGGGCTGCGGCTGCTCGCCGCGCTGATGGTCGCGGCCTACCACTACGGCGGCCGGGGCGGTGACATCACCGCGGCGTGGGGCAGTTCGCCCGCGGTCCAGTTCCCCACCGCCCACACGTGGTTCGCCTACGGCCCGCTGGGCGTGCAGATCTTCTTCGTCATCAGCGGCTTCGTGATCTGCATGAGCGGCTGGGGCCGGTCGCTGTCCTCCTTCTTCGCCTCGCGCGTGGCGCGCCTGATGCCCGCCTACTGGGCGGCGGTCGTGCTGGTGACCCTGGTCTTCGCACTGCCCGTGGTGGCGTACGAGGCGGTCTCGCCCAGCGACGCGCTGGTCAATCTGACCCTGCTCCAGCAGCCGTTGGGGGTGGACCGGGTGCTGGGGGTGTGCTGGACGCTGTGGGCGGAGATCCGCTTCTACGCGCTGTTCGCCCTGTTCGTCGTCCTGCCCGGGGCGGACCGGCGGCGGATCGTGCTGTTCTGCGCGGTGTGGACGCTGGCGGCGGCTCTCACGAAGGCGGCCGGAGAGCCGTTCCTCGACGTGCTCCTGATGCCGGAGCACGCCCCCTTCTTCATCGGGGGCATCGGCCTCTACCTGGTCCACCGCGACCGCCGGGACGCGGTGGCCTGGGGCATCGTCGGGGTGAGCTGGCTGCTGGGGCAGCACCACGCGGTGGCGGACCTGTGGCATCCGGCGGGCCAGGACGCCTTCTCGTACCGCTCGTCGGCGGTCATCATCCTGATCGTGACGGCCGGCTTCGCCGTGGTCGCCGCCATCGCCCTGGGCGCGCTGCACCGCGTCGACTGGCCCTGGCTGACGGTCGCGGGTGCGCTGACGTACCCCTTCTACCTGGTCCACGAGCACCTGGGGTGGGTGGTCGTGGGGGCTCTGCACCGGACCCTCGGTGTCCCGGCGGCACCGACGGCCGTGCTCACGGTCGGCGCGATGCTGGGGCTGGCCTGGCTGCTGCACCGGTATGTGGAGCGGTGGTCCACCCCGCTGCTGCGGAAGGCCCTCACCCCCTCGGCCGCCCCACGGAACCGCGGGCGCACCTCCGCCCCTTGACCTCAAGCGCGCTTGAGGTCCTACGTTCGGGGCCATGGACTACTCCCATGACGACGCGGGCCTGGCACGGCAGCCGATCGGCTACTGGAGCTGGGCGGCCCACGAGGCGACAGTCACCCACATCCGCAGCGCCCTGGCCGAGCACGGCCTCACCCAGCCACCCTGGTGGGTCCTCAACCAGCTCGTCAACGCGGACGACGCGGGCCGGCCGCGGGCCGAGGTGGTCGCGGTGCTCCGCGGCTATCTGAACGTCGGGGACAGGCTGGAACCCGAGATCGACGCCCTCGTCGTCAAGGGCCTGGTCACCCAGGACGCCACCACCCGGCTGCGGCTGACCGCGGAGGGGCACGCACTGCGCGAGAAGGCGCACGAACGGGTCAGCCGGGCGAGGGCCGAGATCCACGCCGGTATCCCGGACGAGGAGTTCGTCGCCGCGCTCAAGGTCCTCCAGCGCATGATCCACAACGTGGGAGGCAGGGCCTGGCACCACTGAGCGCCCGGGGCAACGGTCCGCCGAGCAGCCCCGGACCGCTCAGACGCTGCTGAACGTGAGCTTCGCCGCGAAGCCGAGGAACAGCACGCCCGCCGCCGAAGTGGCCCCCGCCGAAAGCCGCTTGCGGCGGCGGAAGGTGGCGGCCAGGCGGGTGCCGCCGAATATGAGCGCCGAGAGGTACAGGAAGCTGCCGATCTGCAGCAGGCCGCCCAGCAGCAGGAAGGACAGCGCCGGGTAGGCGTAGCCCGGATCGACGAACTGCACGAAGAAGGAGATCAGGAACAGGATGGCCTTCGGGTTGAGCAGGCTGACCACCAGCGCCCGCCGGTAGGGACGCTCGACCGCCGTAGCGGGCGCCGTGTCCGCCTCGGTCAGCTCGGCGACCCGCTGATGCCGCTCGCGCCACATCGACACGGCGGCTCGCAGCATCCCGATGGCCAGCCAGGTCAGATAGCCGGCGCCCGCGTACCTGACCACGGCGAAGAGCAGCGGTGTCGTCTGCAACAGGGAGGCGGCGCCCAGCGCGGACAGCGTCATCAGGACCGCGTCCCCGGTCCACACACCGGCGGCGGCCAGATAGCCCGTCCGCACCCCGCGCCGGGCGGCGACGGACAGCACGTACAGCGAATTGGGCCCCGGGAGCAGAATGATCAGCACCAGGCCGGCGAGATAGGTCGGAAGATCGGTCACACCCAGCATGGACGGAGTGTCGCACGCGGGTACGACACTCCGTCCGGGCGTTCCGCGATGCGGCGGATCAGCCCTCGTCGCCGTCCAGCAGCCGGTCCACGGAGAGTTCCATCTCCAGGCCGACGACCTCCGGCACGGAGAAGGACATCCCCCGCTTGTGGGGCGTCTGGTTCCGGTACTCGCCGCCCCGCGGGTCGGTACAGACCAGCACCTGGTCGTGCTTCCGGTCAGCCACCACGTAGACCGGGATGCCCGCCTGGGCGTAGTCCTCCACCTTGGGGCCGAGATCGTCCGCCCAGTTGGTGGAGGTGACCTCCAGGACCATGCGGAAGACGTGGGGGGCGTAGCAGTTCTTCATGACGTGCGCGTCACGGAAATCGGACTCGACAACCGCGAGATCGGGAATCGCGTAGTCGTCCGGGCCGGTGGGCAGCCAGAGCCCGACCGCCTGGACCAGTCTCAGCCCGACCCCACGCGCTCTGACACCGAATTCCTCGCTGAGCCAGGACAGTGCCAGAGCATGCGATCCGTCGGCCGGTGGTGTCGCAGTGAGCCTCCCCTGGAGGATCTCCACGCGATGCCCAGGCAGCGAGCGCGCGGCCTGTTCGGCCGCCTCGCCGATCGTCAGCTCGGACTGCATCGTCGTCACCTGCTCCTCGTGCTGTATCACAGCCACGGCATCCTCCTTTCGGAGACCACTGTTCACGAGCTTCTCCACGGGCGCGGGTGATCGGCGGGAGATCACCCGCGAGGGTGGACCCCGCCGATCAGAAGGCGTCCGTCGGGACGTACGTCCCCCAGACCTCCCGCAGCGCGTCGCAGACCTCGCCCACCGTCGCCCGCGCCCTGAGCGCGTCCTTCATCGGATAGAGGACGTTGTCCGTGCCCGCGGCCGCCTCCTTCAGCTCCGCCAGCGCCGCGTCCACGGCCCCCTGGTCGCGCTCGGCCCGGAGCTTGGCCAGCCGGGCGGCCTGCTGGGCCTCGATCGCCGGGTCGACGCGGAGGGGCTCGTACGGCTCCTCCTCGTCCAGGCGGAAGCGGTTGACGCCGACGACGACGCGTTCGCCGCTGTCGGTCTCCTGGGCGATCCGGTAGGCACTGCGCTCGATCTCGCCCTTCTGGAAGCCGCGTTCGATCGCGTTGACCGCGCCGCCCATGTCCTCGACCTTCAGCATCAGCTCCAGGGCCGCGGCTTCGACGTCGTCGGTCATCTTCTCGACGACGTACGACCCCGCGAAGGGGTCCACCGTCGCCGTCACGTCCGTCTCGTAGGCCAGGACCTGCTGGGTGCGCAGGGCCAGGCGGGCCGACTTGTCGGTGGGAAGGGCGATGGCCTCGTCGAAGGAGTTGGTGTGCAGCGACTGCGTGCCGCCGAGGACCGCGCCGAGGCCCTGTACGGCGACCCGGACCAGGTTGACCTCGGGCTGCTGGGCGGTGAGCTGGACGCCCGCGGTCTGGGTGTGGAAGCGGAGCATGAGCGACTTGGGGTTCTTCGCGCCGAACTCGTCCTTCATCACCTTCGCCCAGATCCGGCGCGCGGCACGGAACTTGGCGACCTCCTCCAGGATCGTCGTACGGGCGACGAAGAAGAAGGAGAGCCGCGGGGCGAAGTCGTCCACGTCCATGCCGGCCGCGACGGCCGTGCGGACGTACTCGATGCCGTCGGCCAGGGTGAAGGCGATCTCCTGCGCGGGCGAGGCTCCCGCCTCGGCCATGTGGTAGCCGGAGATCGAGATGGTGTTCCACTTCGGGATCTCGTCGCGGCAGTACCTGAAGATGTCGGCGATCAGCCGGAGCGAGGGCTTCGGCGGGAAGATGTAGGTGCCCCGGGCGATGTACTCCTTGAGGACGTCGTTCTGGATGGTGCCGGTCAGCCGGTCGGCCGGGACGCCCTGCTCCTCACCGACCAGCTGGTAGAGCAGGAGGAGGAGCGAGGCGGGGGCGTTGATGGTCATCGAGGTGGAGACCTTGTCCAGCGGGATCCCGCCGAACAGGACGCGCATGTCGTCGAGGGAGTCGATCGCCACGCCGACCTTGCCCACCTCTCCGGAGGCGATCGGGGCGTCCGAGTCGTGGCCCATCTGGGTGGGCAGGTCGAACGCGACCGACAGGCCCGTGGTGCCGTTGGCGATCAGCTGCTGGTAGCGGGCGTTCGACTCGACGGCGGTGCCGAAGCCGGCGTACTGCCGCATGGTCCAGGGCCGGCCGGTGTACATCGTGGGGTAGACACCGCGCGTGAAGGGGTACGCACCCGGCTCGCCCAGCTTCTCCTCGGGCTGCCAGCCTTCGAGTGCGTCCGGCCCGTACACCGGCTCGATGGGCAGTCCCGATTCGGACTCACGCGTCATGTGCAGTGCCTCCCGCTCAAGCTACTTATCGGTAACAAACCTCGCGACGGACTCTAGCGGCGGCGGGACCGCCCGGGAGAGCCACCGGCTGGGACCTTGCTCACAGCGCTCGCCCCACCGCGGGGCTGGACGCACGCTTCCCATCATGCGCAGGATTCGGCGACCGGGCAGGGCGGGAACCCTCCCCGTGAGACATCCGCGCCGCGCGCCACCCGGGCGCGGGGCACCGGGGCGGCGACGGACGGGCCAGGGGGTCGGAATGAGACGCATACGGACGAACGGCCGTGCGGGCGGGACGCGTACGGCGGTGTCGGCGGCCATCGGCGTGCTCGCCCTGGCCACGGTCACGGCGGGCTGCCGGACCGACGTGGGCGCGGCGCAGCCGACGGCCCCGGCCACGGCGGCGAGCCCCACGGACGGCGGCGGGCCGAGCGGCAGTCCGACGAGCGCCTCCCCGTCGGCCTCGCCGTCCGTGTCGCCGTCCGTCTCCGCCCCCGAGGAGACACCGGGCGCGCGGTCCTCACCCGTGCCGGAGACCCTGATGTCGACCGGTGACCGGGGCGAGCGGGTACGGGAGCTCCAGGCCCGGCTGCGCCAGATCGGCCACTTCGGCCGCACCCCCACCGGGTTCTACGGCACCGTGACCGTCGCGTCCGTGCGGTCCTTCCAGGGCAAGCGGGGCCTGCCCCGCACGGGGAGGACCGACACCGTGACCTGGGAGCGGCTGCTCGGGATGACCCGCAGGCCGACGGCCCAGGAGCTGGATCCGCCGACCGACAGGCCGGTGGCGACACCGGACGCGCGCTGCATGACGGGCCGGGTCCTGTGCATCAGCAAGAACAGCCGCACCCTGTCGTGGATGATCGACGGCCGCGTCCTCTCGTCGATGGACGTCCGCTTCGGTTCGCAGTACACGCCCACCCGGGACGGCACCTTCTCGGTGTACTGGAAGTCCCGCCACCACGTGTCGACGCTCTACGACTCCCCCATGCCGTACGCCATGTTCTTCAGCGGCGGCCAGGCGGTGCACTACTCGGCGGACTTCGCGGCCCGCGGCTACGACGGTGCCTCGCACGGCTGCGTGAACGTACGGGACGAGGGGAAGATCGCCTCGCTCTTCGCCCAGGTGAAGAACGGCGACAAGGTCGTCGTCCACCGGTGACCTGCGGAGAGGGGCGCGGGCGGGACCGGGGGAACGTGTCCCGCCCGCGCCTGATGCGCAGAGCCGAAGGTACGGGGGGAACCCCGGCTCATATGCGCTGCCGATGACCAGTCGGCACTCTGTACTGCGCCGGGCAGCCGGAAAATGTCACACCGTATGACCGCGGCGATTATCCGCGCAGGTCAGGGCGCTGCCGGTGAGAGAGCGGGAGGGCTGGACGCCGGGTCACCGAGGCCGTCGGGCGGCGGGGTGCGGAAGGAGACCGACGGGAGGGACGCCTCGCCGCCCTTGTTGCTCTCCGAACCTTCCGAGCCGCCCCCGGTGTCGCTTCCGCCGGCGGAACCGCCCTCGCTCCCGCCCCGGTCGGGGTCGCCCCTCAGGACGCGGTCGCAGAAGCGGTCCAGGTTGCTCTCGCCGTCCGCGAGTTCGAGGAGGCGGCGCTCGTCCTCCCGGCTCAGATCGTCGTCGCGGTAGTCGCGGCAGGCCTGGGCCGCCTTCTCGTACAGCTCGGCCGCGTTTCCGCCTGCGGAGCCGCCGGGCAGCTCGCGTCCGTCCGTGCCGTCCGGGGCGCCCTCCGCTCCGTCGGCATGGTCCGGGGCTCCGCCGGCGCCGTCCGTCCCGCCCGCGGCCGTGCCGTCCTCGGGGCTCCGCCCGTCGTCCGGATCCGTCCCGCTGCCCGCGCCGCCGGGGGCGGCCGGCGGCGTGGACACGTCCGGCGGCGTCGGCGCGGCCGAAGGTCCGCCGGTGTCCGGCACCCCGGCACCCAGCTCCTCCGGGGACGCCGCGACCGAGACGGACGAGGCGGGAGCCGGGGAGTCATGGCCGCCGAACGGCGCGGGAAGCATGCCCGTGCCCCCGGCGACCGCCACCCCGCCGAGTGCGCACCCGGCGAGCGAGACGGCGAGGCCGTAGCGCACGGGACGGGTCCAGCGGGGGCGCCGGGACGAAGGTGCGCGCGTGGCGCCGATCCGCACCGTGTGCACGCTGTCCTGCTGCCCCGCAGGGCCGGCGGCCCGCGCCGTGCCGTCCCGCTTCGTCCGGGCACCGGACACCTCACGGAAGGCGGCCATCACGGTCGCCTCGCCGGGCAGTTCACCGTCCGAGGGGCCCGGGGTGCGCACCTCGCGCAGCGCCGCCTCCAGCTGCCGGGCCACGGTGCGGGCGTGATCGGCGACGGGCTCGACACAGTCGCCGCGGAGCAAGGCCTCCGCAGCGTCCGCATCAAGCCACTCCTGCTGCTCGTCGGCCATCACATGTCCTTCTGCGTCCACGGACGCGAATGCGTCACACCGGCGGGCGCCGCCGCACCGTTGCGGGCGGGGCGCTGGGCGGGAACGGCACCGAGCCCCGGACCCTCGGCCGGATTCCCGTCCTCCGCTCCGACCAGCTCCGCCAGCCGCTTGAGTCCCCGGTGCGCGGCCGTGCGGACCGCGCCGGGGCGTTTGCCCAGCGTGCGGGCCGCGCTCTTCGCATCCAGCCCGACCACCACGCGCAGGACCACGGCCTCGGCCTGGTCCTGCGGCAGCTGCGCGATGAGGGACAGCGTACGGCCGGTGGCCAACGACTCCAGCGCCTCGACCGCCGTGTCCGATTCGGCCGCCCGGCCCGCCAGTTCGCTCTCGTCACCGCCGACCGCCGGGCGCCTGCCCCGCATCCGGATGTGGTCGAGCGAGCGGTTGCGCGCGATCCGGGCGGCCCAGCCGCGGAACCGGTCGGCGTCCCCGCTGAACCGGCCGAGATCGCGCGCTATCTGCAGCCACGCCTCGGACGCCACGTCCTCGGCGTCCGGTTCACCGACCAGCGTCCGTATGTACCCCAACAGCCGTGGGTGCACAGCGCGGTACACAGTACGGAAAGCGTCCTCGTCCCCGTCCTGTGCCGCGAGCACCGCGGCCGTCAGCTCCGCGTCGTCCCCCAGCACTCCCTCAACCCGCCCTGCTGATCTGAATCACAGCTGGTCACTGCTGCTGCGCCACCCTGCGCGACTCAGCACGCTACGTGGTCGGACGGTGTCACGTCCATGACTTGTACAACCCGCAACAGTCCCCTGACGCAGCGCGGTGTGACAGAAAACGCACGCGCGGCGCTGAGATGAGTACGGGGTCGCACTGCGGCCACGTGGAAGACGACCGGGGCCTCTCCTGTGGGGGGTGGCGGCCCCGGTCGTCGCCCCAGCCCTCTCCTGGCCGCCCGGATCACGCGGCTGAGCGAGCCGTCGGCCCGCCCCGTGGCACTGCGGCTCCCGCTCCCGCGATCAGTCGATCGGCATCGTTCCGTCCGCCCTTCTCCGCCCGGTCGTGTCGTATCCGGCTGTCCGGGGCCCCGAGGGCTCCCCCGGTGACACCGGCCGAGGAGTGCGCGCGGTGCCCGCACGGAGTGCCGGAGACCGTGCAGGGGCTGGAAGGGGCGGGGCGGCGGCATCACCTCAGCTGTGACACATGCCACGTTCACGAGGATCGATGTGACGTTTGAGGCCCGGGCTTCGCTGGGCGGGTCGAGCCGCTCGTGCGAGCGGGTGGGGCTCCTACGTACTTCTGATTGCTTAAACTCTCTTAAGGGGTGGGCATTTGAGCCCGCGCAGTTCGCATGCGTACAAACCGATGGGCCTGAAGCGCCGCGCCTGGCTGACCATCGGAGCAGTCGTGCTCGGTGGCGCGGGGGCGGTCACGGTCGCCGTCGCCAACCCCGAGGACGCGTCGCAGGCTCGCGGACCGAAGGTGCGCAAGGCCTCGGTCCACGAGCTGACGTTCAAGGGGACCGGCAGGTCCGAGCGGACGCTGCCGCGCACCGACACCGACCCGTTCTCCATGGTCGGTGTCGTCTGGGCGGACCCGGACGCGGAGATCGACGGCAAGGCCGAGGTCCGGACGCGCAATCGTGTGACGGGCCGGTGGGGCGGCTGGCTGGAGGTACATCTGGAACAGCACCTGGGCGCCGAGCGTGACGACGAGGACGCGAAGCTGCCCGGTCTGTCCGAGCCGCTGTGGGTCGGGCCCTCCGACGCCGTCGAGGCGCGGGTCGTGGGTGCCGACGGCACGGCCGCCGCCGGGCTGCCCAAGGGGCTCGAACTGTCCCTGGTCGACCCGGGCGTCACCGCCAAGGAGGCCGCGGCGCCGGGCGCCGACGCGCAGACCGCGTCGTTCGCCGTCGAGGAGACCGCGACACCCACGGACACCCCCACCGGGACGGCGACGGAAACGGCGCCCCCGGCGCCGGCAGACACGCCCACGGAGACGGCGACCGCGGCGCCGACCCAGACCGCCTCGGCCACGCCGACGGAAACCGCGACTCCCACCGGCACCCCGTCGCCGACGCCGACCGTCCCGACCGCGCCGCCGTCCACGGTGAACCGGCCCGCGATGACGCTGCGCGCGGGCTGGGGTCCGGACAGGTCGCTCGCCACGAACTACAGCGGCCCGGAGTACATCGAGAAGATCCAGGCCGCTTTCGTCCACCACACGGTGGGCTCGAACGACTACAGCTGCGCCGAGTCCGGTGCGCTCATCCGCGGCATCTACGCGTACCACGTCACGCCTCGGGGCAAGGACACCGCGACCACCGCCGACGACTACGACGGCTGGAAGGACATCGGCTACAACTTCCTCGTCGACAAGTGCGGCCAGATCTTCGAGGGCCGTGAGGGCGGCGCCGACCTGCCCGTCCTCGGCGCACACACCTACGGCTTCAACTCCTACTCGACCGGCATCGCGCTGCTCGGCGACTTCGAGAAGGGCAGGCCCACCCCCGCGGCGCTGAACTCGGCCGCCCGTGTGGCCGCCTGGAAGCTCGGCCAGTACGGCGTCAGCCCGACCACCACGGTCACGCTGACGGCCGCCGCCGACACCGGCAAGTACACCCAGGGCCAGAAGGCCACGCTGAACACCCTCTCCGGCCACCGCGACGGCTTCGCCACGGTGTGCCCCGGCGCCAACCTGTACAGCAAGCTGGGCACGATCCGTGCCTTCGCCGCCGGGGCGGGCCGCAACTCGGCCATCCCCACCTCCGACTTCGACCGGGACGGCACCAACGACCTGGTCGTCGGCCTGCCGAAGGCGACGAGCGCCAACGGGCGGATCACCGTCCTGCCCGGCACCAGGACCGGTCCCGACTCGGTCACGAAGAAGATCCTGACCCAGAACAGCGCGGGTGTGCCCGGTACCTCCGAGGCGGGCGACCAGTTCGGCGCCTCCAACGCCTGGGGCGACGTGAACGGTGACGGGTACGCCGACCTCGCGGTGGGTCTGCCCGGCGAGGACGGCACGCACGCCGACTCCGGCCAGGTCTCGGTGCTCTACGGCCCCGGTCTGAGCTCCGGCAGGGCCTACCTGACCGACGCCGCGACCCGCGTGGCGGGCGAGAAGCTCGGCACCACGGTCACCGTGGGCGACTTCAACGCGGACGGCAGGGCCGACGTCCTCTCCGTCGCTCCCGGAAAGCCCGGCCGCTGGTGGGCCTGGGACAGCAGGACGGGGGCCGTGAAGAAGGGCTACCTCAACAGCACCGCGTACACCGGCGCCGTCGGCTACGCGGCCGCTGTCACCGGTGACTTCAACAAGGACGGCTACGCCGACGTCGCCGTCAACTACCGCGACCCGAGCGGTATCGGACGACTGCTGTGGCTGAAGGGTTCGACGACCGGTCTCCAGCGGGTCGGGGTACTCTCGGCGCGCGGTGGACGGTCACTGGCAGCGGGCGATCTCAACGGTGACGGGTACGCCGACCTCGCGGTCGGCCAGCCGAGCGCGACCGAGTCCGGGCACACCTCCGTCGGCGGCGCCGTGACGGCCGTCTTCGGCTCCTCCACCGGGCTCACCTCCACGGGCCGCAAGACGATCAACCAGAACATGGTCGCCGCGGCCAACGGCGAGACCAGCGACGACATGGGCGCCGCGGTGTCCGTCGGTGACGCGAACCAGGACGGCTACGCCGACATCCTCGTCGGCATCCCGAACGAGGACCTCACCCGCAGCGGCGTCAGCCGGGTCAACACCGGCCGCGTCCTCCTGATCCGGTCCACCTCCACCGGCCCCACGGCCACCGGCGCGGTGAACTACTCCCAGGACACGTCCTACGTGCCCGGATCGACGGAGTCGGGCGACCGGTTCGGTTCCGCCGTCTCGCTCGCCGACCTGACCGGTGACGGTCTGGGCGACCCGGCCATCGGCGTGGACGGCGAGGACACGAACAGCGGAACGGTCCTCCAGCTCGACAACAGCTACGACAAGGGGATCAACCCGGCCGGCGTCCACTACGGCGTGACGCAGCTCGGAGCTCCCACCGGGATTCGGATCGGCTCGCTCCTGGCCCCGTAACCCGCACACCGACCCCGGCGCCCCTCGCCCTGACACGAGGGGCGCCGGCCTCTTTGGTCAGGACTCCGGGGCCGGTCAGCTCCGGCCGCGCGCGCGGCGCGACATCACCGCGCGCAGCACCCGCCGGCCCTCGGTCGACCGGTCCAGCGCACCGCGCAGTCCGCCGGCGCTGCCCGCCGTGCCCGCGGTCTCCGCGAGGGTTTCCAGGATCTTGATCTGCCGGTGGAGTTCACCCGCGACGAGCGGACCCGCGCCGTCCGCCTCGCCCGCGCTCCAGCGCTTCAGCTGCTCGGTGGAGTCCTGGACGCCGTCCCCGCCCGTGTCCCCACCCGTGGGGATGTCGAACTGACGGTGGATCTCCAGCGCGACCAGGGAGCACGCCCGCGCCCACTCCCGCAGCGGATCGGCGGACCAGTCGGAGGGGGCCGCGCCCAGCATCTTCCGTACCAGGGCCGCCGTCTCGTCCGCGACGTCCTCGCCCTCCATCGCCTCACGAGCGGCGGTCAGACGGGTGTCCCAGTCCCGGCCGTCCTCACAGCTCCCCCAGAGCGGCCGCAGCAGCTCGGGCTCGCCGCCGTCGGCGAGCAGTGGCAGGCAGCGGTCGAGGCAGGCAAGCCCGCTCGCGGCCAGCCCTCGCTCGTCGGCAACAGCGATGAGCTCCAGCAGGCTCATGGGCGTCTCCCCTCGGTCCGGAAGCCGGCGTGGTCGGGGGACCGACCGTGCCGGGACACAGCGGACGCTGTACTTCCTGATATCGCATACTGCGCCGGATGGCTGAAAAGCGTCACCCATAAGACAAGGAAACGGGCCGAGTGAGGCCCTTCAAGGACCCCGTGACTGGTTTCCGCCGCCCATCCACCGGCGCGGGCGCGACCTCCGGGCAGCCGCCGGGCTCTCGCGGACTAAGGCGGCCTAAAGGTTCCGCCCAGCGGCCTACGGCGTGGAGAAGCGATACGTCAGCGCACGCCGGCAGGAAGCTCGATACGGCCGGCGAACGGGCCCTGGTTCTCCTGCCGTACATCCTGCTCGAAGGTGATGTCCTGCCCGCCGTACGGGACGAGGAAGCCGAACTCGAAGTGATGGCTCCTGACGCGGTACGTCTTCGCGTCCAGGACCAGCACCTCCTTCAGGCCGGACAGGGTGAGCTGCGCGTCGTTCACGGCGATGCCGGCCGTGCGGAGCTGCTCGGCGGTGGGGGCGAACTCCCGTACCGCCTTCTTCACCCAGGCCCGGTCCTGGACGGCTGTCAGCTTCTGCTTGTCGCTGCCGACGCGGAGTTCGACCGTGCCGTCCGCCTCCGTCACGCCGACCTCGTCGCCGGTGGCAGCCTTCGCGTACGCCCGGAACTCCTCGACGACCGCGACCGGGTCCTCGATCTTGTTGCTCATCCCGGGGTCGGAGGCGGGCGCCTCCTTCCAGGGCGCTGCCCCCTGCTTGAGGTACGCCGTGCCGTCGACGACGTATATCTCCTCGTTCTCCTCGGCCCCCTTGCTGCTGGTGCTGACGCCCTGGGAGTGCAACGCCTCGGGCGCCATGCCCCGCCGGACCGTGGCCCGGTAGGAGGCGGTGCTCTTCTGGCCCTGGAGCGTCAGCCCTTCCTGCCCTGTCACGGAGAACGTCCACGGGCCTTCCTCGGCCATCGCCTTCTCGGCGAGGCCGAGGAAGTCCTCAGGGGACTCGGGCGAGGGAGCGGCGGCGGGCTTCGGCGACTGCTTCGCCTCCGCGCTCTTCGGCCCGTCCGTCCCGACCGGCTCCGTCTTCCCGTCGTCCGTGCCGCAAGCGGCGAGCGAGAACGACAGAGGGAGGACCAACACAGCACACCTGAAGCGATTTCGCACGTACCTGTTCCTTCGTCCGGACCACCGACCCTGCACAGCGGGCGGACGGTACAGCAACATTCACCGCGCGATCACGTCCACGGACAATCGTGGTGAATCGACCCGCCCGTGGACGCCCCCGTCCTCCACCGGCAGCTCGCACCACACCGTCTTGACGCCGGGCCCCTGCACCACGCCCCAGCGCAGGGCCAGGGCATCGAGCAGGGCGAGGCCGCGGCCGGCTTCGTCCTCGTCGGCCGCCGCGCACAGAATGGGCAGGGCCCGGGGATCGGGGTCGGCGACCTCCAGTCGCGCACGGCCTCGGGCGGCACAGAGCAGGCGGACGGTCACAGGAACGCCCTCGCCGAGGTGGCGGATGACGTTGGTGATCAGCTCACTGGCACACAGCTGGAGGTCGGCGCAGGGGCCGCCCATGTGCGCACGCAGGGCGCGGCGCACCTCGGCTACGGCTTGCGGGGCGGCGAGAAGCTCCAGGATCAGCGGTTGTCGCATCACGCGACTCCCTTACGGAGGGCGGCGACCAGGGCACGGGCGACGGGCAGGTTGCAGTTGCCCAGCGCGATGAGCGGCGGGGTGCGGTAGCGGGCCGCGAAGGTCGGCGGATCGACGCCGAGGGAAGGCAGCGTGATGCCGTGGGCGGCAAGGGCGGCCCGCAGGTCGTCCGTGCAGTCCCGCACATCCGTGTCCGCGTCCGTGCCGTCGTAGGGCTGGTCGTTCATGGGGGGTCACACCTTCCAGTGCGCTCTGTGACGAACAGATCACACTCTGACGTGTCGGGAAGTACCGTGAAAGAGGTTCGGACTCCCGGCCACGAAATGCGCGTATGCCCTGGGAAGTCGGTATCGGCGCGGAAATCGGGAGCCCTGGCCGGACACGTGGGGAAACGGGCGGCAACGGCACCAATGGCGGTGGGCGATGGGGCAGCGCAAGGACATCGACGGGTCGGCAAGCGTCCCGACCTTCTACGGCAAGGAGCTTCGCTGGAAACGGGAGGAGGCCGGGCTGACCCTCCAGCAGCTGGTCGAGGGCAGCTTCTACGGCCCCAGCCACCTCAGCGAGATCGAACGCGGTGAGCGCCGCATGCCGGCGGAACTGGCGGAGCACGTGGACCAGGCGCTCGGCACCGACGGCTTCTTCATGCGGCGCTGCGAGGACGTACGGAGGGCGAAGAGGCGAGGCCACGCCAGCTACTTCGAGCGCGTCCTGGGGGCGGAGAAGCACGCGAAGTCGATCGAAGAGTGGTGCCCAACCCTCGTTCCCGGCCTGCTGCAGACTGACGCGTATGCCCGAGCGCTGGTACGGGCAGCGATGCCGCTGGCGCCCGACGACGAGGTGGAGGAGAAGGTCAGCGCCCGGTTGGCGCGGGCTCGCCTCTTCGAGAACGACCACAGAACACCGATGTACTGGGCGATCCTGTCCGAGTCACTGCTGCGCCAGCCGATCCTTCCGCCGGAACAGACCGCCGAGCAGCTGGAGCGGATCGCTGCGCTGACAAGGCGTCGCCGGATCGTTCCACAGATCCTTCCGTGGAACTGCGGAGCGCATCCCCTCATGATGGGCATGGCCAAGATCATGGCCTTCCCCGACGCCCCGCCCCTGGTCTACCTGGAGTCCCAGCACAGCGGTGACACCATCGACGATCCAGCCCTCGTGGAGGAGTACCGAAGGTCGTACGATCTGCTCAGGGCCGCCGCACTGCCGCCGGAGGCGTCCCTCGCCATGATCGAGGAAGCGGCTGAGGATGATCGAAATGGCAAGCAACGGGATTGACTTGAGCACCACTGCCTGGCGCAAGAGCAGCTACAGCAACGGCACCGGAGGGGACTGCGTCGAGGTCGCCGACGGCCTCGCAGGCATCGTCCCCGTCCGCGACTCCAAGGTCCCCCACGGCCCGGTCCTGACGGTCGCGGCCCCCGCCTGGACATCGTTCGTCATCGCCCTCACGGACGGCCCGGCCCCGCTCGCTTCGTAGGGCGGGGCACAGAAGGCCGGGCGCACGTCGTGAAGAACGCAGCACTGCCGTGGAGGAAGACGGTGCGCGTGCCCCTCGGCACGCCCCCCGTCGTCGACATCACCCTCGGCGAGAAGGGCGGCGAAGCCGGCTGCACACTCGCCATCAGCGGCAAGCGCGTCCAACGCGCCACCGCATCGGGGGCCTTCGGACGCAGCACATGCACCACCGGCGAGCCCCCCACCCCCGAAGCATCCGCAAGCCCCTGAAGTGGGCCGGTGACGCCGGGCTCCCGCGTCGTGGTCAGGGGCGTGACTGACACCGCCGTCACCCTCTCGCGCCCCTCGGCATCACATGGGCCGACGCGCACGCCGGGCTCGGCCGCACGGCATGGGGCAGGGCGGCGGCACACGTGACATCGCGCTCCGAACCGCGCCCCTCCCCGGGGCGCGGCAGCGGAACCCGACCTCTCGCGGCGGTGTTGTCCTCGGAGTTGCGCATCAGTCCGACGAGTCGACCTCGTTCGCGAGCGTCCGGAACTGTGCCCAGGTCAGCTCCGGTTTCCTGGGGTCCCACAGCTTCTGGGAGACCGCGTTGAGCGGCATCCGGATGCCGTCGGCCACCTGCTGCGGGGTCTGCGCGTTCGGCAGGTCGCCCCAGACCGCGAACCGGCCGCCGAGGATCTGCTTCGAGTAGCGCGCGGACACCGGCTCGGTGCCGCGCAGGACGAGCGGGGTCCACCGCTGGTAGATCCGCTCACCCGTCGGGTAGACGAAGGCGTTGGGCTCGCCGAGCACGTAGTAGAGGAACTCGTCGTTGAGGTTGATGACCTTGCGGCCCTCCGCGAGGTAGTCCTGGGGCGGCCGGGCGCCGATCTCCTTGCCCGTCCAGTACTCGACCTCGATGCCCTGGTCGGCGGTGACCTGCCCGCCGCTGAAGAAGCCGTCGTTCCACGCCTTGGGCGTCTTGTCCGCCTCGCGGACCACCGCGGCGCGGTCGTTCAGCCAGCCCTCCGCCAGGTCCTGGATGGTGGCCCCGGCGCCGTACTTCTCGCGGGCCGCCGCGGCCAGCTGCGGGTAGGAGGCCTGCGGGTCGCTGACCGTGAGCGCCTGGTACTCGTCCGCGCCGACGTGGAACCACGCACCGGGAAACAGCTCGGTGTACTCGCGCAGCAGGTCGTCGACGATCTCGGCCGACGCGGTCCGGGAGATGTCGATGGCGCCCTGCCGGGCGACCCCCTGGGTGTCGCGCAGCTGGAGGTCGGGGTGGGCGCGGAGCACGGCACCGAGGTGTCCGGGGGAGTCGATCTCGCCGACGACTGTGATGTGGAGACTCTCGGCCAGCGCGATGATCCGCCGGATCTCGGCCTTGGTGAGGTGCTGCTCGGCGACCACTTCCGGGTGCGACTCGGACTCGATCCGGAAGGCCTGGTCGTCGGAGAAGTGCAGGCCCAGCTGGTTGAGCTTGAGGTCGGCCATCTCGCGCAGCCGGTCCTCGATCCAGTCCGCGGAGTAGTGCTTGCGTGCGATGTCGAGGTTGAGGCCGCGCTGCGGCCGGTCGGGGGTGTCACGCACCACGCCTTCCGGCACGGTGCTGTCGGCGCTCAACGACTGCTTGAGGGTGCGGGTCCCGTAGAAGACCCCTGCCTGGTCGGGCCCGCTGATCCTGACCCGGTCACCCGCCGTCTTCAGGGTGTACGACTCCGGGGCGCCCTTGCCGGGGGTCCCGAGCGCCAGCTCGACGTCACCGGCCCGGGCGGCGGCCTCGCCCCGGTAGCGGATCTTCAGCTCTTCGGCGAGCAGCTCGCCCTCGTCGGCGAGCTCGGGGTCGGCCACGACGACCGTGCTGTTCCCGGCGGGCTTCCAGCCGGGGCCGCGTGCGGGGGTGTGCTCGCGCACCGCGGGTATCGTCCGCGGCGTCGTGGAGAGGGGGTAGCTCCGCGAGGGGGACGGCGAGGCCGAGGTGCTGGACGAGGATGCCGCGCCCTGCGTCCCGGGGCCGGAGCCCTCGGGCCAGGCGACGACGGTGAGGGTGACTGCGGCTGCCACCGTGACGGCCGCGCCGGCCACCAGAACTCCGCGTGAGGGCGACATCAGTCAGAATCCTCCGATTTGGGGGCGAAAATCGATAAAAGGGGAGAAGGGTGGCAATTCACCCTTATAGAGACGTCCATCAAGTGTTCCGAAACTCTCCCGTCCGGGTGAATTTCGCGCAGGCTTCGGGCGCCCGTCGCCCGGCCTCGCTAGCGTTGCGTCACATTCATCTCAGCCTTCACTCTCTCCCCCGCGCAACCTGGTCGCTCTCCGGCCCCTCTCCCACGTCACAGAAGCCCTTCATCCGAGGAGTTCCGCTGTCCAGGTCCAGCGAGTCCCCCGCCGGCCTGCCGGAGCATCCGCAGCAGGCCGGACGGGCGGGCGTCCCCGTCCAGAGTCGCGGCACCGCTCCGCACGAGGCACAGACGCGGACCCCGGTTCCGGAACCAGTCTCGGCGAGTACCTGCGCGAACGCCCACTCGAGAGGGCTCGGCCGCTTCAACGGCTGGCGCCGCGACACCGCCTTGTCGGTCCTGCTGGAGTGCTTCGGCAGCCACCGCTGGGCGCTGCGGATGGCCGCCCACCGCCCGTACCCGGACCTCGGCGCGCTGCTCGCGGCCTCCGACGAGGCGGGGTACGACCTCTCCCCGGCGGACATCGCGGAGGCGCTCGCCGCGGAGAGTGCCCCCTGTCTGCACCATGCCGCGCCCCGCGCCGCCCATCTGGCGCTGCGCGCGGCGCACGCCGCCTACGAGAGCCGCTTCGGCCATGTGTTCGTCATCTGCCTGGACGGTCTGCCGCCCTCCCAGCACGTGGACCAGGTGCTCGCCGCCATCCGTACCCGGCTCGCGCACGACCCGGACGAGGAGCGGGCCCTCACCGCGGAGGAGATGCGACGACTCGCCCGGGGCCGGATCATCGACCTGGTGACCGAGGCGGGCAGTGCGCCGGGCCCGTTCCGGGCCGCCGGACAGCCTGTCGGGTAGCCCGTCCGTGGCTG
Source organism: Streptomyces sp. NPDC025273 (assembly GCF_040638585.1). Lineage (NCBI taxonomy): Bacteria > Bacillati > Actinomycetota > Actinomycetes > Kitasatosporales > Streptomycetaceae > Streptomyces > Streptomyces sp. NPDC025273. The sequence continues at coordinate 210,122 of NZ_JBEZYP010000010.1, forward strand.
TTTGATTGCCGCTTTGATCACACCGGAGGCCCCGCCGCCATCGAACCGACAAACCGTCGCTACGATGGCCGGGGCCGGTCGACCGTACCCGGCCGGGTCAGACCGACAGTCAAGCCGGCCGACCCCAATCCCCGCTCCCGGAGGGTTCTTCCGTGCCGGCTGGAACGCTGTACCGCGGCCGGGAAGGCATGTGGTCCTGGGTGGCTCATCGAGTCACCGGTGTCCTCATTTTCTTCTTCCTGTTCGTACACGTCCTGGACACCGCTCTCGTGCGTGTCTCCCCCGAGGCGTACGACGACGTCGTGGCCACCTACAAGACCCCGCTCGTCGCGCTGCTCGAGTACGGCCTGGTGGCCGCTATTCTCTTCCACGCGCTGAACGGTCTCCGCATCGTCGCCGTGGACTTCTGGGCCAAGGGCCCGCGCTACCAGAAGCAGATGCTCTGGACCGTCCTGGGTATCTGGGTCGTGCTGATGGTCGGGGCCCTGTACCCCGTCCTCGGTCACGCCGTACGCGAAGTCTTCGGGAGCTGAGGCCAATGTCCAGCGAGACCTCTTCCCCCGCGATCGGCGACGTCGAGGCCGTAGGCCTGTTCGACGTCGACAACCCCGCCCCGGTGATCGAGCCCCCGCGCAAGCGCACGGGCAAGACCCCCAAGGGATCGCGCACCAACTTCGAGATGTACGCCTGGCTCTTCATGCGCCTGTCGGGCATCGTGCTGGTCGTTCTCGTCATCGGCCACCTGCTGATCCAGCTGGTGCTGGACGGCGGCGTCTCCAAGATCGGCTTCGCCTTCGTGGCGGGCCGCTGGGCCTCGCCGTTCTGGCAGGTCTGGGACCTGGCGATGCTGTGGCTCGCCATGCTCCATGGCGCCAACGGCCTCCGTACGGTCATCAACGACTACGCCGAACGGGACAACACCCGCTTCTGGCTGAAGATGCTCCTGTACACCGCCACGGTGTTCACCGTCCTGCTGGGCACGCTGGTGATCTTCACCTTCGACCCGAACATCCGCTAGGCGCCGGGACAGAGGGACCAGAGGAAACCATGCAGATCCACAAGTACGACACCGTCATCGTCGGCGCCGGCGGCGCCGGCATGCGCGCGGCCATCGAGTCGACGAAGCGCAGCCGCACCGCCGTGCTGACGAAGCTCTACCCCACCCGCTCCCACACGGGCGCGGCGCAGGGCGGCATGGCCGCCGCGCTCGCCAACGTGGAGGAGGACAACTGGGAGTGGCACACCTTCGACACGATCAAGGGCGGCGACTACCTGGTCGACCAGGACGCCGCCGAGATCCTGGCGAAGGAGGCCATCGACGCGGTCCTCGACCTGGAGAAGATGGGCCTGCCGTTCAACCGCACGCCCGAGGGCCGCATCGACCAGCGCCGCTTCGGCGGTCACACCCGTAGCCACGGCGAGGCCCCGGTCCGCCGGTCCTGCTACGCGTCGGACCGCACCGGCCACATGATCCTCCAGACGCTGTACCAGAACTGCGTCAAGGAGGGCGTGGAGTTCTTCAACGAGTTCTACGTCCTGGACCTCCTGCTCCAGGACGTGGACGGGGTCAAGAAGTCCGCGGGCGTCGTCGCCTACGAGCTGGCGACCGGCGAGATCCACGTCTTCCAGGCGAAGTCGATCATCTTCGCCTCCGGCGGCACCGGCAAGTTCTTCAAGGTGACGTCGAACGCCCACACCCTGACCGGTGACGGCCAGGCCGCCGCGTACCGTCGTGGTCTGCCGCTGGAGGACATGGAGTTCTTCCAGTTCCACCCGACGGGCATCTGGCGCATGGGCATCCTGCTGACGGAGGGCGCCCGCGGTGAGGGCGGCATCCTCCGCAACAAGGACGGCGAGCGCTTCATGGAGAAGTACGCGCCGGTCATGAAGGACCTCGCGTCCCGTGACGTCGTGTCCCGCTCCATCTACACGGAGATCCGTGAGGGCCGCGGCTGCGGCCCCGAGGGCGACCACGTCTACCTCGACCTCACGCACCTCCCGCCGGAGCAGCTGGACGCGAAGCTCCCGGACATCACCGAGTTCGCGCGGACGTACCTCGGTATCGAGCCCTACACGGACCCGATCCCGATCCAGCCGACCGCGCACTACGCCATGGGCGGCATCCCGACCAACGTCGAGGGCGAGGTGCTGGCCGACAACACCACCGTCGTCCCGGGCCTGTACGCCGCCGGCGAGGTCGCCTGCGTCTCCGTGCACGGCGCCAACCGCCTCGGCACCAACTCGCTGCTCGACATCAACGTCTTCGGACGCCGGTCGGGCATCGCCGCCGCCGAGTACGCCGCGAAGAACGACTTCGTCGATCTTCCCGAGAACCCGGCGCAGCTGGTCCAGGACCAGGTCGAGCGGCTGCGCAACTCCACGGGCACCGAGCGCGTCGCCGCGCTCCGCCTGGAGCTGCAGGAGTGCATGGACGCCAACGTGATGGTGTTCCGCACCGAGCAGACCATCAAGACGGCGGTCGACAAGATCGCCGAACTGCGGGCGCGCTACCTCGACGTGTCCATCCAGGACAAGGGCAAGCGGTTCAACACCGACCTGCTGGAGGCCGTCGAGCTGGGCAACCTGCTCGACCTGGCCGAGGTCATGGCGACCTCCGCGCTGGCCCGCAAGGAGTCCCGCGGCGGTCACTACCGCGAGGACTACCCGAACCGCGACGACGTCAACTTCATGCGCCACACCATGGCGTACCGCGAGGTCGCGGACGACGGCACCGAGTCGATCCGGCTCGACTACAAGCCGGTCGTCACGACCCGCTACCAGCCGATGGAGCGTAAGTACTGATGGCTACCCCGACCCTGGACAAGACCGACAAGGCCGAGGCCGGCTTCGCCGACAGCCCGTACATCACGGCCACGTTCCGGATCCGCCGCTTCAACCCGGAGGTCTCCGACGAGGTCCAGTGGCAGGACTTCCAGATCTCGATCGACCCGAAGGAGCGTGTCCTCGACGCCCTTCACAAGATCAAGTGGGAGCTGGACGGCACCCTGACCTTCCGGCGCTCCTGTGCGCACGGCATCTGCGGTTCCGACGCGATGCGGATCAACGGCAAGAACAGGCTCGCCTGCAAGACGCTGATCAAGGACATCAACCCGGAGAAGCCGATCACGGTCGAGGCCATCAAGGGCCTCACGGTCCTCAAGGACCTCGTGGTCGACATGGACCCGTTCTTCCAGGCCTACCGCGACGTGATGCCCTTCCTCATCACCAAGGGGAACGAGCCGACGCGTGAGCGTCTGCAGTCCGCCGAGGACCGCGAGCGCTTCGACGACACCACCAAGTGCATCCTGTGCGCCGCGTGCACGTCCTCGTGCCCGGTGTTCTGGAACGACGGCCAGTACTTCGGCCCGGCGGCCATCGTCAACGCGCACCGCTTCATCTTCGACTCGCGTGACGAGGGCGGCGAGCAGCGCCTCGAGATCCTCAACGACCGTGACGGTGTGTGGCGCTGCCGCACCACGTTCAACTGCACGGACGCCTGCCCGCGTGGCATCGAGGTCACCAAGGCGATCCAGGAAGTGAAGCGCGCGCTGATCACGCGTCGCTTCTGACCCACGGGCCCCCGGGCCCACGGAGCGGTCTTCGAGAGGCCCCGTTTCCGCGCACCGACGGTGCGGGAAGCGGGGCCTCTTGGTGCGTCGGGGGTGCGGGGACGGTACGGTCGTGCGGGGCCGTCGACCGGCTCACGCTCTCCCGGCGCAGCACGGCACGGGAGCAGAAGGTCTGATGGAGAACGGGGAACGTCGTGAGCGATCCGAATCCGTACGCGGACGACTCATACAAGTGGGGCCCGCCCCAGCAGCCGGGCAACCCGCCCACGATGCCCGACGGGCAGGGCTACGGCTATCCGGCGCCGGGAGCCGCTCCGGCGTACGGCTACCCCCAGCCGCTGCCCGAGTCCGCCACCCAGCCCGGTCCCGGATACGGCTATCCGGGCACGGGGCAGCCGACGCAGCCCGGCTTCAACCTGCCGGTGCAGCACGGACAGCCGGGCGGTGGTGTGCCGATGCTGTCGTTCGGTGACATCACCGTCATGAACGACGGCATCGTGACACCGTCCGGCACGATGCCCCTCAAGGGCGCGGTGTGGACGGCGACCGACATGTCGCGCACGGAGGAGAAGATCCCCACCGTGGCGATCGTGCTCGCCATCGTCTTCGCGCTGTTCTGCCTGATCGGCCTGCTCTTCCTCCTCATGAAGGAGAAGCGGACGACCGGCTTCGTCCAGATCACGGTGACGAGCGGCGGCCGCCACCACTCGACGATGATTCCGGCGACGGGCCCCGAGACGTTCCAGATGGTCATGGCCCAGGTCAACACCGCGCGTTCCATGAGCGCCTGAGACCGGGTACGGCCTCCGTATGGCCCGCTTCGACCACACGGTCACCGTCGCGTCCCTGGACCGCGCCTGGTTCGAGGAGTGCGCACGGCTCGTCCTGGACACGGCCGAGTCCACGCGGGCGCGCGGTGGCGACATCGTGCTGGGGGACGCCGGGCCGCAGGTCGTGGGCATCCGGCTGCTGAAGGGCCGTCACCTGCGCCCGGGCGCCCGGTACGAGATCACCTCGGACGCCGGCGAGGCGGACGCCGCATGGGCCGACGGCCCCTCGGACGACCGGATCGTGACGACCGTACGGGAGTGGCGGCGCTCCACCGCGATCGCCGTCGAGCAGCGCATGGAGTCCGCCGGGCTGATCGCCCGGCTGGCCGTACGGCTGCGCACCCCCGAGCGGCCCGGGGCACTGGAGGTGGGCTTCGACGTGCGCGATCCCACCGGGGGTGCGCTGCAACGGGTCTCCGGACGGGCGAAGCTCGACCTGACGGCCTGGTGGGCGGCTGCGGCGGCCCGGCCCGGGTCCCTCCCGCCGGCGCGCGCCCCGCTGGCGGCCCGCGCCAGGCACCGGCTGGGGCGGGCGCGTCTCACCGTCACTCCGCGTCCTGCCGCCGACGGCGCGTGGGAGGTCGGCGTGACGCTGACCGTGCGCGGGCGGTCGCTGCTGCGGCCGGTGGCCGCGCTCGCCCTGTTCTTCGGGCAGGTGCCGGTGCGGCGTGCGTTCCGGTCCGGCGTCGACCGGGCGGCGGCCGGCTGGAACGAGGCACTGGCTTCCGCACCGCTCCCGGGCGCGGACGAACTGCGGGCCGAGCTGGTCAAGGCCCTCACCGACTGAATCCCGCGTCACCCCTCCCGGCTTACCGCCACCCCGGCGTTCCGGCAGTCACCGGGACGCTACTTGAACATGTTCAAAGACGGGTCTACAGTCACGACATCAGCATTTTGAACGCGTTCAAGGGAGGGTGGGGCATGGACCTCACTGTGCTCGCGTACGTCATCTACCTGCTCATCAGCGTGGCGCTCACCATCTGGGTCGCCCGCACACTCAGCCGCAACGGCAAGGTCTTCCTCGCCGACGTGCTCCAGGGCGACGCGAAGCTCGCGGACGCCGTGAACCACCTGCTGGTGGTCGGCTTCTACCTGGTCAACCTGGGCTTCGTGACCCTCTATCTGAAGAACGCCGACGGGGTCGCCGACGCCCGGGAGCTCTTCGAGGCGCTGTCGGTGAAGGTCGGCGTCGTCCTGCTGGTCCTGGGCGTGCTGCACCTGGGCAACGTCTACGTACTCAACAGGATCCGCCGCCGCGGCCTGATGGAGCGCGAGCAGACCCCGCCCGTGCCGCCGCAGGGCTGGGCGGGCCCCGCCGGCCAGGGGCCCTGGGCCGCGCCCGCCACCGGGCGGTGAGCGGGCCGTGACGGACGCCCCGGTCACGGACGGCAGTGCGCCCGCCCCGGTCGCGTACCCTCCGGTCACCCGGCTCACGGTGCTCTACGACGACCGGTGCCCGCTCTGCGTCCATCTGCGGCACTGGCTGGGCAGACAGCGCCAGCTCGTCCCGCTCGATCTCGTCCCGGCCGGTTCGCGGGAGGCGAGGGACCGCTTCCCCGGGCTCGACCACACGGCAACGCTCGAGGAGATCACGGTGGTCGGGGACGGGGGCCAGGTCTACCGGGGGACCGCCGCCTGGATCGTCTGCCTCTGGGCGCTGGCCGAGCACCGGCCCAGGGCCCACTGGCTGACCACCCCCCTTGGCCGCCCGTTCGCCCGCGCGACGGTGCTCGCCGCGGCGAAGTACCGGTCCGTCACGGCGGCGCCGTGCGGCTCCGCCGAGGGACGCTGCCGGGTGCCGGATCCGGCGGGCGGGTCTCCCGGATAGCCTGGGGACCGTGGTCAAGGAAGAGAAGAACGTGTCTGACGCGAACGCAGCGAAGCCGGCCGGAGCGGGCAGGACCGACAGGACCGCCAGAGCCCCGAAGAGCGAACAGACCCGCTCGCTGATCCTGGAGACCGCGCTCCGGCTCTTCGCGGAGCGCGGGTACGACCGGACGACGATGCGCGCCATCGCCCAGGAGGCCGGTGTCTCCGTCGGGAACGCCTACTACTACTTCTCCTCGAAGGAGCACCTGGTCCAGGGTTTCTACGACCGGATCGCCGCCGAACACGAGGCCGCGGTCCGGCCGGTCCTGGCAGGCGACACGGACCTCGCCGTACGCATCCGCGGTGTGCTGCTCTGCTGGCTGGACGTGGCCGAGCAGTACCACCGCTTCGCCGCCCAGTTCTTCAAGAACGCAGCCGACCCCGACAGCCCGCTCTCCCCCTTCTCCGAGGAGTCCGTGGCCGCTCGCGAGGCGGCGATCTCCGTGCACGAGCGGTGCCTCGCCGGATCCAGCACGAAGCACGACCCCGAACTGGCGCAACAGCTGCCGCAGTTGATGTGGCTGATGCAGATGGGTCTGGTGCTGTTCTGGGTCTACGACCGGACCGAGGGCACCGAGCGCAGCCGCCGGCTCGTCGAGCGCACCGCGCCGATCGCCGCACGGGCGATCGCGCTCTCCCGCTTCCGGGTGCTGCGACCGCTCGTACGGCAACTCCACGACGTCCTGGTGGAATTCATGCCAGGCGCGGTGCGCCGGCCGGAACGGGGCGCGCCCGACGCCGCGGACGTCAGATCCAGCTGAGTTCCCACAGCCGCCAGATCCCGGTGCCGTCCGAGAGGTACTGGGAGCCGGAAACACCGGCCTTGCTGACGACGTAGTCCTTCTTCTGCCACAGCGGGATCAGCGGCACGTCCTCGCCGACCAGTCGCTGGAGCTCCTTGAAGTCGGCCGAGGTGCGGCCGCGGTCGCTGTACTGCTGCGTGGCCGTGATCAGCGCGTCCATCTTCTCGCTGACGTAGCCGTTGTGGAGGGTGCTGTCGCGGCCGACCAGAGGCTGGCTGAAGGTGTCGGGGTCCGGGTAGTCGGGGAGCCAGCCGACGGTGTACGCGTCGTAGTCACCGGCCGCGTAGCCCTTCTGGAAGGCCTGCCACTCCACGGCCTTCTCCGTGACCTCGAACAGGCCGCTCTCCTCCAGCTGGCGGACCAGCTCGGCGCTCTCCTTCCTGTTCGCGTCCTCGTCGCGGTGGGCGAAGGTGAGGGGCAGCGGGATCTGCGCCCCGGCCTCTTCCATCAGCGCCCTGGCCCGCTTCGGGTCGGGCTCCGGGTAGGAGTCGAAGAAGGGGGTGCTGTGCCCGATGTAGCCCTGCGGGATCAGCGAGTAGAGCGGTTCGACGGTGCTCTTGTAGACGTCGGTGACCAGGGGGCCGCGGTCGATGATCCAGGCGATGGCCTGCCGGACCCTCTTGTCCGAGAGTGCCGAGCCGTCACGGACGTTGAAGACGAGGTTGCGGATCTCGGCGCTGTCCGCCTCGGTGACGCGCTGCTCGGTGGAGGCGACGTTCAGCTCGGCCAGGTCCTCGGGCGGGAGCTGACGGTGCGTGACGTCGACGTCGCCGGCCTTCCAGGCCGCCCGGAGCTGGTCCGAACCGTCGAAGTAGCGGATGTCGACGGCGACACCGGTCCGCTTCAGAGCGCCCCTGTACGTCGGATTCGGCACCAGCCGCGCGCGCACGCCCGGCTCGTACGACTCCAGGGTGTACGGCCCCGATCCGTCGACCTGGTCCCCCGTGCGGAGCTTGTCCTTCGGGTACTGGGTGGGGTCGACGATGGACCCGGCGCCCGTGGCGAGCTTCTGCGGGAAGGTGGCGTCCCGGGCCGAGAGGTTGAACGTGACGGTCCGCCCCTCGGCCACGATCGTGTCGAGGCTGGGGAAGAGCACCGAGGGACCGACGTCCGTCTTGATCTTCAGCATCCGGTCGAAGGAGTACTTGACGTCGCCGGCGGTGACCTTGCGGCCGTTGGCGAAGGTCAGGTCGTCCCGCAGCCTGCACTGGTAGGTCTGGAGCTTCTGGCCGACGAAGCCGCAGCTCTCGGCCGCGTCCGGCTCCGGCACGATCGCCCCGGACCTGAAGGTCATCAGGGACTGGTAGAGGTTGCTGTAGATCGCCCAGGAGCCGGCGTCGTAGGCGCCGGCCGGGTCGAGGGAGGTGACCTCGTCCGACGTACCGACCGCGATCGGGTCCTCGTTCACCTCGTCCGAGGGGAGCAGCTGCCAGGCGCCTACGCCGACGATGATCAATACCGCGAGAATCGCGAGAATCCGAAGCCGGATCAACCGCATGTGCCGTGCTCTCCCTTACCAGCCCTGCCACGGTCCATGTGCATGAATGCGCACATTGCCGCATGTTCAGACCCACCCAATCACACGATTTTCACATCGGGAAGAGCAAATCGTGCGCTCACGGCTTCTTGTTCGATATACGCCGAGAAATAGCCCGAATAGGGCATGGCACAGCCTCCCACCAGGCACTTTGGTGGCTGCACGTGATGACTGTGTGTGATTTCCGTGTGCGAGCAGGGCAGTTGCCCAGGCGATGCTCAGGCCTGTCGGGAGGCGAGCTCCACCACGGTGATGTCGGAGGGCGCGCCGACGCGGACCGGCGGCCCCCAGGCGCCCGCTCCGCGCGAGACGTAGAGCTGGGTGTCGCCGAAGCGTTCGAGTCCGGAGACGGTGGGATTGGCGAGACCGGCCAGCAGATTTCCCGGCCAGAGCTGTCCGCCGTGCGTATGGCCGGAGAGCTGGAGGTCGACGCCGTGCTCGACGGCCTCGTCGATGACGACGGGCTGGTGCGCGAGGAGGACGGAGGCACGGCTGCGGTCCCGGTCGCCGAGCGCCCGTACGAAGTCGGGTCCCTGGCCTTCGCTTTCACCCGCGACGTCGTTGACACCGGCGAGGTCGAAGCCGCCGATCTCGACCCGGGCGTTCTCCAGCGGGTGCAGGCCCAGCTCGCGTACGTGGTCGACCCACTCCGCTGCGCCGGAGAAGTACTCGTGGTTGCCGGTGACGAAGTAGCTGCCGTGGCGGGCTTCGAGTCCGGCCAGCGGTTCGGCGGCGGTACCGAGGTCGGCGACGGAACCGTCGACGAGGTCACCGACGACGGCGACCAGGTCGGGCCGGGTCGAGTTGATCGCGTCGACGATCCGCCGGGTGTGGGCGCGGCCCAGGATGGGGCCGAGGTGGATGTCGCTGACGACGGCGATCCGGAAGCCGTGCGCGGAACGCGGCAGTCTGGCCAGGGGCACGGTGACGCGCTTGACCCCGGGGCCGCGCAGCACACCGTAGGTGCCGTATCCGACCGTGCCGAGCCCGGCGAGGGCGGCCGCGCCGCCGACGGCCCGGGAGACGAACAGCCGCCGCGAGGGGTCGGCGACGGGCGGGGCCGCCGGGGCCTCGGTGCGGGGCGCGACATCCGTACGGGTGCCGCCCGTGCCGGCGTCCGCGCCCGTGACGGCGGCTTCGCCCGCCACCACGGCTCCGCTCGTGACGGTGCCCGCGGCGGGCACCTCCGTGCCCGCCGCGGCCCGGCGTGCGAGGACCCGGTGCAGCAGGGGGCGTACGGCCTCCCCCACCAGCAGAGCGAGCGTCAGATACATCAGCACGGCCAGCCACAGGTACCCCGGCCAGGCCAGCACCTGCTGCAGCCGGAACGGGAAGCCCGCGCGGGCCGACACCAGGGCACCCAGGCTCAGCAGGGGCAGCACGAACGCCGCGGCCGTGCCGGCACGGCGCGCGAGGCTGCCCTTCGCCGTGGTGTCACCGACCAGCCGGCGCCACACATAGCGGTGCGCGCCGGCGAGCAGGGCGAGGACCGCGACGATCACCAGTACAACGACCACAACCACTTACGCTCCCCCGCCCACCCGCTGGCCTGCTGCTGTCCGGACTCTCGCCTTTGCCCGGCTTGTCATGTGCGTTCGGACCGCAATGCCCTGACACCACGGAACCCGATGACTCCGACGGCCGTCCCCAGAAGAAACGACGTGATGGTGAGCAGCAGGTGGACCCAGAAGTACGCGGTCGGCTCACCGGCGTCGTCGAACGCGAGCCCGCTGCCGTCCTTCCACAAGTTCTTGGCGAAAGTGATCCAGATGAACCAGCTCCACACCCCGAAGGCGAGCAGGAACCAGGAGACGGGGCGGCTGAGCTTCATGGACCCAGTATCGCCGCCGCGTTCGAGTCCGGGTGCCCGGGGTGGGCTGTCCCGGCGGTACATACGGCGGGTCAGGCCATCCGGGTCCCCATCCTCATCCACGCCCTGTACGTTTCCGACCGTGCCTGCTCTGAAAAAGACCGTAGTGACGGTCCTCGCTGCCGCATTGCTGTCCGTATGTGTCGTCGGTCCCGCGAGGGCGGCCGACAGGGACAAGACCGACGACAAACAGCCGAAGCCGACGGGTCCGATGTCGACCGTGGGCGGCGAACGCCTGGGCGAGGTGGGCACCCAGGTCGAGCTGGGCCCCGGCGCACCGGTCCTGCCGAAGAAGCTCACCGGCAGGTCGTGGATCGTCGCGGACGCGGAGAACGGCGAGGTGCTGGCGTCCCACAACGCCCACTGGCGGCTGCCGCCCGCCTCCACCCTCAAGATGCTCTTCGCCGACACGGTCCTGCCCGCCCTGCAGCCGAAGACCATGACCCACATGGTGACCGAGGAGGAGCTCGCCGGGGTCGGCGAGGGCAGCAGCCTCGTGGGCGTCAAGGAGGACCACACCTACACGGTCCATGACCTGTGGCTCGGTGTGTTCCTGCAGTCGGGCAACGACGCGGTGCACGTCCTGGCCGAGATGTACGGCGGCGTGGACGCGACGGTCGCGGCGATGCAGCGGCACGCGGAGGAACTGCAGGCCCTCGACACGAAGGTCGTCTCGCCCGACGGCTACGACGCCCCGACCCAGGTCTCCAGCGCGTACGACCTCACCCTGTTCGCCCGCAGCGGTCTCCAGAAGGCCGACTTCCGCGAGTACAGCGCGACGGCCACCGCGCAGTTCCCCGGCGAGAAGAAGAAGGGCAAGAAGCGCGCGGTCTTCGGGATCCAGAACACCAACCGGCTGATCACCGGTGACATCGGGGTGGAGCCGTACAAGGGCATCGCGGGTGTCAAGAACGGCTACACCACGCATGCCGGCAACACCTTCACGGGAGTGGCCGAACGCGACGGCAAGGTGCTCCTCGTCACCGTCATGAACCCGTCGTCCGAGGAGAGCCACGCCGTCTACAAGGAGGCCGCCAGCCTGCTGGACTGGGGCTTCGCGTCGAGCGGCAAGGTGACCCCGGTCGGCGAGCTGGTGCCTCCCAGGTCGGCTGCGACGGGGACCGGGAAGGGTGCCCGGCCGGCCGGTGGCTCCAGCGAGGCGGAGGACAAGCAGGCGGCCACCGCCACGGCCCCCGCGGGCTCCAGCGGGGTCTGGATCGCGCTGTCGATCGTCGGCGGACTGCTGGTGGTCCTGGCGGCCGGGGTGTTCCTGGTCAACCGGCGCTGGCCGCTTCCCGACCTGGTGCGCCGTCTTCCTCGTCGCTGACGGTTGCGGCCGGTTCCTCCTTGCTCGGCGTCGCCGTCCAGGCGGCGCAGAGCAGCAGCAGCTTCGCGCTGAAGTTGATCCACAGGAGCAGCGCGACGGGCACCCCGAAGGCGCCGTACATGCTCTTCGACGCGACGCCCTTCATGTAGCTGCCCAGGAGCAGCTTGAGCAGTTCGAAGCCGACCGCGCCGACCAGCCCGGCGACGATCAGCCGCCGGCGCGGCGGCTCGACGCCGGGCAGCAGGGTCAGCAGGTAGATCAGCAGCAGGAAGTCGGCGAACACCGCCACGGCCAGGGCCGCGACCTGGAGCAGCACACCTCCCGCGCCGCCTCCGGGGATGCCCAGGAGGTCGGCCGTCCAGCCGATGGCGGTGGAGCCGGCCGTGGAGGCGGCCAGGGTCACGAGCGCCGCGCCGCCCAGACCGAGCAGCAGACCGGCGTCCTTGAGCTTGCGGACGACCGGGTTGCCCTCGTCCGTGTCGTCCTTCTCCCAGACGGCGCGCAGGCATTCCCGCATCGAGCCCACCCAGCCGATGCCGGTGAAGAGCAGCAGCACACCGGCGACCAGTCCGACCGTGCCCGCGTGCGCCACCAGGTTGTCGATGCCGAGCTGGTCCGAGATCCCCGGGACCTGTTCGGCGAGCTTGTCCTTGATCGTGTCCAGCTGCTCGGTGGAGAGCAGGGCGGCACCGATCGCCGCACCCACCGCGATCAGCGGGAAGAGCGCGAGGAAGCTGAGGAAGGTGATCGCCGCGGCGAGCCTCGTCCAATGGACCCGTTCCAGCGTCTCGTAGGAGCGCCAGGCGTGCGTCTCCATGAGCCGTGCGACGAGCGGCCCGATGACGGGTAGTTTTTTCAGCCAGTCCATGACGTACGCGTACCCTCCCGGGCGCAGAAAACCGTTCCCCGGGACGTCCCGGTGGACGGGTCACCCATTTCGGTGAGTGCTGTAACAAATCCCTCAAAAGGGTTTTCGCGGGCTATACGGTCACGTCATGTCTGTCGACACGGTGTCCATGACCGGCTGGGGCCGCACCGCCCCGACGACCGCGCTGCGGTTCCGCCCCCGCACGTACGAAGAGGCCGTGGTCGCCGTACGGGGCCGCGGGCCACGCGGGGTCGTCGCCCGCGGACTGGGCCGCGCCCACGGTGACGCCGCGCAGAACGCGGGCGGTTCGGTGGTCGACATGACCGCGCTGGACCGGATCCGGTCGGTCGACGCCGTCACGGGCACGGTGGTCTGTGACGCCGGGGTGAGCCTGCACCGCCTGATGGGGGTGCTCCTGCCGCTCGGCTGGTTCCTCCCCGTCACGCCCGCCACCCGTTATGTCACCGTCGGCGGGGCGATCGGCTCCGACATCCACGGCAGGAACCACCTGACCGCGGGTTCCTTCGCCCGGCACGTGCGCGCCCTGGAGCTGCTGACGGCGGAGGGCGAGGTGCGCACGGTGCTGCCGGGCACCGCTCTGTTCGACGCGACGGCGGGTGGTCTGGGGCTGACCGGGGTCATCCTCTCCGCCACCCTCGCCCTCCGTCCCGTCGCCACGACGCTGATGTCGGTCGACACCGAGCGGGCGGCCGATCTGGACGAGGCGATGGCCCGCCTCGCCTCGACCGCCGGCAGCGCCCCGTACGCGGCGGCCCGGATCGATCTCCTGGCACAAGGAAGGGCGACGGGCCGTGCCGTCCTCACCCGGGGGGAGCACGCACCCCTCGACGCACTCCCGGCGCACGCCCAGCGCACACCGCTGGTGTTCCGCCCGCTGCACCTGCCCACGGCCCCTGCCTTCCTTCCGGAAGGGCTGCTCGGGCGGGCCTCCGCGGCGCTCCTCAACGAGCTCCGCCACCGCGGAGCTCCCCTGTCCCGCACCGGGGAGCTCCGTAAGATCTCCTCGTTCTTCCACCCCATGGACGCCTTCGGGCACGGGAACCGCCCCTGCGGCCGGGGCGGCTTCGTGCAGTACCAGTTCACCGTCGGGGACAGGCACGGGGAGACGCTGTACCGCATCGTCCGGCGGCTCTCGACGCGCCGCTGTCCCGCCGTCCACGCCGTGCTCAAGCGGTTCGGCGAGGGCGGTACCGGCTGGCTCTCGTTCCCGGCGCCCGGCTGGACCCTCTCCTTCGGGCTGCCCGCCGGCCTGCCCGGCCTGGCACGCCTGCTGGACGGTCTCGACGAGGAGGTGGCGGCGGCCGGCGGCCGGGTCTGCCTGGCGAAGGACGCGCGGCTGCGGCCCGACGTGCTCGCCGCGATGTACCCGCGGCTGCCCGCCTTCCGGGCCCTGCGCCAGGAGCTGGATCCGGGCGGTGCCTTCCGGTCCGACCTGTCCCGCCGCCTCGCGCTCTGACCCCCGCGCCCCTGTCCCGGGGGCCGGCCTCGTGCTCCCGCCTCGCGTCGCGCTCCCTTTCCCGACCTCCCGCTCTGTCATCGTCGCTAGGAGTTTCCCTGTGAAGGACGCCTTCGGTGCCCCGCAGTCCCTGCTCGTCCTCGGCGGCACCTCGGAGATCGGTCTGGCCACCGCGCGCCGGCTGATCGCCCGCCGCACGCGCACGGTCCGGCTGGCCGGACGGCCCTCCCCCGCCCTGGAGCGGGCCGCCGCCGAACTGCGCGAGCTGGGCGCCGACGTCCGTACCGTCGCCTTCGACGCGCTCGACTCCGCGTCGCACGAAGAGGTGCTCGGGAAGCTCTTCACCGAGGGCGACATCGACATGGTGCTGCTGGCCTTCGGCATCCTCGGCGACCAGGCGCGCGACGAGGAGGAGCCGCTCCGGGCGGTCCGGGTCGCCCAGACCAACTACACGGGGGCGGTCTCCGCCGGCCTCGTGTGCGCGGGCGCACTCCAGGCGCAGGGGCATGGCTCGCTGGTGGTGCTCTCCTCGGTGGCGGGTGAACGCGCCCGGCGGGCCGACTTCATCTACGGCTCCAGCAAGGCGGGCCTGGACGCCTTCGCGCAGGGGCTCGGCGACGCCCTGCACGGGACCGGGGTGCACGTCATGGTCGTGCGCCCCGGCTTCGTACGGTCGAGCATGACGGCCGGACGCGAGGAGGCACCGCTCGCGACGACTCCGGGCGCGGTCGCGGACGCGATCGTGACGGGCCTGCGGCGGCGCTCGGAGACCGTGTGGGTGCCCGGCGCCCTGCGGGTGGTGATGTCGGCCCTTCGGCACGTGCCGCGTCCGCTGTTCCGGCGGCTTCCGGTGCGGTAGGCCGTGCCGCCGAGGGGGTCAGGACCGCAGAGAGGGCTGGTCCACGGAGCAGCCGCCCTGGACGGGTACGGCGGGTGTCCCGCCGCCCGCCCGGAACGGGAACTCGTTGATCTTGCGCCAGACGCCGTCCGCGCCCTGTTCGTACAGCGCGAAGGAACCGCAGGTCCAGGCCGCCTCGTACGAGGAGAGCTCCTCGTACGCGCGGTCCATGGCCTCCTCGGCGATGCCGTGCGCCACGGTCACGTGTGGGTGGTACGGGAACTGGAGCTCGCGGACCAGGGGGCCCGAGGCCTCCCGGATCCGCTCCTGGAGCCAGGAACAGGCCGAGGCGCCCTCGACGACCTGGACGAAGACGACCGGCGTCAGCGGCCGGAAGGTGCCCGTCCCGGACAGCCGCACCGGGAAAGGGCGGCCGGCCGTGGCGATCTGGGCGAGGTGCGCCTCGATCGCCGGCAGGTCGGCCGCCGCGGCCTCGGTCGGCGGGAGAAGGGTGACATGGGTGGGAATGCCGTATGCGGCAGGGTCCCCGAAGCTCGCGCGCCGCTCCTGGAGCAGGCTGCCGTAGGGCTCCGGGACCGCGATCGAAACGCCGAGCGTTACGGTCCCCACATCGTTCTCCTCAATCGTCGATGGTCGGTTTTCGGTCGTGCCGGCACGCGTGCCGACGTCAGTGTGACCCCTGGGCCGTCATCTCGCCAGGGTCCTGGGACTCAGTGCTTCGCGGGCAGGAGTCCCATGCGGTCGTAGGTCTGCGCCAGCGTCTCGGCGGCGACGGTCCTGGCCTTCTCCGCTCCCTTGGCCAGGAGCGAGTCCAGCGTCTCCGGGTCGTCCAGGTATTCCTGCGTACGGGTGCGGAAGGGGGTGACGAACTCCACCATGACCTCGGCGAGGTCGGTCTTGAGCGCGCCGTAGCCCTGGCCCTCGTACTTCTGTTCCAGATCGGCGACGGCGGTGCCGGTGAGCGTGGAGTAGATGGTCAGGAGGTTGCTGACGCCGGGCTTCTTCTCCGCGTCGAAGCGGATCACGGTGTCCGTGTCGGTGACCGCGCTCCTGACCTTCTTGGCGGTGACCTTCGGGTCGTCCAGGAGGTTGATGAGGCCCTTCGGCGTGGACGCCGACTTGCTCATCTTGACCGCCGGGTCCTGGAGGTCGAAGATCTTCGCCGTCTCCTTGAGGATGTACGGCGACGGAACGGTGAAGGTCTGCCCGAAGCGGCCGTTGAAGCGCTCGGCGAGGTCGCGCGTGAGCTCGATGTGCTGGCGCTGGTCCTCGCCGACCGGCACCTGGTTGGCCTGGTACAGCAGGATGTCGGCCACCTGGAGGATCGGGTAGGTGAAGAGGCCCACGGTCGCCCGGTCGGTGCCCTGCCTGGCGGACTTGTCCTTGAACTGGGTCATGCGGGACGCCTCGCCGAAACCGGTGAGGCAGTTCATGATCCAGCCGAGCTGGGCGTGTTCGGGCACATGACTCTGGACGAAGAGCGTGCAGCGATCGGGGTCGACCCCGGCGGCCAGCAGCTGGGCGGCGGCGAGCCGGGTGTTGGCCCGCAGCTCCGCGGGGTCCTGCGGGACGGTGATCGCGTGCAGGTCCACCACCATGTAGAAGGCGTCGTGGGACTCCTGCAGCGCCACCCACTGGCGGACCGCGCCGAGGTAGTTGCCGAGGTGGAACGAGCCTGCGGTGGGCTGGATTCCGGAGAGCACGCGGGGTCGATCAGAGGCCATGGACCCATTGTCTCAGGTGCGGAAGGGATCTCCGGCAGCCGGTGCGGCGAAGACCGGGGGCGCACGGGGGCCCGCCGACGGCGGACCGCGGCAGGCGGCGGGGGAATCGCGGCAGGGGCGCACGAGGGGCGCGCCGCGCGGCGGAGGTTTCCCCGGCCGTGGCGCGACCGACGATACAAAGTGGGCACACCCCGCCCACGCCGCACGACGAACGGAGATCCCGTGTCGACCACGGAGAACGCCATCGCCTCCGCCGAGGCGCACAGTGCGCACAACTACCACCCGTTGCCGGTCGTCATCGCCTCGGCGGACGGCGCCTGGATGACCGATGTCGAGGGCCGCCGGTACCTGGACATGCTCGCCGGCTATTCGGCGCTCAATTTCGGCCACGGCAACCGGCGCCTGATCGACGCCGCCAAGGCCCAGCTGGAGCGTGTGACGCTGACCTCGCGCGCCTTCCACCACGACCGGTTCGCCGACTTCTGCACGCAGCTCGCCGAGCTGTGCGGCATGGAGATGGTCCTGCCCATGAACACCGGGGCGGAGGCTGTGGAGACGGCCGTGAAGACCGCGCGCAAGTGGGGCTACCGCGTGAAGGGCGTCCCGGACGGCATGGCCAAGATCATCGTCGCCGCCGACAACTTCCACGGCAGGACGACCACCATCATCAGCTTCTCCACGGACCCCGAGGCGCGGGCCGACTTCGGTCCGTACACACCCGGGTTCGAGATCGTGCCGTACGGGGACCTGACCGCGCTCGCCGCCGCGATGACGGAGAACACGGTGGCGGTCCTGATGGAGCCGATCCAGGGCGAGGCCGGCGTGCTGGTGCCGCCGGCGGGCTATCTCGCCGGGGTACGGGAGCTGACCCGGGAACGGAACGTGCTGTTCGTCGCGGACGAGATCCAGTCGGGGCTCGGCCGCACCGGCCGGACCTTCGCGCTGGAGCACGAGGGCGTCGTACCCGACATGTACGTGCTGGGCAAGGCGCTGGGCGGCGGTGTCGTGCCGGTGTCGGCCGTGGTCTCGTCGGCCGCGGTGCTGGGTGTCCACCGCCCCGGCGAGCACGGATCCACGTTCGGCGGGAATCCGCTGGCGTGCGCCGTGGCCCTGGAGGTGATCGCGATGCTGCGCACCGGTGAGTTCCAGCAGCGGGCGGCGGAGCTGGGTGACCATCTGCACCGCGAGCTCGGGCTGCTGGCCGGCGGGGGCGCGGTGAAGGCCGTGCGGGGCCGGGGGCTGTGGGCGGGCGTCGACATCGCCCCGGAGCTCGGGACGGGCCGGGAGATCTCGGAGAAGCTGATGGACCGCGGCGTGCTGGTCAAGGACACCCACGGCTCCACGATCCGGATCGCCCCGCCGCTGATGATCAGCAAGGAGGACCTGGACTGGGGCCTGGACCAGCTCCGCGGCGTCCTGGCGGGCTAGGGGTCTCGTCCGGGTCAGGGCGCGAATTCAGGCCCGACCCGGACGAAAGGCCCGGGCCCGCCCGGGACGGGGGTCAGAGGATGACGTGGGGCAGGAAGCGGGCGTACTCGTCCGTGACCGGACCCGCCGATTCCCGGATGCCGAGCCCGGCGGCCTCGTTCTCGACCACCCAGGCGCCGAGCACGACGCGGTTGCCCGCGAAGTCGGGGAGCGGCGCGAGCTCCTGGTAGCAGCAGGGTTCGTCGCGGAGCACCGGTGCGCTGCCCGGCTCGTGGAGCGTGACTCCGGCGCCCTCGCGGCCGAGCAGGGGCTTGGCCACGTAGCCCGCGCCTTGCTCGGCGGCCAGTTCCCTGGGGCCGTCGAGGTAGGCGGGCAGCAGATTGGGGTGCCCTGGATACAGCTCCCACAGGACGGCCAGCAGCGCCTTGTTGGAGAGCAGCATCTTCCAGGCAGGCTCGATCCAGCAGGTGGTGCCGGTGCCGCCCCCGTTGTCGAGGGTGTCCAGGACGTGCGGCCCGAACCGGTCGGTCGTCAGCCACTCCCAGGGGTAGAGCTTGAAGCAGCTGCGGATGAAGCGGAGCTTCTCGTCGACGAAGCGGCCGGTCAGACGGTCCCAGCCGATCCTCTCGACGGAGAGCGCCTCGGTGTCGATCCCGGCCTGTGCCGCGGTCTCACGGAGGTAGGCGACCGTCATCAGGTCCTCGCCCAGCTCGTCGCCGTCGGAGTGGGCGAAGTGCAGGGGTCCTGGCGGCAGCAGCGCCGCCTGCCGCTTCCATGCGCCGACGAGGCGCTCGTGCAGGGAGTTCCACTGGTCGGCGCCGGGGAAGCGCTCCTCCATCCAGAACCACTGGGGGCTGGCGGCCTCCACCAGCGACGTGGGGGTGTCGGCGTTGTACTCCAGCATCTTCGCCGGGCCACCGCCGTCGTAGCGCAGGTCGAACCGGCCGTACAGGGAGGGGAGTTCGTCGCGGCGCCGCCAGGACTCGGCGACCAGTCCCGCCAGCCGGCGGTCGGTGATGCCCAGATCGGTGAAGCGGTCGTGCTCGACGATGTGCGCGGCCGCGGCCAGGCACATGGTGTGGAGCTCCTCCACGACTTCTTCCAGCGCTTCGACCTCGGGCAGCGAGAAGACGTAGTAGGCGCTCTCGTCCCAGTACGGGCGCAGCGTTCCGTCCGGGTAACGGGTCAGGGGGTAGATCAGCCCCTGTTCCTCGACGGTCTCCTGCCAGCCGGGCCGCGGCTCGACGGTGCGACGCTCCACGACGTCTCAGCCGCCGCTGGACCCGGAGGAACCGAATCCGCCGCTCTCGACCGCGGACTTGTTGAAGCTGCCTCCGGAGACCCGGTTGCCGGAGCTGCTGCCGCCGTAGTAGTACGAACCACTGCCGCTGCTGTCACTGCACTCGTAGCTCGGCAGGATCTCCTGGGTCACCGGGTCCACGCACCGCCTGTCCGGTTCCGACCCGCAGGAGGTGAGCGTCGCCGCGAGCACCCCCATGCCGCCGAGCATCACGGTGCCCGACCTCAGCCTGCGCCTGTCCATGTTCTGTTCTCCCCCGTCGTACCGCGAGACATGGGGCTGCCAGTCAGCCACCGAACTTGCAGTCAGATTAGATGCATGACTGTCTCGGCTGAAATCCGGTGCACCCGTCGCCCCCGCACGTACGGGCGTCCGCGCCTACGGCAGCACCCGGCAGAGCGCTTCCAGGGCACCCGCCCATCCGCTCTCCGACGGAGATCCGTAGCCGATCACCAGCCCCTCACGGCCGTCAACGTCGGGATGCCGGAAGCGCGAGAGCCGCTCCAGGGCGAGCCCCTGCCAGGCCGCTGCCTGGACCACCGCCTGTTCGGTGCCCTCGGGGAGTTCGAGCACGGCGTGCAGCCCGGCCGCGATCCCGCTCACCCGGAAGGCCGGGGCCCGTTCGGCGAGTGCCTCGACGAGCTGGTCGCGGCGGCGCCGGTAGCGCAGCCGCATCGCACGCACATGGCGGTCGTACGCCCCCGACGCGATGAACTCCGCGAGCGCCAGCTGCTCCAGCACCCCGGACGTCCAGCCGATACCGCCCTTCGCCGCTTCCACCTCCCCCACCAGTCCCCGCGGCAGCACCATCCAGCCCAGCCGCAGCGCGGGCGCCAGCGACTTGCTGGCCGTCCCCATGTAGACGACCCGTTCCGGATCGAGGGCCTGGAGCGCGCCCACCGGCTGCCGGTCGTAGCGGAACTCCCCGTCGTAGTCGTCCTCCAGGACCAGCCCCTGCGTGGACCGCGCCCAGTCGATCACCGCGGTCCGCCGCCCGGAATGGAGCGGGACGCCGGTCGGGAACTGGTGCGCGGGGGTCAGCAGCACCGCGCCCACACTCCGCATCCCGCCCAGCTCCCCGGTGACGGCGCCGAGCCCGTCCACGGGCAGGCACGGGGTGCGCAGTCCCGACCGGGCCAGCAGATCCCGGTGGATGTCGAGCCCGTACGACTCGACGGCCGTCTCCCGCACCCGGCGCTGCCGCATCACCTGTCCCATCAGCATCAGGCCGTGGACGAACCCGGAGCAGATCACGATGCGTCCGGGGTCGGCGTACACCCCGCGTGCCCGCGCCAGGTACTCCGCCAGTGCGGTGCGCAGCTCGATGCGGCCCTGCGGATCGGCGTACCCGAAGGACTCGTCCGGGGCGGCGGTGAGCGCGCGCCGGGCGGCCTTGAGCCATTGCGCGCGCGGGAACGAGGAGAGGTCCGGCGATCCGGGCACGAGGGTGTGAGCGGGCCGCCGCGCCTGCCGTGACGGCGGCGTCCGCGCGGCGGGCGCGGCCGCGGCGGCGGCACGCCGGGCGACCCTGGTCCCCGAGCCCTGCCGCGCGGTGAGCCAGCCCTCGGCGACGAGCTCGGCGTAGGCGTCGGCGACGGTGTTGCGGGCCACCCCGAGGTCGGCGGCGAGCGTCCGCGACGAGGGCAGCCTGGTGCCGGGGGCCAGCCGCCCCGTGCGCACGGCCTCCCTCAGCGCCCCCATCAGCCCGCTGCGCAGCCCCGCGCCGACGGGTTCGAGGTGCAGGTCGGCACCGAAAGCGGCCCAGGAATCCGTCATGGAAATGGACCATACCGCTGCGCCAACCGCGCCGTAGCGTCTTAGGCATGACACCCCGTGAACACCAGCACACGCCTACCGGTCACGCCCCCGAGCACCCCGCCCGTCTCGCGTGGGCCCAGCTCGCCCCCGATGTCTACAAGGCCATGGTCCGCCTCGACGTGGCCTCCCGTAAGGGCCTCGACCCGACGCTGCTCGAACTGGTGAAGGTACGCGCCTCGCAGCTCAACCGCTGCGCGCTCTGCCTGGACATGCACACCAAGGACGCGCTCGCCGCGGGCGAGTCCGTCGAACGGATCGTCCAGCTCAGCGCCTGGGAGGAGTCGCGGCACTTCTACACGGAGCGGGAGCTGGCGGCGATCGGGCTGACGGAGGCGGTGACGGTCCTGACCGACGGCTTCGTACCGGACGAGGTGTACGCGAAGGCCGCCGAGCACTTCGAGGAGGCGGAGCTGGCTCAGCTGATCGCCGCCATCACGGTGATCAACGCGTGGAACCGCTTCGGTGTGACCACCCGTCAGGTGCCCGGCCGTTACACGCCCGGTGACATCAAGCACTGACGGCGCCCGCTCCTCCGGACGGCCGCGCGACGGCCGGGCCCGTACGCGCGAAGGGGCGCCCCCGGCAGCGTGTGCTGCCCGGGGCGCCCCTTCAGGCGTGCCGGATCAGATCAGGCCGAGCTCGCGGACCGCGTCGCGCTCCTCGGTGAGCTCCTGCACCGACGCGTCGATGCGCGCACGGGAGAAGGCGTTGACGTCCAGGCCCTGGACGATCTCGTACGTGCCGTCCTTCGTGGTGACCGGGAAGGAGGAGATGATGCCCTCGGGGACGCCGTAGGAACCGTCCGACGGGACACCCATCGAGGTCCAGTTGCCCTCGGCCGTGCCGTTGACCCAGGTGTGCACGTGGTCGATGGCGGCGTTGGCCGCGGAGGCGGCCGAGGAGGCGCCACGGGCCTCGATGATCGCGGCGCCGCGCTTGGCGACGGTCGGGATGAAGGTGTCGGCCAGCCATGCCTCGTCGTTGACGACCTCGGCGGCGTTCTTGCCCGCGATCTCCGCGTGGAAGATGTCCGGGTACTGGGTCGCCGAGTGGTTGCCCCAGATCGTCAGCCGCTTGATGTCGGAGACGGCGGCGCCGGTCTTGGCGGCCAGCTGCGAGATCGCGCGGTTGTGGTCCAGACGGGTCATCGCCGTGAAGCGCTCCGCCGGTACGTCCGGGGCGGCGGCCTGCGCGATGAGCGCGTTGGTGTTGGCCGGGTTGCCGACGACGAGGACCTTGATGTCGTCCGCGGCGTTGTCGTTGATGGCCTTGCCCTGCGGCTTGAAGATGCCACCGTTGGCGGAGAGCAGGTCACCACGCTCCATGCCCTTCGTGCGCGGGCGCGCGCCGACCAGGAGGGCGACGTTCGCACCGGCGAAGCCGACGTTGGGGTCGTCCGTGATCTCGATGCCGCGCAGCAGCGGGAAGGCGCAGTCGTCGAGCTCCATCGCGGTGCCCTCGGCGGCCTTCAGGCCCTGCGGGATCTCGAGGAGTCGCAGGTTGACCGGCACGTCCGGGCCGAGCAGGTGGCCGGAGGCGATGCGGAAGAGCAGCGCGTAGCCGATCTGGCCGGCTGCGCCGGTCACGGTGACATTCACGGGAGTGCGGGTCATGGCGATCTCCGTTAGACAGCTGGCGGTGGGGGTCCCTGCCCCTGGTGTGGGATACCTCTGAATCTTGACGTGAAGAGATATCCAGCGGTCAGGCTATCCGACCCGCACCTTCCCGGCTGCCCGCCCCCCTGTGGGACCGCGCACAACCGGTCACGTACCGCATCCGGGGCTCCCCACCCGTCCGGCGTGGCGAAGCGGCCTGCCCGGCAGTGCGGGTCGCGCAGGCCCTCGCACATCGTTGCCGGGCGGTCACACGGTGGCGGAATGGTCACTTCCGTGCCACAGGCCCCAGGCATCCCTTGATCCAGGGACCTCATGTACATGACCCTGGAGGCAGGACGGGGCAAGGCCGCTCACGTCGCCTCACCACGGTGCTTCTCGCACCGGTACGCGCCGTCCGGTGTCCGTCCCTCCTCGGGGGAGGGGACGGACACCACCATCACTTCCGGCGGCCGGCCACCCGGCGCGGGGGGCCGGCGGTGTCCTAGCGGATCGTGAAGTGCACGACGTCCTGCAGGATCGGGACATGCAGCCACGGCTCGGGCTGCGCCATCAGCGCGAGCAGCACGATCAGCGCGCCCATGAGGCCGTACGTGACGATGTCGGTGAACCGGGACCGCACGGCCAGCATGCCGACCGAGGGAACGGCCCAGCGCAGCACCGCACCCGCGACGAGGGCCACGCCGATCAGCACCGCCCCGATCCGGAAGGCCTCGGTGAAGGGATCGGTCCCCACGATCAGCAGTCCGGCCCCTGCGGTGCAGAGCACCGTGAGCAGCGGCCACTGCCGCGCGGGGGCGGGCGCGTCCCCCGGTGCCGCCCGGCCGCCGCCTTCGGGGCGGGCGGTGTCGTGGGTCAGTGAGAAGCGGCGCGACGGCGCCCGGGTCGAGGCGCTGCCCTCGGAGCCGCTGCCCTCACCGGCCTCGGCCGTGCCGCCCGGCTCACCGGCCGTACCCGTGGCGGCCTTCTCCTCGGACCCGCCGTCGGCGTCCTCGGCCGCATCGGGGGCGTGCGAACCGTCCGCCGCACTCGTACCAGCACCCATGGCGTTCCTTCCGGTCCCGGTCAGCCGGCAGCCGGGGCAGCGGCCTCGGCGGCGAGTTCGGCCGCCTCGACCACGTTGACCAGCAGCTGGGCGCGGGTCATGGGGCCGACACCCCCGGGGTTCGGCGCGACCCAGGCGGCCACCTCGGCCACACCGGGGTGCACATCGCCGACGATCTTGCCGTTCTCGTCGCGGCTGACGCCGACGTCCAGCACGGCCGCGCCCGGCTTCACGTCCTCGGGCCTGATCAGGTGGGCGACACCGGCGGCGGCCACGATGATGTCCGCCCGGCGCAGGTGCGCCGAGAGGTCGCGGGTGCCGGTGTGGCACTGGGTGACCGTGGCGTTCTCGGACTTGCGGGTCAGCAGCAGCGGAAGCGGCCGCCCGATGGTGACGCCGCGGCCGACGACGACCACGTGCGCGCCGTTGATCTCCACACCGTGACGGCGGAGCAGGGTGACGACTCCCTGCGGGGTGCAGGGCAGCGGGCCGGACTCGTTCAGCACGAGCTTGCCCAGACTCATCGGGTGCAGCCCGTCGGCGTCCTTCGCCGGGTCCATCAGTTCCAGGACGCGGTTGGTGTCGATCCCCTCGGGAAGGGGGAGCTGCACGATGTAGCCCGTGCACTCGGGGTCGGCGTTGAGCTCCCGTACGACGTCCTCGATCTCCTCCTGGGTGGCGGTGCCGGGGAGTTCGCGCTGGATGGACCCCATGCCGACCTCGGCGCAGTCGCGGTGCTTGCCGTTGACGTACCACCGGCTGCCCGGGTCGTCGCCGACGAGGAGCGTCCCCAGGCCGGGTGTGACTCCCCGCGCCTTGAGGGCCGCCACGCGGACGGTCAGATCGGACTTGATCGCAGCTGCGGTGGCCTTGCCATCGAGAATCTGGGCAGTCATGGCACCCATCCTCGCGGATGACCCCGCCCGCGTACCAATTCCGGGTTGCCAGGTGGACGCTTGGTTGCACTTGCACAACACAATCGGCAATCGGCTGGACAGAAAGCCGATGTCAGGACGACGATGAGGCGCGCAGTACCGCGGACAGTGTCGGGGGGACCAGCCGTTCAGATTGCGCAGCGTTCCTCCGCCCGGGCCGCGTCGTCCCCGCACAGTGCAACGGAGGAAACTAGCCATGAGCTTCGGCGACCCCAACAACCCCTACGGCCAGCAGCCGGGCGGGCAGCAGCCGGGCTACGGCTATCCGCAGCAGGCCCCCCAGGGAGTCCCGCAGCAGGGCTACGGCTACCCGCAGGCACCGCCGGTCCAGGGCGGTTACGGCTACCCGGGCGTTCCCACGGAGATGCCCGGCGGAGTGAAGTCCGCGCGCGTCATGCTCTATGTGATCGCCGGTCTGCAGGTCATCGGCGCGATCATATTCGCGATCGCCGCCGCGGCCGTCAACGCCGCGAAGAACGACGCGACCCTGAAGGAGGACGTCCAGTTCCAGCAGCTCGCCGACTACTCCGGCAACGCTCTGTGGGGCATCGTCGCCTTCGCGGTCCTGTGGGGAGTCTTCGCCGTCGTCCTCGCCGCCAAGTTCGGGAAGGGCGGCAACGGGCTGCGCATCACGACCATCGTCTTCGGCGTGATCACCGCGATCCTCGGCATCTACCCGTTCCTCGTGATCGGGCTCGTCCACACGGTTCTCGCCGTCCTGATCATCGTCTTCGTCGCGAAGTCCGACGGCGGTGCGTGGTTCAACCGGCAGCAGCAGCCGCAGTACTGACGGGCGCGCCGGCGCTCCTCGCACGAAGGCCGTGACACCCGCACCCGCGGGTGTGCGGCCTTCAGCCCTTTCCGGGCACCGGCGTCGTCCGCTCCATCACGACGAAGGAACCCGACCGGTGCTTGAGCCGGTAGCGCGCCTCGGGATGGAGCTGCTCGGCGTACGCCACCGGGTCGTCGATCGGCATCGACCAGCCGAAGTCCAGGTTGATCGCGACGACATCGGGCGCGGTCCCCGGGGCTCCGCCGACCCAGTAGACCGTGCGGTCACCGGTCAGGTGCGCCATCAGTGTGATGTCGGTCTCCACGCGCGCACCCACGGGAATGGCGTCCAGCGCCTCTTCGGCCGCAGCGGTGCGCGCGTCGGCGCTGTACGTCTCCGGGCGCAGCAGCTCGCGCAGCGGAAGGTGCTGGGTGAGGGCCACGGCGATCGCGGTGGCGACGGGGACGGCTACGTTCGCGTACGAGACCAGCCAGGGCCGCTTCGAGGCGCGGCTACGGCGGATGCCGTCGGCCATGGCCAGGAAGACCACGGGCATGAGGATCGCGCTGTAGTGCCAGACCATGCCCCAGTGGTTGGCGTCCTGGGACAGCAGACGCCAGCCGAGCGTGGGCACGACGAGCAGGAGCAGCGGGGAGCGCAGCGCCATGAAGGCGGTGATGCCGACCAGGAAGATCAGCATCTCCACCTTGACGGAGGAGCCGAGCGCGCCGAGGACGGAGTCGAGCAGGGAGACCTCCCGCTCACCGTCCTTGTCGATCTTCTTCCAGTAGTCGTACGTCCCCGCACTGCTGGCCGCGGGTATGAGGACGAGGACGGTCAGCGCGAACGCGAACACTCCGTAGGCCGCCAGCAGGAAGCCCTGGACCCGCCGCCCGCGGAGGGCGAGGAGGGCGCCGACGACCGCGACGGTGACCCCGAGGTCCTCCTTGACCAGGACCAGGGGGAGGGACCAGAGGACGACGGCCCGCGAGTGCTCCAGGAGCAGGGCCCGGCAGACGAGTGCGATCAGCGGGACGGCGAGCGCTATCTCGTGGAAGTCGGCCTTCACGGCTTCCTGGAGGCCCCAGGAGAGCCCGTAGGCGACGGTGACACAGAGGCCGGAACGGCCGCCCAGGAGCTGCTGGGCGGTACGCCCGACGATGACGGCGGAGGCGGCGAACAGGGCGGCCTGCGCGAAGAGCAGGGCGACGGCGGACGGCCAGATCCAGTAGAGCGGGACCAGGAGCGCGACCAGCGGGCTGAAGTGGTCGCCGAGGATGAGGTAGCCGGGGCCCTTGATGTCGACGACCGGAGCGTTCAGCCCGGCGTACGCGCGGACCTCCTGCTCGAAGATCCCCAGGTCCCAGGAGGGCGACTGGAAGTGGCTGTACCGCAGGTAGCCGTAAAGGAAGTAGAGCGTGCACAGGAGGGCGGCGACGATCAGGCAGGGGCGCAGCGGTGCCGGGTGCGGCGGGCCGGCGGCCGTCTCCGGCGTGCCGTTCCCGGCCTCGTCCCCGTTCTTGTCGCCGTTCTGGTCCCCGGGCACGTCCGTCCCGCTCTGGTTCAGCTCAAGCAACGATGCCCCCGCAACGGAATTCCCTCACTGGTCACTGCCGACCGCACCGATCCCGCAGGCTGCGGCCCGGCGAAGGCCATTCATTAGAACAGAGGGGCGACCGACTTCCGTAGGCCGGGACATGCCGCAGGC
This sequence comes from Streptomyces sp. NPDC025273, assembly GCF_040638585.1. NCBI lineage: Bacteria > Bacillati > Actinomycetota > Actinomycetes > Kitasatosporales > Streptomycetaceae > Streptomyces > Streptomyces sp. NPDC025273. The sequence goes on from NZ_JBEZYP010000010.1 coordinate 237,474, forward strand.
CGTACCCGGAGCGGGCACGGCCTGCGGCGACTACGGCGGGTCCTCGCCGGGTCCGCGCCGGGACCTCAGTGGAAGAAGTGGCGCGTCCCGGTGAAGTACATGGTCACGCCCGCCTTCTTCGCGGCCTCGACGACGAGCTCGTCGCGGACCGAGCCGCCCGGCTGGGCCACGGCCTTGATGCCGGCGGCGGTGAGGATCTCCAGGCCGTCGGGGAAGGGGAAGAAGGCGTCCGACGCGGCGTACGCACCGCGCGCCCGCTCCTCACCGGCCCGCTCGACGGCGAGCTTGGCCGAGTCGACGCGGTTGACCTGGCCCATTCCGACGCCGACGGAGGCGCCGTCCTTGGCGAGCAGGATCGCGTTGGACTTGACCGCTCGGCAGGCCTTCCACGCGAAGGCGAGCTCCCTGAGCTCGTCCGCCAGGAGCGCCTCACCGGTGGCGAGGGTCCAGTTGGCCGGGTCGTCGCCGTCGGCCTGGAGCCGGTCGGTGACCTGGAGGAGCGCGCCGCCGTCGATCGGCTTGACCTCGACCGTGGAGGCCGGGGCGTCGGGGCAGCGCAGTACGCGGATGTTCTTCTTGCGGGCGAGGACCTCGACCGCGCCGGCCTCGTACGCCGGGGCGACGATGACCTCGGTGAAGATCTCCGCGACCTGCTCGGCCATCTCGACGGTCACCGGACGGTTGACGGCGATGACACCGCCGAAGGCCGACAGCGGGTCGCAGGCGTGCGCGTTGCGGTGCGCCTCGGCCACGTCGTCCGCGATCGCGATGCCGCACGGGTTGGCGTGCTTGATGATCGCGACGCACGGCTCGGCGTGGTCGTAGGCGGCACGGCGCGCGGCGTCCGTGTCCGTGTAGTTGTTGTAGGACATCTCCTTGCCGTGCAGCTGCTCGGCCTCGGCGAGGCCGCCCGCGCCGGAGGTGTAGAGCGCGGCGGGCTGGTGCGGGTTCTCGCCGTAGCGCAGGACGTTCTTGCGCGCGAAGGTCGCACCGGAGAAGTCGGGGAAGCCCGAGTCGTCGGCGGGGGCGTAACCGTCCGCGAACCAGGCGGCGACAGCCACGTCGTACGCGGCGGTGTGCTGGAAGGCCTCGGCCGCGAGCCGCTTGCGTGCGGTCAGGTCGAAGCCGCCGGCCCTGACCGCGGCCAGGACGTCGGCGTACCGCCCCGGGCTCGTCACGACGGCCACGGACGGGTGATTCTTGGCAGCGGCGCGGACCATCGACGGACCGCCGATGTCGATCTGCTCCACGCACTCGTCGTCGGAGGCGCCGGAGGCGACGGTCTCCTTGAACGGGTACAGGTTGACGACCACGAGGTCGAACGGCTCCACGCCGAGCTCGGCGAGCTGCTCTCGGTGGGCGTCCAGACGCAGGTCGGCGAGGATGCCTGCGTGCACCCGGGGGTGCAGGGTCTTGACGCGGCCGTCGAGGCACTCGGGGAAGCCGGTGAGCTCCTCGACCTTGGTGACCGGCACTCCGGCGGCAGAGATCCTCCCGGCGGTGGAGCCGGTGGAGACCAGCTCGACACCCGCCTCGTGCAGACCGCGGGCGAGGTCTTCGAGCCCCGTCTTGTCGTAGACACTGACCAGGGCGCGGCGGATGGGCTTATTCACCGACATGACCGAGATGAACCTTTCGTCCCTCAATGCGATAGCCGTCGCGGGCGAGCCGCCCTACGGCCTCGACGAGCAGCTTGCGCTCGACTTCCTTGATGCGTTCGTGGAGAGCGGCTTCGCCCTCCGCCGTGTCCTCTTCGGTCACCTCGACCACGCCCTGCGCGATGATCGGACCGGTGTCGACGCCGTCGTCGACGAAGTGGACGGTGCACCCGGTGACCTTCACGCCGTACGCGAGCGCGTCACGCACCCCGTGGGCACCGGGAAAGCTGGGGAGCAGGGCGGGGTGGGTGTTGACGATCCGGCCGCCGAACTCGGCGAGGAAGTCCTTGCCCACGATCTTCATGAATCCCGCGGACACGACGAGGTCCGGACCGTGCTCCGCCACGGCTGCGGTCAGCGCGGCGTCCCACTCCGCGCGGCTCGCGTGGGCGCCGAGCTTGCACACGAAGGTGGGAAGCCCGGCACGCTCGGCGCGCTCGAGTCCGACGGTGCCGTCGCGGTCGGCGCCGACAGCGACGACCTGGGCACCGTAGCGCTCGGGGTCGTCGCCGATCGCGTCGAGCAGCGCCTGCAGATTCGTACCGGAGCCGGAGACGAGCACGACCAGACGGGCCGGAGCGGCGGAGGGGGGCGGGGAGGCCACAGCAGGGCCCTTTCTCGCGTGGTAAGGCAGGTGCGATGTACCGAAGTTGCGTTTGTATGGTCGTACGAAAGAATCTCGCCCCTTGATACGGGGAACTCTACGAACGGGCCGACCGTCAGCAACGATACCGGCACACCCGGCGGCCCCCACGGGACGGGGGCGCGGCCGGGAGGTAGCGTCAGGTGACAGGCAACCGTCCTCAGGGCGGACATGACGAGATGGGGAAGACGTTCACCACATGCCGGACCGCCTCCGCACCGCTTTTGGCCACCCGCTGCCCGAGCGGACTTCCGCGCTGATGCGGGAGCGCCGGCCCTCGTCGCCGGACCCCTCCTCCTCGCCGGAGTCCTCCTCGGCGCCGGACTCCTCGCGGGCGTCCGGTTCCTCCTCGGACGCGGTTTCCGCCCCGGATTCCGGTTCCTCCTCGGATGCGGGTTCCGCTCCGGCCTCGGGTTCCGCCCCGGCCTCGGGTTCCTCCTCGCCGTCCTCGGACGACAACCCGTTCGCGGCGCCGCCCGAGGACCGGCCCGACCAGCCCTGGCAGCCCCGCCACCCCTCCCCCGGGGCGGGGAACGAGAGCGGCGGTGACGGCTCGTCCGGCGACCGCCCCGTCTGGGGCAGCAGGTGGAGCGACCAGCAGCCGGGCCGGCAGAACGGCGGCTTCGGCAGCCGTCCCGGAGGCACCGGCGGGCAGGGCGGCAAGGGCGGCCCCGACGGCAGCCCCGGTGGAATGCGCTGGGACCCCACCGATCCTGCTCAGCGGCGCGCACGCTACGCCGTACTGGGCGGCATGTGGGCGTTCTTCTTCGCCCTCTTCGACTTCCCCGAGATCGCCCTGCTCCTCGGCGCCCTCGCCGTGTACTGGTCGATCAGCGCCCTGCGCACGGGGCCGCGGAAGGCCGCGGCGCCCGGCGGGGCACAGGACCGTACCCCTGCCCCCACCGCGCCGTCCGGCACCGCTGCGGGAACCGCCCCTGGCGGAGCTGCCGGTGCCGTTCCCGGCGCCGTTCCCGGTGGCGGGCAGATCACCGGCCGGCAGCAGACGGCGGCGGCCGTGAGCGGCCTGGTGACCGCGCTGCTCGCGCTGACGATCGTCGCCACGAGCTTCACGGTCGAGCTGGTCTACCGCGACTACTACACGTGCGTGAACGACGCCCTCACCAAGTCCGGCGCCCTGGCCTGCAACGATCTGCTGCCCGAGCCGCTGGAGCCGTTCTTCGGCGTGAAGAAGTAGCCTCCGGAGCGACGGTCAGGCTCCGCTCTCCCCGGCCGGATTCCGGTGCCCCTCGGCATCCGGGACCCGGCCGGTCGCCCTTCCGCCTCCCGATACGTGTTCGGGTCCGTTTCCGGGTCCCGGATCTGGGCCGGGGCCGGGAGCGTGGCCCGGACTGGAATCGGGCCGCTGACCGCGATCCGGGTCGGCGCTCCGGTCGGCCGGGAAGTCCGCCATCAGACCGCCGGAAGCCTTCCGGAGCGCGGCCCAGCGGGCCTTCCTCGCGCCGTCCGCGTGCCACGGGTCGGCCGACAGGAAGTCGTACGGATCGGCGTCCGCGCCCGGCATCCCCTCCCCCGGCTCCTTCCCGGAACGCGCCCGGGCCTCCTTTCCCGCCCGCTTCTCCGCCTTCGCCGCCTTCTTCCGCTCTTCCCTCTCCGCCTTGTCCTCCTCGTTCCCCTTCTCCGTCAGGACCCGCCGCCATCCCCACCGGTGCTCCCGCAGCCTCCATGTCCTGAGCAGCAGCGCCGCGGGCACACCGATCACGGCCGTCCAGGCGAGAGCGGCAGGACCCACCAGCCACCACACCGGACCGAACTCCGCGAGCGCCCCCGTCCCCAGCGGACCGCCCGACGCCGCCGCGAGCACCGCCGCCCCCGCGCCGCAGCCCACGGCCGCGAGCACCGCCGCCAGCGCCGTGCCCCCCGCACTCCAGGCGTCGTCCCGCTCCCCATGGACGGGAGCCGCGCCCCGTACGGTGAAGCGGGCGACGGTCAGGCCGGCGACGACCGGCACCGCCACGGCCGCCCAGTTGGCCATCGTCCCCGGGCCCTGGGACGGGACCGCGTGGAGCAGCGGGAAGTCCGGCAGCGCCGGCCGGCCCGCGAAGGCGAGCGGGGTGACCGTGGCGGCCGTACCCAGGGAGAAGCCGGGACCGAGCCCGTAGGCGGCACCCCACATCGCCGCGTTCGGTACGAGCGCCAGCGCCAGCAGCAGGACGGAGACCCTGCCCGCCCAGTGACCCGACAGCGCCAGGAACGACTCCCGCGCCGGCCCCGCATGCCAGACGAGTGCCACGGCGACGAGCAGCGCCCCGCCGCCCAGCAGCACCATCACCCCGGCCGCCGCCGACCGCAGGACCGTCTCCGCCCCGGCCCTGAACCGGGCGCGGGCGGCGGCCTCCTGCAGCGCGAGCGGCGCCCAGGCCAGCAGGGGCCCCAGCGGTCGCCCGCGCGCCGCCCACACCCCGGCCGCCGCCGCACCCGTCACCACGGCGGTGAGCGGGAAGGCGAGCGAGGTCCGCTCGGCAGGCAGCCCACCGCCCTGTGCGTACGCCGCCGTGGCCATCGCGACCAGCAGGTATCCGGCGCTCACCGCACAGAACGCCCCGACCGCCGAGTGTCTCCCCGCAGGGTCCTCCTCGGTCTCCGCGGAGTCCCGGGCGGCGCGGTGCACCAGCCACACCGGCAGGGCGACGAGCAGCAGCGGGACAGTCGCGACGGGGGCCGGGTGTCCGCCGAGGGTGTCGGACCTGATGAGCTCCGCGCCGTGCGCGAGGAGCCAGAGGCCGGCCGCGACGTGCAGGGCGCCGCCCGGGCCGCTGTCCGGGTCCGGGGAGCTGATCCACAGCACCGTGACCAGCACGGCGAGCGAGCCGAGCCCGAGCCCCGCCGCGATCGTCCCGCGTAAGAAGGCTGAGGCCAGCGCGGCGGACCTGCTTCGATCGGCCGGCAACATCGGGCTGCGCTCGGTCACTTGGGTCACCGGGCCATGCTCCCAACGACACGCGCCTATTCCGTGTAACGGGCGAATGGTCGCTGTGTCGCTCAATATACGTTTATGTACTTTTTCACCCAGTGCAGTGGCGACGGGGGCCGGACATGACACGGAGCACCACCGGTCCGGCCTCCCTCGCCCCGCTGCCCCCTCCCAAGGAGCGCCGCAGGCTGCGCGAGGCCCGGGCACTGAGTGAGGAACAGGTGGCGGCGGCCGTGGGCGTCACACCCGCCACCGTCCGCGCCTGGGAAACGGGGCGCACCAGCCCGCGGGGGCGCCGGCGTGCGGCCTACGCCAGGCTGCTCGGCTCCACCACGTCCCGCACGGCGGTGCGGGACGCGGTGCCCCTCTCCGTCGAAGCCACCGGGAGCACCACGATGTCCCCGACCGAGCCCGGCACCGGCACCACGACAGGCACCGGCACCGCCGCCCCCGTACCGGCCGAGCCCGCCCCCGTACCGGCCGAGCCCGCCCCCGTACCGGCCGGGACCGCTCCAGCCGCCCCAGCCGCGCCGCCCACGCCGACCGGCTGCCCGACGGCCGAGGAGGCGTTCGACGCCCTGTACGCGCACACGGCGCCCGGCCTCGTCGGCCAGACCTATCTGCTGACCGGGCGCCGGCAGTTGTCCCGGGAGGCCGTCGAGCACGCGTTCCAGCTCGCCTGGCACCGCTGGCCCGAGGTCGCCAGGGACCGCGACCCGGCCGGCTGGGTGCGGGCGGCCGCGTACGAGTACGCGATGTCGCCCTGGCACCGGCTGCGCCGCGCCCACCGTCGCCCCGACCCACGACCCGACGATCCGGGACGCCGTGCCCTCCTCGACGCGCTGCTGGACCTGCCGCCCTCGTACCGCCGCACCCTGCTGCTCTACGAGGGTGTGGGGCTGGACCTGCCGGAGACGGCGGCGGAGACCGAGGCGAGCACCCCCGCCGCGGCGAGCCGGCTGATGAACGCGCGGGCCGCGCTCGCCGAGCGGGTCCCCGGACTGGCCGGTCCCGCGTCGCCGCGTGAGCAGTCCGCACTGCTCCACGAGCGGCTGGGCTCCCTCGCCCTCACCGGGGCCGAACAGGTGCCCGCACCGTCTCCGGCCCGTGCCGTACGCCGGAGCAGCGAGCGCAAGGCCGAGCTCTGGACCCGGGCGACGATCTGCTTCTGCGTGGTGCTGATCGGCACGACGGCCTTCACGCTGAAGACGGCCCCCACCCAGTACGAGCAGCCGCTCGCACCCGCCGAACGGGTGGGCGGCGTGCCCCCGCGGGGCGGCCCGCAGAAGCTCACACCGCAGGATCTGAAGCTGCAGAAGGCGCTGCGCGGCGAGCTCGCGCACGGTCCGGAACGCCTGGTGCCGCGCATCCCCTGACCGGGTACGGAAACGGCGCGGGCCCGCACCCCTTGGACGAGGGGTGCGGGCCCGCGCCGTCGCTACGGGTGACGCGGTGCCGCGGCGGACGGGCCGCCACGACGGACGGTCAGCCGCCGAGGATCTCGCGCGCCAGCCGGGCGGTCTCGGTCGGCGTCTTGCCGACCTTCACACCGGCGGCCTCGAGGGCCTCCTTCTTGGCGGCGGCGGTGCCGGAGGAGCCGGAGACGATGGCGCCCGCGTGGCCCATGGTCTTGCCCTCGGGTGCGGTGAAGCCCGCGACGTACCCGACGACCGGCTTGGTGACGTTCTTCGCGATGTAGTCGGCCGCGCGCTCCTCGGCGTCGCCGCCGATCTCGCCGATCATCACGATGAGGTCGGTGTCGGGGTCCGCCTCGAACGCCGCGAGGGCGTCGATGTGCGTGGTGCCGATGACCGGGTCGCCACCGATGCCGACGGCGGACGAGAAGCCGATGTCACGGAGCTCGTACATCATCTGGTAGGTCAGCGTGCCGGACTTGGACACGAGACCGATGCGGCCGGGCTTCGTGATGTCGCCCGGGATGATGCCGGCGTTGGACTGGCCGGGGGTGATCAGGCCGGGACAGTTCGGGCCGATGATCCGGGTCTTGTTGCCCTTCGAACCGGCGTACGCCCAGAAGGCGGCCGAGTCGTGGACGGCGATGCCCTCGGTGATCACGACGGCCAGCGGGATCTCGGCGTCGATCGCCTCGACGACCGCGGCCTTCGCGAAGGCCGGCGGCACGAAGAGGACGGACACGTCGGCGCCGGTCTTCTCGATCGCCTCGGCGACGGAGCCGAACACGGGTACCTCGGTGCCGTCGAAGTCGACGGAGGTGCCCGCCTTGCGCGGGTTCACGCCACCGACGATGTTGGTGCCGTCGGCCAGCATGAGCTTGGTGTGCTTCATGCCCGTGGCGCCGGTCATCCCCTGGACGATGACCTTGCTGTCCTTGGTGAGGAAGATAGCCATGGTGTTGGAGTCCCTCGTCCCTTACTTCGCAGCCGCGGCGAGCTCGGCGGCCTTGTCGGCCGCGCCGTCCATGGTGTCCACACGCTGTACCAGCGGGTGGTTGGCGTCGGAGAGGATCTTGCGACCCAGCTCCGCGTTGTTGCCGTCGAGGCGCACGACCAGCGGCTTGGTGACCTCTTCGCCCTTGGACTTGAGCAGCTCCAGGGCCTGGACGATGCCGTTGGCGACCTCGTCACACGCGGTGATGCCACCGAAGACGTTGACGAAGACGGACTTGACGTCCGGGTCGCCGAGGATGATCTCCAGGCCGTTCGCCATGACCTCTGCGGAGGCGCCGCCACCGATGTCGAGGAAGTTGGCGGGCTTCACGTTGTCGTGGCTCTCACCGGCGTACGCGACGACGTCCAGGGTCGACATGACCAGACCGGCGCCGTTACCGATGATGCCGACCTCGCCGTCGAGCTTCACGTAGTTGAGGTTCTTGGCCTTGGCGGCGGCCTCGAGCGGGTTGGCCGCGGCCTTGTCCTCGAGGGCCTCGTGGCCGGGCTGGCGGAAGTCGGCGTTCTCGTCGAGAGACACCTTGCCGTCCAGCGCCAGGATGCGGCCGTCCTTGGTCTTCACCAGCGGGTTGACCTCGACGAGGAGCGCGTCCTCGGCGACGAAGGTGTCCCAGAGGGTCACCATGGCCTCGGCCACGCCCTCGGCCACCTCGGCCGGGAACTTCGCCTGGGCCACGATCTCGCGGGCCTTCTCGATGTCGACGCCGTCGACGGCGTTGACCGGCACCTTCGCGAGGGCCTCGGGGGTCTTCTCCGCGACCTCCTCGATGTCCATGCCGCCCTGCACCGACGCCATGGCGAGGAAGGTGCGGTTGGTGCGGTCGAGGAGGTACGAGACGTAGTACTCCGCCTCGATCTCCGGGGACAGCTCGGCGATCATCACCTTGTGGACCGTGTGGCCCTTGATGTCCATGCCGAGAATGTCGGTCGCGCGAGCGACCGCCTCGTCCGGGTCTGCCGCCAGCTTCACGCCGCCGGCCTTGCCTCGGCCGCCGACCTTCACCTGCGCCTTGACGACGGACTTGCCGCCCAGCCGCTCGGTCGCCTCGCGGGCTGCCTCAGGCGTGTCGATGACTTCACCGGCCAGCACCGGTACACCGTGCTTGGCGAAGAGGTCCCTCGCCTGGTACTCGAACAGGTCCACGCGCGTCCGTCCCTATTTAGTGGTCTCGCGGTTCGTTTTCTGCGTGGGCGTGCCGCGAGGGCAACGTGACTGCGCAGTCACTAGGGAGGCGCACACGGTGTCCGAGTACGCGGCATGTCCATCCGGCAGGTTATCCCCGCGCTCGGCAGGACCCTAAATTGCAGATCACACCTGAGCGGTGATAACGGTCACAGATCGCGCTGGTGACCGGGGTGCGAGGGACAAAACGGCGTGTGGGGCGGGCGTGCCCGGCGGGTCCGGGGCCCGGGGACGGGGCCCCCGGACCCGCGAGGTCCGGATACGCCATGACGCCGACCGGCCCCTTAGGCGCCGTCGAGCGCCCGTTCGCAGCCGTGGCCGCTCGCGCCGGAGACGGCGGTCCGCACGCAAGGGTGGCGGCGGAAGGCGAAAGCCTCCTCAGCCGGTGTCCGGTATCGGCAGGGGCCTCTTCTCGATCGCCGCCGCCATGACCTCCGGGAAGAGGTCCGGCGTGCAGGCGAAGGCCGGTGCGCCGAGCGCCCCCAGCGCGGCCGCGTGTTCACGGTCGTAGGCGGGCGCGCCCTCGTCCGAGAGGGCGAGCAGCGTCACGAACTGCACGCCGGAGGCCTTCATCGCGGCGGCCCGCTTGAGCATCTCGTCGCGGATGCCGCCCTCGTACAGGTCGCTGATGAGGACGAGGACGGTGTCGGAGGGGCGGGTGATCTTCGACTGACAGTAGGCGAGCGCTCGGTTGATGTCCGTACCGCCGCCGAGCCGGGTGCCGAACAGCACGTCGACGGGATCGTCCAGCTGGTCGGTGAGGTCGGCCACGGCCGTGTCGAAGACGACGAGCCGGGTCGCCAGCGTGCGCATGGAGGCGAGCACCGCGCCGAAGACCGCGGCGTGGACGACGGAGGCCGCCATGGACCCCGACTGGTCGATGCAGAGGATGACCTCCTTCCGTACGGCCCGGTCGGCGCGCCCGTATCCGACGAGGCGCTCGGGAACGACCGTGCGGTGGGCGGGCAGGTAGTTCTTGAGGTTGGCGCGGATGGTGCGGTCCCAGTCGATGTCCCGGTGGCGCGGTCTGCTGACGCGGGCCGAGCGGTCCAGGGCTCCGGTCAGCGTCGCCCTGGTGCGGTTGGCCAGGCGCTTCTCCAGGTCCTCGACGACCTTGCGTACGACGGCCCGTGCGGTCTCCTTCGTCGTCTCGGGCATGGCCCTGCCGAGCGAGAGCAGCGTGCCGACGAGATGGACGTCGGGCTCCACGGCCTCCAGCATCTCGGGCTCCAGCAGGAGGGTGGCCAGCCCGAGGCGGTCGATCGCGTCGCGCTGCATGACCTGGACGACGGAGTCCGGGAAGTACGTACGGATGTCGCCGAGCCACCGGGCGACGGACGGGGCGGACACCCCGAGTCCTGCGGAACGGTCGCTGCCGCCCCGTCCGCCGGGCTTCTTCCCGCCGCCGTACAGCGCGGTCAGCGCGCCGTCCATGGGGACGTCGCGGCCGGTGAGCGTGTGTCCGGTGCTCTCCGCGCTTTCCGCGCCCAGCACCATGCGCCAGCGTCGCAGCCGCTCCTCGTCGGCCGGAGGTCCGGCCGGGGTCGCTGTCATCGCCTTCTCCTGTTCTTCCGCTTCCGCCCGGTCCGTCGTCATCGGGTCGTCGCTCCCGTCGCTCCGTGGTCGAGCCCGAGGAGCAGCCGGAGCACCGGGACCACCGCGTCCGCCCGCTCCTCGTCGAGTCCGGCGCCGAAACCCGGCGCCCCGGCCGGGTCCGCGCCGCGCGCCGCCTCGTGGGCCGGACCGCGGCGGACGAGCTCGCCCAGAGTGCGCCGTACGCCTGCTTCATAGGCCGAGAACGTACGGCGCAGGAGGGGCAGCACATCGGTGAACAGGTCGGCCGGCACGCCGGTCAGCCAGGCGTCGACGAGTCCGAGGAGCCGCTCGTCGTGGACGAGCAGCATGCCGCCGCCCGACGCGCCGCCGACGAAGCCCTCGATCCATGCCGCGGCGTCGGCCGGTGGTGTGCCGGGTGAGAGCGCCAGGCCGATCAGGCGTGCCGCTTCCTCCTCGGCGAGCTGCCCCTCGTCCAGGAGGAGGCGCGTGGCCCGGCCGCGGATCACACCCGTGACCGTGTCCCTGGCGGACAGCTTGCGCAGGACCTCGGCCCAGCGCTCCCGCAGTCCGTCCGCGGGTACGGCGCCGGCCAGCAGCCCGACCGCGGTGTGCACCCCGTCCACCCGGTGCCGCAGCTCCGCCGCGCCGTCCGCGTCGAGGTGGGTGCAGGCGGGCGGCAGGGCGACACAGATCCGCTCGGCGAGGCCGACGGCGACCTCGCCCAGGGCCGCCGTGTCCGTGGACCGCACGTCCCCGTACCGCAGGGAGCGGGCCAGGGCGGGCAGCGCGTCGGCGAGACGGCCGACGTCCGCGTCGAGGGCGGCCAGGTCGGCGAGAGCCTTCATGACGACGGGCAGCGCCTCGGTCAGTCCGGCCAGGAGACACCGCTCGGCGAGCGCGGTGACCTCGGCGAGCGCGGTCGCCGAGACGGCTTCCGACTCGGCCCTGGCGGTCGCGGCGGAGAGCACCGTGGTGCCCCATACGCCGGCTTCCGCGATCCGGACGGACAGCTCCGGCTCCCAGCGCAGCCGCCAGCTCTCCCGGAACGTCCCGGTGCCGGCCCGGCCGGCCGCGGGCTCGCCCCAGCCGACTCCCAGGAGCCGAAGACGGTGCAGCAGCCTGCTGCGGGCCGCGTCGGAGTCCTTGCGCAGGTCGAGACCCAGCTCCCGCTCCCGCGCCTCGGGTCTGAGCCTCAGGGTGCGCTGCTGCCGGGTCAGGTCCCGCTGGAGGGGAACGGCGGGGGCGGTGTCGGGCACCTCGCCGAGGGTCTCGCCGACGACGAGCCTCGCGTGGACCAGGGCGAGCGGCACGTCGGACCCCTCGCACATGACGGCCCGCACCGCGTCGGTGACCTCGGCGAGGCCGGGGAACGGGCGGTCCCGCACGGCAGCCAGCGTCACGGCGAGCCGGACGGACTCGATGACATGGGCGGAGGAGACGGGCCGGTCCTCGTCGCGCAGCATTCCCGCGACCTTCGTCATCCAGCGCTCGACGGGACGGTCGCGCACGCCGAAGAGGTGCCCGTACCAGCCGGGCGAGTCGATCCCGGCACCGTATCCGCTGTACCGGGCGAGCCGGCGGTGGGTCCAGGGCACCCAGGTCAGATCCGTCCTCACCTTGGGGATCCCCTTGAGGAGGGCCCGGTCGGCGGCGAGCGTCGTTCTGGTGGCGAGGGCGGGGACGTGCCAGGCACCGCAGACGACGGCGATGTCGTCGCCGAACTCCTTGCGGGCGGTGCGCAGCTGGATGCGCATATGAGCCTCCCGGACGGCGTCCCGGGGCTGTCCGCCGTCCCCGTACGCCTCGCGCAGCGCCGTCATCGCCTCGGCCAGGGCGGCGAACGGTGCCTGTGGGTCGGCCGGTGCACCGTCCGGGGCGCGGTGCTCGACGACGTCCTCCCACCAGCGCTCGGGGTCGTCGTAGCCCGCGGTCGCGGCGAGGACGCCGATCGGATCGACGGCCGTCTCCTCCGGTCGGCCCGCCGGCTGCTCCGTCATGGCCAGGGAGTGCGCGGCGGGCAGGTCCATGAAGCGCACCGGGACCTGGTGCGCCAGCGCCCAGCGGATCGCCACCCACTCGGGCGAGAAGTCGGCCATCGGCCAGAACGCGGCCCGCCCGGGGTCGTCCACCGCGTGGGCCAGCAGCGCGACGGGCGGCCTCATCCGTTCGTCGGCGGCGAGCGGCAGGAGCGCGTCGCCCTCGGGCGGTCCTTCGACGAGCACGGCACGCGGCCGTGCGGAGTCCAGGGCGGCCAGGACCGCGCGGGCGGATCCCGGCCCGTGGTGGCGCACCCCGAGCAGAAGCGGTCCTCCGGACACGGCGGGGCCCGTCGTACGGACCGTCATGCGGAGACCTCGCGGCAGGCGCGGTAGAAGTCCTTCCAGCCGTCCCGCTCGCGGACCACGGTCTCCAGGTACTCCTGCCAGACCACGCGGTCGGCGGCGGGGTCGCGGACGACCGCACCGAGGATGCCGGCCGCGACGTCGCCGGACCGCAGCACCCCGTCGCCGAAGTGGGCGGCGAGCGCCAGGCCGTTGGTGACGACGGAGATGGCCTCGGCCGTGGACAGCGTGCCGGAGGGCGACTTGAGCCTGGTGCGGCCGTCCGTGGTGATGCCGTCGCGCAGCTCGCGGAAGACCGTGACGACGCGCCGGATCTCGGCCGTGCCGTCGGGGGCCGCGGGCAGGTCGAGGGAGCGTCCGATCTGGTCGACACGCCGGGACACGATGTCCACCTCGGCCTCGGGGGTCTCGGGCAGCGGCAGCACGACGGTGTTGAAGCGGCGGCGCAAGGCGCTGGAGAGCTCGTTGACCCCGCGGTCCCGGTCGTTCGCGGTGGCGATGAGGTTGAAGCCGCGCACGGCCTGGACCTCCTGGCCCAGCTCGGGTACGGGAAGCGTCTTCTCCGACAGGATCGTGATGAGCGCGTCCTGCACGTCGGCGGGGATGCGGGTGAGCTCCTCCACCCGGGCGGTCATGCCCTCGGACATGGCGCGCATGACCGGGCTCGGCACGAGCGCGTCGCGGCTGGGGCCGTGGGCCAGCAACTGCGCGTAGTTCCACCCGTAGCGGACCGCTTCCTCAGGAGTGCCCGCGGTGCCCTGGACGAGCAGGGTCGAGTCTCCGCTGACCGCTGCGGCGAGGTGCTCGGACACCCAGGTCTTGGCGGTGCCCGGAACGCCGAGGAGGAGCAGGGCCCGGTCGGTGGCGAGCGTGGTCACGGCGACTTCGACGAGGCGGCGCGGCCCCACGTACTTCGGTGTGATCACTGTTCCGTCCGGGAGCGATCCGCCGAGGAGGTAGGTGGCGACGGCCCACGGCGAGAGCCTCCAACGGGCGGGCCTGGGCCGGTCGTCGGCGGCCGCGAGCGCCTTGAGCTCGTCGGCGAAGGCGTTCTCGGCGTGCGGCCTCAGGATCTCGCCGCCTAGGTCTGCGGCTGCGGTGTGCACGGATGCGGACGCGGTCATGGATCCCCCTCCAGATCGTTCGACCCGATGTGGATCCACCGTGCACCACGCCACTGACAATCGGCCCTGGCCGCGGGCCGCGCAGGTGTGCCGAACGTGCTCAGGTCGCGGGAAGTGCGCGCGGACCCGGCGTGGTCAGGACGTCGCGCACCCAGGTGAAGGCGCAGGTGGGAGCGGATTGTCAGTGGGGCGCCCTACCGTCGTTCCCATGCTGCTATCTCACGGGGGAGAGTCCTCGCGCACCGCCGGTCCGGTGGCGCGCTGGACGGTGGAGCAGGTGCTGGCACTGGCTCCTGACGAGGCGTCACGCAAGGCGGGGAGCAGGCTCGGCTCCGGGCGCCCCTGGTCCGACGCGGGCCTCGGCGGCGCGGGGACGCTGTGGGGGTCGTGCGAGGGGAGCGGCAGCACGCCGTACCGCACGGTGATCGACACGGACGGACCGGCGTACGCGTGCAGTTGCCCGAGCCGGAAGTCTCCGTGCAAGCACGCGTTGGGGCTACTGCTCCTCTGGGCCTCCTGCGACGCGTCGCTGCGGGAGGGCGAGGCGCCGGACTGGGCCGGGGAGTGGCTGGAGGGCCGGCGCGGGCGGGCGGCGGCCCCGGCGGGCGGGGGTCCGGCCGCGGGTCCGGCCGATCCGGAGGCGGCCAGGAAGCGCGCCGACCGCCGGGCCGGGCGCATCACGGGGGGCGCGCAGGAGTTGGAGCGGCGCCTCTCCGACCTGCTGCGCGGCGGGCTGGCGGCCGCCGACCGTCCGGGGTACGGCCAGTGGGAGGAGACCGCGGCCCGCATGGTCGACGCACAGGCTCCGGGACTCGCCGGACGGGTGCGGGAGCTGGCCTCGATCCCGGCGTCGGGCCCGGGCTGGCCGGTGCGGCTGCTGGAGGAGTGCGCGCTGCTGCACCTGCTTGACTCGGCGTGGCTGCGGCTCGACCAGTTGCCCGGCCCCCTGGCGGCGACGGTGCGTTCCAGGGTCGGGCTGACGCTCCCCGCCGAGGGACCGCCCGTCCGGGACCGGTGGCTGGTCCTCGCGCAGTACGACACACCGGACGGCAAGATCGTCACCCGCCGCATCTGGCTGTACGGAGCGGAATCGGGGCGCACGGCACTGCTGCTGTCGTTCGGGGCGGCCGGGCGCTCCCCCGGCCTTGCGCTGCCGGTGGGTGTGACGATCGATGCCGAAGTGACGCCGTATCCGGGCGGCGGCCGTCTGCGGGCCGAGCTGGGAGAGCGGTTCGGCACACCGGCCGCCGCGACGGCACCGCCGCCGGGCGGGACGACGGCCGGGGCCGCCGCCGCGTACGGACGTGCCCTGCTGGACGATCCATGGCTCGACGCGTGGCCGGCCACCCTGCGCGAGGTCATACCCGTGCCGTCAGGGGACGGCTGGCAACTGGTCGGCGCGACGGACGGTTCCGCCCTGCCGCTCTCCTCCTCGGCGCTGTCCCGGCCGGGCCTGTGGAAGCTCGTGGCGCTCTCCGGGGGCGGCCCCGTGACGGTGTTCGGCGAGTGCGGGCACCGGGGCTTCGACCCGCTCGCGGCATGGGGTCCCGAGGCCGCCGACGACGTGGGGGCGGGCGCGACCGTGGCGCTCGTCTGACGTGACGCAACCGAATCTCTCGATCCGCGACGCCCTGGACAACCGGAGGGGACCGATGCCCACCACCAACTCGACGGCCGCCGTGCCGGTGAACATCCCGTGGGAGGAACTCGTCACCTCGGCGCTGCTCGGTACCGACCGGCGCCCGTTGCGGACCGGTCCGCCGGGCGCGGGACCCGTGGGCGACCCGCCGGCCCTGCTGGACGCGGCGGCGCTGCACACCGTGCGGCGCCGTGCCTCGCTGCTTCCGGCCATCGGGGCACCCGCGCCCGGACCCGCACCCGCCGACCCGCGGCCGCCGCTTCCCGCGGCGGCCCGGCACCGGCTCGCGCAGCTGCTCGCCGACCGGTCCGCGCCGCCGGGCGGCGGACGGCGGGGCACGGCCCCCGATCTCACCGAGCTCATCCCCCAGTGGCTGGCCTCGGCAGGAGCGCGCGGATTCCGCGCTCCTGCCGAGCTGCTGCCCGCGCTGCTGGACGCGGCCCGGGCGCGCACGGACCTGCGGCCGCACGTGCTGGCGTTCGCAGGTCCTCGCGGGCTCTGGCTGGCCGGGCTGAATCCGGAGTGGAAGTTCGCGCTACGGGCCTCGCCGGGCGGTGTGCACCGGCCCGGCACCGAGGATCCGGAGGCGGTGCACCGGCTGTGGGAGGAGGGGCTGTTCGCGGAGCGGGTCGCGCTCCTCGGGGCCGTACGGGCGGAGGATCCCGCCGCGGCGCGGGCGCTGCTCGCGACCACCTGGGCCGCGGAGCGCGCCGAGGACCGGCTGATGTTCCTCGATTCCCTGCGGACCGGCCTCAGCGGTGACGACGAGGCGTTTCTGGAGGAGGCGTTGGCGGACCGCAGCCGCAATGTCCGCGCCACCGCCGCCGAGCTGTTGTCCGCCCTGCCGGATTCGGCACTCGCCCGGCGGATGGCGGACCGCGCCACGTCCTGCGTGAACCCCGAGCGTTCGGACGCCGCCGTGTCCGTCGCCGTGGAGGCCCCGCACGAGTGCGACGCCGCCATGCAGCGTGACGGAGTGGTGGAGGTGCCCCCCTCCGGACGGGGTGAACGGTCCTGGTGGCTGGGGCAGCTGGTGGAGGCTTCCCCGCTGGCCGTCTGGCGGGAGAGGTTCGGCGGCCGCACCGCTCGGGAGATCGTCGCGCTGCCCGTCGCCGACGACTGGGGTCCCGAGCTGCACGCCGCCTGGTGCCGGGCGGCCGTACGGCAGCGGGATCCCGACTGGGCGCGGGCGCTGCTCGGCGCCCCCTCGACCCCTCCGGCGAACGGCCCCGGAACGGTCTCCCTGGCGGAACGGTCGAAGCTCCTCGCCACCCTGCCCGCCGGCGAACGGGCGCTCTGGGTGGCGGACTTCATAGCGTCACACGGTCTGTCGGAGGCGTTCCAGCTGCTCGGCGTCTGCACCGTCCCCTGGGCCGGACCGCTCGGCCGGTCGGTGGTCGACGCGCTGGACATCGCCCGGGACGCGGGGAGTTACCCGTGGAGCTTCAGCGGGGTGATGGGCCTGGCCGAACGCTGCCTGGAGCCCGCGGAGGCGGACCGGCTGGAGGTGCTCACCACCACACCGGACGAGCCGGAGGGCGCGTCACCGGGCGCGGGTGGTTACTGGTCGGAGGCCTTCCAGCGCCTGGTCTCCACGCTGCGCCTGCGCGCGGCCATGGACGCGGAGCTGGCGCCGGACACGGTGGGCGCCGCGGGCAGCCCGGACGGGGACGGCCTGGCGCGGTCCGGCGCCGTGTGACCGGAGACGGAAGGGAGCGGCGCTCCGCGGACCGCCCCAGGGCCGCTGGGCCGGTCAGCGGGCGGGCCAGGCGCTCCTGCTCCTGCGGGCAGGCTGCGGCAGGCGCAGACCCAGGGCATGCGGGCCGGCGGCCTCGGGCTCCGGCAGGCGCACAGCCCCGGCGGGCCCGGACCTGGAGAAGGAGGCCACGGGGCCGGCAGGGCCCCGGCCGGACAGCGGCCCGGGTGCCCCGGGGCGCCGGCTCAGGCCTCCGCTGCCTGGCGGACGTGAGCGTTCACCCAGTCGACGATCGACGCCGTCGTGGCGCCGGGGGTGAAGATCTCCGCAACGCCCTGCTCCTTCAGCGGAGCGATGTCCGCCTCGGGGATGATGCCGCCGCCGAACACCTTGATGTCCTCCGCCTCGCGCTCCTTCAGGAGCGCGATGACCTTCGCGAACAGCGTGTTGTGCGCACCGGAGAGGATCGAGAGACCGATCGCGTCGGCGTCCTCCTGGATCGCTGTGTCCACGATCTGTTCAGGGGTCTGGTGGAGCCCGGTGTAGATGACCTCCATCCCCGCGTCCCGCAGCGCCCGCGCGATCACCTTCGCCCCGCGGTCGTGGCCGTCGAGGCCCGGCTTGGCCACCACCACACGGATCGGACCGGTCACACCCATCACTGCCTCCACATGCGTCTCCCGTGCCTGAAGGGCCGGGGATGTGAACGAACGTTATCCACAGCATCCCGTACGGCGCCGTTTCGCGGTGGACGGGGAGGGGGAAATCACACATGGGACAAGTTCGCCGAGCGGCGTTCCCTGCGTCAGGCGGCCCACCGGCCGTGCGGGGCCCGCCGTCAGGGGAGCCGCAACGAGGTCGTCGTACCACCGTGCCGTCAGCCGCACGGCACGGTGGTACGGCTCCCGGCCGAGCAGAGCCGTCGCCACCTCCGCCGCGACACCCCATGAGGGCATCCGGGGCAGGGAGCCGCCTTGCCGCATGCCAGTGCAGGAGGTCCGGCCATGAAGGTCCCGTCCTTCCTTCCCCCACCGCTGCGCCGGCCGTGCCTGCGCAGCGCCTGGCTGCCTTCGGCGCTGATGAGGGCCACCCTCCTGGAGCTCGCGATCCTCGCCGGGCATGTACTCATCTACCCCTCGGGGATCGCCTCCGAGCGCAGGAACCCCACCACCCCGCCGGGCCCCGCGCCCGAGCCCGGTGACAGCCCGGTCCGCGACGACAGGGCTGCCGGGCCCGCGGCGCCCTCTCCCCTCACCCCTTCGGCCGACACCGTCACGTCACCGGTCACGACACTCGGCCCCCCGTCCGACGACGACCGCCCGCCCGTCGTCCTCATGCACGGCTTCATCGACAACCGCTCCGTCTTCGTCCTGCTCCGCCGCGCCCTGTCCCGGCACGGCTGGCACCATCTGGAGTCACTCAACTACTCGCCGCTGACCTGCGACATCCGCACAGCGGCGGAGCTGCTCGCCCGGCATGTCGAGGAGATCTGCGCCCGCACCGGACACCGAGAGATCGACATCGTCGGGCACAGTCTCGGCGGCCTGATCGCGCGGTACTACGTGCAGCGGCTGGGCGGCGACCGGCGGGTACGCACCCTGGTCACCCTCGGCACGCCGCACGGGGGTACGGCTGTCGCACCGGTGGCGGCCGCGCACCCCATCGTCCGCCAGATGCGCAGCGGATCGGACCTGATCGAGGAGCTGCGCCACCCGGCTCCCGGCTGCCGGACCCGGTTCGTCAGCTTCTGGAGCGAGCTGGACCGGGTGATGGTCCCGGTGGAGACGGCCCGTGTGGACCACCCCGACCTCGACGCGGTCAACGTGCGCGTCACCGGCATCGGCCATCTCGCGCTTCCGGTGCACCCCGCGGTCGCCGCAGCGATCCGTCAGGCGATCGAATCGGACGATTCGGTCACCCTCGGCACTCCGGGAGTCACTTCCGTGGCCTGAGCGGTCCGAAGGAATAGAACTAACTTCGAACATAGAGCCAAGCCTGTTCCCACAGTCCACCGAAAGGCGGCCGATTGCCCGTTTCCTGAGGTGCCAAAACCTGTCGGAGATTGTCGTCGTCACGTACCGCCGGGTACAGTCGCGGCCACTGCTCACCCTGGGATTCCCCCACCGGACCCAGAACAGGCCCTGCTGCCGAGGCGAGAGAGAAGTTGGTGAACGACCAGCACCCCCACGCCGGGTACGCCGGATACGACAGCCGGCTCACCGGAAGTTTCGACACCGACCCGCTCTTCGGATCCCTGCCGGACCATCAGGACGGCAGTCACGGAACGGGGTACGGCAGCGGCTGCACCACCGCGCACGACGGCACCTACGGCGGCTACGACACCGCTTACGCGGCAGGGCCGCAGCAGACAGCCCCGTACGACACCGCCCAGCACGAAGGCCGGTGGGACACCGGAGCACATCAGCAGGCCTCCTACGACGCCTACGGCGCACAGGCCTACGACACCACCGCCGCCTGGATGCCCGAAGCCACGATCCCCGCGCAGGCCGCGCACCCCGGGACGGCCACCCCGGACTCGACGGGCCAGTGGGACACCACCGGATGGGACCACACGGGCCAGGCCGACCAGTGGGCGACGAGCGACACCGGCGCCTTCCCCACCACGACGTTCAGCAGCACGGCCTATGCCACGGGCACGTACGCGGCCCCGGTCTTCGAGACCTCCGGGTACGAAACGGCCGACACCGGCGCCTACGACGCCACCGCCTGGAACACCGGCGCCTCGCCCGAGACCGCGGCTTACGCACCCGAACAGACGTCGCATCCCGCATACGAACACCAGGCCGCGTCGTACGAGGCGGCCGAGTTCAGCCCTCAGGACCACGCGGACGGGACCGCCGCCACGAAGACCGCGGTCATGACGGCATCCGACACGCCTGCGGCAACCGGTGCGTACGCCCCGGACAGTGCGTACGACCCGGCCGGCGTATACGACCCGGACGGTGCGTACAGCCCGGCCGGCGAACACGACGCGGTCACCGACATCGTGGACGTCATCGACGTGACCGCGTCCCACCCCGCCTCGGCGGCACGCCCCGTCGGCCGTTCCGCCCCGCGTGGCGGCGGCCGTGGCCGGCGCCGCACTCCGGCGAAGCGCTCCGCGCTCCTCACCGTCGCTGTCCCCTCCGCCTGTGTCATGAGCGTCGCGGGCATCGCCGCCGCTTCCGTGGGCGGCGTCGGCAGTGCCGAGGAGCAGAAGGACGAGACCACCTCCATGGCGGTCGCCGACACGGTCGAGCCGGACGTCGCCAACAACGAGCTGGACACCCAGCTCGCCAACCTCAGCGCCGACGCCGAGAACTTCGCCGACCGCGCCAGCCGCACCCAGGAGCGCATCGACCTGAAGGTGCGCCAGGCCGCAGAGAAGAAGAAGCGTGAGGACGAGGCCGCACGCCGCGAGGCGGCACGCCCCAAGTTCGCCCTGCCGGTCAGTCAGCACGGTCTCAGCGCCTACTACGGTCAGGCGGGCGTGAACTGGATGTCCGCGCACACGGGCATCGACTTCCCCGTGGGCCTCGGTACCCCCGTGATGGCGGCGACCGACGGTACCGTCCGCACCCAGTTGAACAGCGCCTACGGGAACATGGTGATCGTCACCGCGGCCGACGGCACCGAGACCTGGTACTGCCACCTCAGCGCCGCGAAGATCCGTTCCGGTTCGGTCAAGGCCGGTGACGTCATCGGGTACGCGGGGGACTCGGGCAACTCCACCGGCCCGCACCTGCACTTCGAGGTACGGCCCGGCGGCGGTGCGTCGATCGACCCGTTGGCGTGGCTGCGCAGTCACGGCCTCAATCCGAGCTGAACCCCCCGGGGCCCGGGCGTGAATCCGGGCCCCTGAGCCGTCCCGATCCGGCTCCTAGAGCTTCTCGACGGGCGCGTACCGCAGCAGCAGCTTCTTCGGGCGCTCGTCGCCGAAGTCGACCGTGGCCTTCGCCTGGTCGCCGAACCCCTCGACGGCCGTCACCGTCCCCAGCCCGAACTGGTCGTGCGTGACCCGGTCCCCCACCACCAGGGTGGCCACCGGCTTGTCCGCGGTACGCCGGGTCGCGAAGCCCGAGGGGCCCGACCTGGAGCGCGAGGAGGACAACGACGACGTGATCCCCGACGTCGGTCCCGCCGAGGCCGCCATCGGGCCCTTGCGCTTCCACTCCAGATGCTGGTCCGGGATCTCCTCCAGGAACCGCGACGGCGGGTTGTACGAGGGCTGTCCCCAGGCGCTGCGCATGGAGGCCCGGGTCAGATACAGCCGCTCGCGGGCCCGCGTGATGCCCACGTAGGCGAGCCGGCGTTCCTCCTCCAGCTCCTTCACCTGACCCAGCGCGCGCATGTGCGGGAAGACGCCGTCCTCCATACCGGTCAGGAACACCACCGGGAATTCGAGACCCTTGGCCGTGTGCAGCGTCATCAGCGTGATGACGCCCGAGCCGTCCTCGTCCTCGTCCGGGATCTGGTCGGAGTCGGCGACGAGCGCGACCTTCTCCAGGAATTCGGCGAGCGTGCCCGCCCCTTCCTCCTCCGCCCGCTCCTGCTCGAACTCGAGGGCGACGGCGGCGAGCTCCTGGAGGTTCTCGATGCGGGTCTCGTCCTGTGGGTCCGTGGACGCCTGGAGTTCGGCGAGGTAGCCGGTCCGCTCCATGACCGCCTCCAGCACGACCGCCGGTCCGGCACCGGACTCCACGATCGTGCGGAGCTCCTCCATCAGCGTGTTGAACCGCTTCACGGCGTTGGCCGACCGGGCCGCCATGCCGTACGCCTCGTCGACGCGGCGCAGCGCCTGCGGGAAGGAGATCTTCTCGCGCAGCGACAGGGCGTCGATCATCGCCTCGGCCCGGTCGCCGATGCCCCGCTTGGGCACGTTGAGGATGCGGCGCAGCGGGACGGTGTCCTCGGGGTTGGCGAGCACCCGGAGGTAGGCCAGGACGTCCCTGACCTCCTTGCGCTCGTAGAAGCGCACTCCGCCGACGACCTTGTAGGGCAGCCCGACGCGGATGAAGATCTCCTCGAAGACACGGGACTGCGCGTTCGTACGGTAGAAGACGGCGACGTCGCCCGCCTTCGCGTCCCCGGCGTCCGTCAGCCGGTCGATCTCGTCGGCAACGAACTGCGCCTCGTCGTGCTCGGTGTCGGCGACGTAGCCGGTGATCCGGGTACCGGCGCCCGCGTTCGTCCAGAGGTTCTTGGGGCGGCGGCTCTCGTTGCGCTCGATGACGGCGTTGGCCGCGGACAGGATCGTCTGCGTGGAGCGGTAGTTCTGCTCCAGCATGATCGTCGTGGCGTCCGGGTAGTCCTCCTCGAACTGGAGGATGTTGCGGATGGTCGCACCGCGGAAGGCGTAGATCGACTGGTCCGCGTCGCCGACGACGCACAGCTCGCCCGGGGCGTCGGCCTCGCCCGCCGGGCCCACCAGCTCGCGTACGAGGGTGTACTGCGCGTGGTTGGTGTCCTGGTACTCGTCGACCATGACGTGCCGGAAGCGGCGGCGGTAGTGCTCGGCGACGTCGGGGAACGCCTGGAGCAGGTGGACCGTCGTCATGATGATGTCGTCGAAGTCCAGCGCGTTGGCCTCGCGCAGCCGCGCCTGGTAGAGCGCGTAGGCCTGCGCCAGCGTCTTCTCGAAGCCGTCGGACGCCTGGCCGGCGAAGGTCTCCTCGTCGATCAGCTCGTTCTTCAGGTTCGAGACCTTCGCCGTGAACGACTTCGGCGGGTAGCGCTTCGGGTCGAGGTCCAGATCGCGGCAGACCAGCGCCATCAGCCGCTTGGAGTCGGCGGCGTCGTAGATCGAGAACGACGAGGTGAAGCCGAGGAGCTTCGACTCGCGGCGCAGGATCCGTACGCAGGCGCTGTGGAAGGTCATGACCCACATGGCGTGGGCACGCGGGCCGACGAGCTGCTCGACGCGTTCCTTCATCTCGCCGGCGGCCTTGTTGGTGAAGGTGATCGCCAGGATCTGGCCCGGGTGCACCCCGCGCTCGGCCAGCAGGTGCGCGATCCGGTGGGTCAGCACCCGGGTCTTGCCCGAGCCCGCCCCGGCCACGATGAGCAGCGGGGAACCGGCGTGCACGACGGCGGCGCGCTGCTCGGTGTTCAGCCCGTCGAGCAGCGCGGCGGGGTCGACCACGGGGCGCGGGGCGCCGTCGCGGTAGTACGCGTCACGCGGCGGCGGAGGCGTGTCGAAGACGTCCTCGAAGAGACCCTCCGGCACCGCCTCGGGCGCGTGGTCCTCGGGGGGCGGCGGGGGGCCTTCGTCCGCTTGCTGGAGGCCGGTCAGGAAACTGTCGTCAAAGAGGCTGCTCATCGCCTCACGAGTCTAGGCCGCCGGACCGACAGCCCGGGGCCGCATTCCGCACGAGGGCCCGATCCGTGCGCGTACGGAGACGGGCCGCCCACGGTGCGTAGGAATCCGGGGCCCGTCACCGCCCGGCGGACCGTCGGTCCGGAGAGGTCACGGAAATGTATCGGGCATATCGAACATCAACCTTCACAGGGACACCACGGGTTGGCTAGCGTGCTCCGACGGGTGACCCGTACCCCTCTGAGGCGACCCACGCCGCGCGGGCACCCCCGCCGAATCCGTGCCGACCTCGAGGGAGCCGGAACCGGGGACCCACACGCAGTACCGGGGTGAATCGGTCCGTTCCCCAGGACCGTAGGGCAGCCTTCCGTTCCGCCCGAACCCGACAGCTAACCCGGTAGGCGGTCCACGGAAGGAGATGCCGGTCTTGGCATCGCATCGCAAGCCGCGCACGCGGGTGCGCACCACCACCCCTGCCGTCGGCCTCACGACGGCGGCACTGGCCTCCGTCACCCTGCTCTCGACGCAGAGCGCGACGGCCGCCCCGGCTGCGCCCAGGCCCAGCATCGAGGAAGTGCGGAAGAAGGTCGACGACCTGTACCGCCAGGCGGGCACGGCGACGCAGCAGTACAACAAGGCGAAGACCGCGTCCGCACAGCAGCGCTCCGAGGTCGACGTGCTGCTGGAGGCCGCGGCCGAGCGGGCCGACAAGCTCAACGAGACGCGCCGGGAGCTGGGCCACTACGCGGCCGCCCAGTACCGGGGCGGCGCGATCGCCCCGACGGCGACGTTCTTCCTCGCGGACGACCCGCAGGCGTACTTCGACCAGGACCAGCTGATGGCGCGGATGACCAGCCGGCAGCAGAAGGCGGTCGCCGACTTCCGTACGCAGCAGAACGAGGCGGCGGCGAAGCGGGTCGAGGCGACGAAGAGCCTGGAGACGCTGACCGAGTCGCAGGCGACGCTCCGCACCAGCAAGCAACAGGTGCAGAGCAAGCTCACCGAGGCGCGCTCACTGCTGTCGAAGCTGACCACCGAGGAGAAGGCACGCCTCGCGGAGCTGGAGCGCGAGAAGGCGGCGGAGGCCGAGCGCAAGGCGGAGGAGCTCGCGCGTCAGCAGGCCGCCGCGAAGGCGGAGGCCGACCGGGCCGCCGAGGAGGCGGCCCCGAAGGAGGAGGCGGGCCCCGGCACCGGAACGGGTGACGAGACGGGCTCCGACAGCGGCTACGCGTCCAAGGCCGACAAGGTCCTGGCCTTCGCCCGGGCCCAGATCGGCAAGCCGTACGTCTGGGGGGCGACGGGCCCGGCCTCGTACGACTGCTCAGGCCTCACCCAGGCCGCCTGGAGGGCCGCGGACGTCACCCTGCCCCGGACGACCTGGGACCAGGTGGAGGTCGGCACCCGGGTGGCCACGGCGGATCTGCAGCCGGGGGACCTGGTCTTCTTCTACGACGACATCAGCCACGTCGGCATCTACAAGGGCGACGGCATGATGATCCACGCTCCGAAGCCCGGCACGAACGTCCGTGAGGAGTCGATCTACTCCATGCCGATCTACGGCAGCGTGCGCCCGGCATAGCGCACGGACGCACGGAGGGCGGGCGTACGGGGCCGTACGCCCGCCCCGCGGAGAGACAGGCGGGTACGGGAGCCGGCTCAGGTCCAGAGCGTGGCGATGAAGACGTTGGCGACCGTCAGCCCTCCGACGGCGGCGAACTCGCCCTTGCCGGCCTTCTCCTCGTCCCGCCTCACGTACACGAGCGCCAGGATCACGATCAGGACCATCAGCTTGATGCCGATCTTGACGTTGTTCACCGTCCGGTCGTCGGCCTGGTCGAGCCCGACGAGGGCGACGCCCGTGACCAGCATGGTCAGCGCACCGTGCAGCATGGCGGGCACGAAGCGTGCCGTGCCCGCCCCCATGGCCTTCATCTGGGTCAGGAAGCCGCCCAGCAGGGAGGCGATACCGATGATGTGCAGGGCCACGAAGACATTGATGAGTACGTCCATGGCCGCAGCCTAGCCGCGGGCATATCACCACTCTTCGGCCAGGTAGGACTTCCCTACGAGCTCACTCACACCTGGTGCGAATTGCCGGACTCCGGTCGATCTTTCCGATCACTCCGAGAAAACGAAACGTCACATTGAGGCAATAGCTGTCATTACGCCTCTTACTCGCGCCTCGGGTCTAGCGTCCCTCCCAGGTGACCGATTCCCCACCGCCGCCCCCGTACCCGGCGGTACCCCGGTCGCCCCGCCAGGACATCCGGCGGTGGGCCACTCCCCCTTCGGTGGCTCGCCGGGGACCCTCGGCGGGCCGGCCGGTACCCCCCGGCGGGCAGTCGAACGGAAGGACCCACGCCCTCGTGGCCGCCCATCGCAAAGCCGCTCACCGCAAGCCCAAGCAGCGCCTGTTCACCGGGCCTGCTGCCCGGACCGCAGCCACCCTGGCCCTCGCCGGGGCGGCGACCGCGACCGCCCTCGAAGGTGCCGCCCAGGCCGAGCCCCAGCTCTCCCCGGCCCAGGTCAGGGCCAAGGTGGACCGGCTCTACCACGATGCCGAGGTCGCGACCGAGAAGTACAACGGCGCGAAGGAGAAGGCGACCGCGTCAGCGAAGTCCCTCGACACGCTGCGCGACGAGGCCGCACGCAGGACCGGCCGCCTCAACGCCGCCCGCGACGCGCTCGGTTCGTTCGCCGCGGCGCAGTACCGCAGCGGCGGCATCGACCCCGCCGTCCGGCTGGCGCTCTCCTCCGACCCCGACGAGTACCTGGAGCGGGCCGCGTTCCTGGAGCGGGCCGGTGATCGCCAGGCCGGCGCGGTCAACGGCGTACGCCGGCAGATCAGCGAGGTGGCCCGGCTGCGCGCCCGGGCCGAGGACGAGCTCGCCGTCCTCGCCTCCCGCCAGGCCGACCTGAAGAAGCACAAGGACGCGGTCCGCACGAAGCTGGCCGACGCCCAGCGGCTCCTGGCCACCCTGACCGCGGCCCAGCGCGCCGACTACGAGCGCTCCGCCGACGCCGGGCACGGCGGCCCGGCCGTGCGCGCCGACCGCAGCACCACGCGCGGCTCCGTCGCCGCCCCCAACGCCCGTGCGGCGCGGGCCGTCGCCTTCGCGTACCAGGCACTGGGCAAGCCGTACGTCTGGGGCGCCACCGGCCCCGCCTCCTTCGACTGCTCCGGCCTGACCCAGGCCGCCTGGCGTGCCGCGGGCGTCTCGCTGCCCCGCACCACGTACACCCAGATCAACGCGGGCCGGCGCGTCTCTCGCTCCGAACTGGCCCCCGGGGACCTGGTGTTCTTCTACTCCGGAATCACCCACGTCGGGCTCTACATCGGCGGCGGCCAGATGATCCACGCCCCGCGTCCGGGCGCACCGGTCCGCATCGCGCCGATCAGCGAAATGCCTTTCTCGGGAGCGACCCGGGTGGCGTAGGCTCCGCGCCGACCGGCCGGCAGTGCCCGGAACCCGCGAGAGAGAAGGCTCCACCGTGCCCGTGGACACAGACGTCCAGAATTACGCCCGTGCGCTCACGCTCCGCTCCCCCGACCACTACCGGGTGGGCCCGTTCACGGTGCGTCACGACCCGGGCTGGGAGCTGAAGTTCGCCAACTACGCCATCCCGGACCGGGGTGCGGAACCGACCGGCCAGGACGTCGCCGAGCTCGTCGCGGCGTTCCGCGAGCGGGACCGGCTGCCCCGCCTGGAGTACCTGCCCTCCTGGGCTCCCGAGGTCGAACCGGCGCTGCTGGCCGCCGGTTTCACCGTGGAGAACCATGCCCCGGTGCTCGCCTGCACCCCGGACGAGCTCCTCGCGCCCAAGCCGGTGGACGGACTCCGGGTCGCCGAACCGGTCACCGACGCGGAGTTCACCGCGGCGGCGGCCGTCCAGCACACGGGATTCGGCGGGGAGGGGGGCCCCGACGACGGCGAGATCGCCTGGCTGCGCGGGGCCGTGGCCGACGGGGGCGTCGCGGCGCTCGCCGTGCTCGGTTCCGAACCCGCCGGAGCGGGCGGCTGCTCGGTCCCGGTCGACGGCATCAGCGAACTGACCGGCCTCGCCGTCTCCGAAACCCTTCGCCGCCGCGGCGTCGGCGCCGCGCTGTCCGCCTGGCTGACCAGGACGGCGTTCGACCGCGGCTGCCACACCGTCTGGCTGGAGCCGGGCAGCCCGGAGGTCGAGCGGATCTACGCGGGCGTCGGCTACCGCAGGATCGGCGAGAAGCTCAACATCTCGCTCGCCCCGCAAGCCGCCCCTGACCGCCCCTGAGGGCGCCCCACGTCTCCAGGTGGCCGCGGCTCAGACCAGCCGTCGCGCCGTCGCCCACCGCGTCAGTTCGTGCCGGTTGGACAGCTGGAGCTTGCGCAGCACCGCCGACACGTGCGATTCGACGGTCTTCACCGAGATGAACAGCTGCTTGGCGATCTCCTTGTACGCGTACCCGCGGGCGATCAGCCGCAGCACCTCGCGCTCGCGCTGCGTCAGCCGGTCCAGGTCCTCGTCGACCGGCGGCGCGTCCGTCGAGGCGAAGGCGTCGAGGACGAAGCCGGCCAGCCGCGGCGAGAACACCGCGTCGCCGTCCTGGACCCGGAATACGGAGTCGACCAGGTCGGTGCCGGTGATGGTCTTGGTGACATAGCCGCGGGCGCCGCCCCGGATGACACCGATGACGTCCTCCGCGGCGTCCGAGACGGACAGTGCGAGGAAGCGCACCGGGTTCTCCACCTGGCCCATCATCGGGGCACAGCGCCGCAGCACCTCGACGCCGCCGCCGCCGGGGAGGTGCACGTCGAGGAGGACGACCTCGGGCCGGGTCGCCGTGATCACGGTGACCGCCTGGTCGACGTCGGCGGCCTCGCCGACGACCTCGACCCCGGTCTCCTCGGTGCGGCCGATCTCGGCCTGGACGCCGGTGCGGAACATCCGGTGGTCGTCGACGAGCACGACCCGTACCCGCCGCTCCGGGCCCCCGGTGGCTTCGGTGTTCTCGGTCATTGGCTCGCCCTCTCCATCTCCAGCTCGACTTCCGTGCCCCCGCCGGGCACCGAACGCAGTCGCGCCGTACCGCCGTTGCGCTGCATCCGGCCGATGATTGATTCTCGTACGCCCATCCTGTCCCCCGGGACGGAATCCAGGTCGAATCCCGGCCCCCGGTCCCGTACGGAGACGAAGACCGTACGGCCCTCGACCTCCGCGAAGACCTGGACGGCGCCGCCCTCGCCACCGTACTTGGCGGCGTTGACCATCGCTTCACGTGCGGCCTGCATCTGGGCGGCCAGCTTCTCGTCGAGCGGGCAGTCGCCGACGACGACGACCTCCAGCGGGACCCCGTGCTTGTCCTCGACCTCGGCGGCGGCCCGCTTGACCGCCTCGGCGAGGGTCGCCGGCTCGTCGTCCTCGTCCTTGCCGGTGCCCTCCGGGTTGTACAGCCAGTTGCGCAGCTCGCGCTCCTGGGCGCGGGCGAGCCTGCGGACCTCGCCGCCGTCGTCCGCGCTGCGCTGGATCAGGGTGAGTGTGTGCAGGACGGAGTCGTGGACATGGGCCGCGACCTCCGCGCGCTCCTGGGCGCGGATGCGCATCAGCCGTTCCTCGGAGAGGTCCTGGGTCATCCGCACGAGATAGGGGCCCGCGAGCAGCGCGATGCCGGTGAGCACGGCGATGGCGGCGGTCAGCACGTTGCCGAGCTGGGCCGCCGAGCCGCGGACCACCATGAAGACGGCCAGGCCGAGGCCGACGAGCGCGACGCCGGCCAGTCCGCGGGCCAGCTGCAGCACCCGGCGGCGGCGGCCGACCTCGATCCAGCGCGCCCTGCGGGCGTTGTCTGCCTGCCGCCAGACCAGGACGGAGCCCGCTCCGATCAGCAGCGTCGGCCAGATGTAGCGGTCGGCCTCGCTGCCCATGTCGACGTTGCCGACGAAGATCATGGCGCCGACGAGGAGCGCGACCAGGGCGAAGACCTGCCCCTTGTCGGGCTTGCGGAGCCTGCGCCGGCCGTCCGGTGCGGTCTCGAAGACGGACCGGGTGGTCTCCACGCCGCCCACGCCGAGCGGGACGACGATCCAGAACACGGCGTAGAGCAGGGCACCGAGGCCGTCCGCGAAGAACAGCCCGAGGAAGACGAAGCGGACCCAGGCGACGGGCAGTCCCAGATGACCGGCGAGCCCGCGCGCGACACCGCCGAGCAGCCGTCCGTCGGCGCTGCGGTACAGCTTGCGCACCGGCGGCTCCTCCAGGTCCGGTGCGTGGGGTCCCGGAGGCCGGGTCGTGGCGGCTGGCATGGTCCGATCGTCACATGCCCCGGCCGGTCGTGGCATCAGGGTCGGCCCCGGAATCGACCCTGAGAAGCCGCTGCCCGCCGGTGCGGCGTGCCCGGGAGGGCATGTCCGGGGTCCCGGCGGTCCCTCAGGGGCTGCCCGGGAGCAATATCAGGGATGGGCCAGGGTCGTCGCGGGTCCCACGGGGCCGTACGGACCGTCACCATGGAGCCATGACCGTTCCCCAGGGTGCCGCTCCCGGCGTCGCGCCGCCCACCGAGCCGAAACCGCAGCTGCGGCGCAGCCCGCGGCAGAAAGTGGTGGCCGGGGTGTGCGGCGGACTCGGCCGCTACTGCGACGTGGACCCGGTGATCTTCCGGATCGTGCTGGGCGTCCTCTCGGTGACCGGTGGCATCGGCCTGATCTTCTACGGCTTCGCCTGGCTGCTGCTCCCGCTGGAGGGCGAGGAGGAGAACGAGGCGCGCAGGCTGCTGTCGGGCCGGGTCGAGGGCACATCGCTGGTCGCGCTGCTGCTCGCGCTGGTGGGCTGCGGACTGCTCCTGTCGATGCTGCACAACGGCGGGATGCTGGCGTTCGCCGCGATGCTGTCGCTGGCCGTCATCGGTTTCTCCGTGTGGACCCAGCACCGCAGGACAGCCCCCGAGGAGCAGCCGGGCGCGGCGCCGCAGGCACCGGGGAGTACCGCGCACGCGGCGGGCCACGGCGCGCCGCCCGAGGTGAAGGCACCGCCGACGCCCGGCAGCCCGTCCTGGTGGCGGGATCCGATCGTCAAGGACGGCACGACGGGCCCGGTGGGGACCGGCTACCTGTGGGGCCCGGCGGACGCGGCGCACGACACGGCGGCGCGGGACAGGCGCAGGGCGACCCCCGACGCCCCGTACCGGGCCCCCTACCGTGCGCCGGGGACCCGGGGACCGCGCTCGATCGGCGGTGCCGTGTTCCTGTGCGCGCTGGTCGCGGGCGGTCTGGGCACGGGGCTGAGCTGGGAGCAGCAGCCGCTGGGCACGAGCCTGCAGACCGGGCTCGCCTCGGCACTCGCCGTGTTCGGCCTCGGCCTGCTGATCGCGTCCGTCCTCGGCCGCACGGGATTCGGCACGATCCTGCTGGCGGTGATCACGGCGGGTCTGCTGGCAGGGGCCTCGGCCGTGCCGAAGGACATCGGCACCGACTGGGTGCGCAAGGACTGGCGTCCGGCGTCGGTCGCGGCGGTCCAGCCCCGGTACGAGCTGGGCACGGGGGCCGCGGAGCTCGACCTGTCCGAGGTCCTCGTCCCCGAGGGCGACACGCTGCGCACCGGCTTGGAGGTCGGGGCGGGACGCGCCCTCGTCGTCGTACCGCGCGGGGTGACCGTGAAGCTGTACGCCGAGGTGGGGCTGGGTGACGTCCAGCTGCCCTCCGAGGCGCGCGAGGACGTGGTCGTCGCCCCCGACCGGCGGACGCGGAAGACCATCGGACCCGTGAAGGGCGGCAGGCCGGCCGGCACGGTCGAGCTGCGCATGGAAGTCGGCATCGGACAGGTGGAGGTCGCCCGTGCTGCGTCATGAGATCCGGCCCGGCCGCGCGGTGGCGGGCCTCACGATGCTCGCCCTGGCCGGGGGTTACGCGGCGGACGCGGCGGGCGCCTGGAACGTCCCGTGGACGTTCACCGCCCCGGTGCTCCTCGGAGGGCTCGGGCTGTCGGCCGCGGTGACGTGGCTGAGCTACCGGCTGCGCCGCCGCCGTGACGCGAGGAAGGCGTCGGCGGAGAATTCGGCGGCACCCGCGAGCAGCAGCGGCAGCCAGGCCATGAGGTAGACGAGATCGTTGCCGTAGTAGTACGGCTCGGTCGGCCAGCTCACGGTCAGCCAGAGGCTGAGCGAGATCAGCGCCCCGCCGAGGGCCGCGAGCCGCGCCCACAGCCCGAAGAGGGTGCCCAGGCCCACGGCGAGCTCGCCGGACGCGATGGCGTAGCCGAAGCCCTCGGGGCTCTTCAGTGCGAGGTCGACGAGGCCCGGGACCGCCGAGGTGTCGCGAACGGCGCTCATCATCTCGCCGATGGACCCGGCCCCGCTCGCCGACATGAACGCGCTGTCGGTCAGCTTGTCGAGACCCGCGTAGACGAAGGTGACGCCGAGGAAGATCCGCAGGGGCAGCAGCGCGTGCCGCCGCGCTCGGGCCCGGAGACCTCTCGGCTCGTCCGTTCCGTAGGAACCGCCGCCGTATCCATACATCACTGCCCGCCTTCCGTCGGCCGTTCGACAGACCATACGTGCGGCGTGCGGGCGCGGCTCACCGGCTGTGCGGTGGGGTGCGTCAGTCCGTGACGTCGATCGAGCAGGGGGTGGTCTCCACGCCCGCCGCCGTGATGACCTGTACATCCACGATGCCGGGTTCCACCTCGACCGGCACGGGCACGGTGAGCACCGTGTCGGCCGGGTTCGCGAAACCACCGGCGACGGGGATCAGCGGCACGTGGACGTGCACCCGGCCGATCCTGACGACCACTCGGGCCAGCCGGTCGGGGCTGCCGGCGCCGGGCGGCACGAAGCCCGCGCCGCGGATCTCGATGTCGTCGCCGGTACGGATCGGGGCGTCCAGGTCCCCGGCCTCCCGGGCCCGCACGACCGACAGGATGACCGGGCGGCCGCCCTCCGCGTACTTCCCGGAGAAGTACGTCGCGGCGGAGACGGCCACCAGGAGGGCCAGGCCCCACGGCAGGTCGGGCAGCTGCTCGGGGCGGCGCGCGAGGCGGACGGCGGCGAACAGCACGGCGACGGCGCTGACGAGCACGTACTGCACATCGGTGAAGCTGCCGCGCCCGGAGTCGTCGGTGAGCAGGTCGGCGGCCCGCGGCCGGTCGGCGCGCAGCTTCTGCAGGCGCTGGCCCAGGACGCGTACGGTCACCACCCGGCGTACGAGAACGGCGACCGCGCACACCAGCGCGAGCACGGTCAGTACGCCCGCCGAGCGGACCAGGTCCAGGCCCTCGATCAGCTCGTCGCGGTCCGCGTGGTCGGAGGCGCCGGCGAGCTGGAGGGCGAGGACCAGGACGGCGAACACGGCGAGCAGCACCCAGGCGGCGGCGACGGTGCGCGAGGTGGAGAGCCGGTTGTCCTCGCCGATCAGCGGGGCGAGCAGACCGCCGCGGGCCCGGTGGACCCGGGCGGCGCCGGTCAGCAGGCCCGCGGTGACCAGGCCGGCGATCAGGCCCGCGGTGCGTGCGGTGGACCAGCCGGCGCCGATGGCGGTGACGGCCTCGCCGACCACCAGGAGGGCGACACCGCCCCAGACGAGGACGAGGGTGCGCCGCCAGACCACGTGGAGCCAGGCGTCACCGGCCTCGCGGCTTCGCTCGGCGACCGTGCGGGCCGACTCCGTCAGCTCGTCCGACACCCACTGCCGGGAGGCGGAGGCGGACTGGGCGACCCCGGCGGGCAGGCCCTTGCCGGCCGCCAGTTCGTCCCGTTTGGCGAGGAAGGCCGCCACCGCGCGCCGATGTCCTTCGCGTGCTCCGTGCGGGCAGTCGCCGCACGTACAGCCACCGCCGTGTGTGCTGCTCACCCTCGCCTCGTCCAACGCCACGGAGTGCTCCGCCCTTCCCCACCCAGGTACAACCAACTCACTTGCGATTTCTGCGAATTGTGCCGTACGGAGCGGGCCCGTCCCGCACTGGGGCGGGCTGCGCGTACATGTCGTCCACATGTGCGAATGTCAGGAGCTGAGCACGAGGTACGCGAGACCCAGCGTGCCGCGGTACCCCCCGTAGTATCCCGTGCGGCGCGCGTCGACGGCCGCGGTCACGTCGGCGTGGAGCGGGTGCCCGGGACTGGCCAGGGCCCAGCGCTCACCCCGTCCTATGTTGGCGGCGGATTCGAAGAGGTCCCACTCACGCTGATCGGCGACCGTGACCTGGAGCGCCCGCAGGCCGACGGCCTCCGCCTGCCGGACCAGGCCGAGGAGCGAGCCGAAGTCGCCCGGCTCCGCGCCGAGCCCCTCCAGCGCGGATGCCGAGGGCTCACGCTCCCAGAACCCGTCCCCGAACAGCACCCGCCCGCCCGGCCGCACGGCGGTCCGCAGCGCCCTGAGTGCCGCGGGGGTGCCGCCCGGCCAGGCGTGCGAGGAGCCGATGCAGACGGCCAGGTCGTAACCGTCCCCCGGATACTCGGCCGCGGGCACCTCGTGGAACCGCACCCGCCCGGTGAGTCCCCGTTCCCCCGCCAGACGCCGGCCGCGGGCCACGGCTTCCGGGTCGGTCTCGACCCCGTCCCCGGTCGCCCCGGGTGCCGCCTCCACGAGGCGCATCAGCAACTCGCCCCAGCTGCTGCCGAAATCCGCGATCCGCGCCCCCGGGGCGGGTGCGCAGGCGGTGATCAGACGAGCGGCGTGCTCTTCGGAGAGCGGGGTGTTCCACGTGAGGTGGTCGTTCCCCGGGGCGGACATGAGGGTGCGGGCTTCATCGGCGGACATGGGCGGGGATCCTGTCACGGCGGCGGCGGGCCAGGCCACCGGTTTCCGTCCGGGTGGTCCGGAAGGGCGGGAGCTCCGGGAAAGCGGCGACGCCGCCACCCCGAGGGGCGGCGGCGTCGGCACGGTCCGGACGATCCGGCTGGATCGTCGTGGGACTACTCCCACTCGATGGTCCCCGGCGGCTTGCTCGTCACGTCGAGGACGACGCGGTTGACGTCGGCGACCTCGTTGGTGATGCGGGTGGAGATCTTGGCCAGGGTCTCGTACGGCAGGCGCGACCAGTCGGCCGTCATCGCGTCCTCGGAGGAGACGGGGCGCAGCACGATCGGGTGACCGTAGGTGCGGCCGTCGCCCTGGACGCCGACGCTGCGGACATCCGCGAGGAGGACCACCGGGCACTGCCAGATGTCGCGGTCCAGACCGGCAGCGGTCAGTTCCTCGCGCGCGATGGCGTCGGCCTCGCGCAGCAGGTCAAGCCGCTCCTTGGTGACGTCACCGACGATGCGGATCCCGAGGCCGGGGCCGGGGAACGGCTGGCGCTGGACGATCTCCTCCGGCAGGCCGAGCTCCTGGCCGACCATCCGGACCTCGTCCTTGAACAGCTGGCGCAGCGGCTCGACGAGCTGGAACTCGATGTCATCGGGCAGACCGCCCACGTTGTGGTGGGACTTGATGTTGGCGGTGCCGGTGCCGCCGCCGGACTCGACGACGTCCGGGTAGAGCGTGCCCTGGACGAGGAAGGCGACGTCCTCGCCCTCGGCCGCCTCGGCGACGATCTCGGCCTGGGCCTGCTCGAAGACGCGGATGAACTCGCGGCCGATGATCTTCCGCTTCTGCTCCGGGTCGGAGACACCGGCCAGCGCGTCGAGGAAGCGCTTCTCGGCGTCGACGACCTTGAGCCTGACGCCCGTGGCGGCCACGAAGTCCTTCTCGACCTGCTCGGTCTCGCCCTTGCGCATCAGGCCGTGGTCGACGTACACGCAGGTGAGCTGGGAGCCGATGGCCTTCTGCACGAGGGCCGCGGCGACCGCGGAGTCCACGCCGCCGGAGAGGCCGCAGATGGCGCGCTTGGTGCCGACCTGCTCGCGGATCAGGGCGATCTGCTCCTCGACGACGTTGGTGGTCGTCCAGGTCGGCTCGATGCCCGCGCCCCTGTAGAGGAAGTGCTCCAGGACCTGCTGGCCGTAGGTCGAGTGCATGACCTCCGGGTGGTACTGGACGCCGTACAGCTTCTTCTCGTCGTTCTCGAAGGCTGCGACCGGTACGACGTCCGTGGACGCGGTGACGGTGAAGCCCTCGGGGGCGGCGGAGCAGGCGTCGCCGTGCGACATCCACACCGACTGCTCCGTGGGCGTGCCCTCGAAGAGGGTGGAGCCGGCCTTGGAGACGGCGAGCGGGGTGCGGCCGTATTCGCGTGCGCCGTTGTCGTCGACCGTGCCGCCGAGCGTGGTGGCCATCAGCTGGAAGCCGTAGCACATGCCGAAGACCGGGACCCCGGCCTCGAACAGCGAACGGTCCAGGCTGGGCGCGCCCTGCGCGTACACCGAGGACGGACCGCCGGACAGGATGATCGCCCGGGGGTTCCTGGCCAGCATCTCGGCCACCGGCATGGTGGACGGGACGATCTCGCTGTAGACCCGGGCCTCACGGACGCGTCGGGCGATGAGCTGGGCGTACTGGGCGCCGAAGTCGACAACCAGGACCACGTCGGTGGTGGTGTCGGGGGCGGCGGGGGGCGCTGCTGGCACGGGGCGGCCTTCCGGCGGTGGAGAGGGGGTCGGTCCTCCCAATTCTACCGGCCGTGGGGCCACGCCCTGCCGGGCTCCCGTCTCACCATCCGGGCCCGGCGTGGACCCGGCCCGGGGGACGGGTCCATACTGGCCCGCATGCGTCAGCACACGACCTTCGTCTTTACCTATGGCACCCGGCCCGCCGGCTGCCATGGTCGTGCTGCTTGAGCAACTGACGAGCAACGTTCCAGGCGCCCCGGGCCGACAGGCCCGGGGCGTTCTGGCGTTCCGGACCTGTCGCTCCGGGGCCCTCAGGCCCACCGGGAGTCACAGATGACCAGCACCGCACCCACGAAGACGGCCGCCGAGCGGACCGGCGCGCGCACCGACGAGGCCGCCTCCCTGATCGGCGACGCCCGGACGCGCATCGACGCCCTGGACGACCGGATCATCGGTCTCGTCCAGGAACGGATGGCCGTATCCACGGTCATCCAGGAGGCGAGGATCACGTCCGGGGGCCGCCGGGTGAACCTCTCCCGCGAGATGGACGTCCTGAGCCACTACAGCGACGCCCTGGGCAAGCCGGGCACGGCACTCGCCATGACGTTGCTGGAGCTGTGCCGCGGCCGGGTGTGACGTGCCGGAGGGCTGTACGGCCGTACCGGCGTTCGGGTCCGCTCTCACCCGTACGGCGCGTGACCGGGTCCCGGGCGGCTTCGTTGGTCCGTGTGTCCGTGCCAGCCAGGGGCGGAAGCGGTGGGAAACCGCGCGTGGCTCCGCCGGGACGTGTGACGTGCCGCAGGTACGTCGTGGGACCGCGTTCCGGCGCGTGTGACCGGTCGGCAGGGGACAGCAGCCCGGTCACCTCTGTGCGGCCGGCCCCGGGGACGCCCGGGACCGGCCGCCCTCGGACAGGTGCGGCGCGGGTGACTCAGCCCTGTGGGGCGCGGCGCCGGGTCGCCGCGTACAGCACGCCGCCCGCGGTCAGGGCCACGGCCGACGCTCCGGAGACCAGCAGCGCGACCGAGCCGGCGGAGGCGAGAGGGCCGCCGGTGTGCGCCGGCGCGGAGCCGGTCGTGCCGGTGGAACCCGAGGCGGACGACGGACCTGGGGTGCCCGATGTCCCGGGCGTGGGGCCCGGGGTGTCACCACCGCTGGAGCCGCCCGTTCCGGTGGTGCCGTCCGAGGTTCCGCCGGTGTTCTCGGACGCGTCCCCGGCGTTCAGCACCAGGTGCGCGGTGTTGTTGGCCGGCTCGGGGTCGAAGGGCAGTCCGGGGCCGGCGAGCCGGGTGTTCCTGACCGTGACCGTGCCCGCGGCGTCCGGGACCACCTCGGTGATCCTCAGGTCGAACGGGAGCCCGGTCTCCGCTCCGTCGCGCACCGTCATGGACGTGTCGCAGACGTAGCGGGGTGCGCCGAGCTGTTCCTCGCGGTACGTGCCCGCGGCCGTCACACCCTGGCACGAGTCCGGCTTCCCGGTGACCTCGGCGCCCTCGGGGACGGTGAAGTCGACCGTGGCGACGGGCTCGCCGGAGCGGATGCGGCTGATCCAGGCCGGCCCTTCGTTGCGGAACCCGACCTCGGCGGTGACGGTCTCGCCGGCGGAGCCCGTCGCCTTTCCGCCGGTCGCCAGGAAGTCGGCGGTGTTCTCCGTACGGAAGTCGACCTCCTGCTGGTTGTCCCGGGGTTCGAGGTCCACGCTCCGGGCGGGGGCCGTGACCTTCTTCAGGGCCAGCTCCGGACCGGTGCCCCGGGTGAAGGGCGCTCCCGCGCGCTGTGCGGTGCGCCCGGAGGCACTGTCCTCGTCGATGCGATAGACGAACGTGTCGTCGTACGCGCGCTCGGTGGCCTCGACCGACAGCGGTACCGCGAGCGTGTACGTGACGCCCGGCTCGTACGAGCCCTCGACCGAGCACAGCGCGGTGGACCAGGCGGAACCTTCCTGAGGCCCCTCCTCGCTGTACTCGCAGTTGGCGTAGCGCTCGGGAATCTCCAGGCCGCGGGAGTACATCAGGGTCAGCAGGACGCCGTCGGCGGCCGTCGTGCCCTTGTTGGTGAAGGTGATCGGGGCGGGCTGTACGTCACCCGGCTGGAGCGCCTGCTCGAACGGGAGCCGCTTCATGACCAGGTCGGGGCCGCCGATGGTCACCTCGGTGAAGAAGGGGGTGAAGGTGACCCCGTCCGCCGAGCCGGTCACCACGATGGTGCCCCTCGCGCCGTCCTTGCTGCCCTCGGCCGCCGCGAGGTCGAAGTCGGCGACGAGGCTGAGGCCGGGGCGGACGCCGTGGTCGCGGCAGACGGCGGTGGCCCCGGTGATCTCGCAGTCCGCGCCGGTGTCCTCGGCGACGGAGGCGTCGGCGATGCCCGCGATGCCGCTGAGGTCGAGGCTGTAGGTCACCTCACCCACGTACCCGTCCCCGTCCCCGTCCTGGACCGGGTTGTCGACGGTGAGCCCCAGCGAGGACTTCCGCGGGGAGCCGCTCTCCGGGTAGGGGTGCACGGCTGTTCCGGCGGGACCGCCGAGCGTGAGAACGGGGCCGGCGGCCTGTGCCGGAGCACCGACGGCGAGCGGACCGGCCGCGAGCAGCCCGGCGGTGGCGAGGCCGCCGGCGGCACGGCGCAGCGCTGCTCCGGGGGAAAGGCGTGTCATCGCGAACCTCTGGGGATCGGCGGAAGCCGTGTCACCGCTGTGACGCGTTACGAGTTCGACCGCGCGGCGGTACGAAGAGTTGCACGGGACTGGATCACGGATCGGGCACGAGCAGGAGTGTGGCGAGCGCCACATGAAGTTCCTGCGAGGCCTGGGACAACCGTTTCTCCTGTCCACAGGTCATGCATGGCGAACACACCGGCTCGTTCCGTGCGCCGCACCGGATGCCGGGGACGACCAGGGTGAGAAGCCGCAGGAGAGTGGCGGGATTCCGGCTCCGGCCGGGAAGCCCGCCCACACCATCCATCTCAGCGGCACGCTCGCGGAGACCGGTTCGTCCTCGGCGGGTGCGGCGCCGCAAGAACGGTGACGCCGCGTGAGGCGCAGCACCGGTAGAAGCCTGAGGGGCTGCACTCGGAGGGGGGTGCAGCCCCTTGGCGTTCCCGTGCTCAGGTCCCGGAAGCGGTGGGCTCCGACGCGGCGGGCCGGGCGCTCGTGGCCCCGGGAGCGGGTGCCTTCGGCGGCACCACG
Source organism: Streptomyces sp. NPDC025273 (assembly GCF_040638585.1). Taxonomy (NCBI): domain Bacteria; kingdom Bacillati; phylum Actinomycetota; class Actinomycetes; order Kitasatosporales; family Streptomycetaceae; genus Streptomyces; species Streptomyces sp. NPDC025273. Next base: position 276,628 of record NZ_JBEZYP010000010.1, read on the forward strand.
GGTATCGCCAGGAACGGCAGCCTCAGCGCGCCGAACGCTCCCTCGGGCACGGCGGGTGCCTTCGGCTCCACCGCGGCCAGCCGCTCGTACGCCCGGCCCTGGGCCGGACGCGGGTCCGCCTCGCCCTTGTTGGGCCAGAAGGACATCGCGCGCTCCGCCTGCGCGGTGATGGTCAGCGACGGGTTGACCCCCAGGTTGGCGGAGACCGCCGAGCCGTCGACGACGAAGATGCCCGGGTGTCCGTACAGCCGGTGGTACGGGTCGATGACGCCCTCCTCGGCGCTCGCCCCGATCGGGCAGCCGCCCAGGAAGTGCGCGGTGAGCGGGGTGCCCATCAGTTCCCCGATGTTCGACCCGGCGAAGCCGTTGATCTCCTGGGCGAGGAGCGTCGCGCCCTGCGTCGCCTCGGCTATCTGGGTCGGGTTGGGCGCACCGTGCCCCTGCCGGGCGGTGAGCAGGCCCTTGCCTATGCCGCCGGGCTTGCGGTACGCGATCAGCGAGTTGTCCACGGACTGCATGACGAGGCCGATGATGGTCCGCTCCGACCACCGCCGGTTGGACAGGGACCGTGCGGTGAGCAGCGGATGCCGGACCACGCTGCCGAACCAGCTCAGCACCCGGTGCGTGCTGTAGGGGACCTGGAGGATGGTGAGCGCGCCCATCGCGTTGGATCCCTTGCCGTAGCGCACCGGCTCGATGTGGGTGTTCTCGTCGGGGTGGATCGACGAGGTGATGGCGACGCCCCGGGTGAAGTCGGCCTTGGCGGTGCCGTGCTTCTTGCGGTAGCGGCGGTCGCTGGTCTGCGCGCCCACCAGGCCCTCGGAGTTCGTCCGCGTCAGTTCGCCGAGCTTCGCCGGGATCCGCGGCAGCAGCCCCTCGTCCTTCATGGTGTGCAGCAGGGTCTGGGTCCCGTACGTCCCGGCCGCCATGACCACCTTCCGGGCCCGCAGCACGGACGGCTTCGCCTTCCTGCGGCGTTTCGTGGGGACGGTCGACACGCGGTAGCCGCCGTCCGGGTCGTCCGCGACCGCGACGACGGACGTCATGGGGTGGATGACGGCACCGGCCTTCTCCGCGAGGTACAGATAGTTCTCGTTGAGGGTGTTCTTCGCACCGTGGCGGCAGCCCGTCATGCATTCGCCGCACTCGGAACAGGCCCTGCGGGCGGGGCCCGCACCGCCGAAGTACGGGTCGGCGACCGGGGCGCCGGGCTTCGCCCGGGCCGCCCCGTCGGCGTCCCGGCCGTCCCCGAAGAAGACCCCGACCGGGGCGAAGTGGAAGGTGTCGCCGACGCCCATGGCCTCCGCGGCCGCCTTGAGGTGGACGTCCGCCGGGGTCATGGTCGGGTTGAGCCGGACCCCCAGCATCCGCTTGGCCTGGTCGTAGTACGGCGCGAGCTCGTCCTGCCAGTCCGTGATGCCGGCCCACTGCCGGTCCTCGAAGAACGGCGCGGGCGGCACGTACAGCGTGTTGGCGTAGTTGAGGGAACCCCCGCCGACTCCCGCACCGGCCAGCACCATCACCTTGCCGAGCAGGTGGACGCGCTGGATGCCGAACAGCCCGAGGGCGGGGGCCCACAGGTAGTTCCTGATGTCCCAGGAGTTCTTGGGGAGGGTGGCGGCCGTGAAGCGGCGGCCCGCCTCCAGGACACCGACGCGGTACCCCTTCTCGCTCAGCCGCAGGGCCGAGACCGCGCCGCCGAAACCCGATCCGACGACAAGGACGTCGTAGTCGTACGCGGCGTCGTCGTCGGGTCCTTCGGCGGGCGGGGTCTGGTTCTGGGCAGCGCTGTCCTGGGACATGGCTCTCCTCGGTGCGAAAAGGGAAGGAAAGGCAGGAAAGGGGCTGCCGGACGGTCAGCGCAGCCGGAGGGGGTTCAGCGCAGCCGGCAGGCCTTCATCGCCCTGAGGCCGAAGCTCATCACCGCCGCGTACTTCTCGTCGTCCATCCCGAAGGCCGGGCCGAGCGGGATCAGCCGCTGCTGGGCGACGGTCTGGGCCTCGGTGTACTTGAGGATGCCCTCGGAGCCGTGCCGCCGGCCCAGGCCGGAGTCCTTCATGCCTCCCATCGGGGACCGGACACTGCCGTAGGCGGGCGCGTAGCCCTCGTTGATGTTGACGGTGCCGGCCCGCAGCCGGGCGGCTATCCGGTGGCCGCGCCGTCCGTCCTTGGTCCAGACGCTGGCGTTGAGGCCGTACGGGGTGTTGTTGGCGAGGGCGACCGCCTCGTCCTCGTCGGTGAAGCGGTAGATCGAGACGACGGGTCCGAAGGTCTCCTGGGTGCAGACGGCCATCGGTTCCTGGACGTTGTCGAGGATGGTCGGCTCGTAGAACAGCGGGCCGACGTCCGGGCGGGCGGCGCCGCCCGCGACGAGCGTGGCGCCCTTCTCGACCGCCTCGGAGACGTGCCGGGCGACGGTCTCCAGTTGCCGCTCGCCGGCCAGGGAGCCCATGTCGGCACCGTACGCGAGGGAGTTGCCGAGGCGCATCGCCTTCGTGCGGGCGGCGAAGTGTTCCACGAACGCGTCCGCGACGGACGCGTGGACGTACAGGCGCTCGATGGAGATGCAGAGCTGTCCGGCGGAGGAGAAGCAGGCCCGGACGGCGCCCGCGGCGGCCTTCTCCAGGTCGGCGTCCTCCAGGACGAGCATGGGGTTCTTGCCGCCGAGCTCCAGCGAGACGCCGACGAGCCGGGCCGCCGCACGCCGGGCGACGTCACGGCCGGTCGCGGTCGAGCCGGTGAAGGAGACGTAGTCGGCGCGTTCGACGACCTCGGGGCCGACGACGGGGCCCTCCCCGATGACGACCTGGAACACCCCGGCGGGCAGTCCGGCCTCGATCAGCAGGTCACGGGCCCACAGGGCGGTCAGCGCGGTCTCCGTGTCGGGCTTCATCACGACGGCGTTGCCGGCCACGAAGGCGGGCAGCGCGTCGCCGACGGAGAGTTCGAGCGGGTAGTTCCAGGGTGCGATCTGCCCGATGACTCCGCGCGGCTGGCGCAGCTCGGTGACCTTGGTGAGGGCCGGGACGACGCCGGTGTGCCGCTTCGGCCTCAGATAGGCGGCGGCCCTGCGCCCGTAGTGCCGGGCCGAGACGGCGACGGCCAGTACTTCCTCGTGGGCGTGCAGCCGTGCCTTGCCGGTCTCCAGCTGAATGAGGTCGAGGATCTCCGACTGACGCCGCAGGACCAGGTCGTGGAAGCGCAGCAGCACCCCGGCCCTGGCGCGGATCGGGGTCGCGGCCCAGGCGGGCTGGGCGGCACGGGCACGCTCGAAGGCCGTCGCGACGTCCTCGGGGGTGGACTCCGGCAGGTCGGCCAGCTTGTCCCCGGTGAAGGGCATGTGGTTCGCCGTGCGGCCGGAGCCGACGACACCACGGGTCAGCCGGGCGATCACCTCGGGGGTGACCACATCGGCGGCGGTGCGCACGCCCTCGGGGGCGGCAGCCACCGGGTTGGTGCCGACGCGGGTGCCGGGGGCGGCGGTCGTGGAGGCCTGCGAGTCCGTCATGAGGGCGAGAGTATGTCCGGCGCAACACTTTGGGTACCCGTCGGTAACAGCTTTTCACAGAGCCTACAACTGTCCCCGGCCCCGCCCGGCGACACAGCCAGTGATCACTGGCGACATAACCGCTGATCAGGGGCTATCTTCCGGTGGCACGAGGAATCGCGGAGGATCAGGCGTTCCTTGGCCCGGCGCGTGAATCTTTTCGCCGGCCCGCACGGCAGGATGCGCCGAAAGCCCGGGGGCCCGCCCGGGGGCGCCGCGCACGGACGGTCGTCAGCCGTCCTGCCCCGGGGGCTGCCAGCTGCGCAGCATCGTCTCGAAACGTTCCCGGTTCTCGGCCCGGTCCTCCTCCGGCCCGGTCATGTACAGCGCGTACTCCGGACCGCCCGTCTCGCCGAAGTACATCTGGTCGATCCCGTGGCGGGTGCCCGGGTGGTCCTTGGACTCGACCCAGGTGAACTCCCACCGGGAGCCCGGCCGGTCCCGGAAGGTGTTCGCCCGCAGGGTCAGCCGCTCGTACCCCGGCAGCCGCTCGGCAAGGTCCTTCTCCATGCTCAGCATGTGCAGGTACGCGTTGTCGAAGTCGGGTTCCGGATCGAGGCTGATCCGGATGCGATGTGCCCCGTCGTCCGGGGTGTAGTCGATCTGGCCGCCGTCCGTCTGCCGTGTCCAGCCGTCGGGGACGGCGAGGCTGAAACCCTCGGGGTCGTCGACCCGGTGCCAGCCGTCGGGGATCTCCTTCGGCGCGGGCTTGGGGTCCGCTTCCCCGTCGCCTCCGGCCGAGGAGGCCGGGGACGCGGACGGGCCGGGGGTCTCGGGGCCGGCGGTGTTCCGCTCCCCCGCGCCGCCGCTCCCCTCGCCTCCCCCGTCGTCCGCGAGCTTCATCACGGCCAGCCCCGCCGCCCCGCCGAGCAGCGCGGCCAGGGCGACGACCAGCAGGGCGGTGTGCCACCGGCCCCTGCTGCGCCGGATGCCGGACGCCGGGGCGTACGGGAGCACGGCCGGTTCGGGCACGGGCCGCGCGACTCGGGCCGTCGACCCGTCGGGGACCGAGGCGGCACGCAGGTCCTCGCCGGAGATCCGCTGCGTCGGTACGTGCGCCTGTGCCGCGCGGGGCTTGCGGCCCTCCATCGCGTCCAGCAGCATGCGCTCCGTCTCCTCGGCCGTCGGCCGGTCGGCGGGGTCCTTGCGCAGCAGCGCCGTGATCACGGGTGCCAGCGCGCCGCCCCGCAGCGGCGGCGGCGGTTCCTCCGCGACGACGGCCTGCATGGTGGAGATCGGGGACGTGCGGCGGAAGGGCGAGCGCCCCTCGACCGCCGTGTAGAGGGTGGCCCCCAGCGACCAGAGGTCGGAGGCGGGGCCCGGGTCGCCGCCGCGCACCCGCTCGGGTGCCAGATAGTCGATGGAGCCGACCAGTTCACCTGTCCTGGTGATGGTGGAGTCGCCCTCGATCGCGGCGATCCCGAAGTCGGTCAGCAGCACCTGCCCGTCACGCGCGAGCAGGACGTTGCCCGGCTTGACGTCCCGGTGCAGCACCCCGGCACCGTGCGCGGCCCGCAGGGCGCTCAGCACATGGAGCCCGATCCTGGCCGCCTCGCGCGGCTCGACCTCACCGGTGTCCTTCGTGGCATCGGCGAGCGAGGGCCCGTCGACGTACTGCATGACGATCCAGGGGCGGTGGTCGTACTCGATGACGTCGTGGACGGTGACGACCCCGGGATGGGTGATCCGGGCGGCGGCACGCGCCTCCTTCTGCGTACGGGCGTGGAGCACGGCCCGGTCCGCCTCGGTGGCGTACAGCCCAGCCGTCAACTCCTTGACGGCGACGGTCCGGTGGAGCACCTCGTCGTGGGCACGCCACACCTTGCCCATGCCGCCGCGGCCCAGGACGTCACCGAGCCGGTACCGCCCCGCCAGCACGATTCCCGCGTCCGTCCCCTGCGCATGATCCACGTGTGTCCCCGCCCCATTCCTTCGAACGACAGGTTACGGACGGAAGGCGGCGCCGCGTAACCGCTCCTCGCCCACGAGACCGCACTGTGATGCTCGGCGCGCGGGCCGCCGTGCGGTCAGGACCCCACGCGATACGAGGAGATGGCCTGCTCGTAGATGTCGGAGACCTTGTCCCGCTCGTCCTCCGGGCCGATGACCTGGACGATGTGGTACCTGCCGTCCACGATCATCGCCAGGTTGCGGACGTACACCTCGCGCCCGCCGCTCTCCTGCCAGGTGAACTGCCCCTCGGCCATGGCCTGTCGGCCGACGTCGACCCGGCGCAGTCCGGTGGACGTGGCCCAGCTGGACTCCCGGAAGGGCTTCAGCTCGGGCTCACGGCTCCGCTGGTAGTCCAGCGGGTCGCCACCGCTGGCCTTGACGGTGTCCCGGCCCGGCACGATCAGCACCGTGAACCCGTCGCTGCCGTAACGGATCTGACGGTCGGCGTTGGCCGGGCTGCGCTGGAAGTCGTTCGGCACACCGACCTCGAAGCCCTCGGCATCCTTGCGCAGGACGTAGCCCGAGGCGAGCGCCACGGCGGAGCGGCTGGTCTGCGGCTGCTCGGAGCCGGTCCTGTCCGGCTCCTCGGCGGAGGGGCTCGATTCCGGCTCCGGCTCCGGCTCCGCCGGGGCGGCGGACGCGGAGGGCTGCTCCTGCGCCCCCGTGTCCGTGCCCGACCCGGATCCGGCCTTGGGCATGAACATGAAGGCGTACGCCACGGCGGCGGCCATCGCGAGGAGTATCAGCACCAGCAGCAGTCGTCCGAGCCGTCGCGGGGCACGCCGGCCGGGCTGACGGCCGGGCGGGGGCTGGCGCAGCACCCTGGGGCCCTTGGGCTCACGGGGGGCGCGTGGCGGCTTCTCGTAGCGCTGGGACTTCTGCTGGCGGTGCCGGCCGTGTGCCGCGCCACGGCCCCGGCGCCTGCGCACCAGCTCGCCCCGCCGGCGTACGACGGGCAGCCGGGTGGCGTCGGTGGGCGGCAGCGGTACGACGTCGGTGCCCGCCTCGGGCTCGGGAGCCGAGCGCACGAGGGAGCGCAGCCAGCCTCGCAGCTCCTCGAAGTCCGGTCGCTCCGTCGGGTCCTGACGCAGCAACGACTCGACGACGGGGCGCAGCGGGCCGCACTCCTCCGCGAAGGCGGGCGGTTCGCCGCAGACCATCTGGACGAGCTCGGCGGCGTTCTCCTCCGGGTACGGGGCGTGGCCCTGCACCGCGCGGTAGAGCAGCGCGCCGAGCGCCCACAGATCGGTGGAGGGGCCGATGGGCGGGGCCAGCTGCCAGTTGTCGTGGACCGGACCCGCCTGCTCGGGCGCCCATCGCTCGGTGACGGCGCCGACGACGGCGATACGGGCCTGCCGGGCGCGTTCGGCGGCGAGCGGGGTGGCGGGGCCGCGGTAGGCGGGGGCGCTGTCGCCGCCCGCGACGACCTCGTCCCAGCCGCCGGAGGGGGTGCGTGCGGCCACCGGCCGGGGCAGGCGGTCCTGCCGTTCCACCGGGCCGCTGCCGAGACGCCGGGAGTCGGCGCGCAGCGCGTCCTCGCCCGAGCCGCCCGGTCCTCCGGAGCCGCCCGCGGGCACGGGGCGGCCGGAGCCGTGGCCGTCGCCCCAGGTGCCGGCGAGGTGGACGCGCCGGCCGGGGGGCCGGGGGCCGTCGTTCCCGCCGGGGCCGACGGCGGGCCCTCCGTGGTCCTCGCCGTCGTCATCGTCGTCCTCGTCGTACGGGGCTTCGTACGGGGCATCGGCCGCGCGGCTCCAGGCGGCGGGCAGCTGTGGGAGACCGGCGGCGGGCCCGGCCGGGGCTTCCTCACGTCCGGCGGCGGCGCTGTCGTCGCCGTCGCTGTCATCGCTGTCGCGCTGCGGGTCATCGGTGACGCGGGCCGCGGCACGGGCACCCGCCCGGTAGGCCGCGATGGCGCCGGCGCGGGCCGCTCGCAGCTGTGCGGGGCTTCCCGCCCCGGACTCCGCCACGGGGACGGCGGGGTGCGCCGACCGCGGGACCAGCTCCTGGGCGTCCCGGTCCGCGTCGTCGCCCGCCGCGGGGGGCGACGCCTCGATCTCCATGGGGCCTCGCGAGGCGGGCACTCCGGCCGGGGGCGTGTCCGGGGCAGCCTTGCCCTCGAAGGGCGGGGGCGGCTCGTACGGACCGGTGGGGCCCGATTCGACGGCCGGGGGCCCGTAGTCGTTCTCCTCGTCGGGCCGCGGCACGGGAACGTACCCGCACAGCGCCTCCTCGGCCGCGCCCGCCGCCAGGCCGGTCAGGACGACCCGGCCGTCGTCACAGACGAGCACCGTGCGGACGGTGATGTTGCGGTGGGTCCAGCCGTGCGCGTGCAGCACCCGCAGGGCCGTGAGCACGTCGGAGCCGATCTCGGCGGCCCGGTACGGGTTGAGCGGGCGCTCCGCGAGGAGCGCGGCGAGCGGCCGGGCCGCGACCAGTTCACTCACTATCCAGAGCGAGCCCGCCTCGGCGAACACGTCGAAGACCTGGTCCAGGCGCGGGTGGTCGGGCACCTGGGCGGCCGCCTGCGCGGCCTCGATCGCCCGGCGCACCGCGGGATCCGTGGACCGCCGCACCGTGCGCCCGGTGGCACGCCCGGCAGCCGGGGGCAGACCGTCGGCGTCGAGCACCTCCGCGTCCACGACCTCGGGCAACGGCACCTGCCGGAGCAGGACTTCCTGTCCGCTGTAGGTGTCGAACGCCCGGGTCTCCACCAGTTCGTACGCATCGGACGGCGGCAGCGGAAGGCGGTAGCGGTCGGCCAGGACCCGACCCGCATAGTCGTCCACAACGCCTCCCCAGAGCGCACTGTCCCCCGGTCACGGAGACCGCAAGAATCCGTCAATTGCGGTCACTTGCTGTGCAATTGACCCCTGACCCCGGCTGCGTACGGTCCAATGCCTCTCACGATACGTGGCAAGTGGCGGCGGCGCGGCCGGGTCCGGGCAACCCGGCCGTTCCGTTCGGCGCGGCCGGGGCCGCCGTCCCGTCAGTCAGCGGGCGCGAACGTGGCGAACGCCGTCTCGCGCAGTGTGGTGCATTCCTCGCCGTCCCACTCGCTCGCCTTGCAGCTGACCATGATCGAGTAACCGTGGGTGGCGTCGACCTTGAAGCCCCGGTTGAGCACCCGGACCCGCATGCCCTGCTGGTTGCGCGTGAACTGCCAGTCCGCGACGGTCGGGTAGCCGTTGTACTCGACCTTCTTGATGCCGAGGTGCTCGTACCCGTTGCTGCTGCCGGCGACCGCGCCCTTCAGGCCACGCCAGGCGGCGGCGGCGTCCTCCCCGGGCGAGGAGTTGTAGTCGACCTGGACACGGGGAAACCCGCCGCCGTCGTTGTAGACGCCGCCCGAATTGCTTCCCGCGATGGCGTTGCGCTTGAACTTTCCGGGCATGGCCATCGTGAAGTGGAACCGCTCGTCGGTGACCTTCTCGTACCCGGCCGGCAGGGCGTCCGGGCCGGGGGCCGGTTCATCGGTCTCCGGAGCTGGCGAAGGGTCGGTGGACGCCTTGCCCTTGTCCTCGCCCTGGCCGTCCTTGCCGTTCCCGTCGCCGGTGTCCTTGCCGGAGTCGCTGTCGGTGTCGCCACCGGTCCCCGCTCCGGTCGAGGCCGCGGTGCCGCCCTGGGCCGCGCCGCCCTCTTTGCCCTCGCTGTCGTCGCCGAGGGTGAGCGCGAGGACCGTACCGAGGACGGCCAGAACGACGATCCCGGCGATGACCGCCAGCGTGCGACGCGGCACGACGTCCGTGATCGACGCACGCGGCGGAGCGGGCGGGCCCGCCGGACTCTGCGGAGGTACGGCCGGCCCGGAGGCCGAGGCCGTGGCGGCCGCTGCCGCCGGGGCCTTCGCGTTCCGCACGGACCGCAGCGCGCCGCGCAGCCGGTCTTTCGTGCTCTCACCGGTGCCGGAGCCGGTGGCCGCACCGGTCCCCGATCCGGTCGCGGAACCCGTTGCCCTCCCGGAGCCGCTGTCCGCACCGCCGGACACCGGCCCCGGGCCGGACCCGGAACCGCTGCCCGGCCCGGCCGCTGTCGCCGGTCCGGGCGTGGACGCCCCTGCCGCGGCCGCCTTCTTCCTGCCGCCGCTCTTCGGAGCGGTGATCCCGGGCAGCGCCATGACCCGGGTGGAGTCGGCCGGGGGCGCGGCGGAAGGCTCGGGAGCGTTGATCACCTTGTTGAGCAGGACACGTGCCCCGGCGTCGTCCAGCCGCTGTTCGGGATCCCTGACCAGCAGGCCGTAGATGACCTCCTCGAGCGGACCCGCGTTCTTCGGCGGATCGACCGGCTCCGTCATGACGGCCGTCAGCGTGGCGATGGCCGAACCCTTGTCGTACGGCGGGCAGCCCTCGACGCTCGCGTACAGCAGTCCGCCGAGCGACCACAGGTCGGCGGGCGGCCCCGGCTTGTGCCCGCGGGCGCGCTCCGGGGAGATGTACGAGGGGGCGCCGACGAGCATGCCCGTGGAGGTGACCGACGGGTCGCCCTCCACCTGGGCGATGCCGAAGTCGGTCAGGACGACCCGCCCGTCCTCGGAGATCAGCACGTTGGACGGCTTCACGTCGCGGTGCAGGATGCCCTCGCGGTGCGCCGAGCGCAGCACGTCGAGGATGGCCAGGCCGACCTCGGCCGCGCGCTTCGGCGTCAGCGTCCCGTCCTCACGGATCGCCTCGGCGAGTGACTTGCCCTCGATGAGCTCCATGACGATCCACGGCCGGTCGTCCTCGTCGACCACGTCGTAGACCGTCACCGCGCTGTTGTTGCGGATCCTCGCGATCGCCTTCGCCTCACGCAGGGTGCGCGTGATCAGCCGGCGCTTCTCGTCCTCGTCGATGGCCGAGGGGAACCGCAGTTCCTTGACCGCGACCGTGCGGCCCAGCGTCTCGTCGGCAGCACGCCAGACCGTGCCCATGCCGCCCCGGCCGAGCACCTCCCCGAGCCGGTACCGCCCCGCGAGGAGACGTCCGTCCTTGTCCCGTTGGGGCTCCTGTGCCTGCTCCGCCTCCGACATGCGTCCCCTCTGCGATCAACCCGCCCTGGCAGAGCGTTCATTGTCCCTCACCCCGGGACCGGTCATGGTGCCGGGTCCGGGGTCGGCCATGATGTGGCCGGAGGAAGGAGCCCTCTGCCGTGCCGATACTCAGGGCGCTGCTCGTCGCCCCGGTGGTGCTGACTCTGCTCGCCCTGGGAACGGCGAGCCTGCCCAGCGAACCACACCTCACGCCCGCGTCGCCCCACCTTCACCGGCTCGTCGCCGAGGGCGACGCCCCGGCGGCGGCCCTTCTGGCAGGCCCCAGCGCCTCCGCACCGTACGGAACATACGGCTCGGCGGGGCCCGGGATCCGGCCGGGCGACCGCTTCCGGGCGGGCAGCATCACCAAGACGTTCGTCGCGACCGTGGTCCTCCAGCTCGTCGACGAGGGCGAGCTGCGCCTCTCGGACAGCGTCGAGGCGCATCTGCCGGGCCTGATACGCGGTCAGGGCAACGACGGAGCCCGCATCACCCTGCGCTCCCTGCTCACCCATACCAGCGGTCTCTACGACTACACCGAGGCGCTGCCCGCCACCGACCCCGCCGTCACGGGCGCCGCCGGCCCGTCCGCGCAGCCGCTGGCACCGGGCACCGCGATCCGCACCGCCCTGGCCCACGCCCCGGCGACGGCCCCTGGCGCGTACGCGTACTCCAACACCAACTACGTCCTGCTCGGCCTGATCGTCCAGCGCGTCACCGGACATCCGTACGCCGCCGAGATACAGCGCCGCGTACTCACCCCCCTCCACCTGTCCGGCACCTCGCTCCCCGGCGCCCGGAGCGCCCTGCCCGTCCCGCACTCCCGCGGCTACCACCGCTCCGCCGACGACGGCACCCTGCGCGACGTCACGGCCATCGACCCGAGGATCGCGGGCGCGGCCGGGGAGCTGGTCTCCACACTCGCCGACCTCAACCACTTCTACGCGGCGCTGCTGGGCGGCCGTCTGCTGTCGCCCGCCCAGCTGGCCACGCTGCTCGACACCCGCGCCGCGGACGGCCGGTACGGCATGGGGGTCTATCCACAGAGGCTCTCCTGCGGGACCACCGTGTGGGGGCACGACGGGCACATCACCGGAAGTTACGTGCGTACCGCCGCTACCGTCGACGGCCTGCACGTCTTCACCTTCCGGGTCAACACGGACGCGTTGCCCGGCCCGGCCCTGCAAGCTTCTCTGCTGGAGGCCGAGTTCTGCGGCTCGCGGACCACCTGACGGCCCGTCTCCCGGCCCGCGCCGCCCGTCACGGCGTCAGAGGGGCACGATGTCCGGCGCCCCCAGCCTCGCCGCGTCCGCCGTCAGGTCGTCCGGCTGCCGCTGCGACTCCCGCTCCGCCTCCACGCGCTTGCGGTAGTGCTCGACCTCCCGTGCGACCTGGTCGGTGTCCCAGCCCAGCACCGGCGCCATCAGGTCGGCGCACTCGCGGGCACAGCGGGTGCCCCGGTCGAACGTCTCGATGGAGATCCGGGTGCGCCGCGTCAGTACGTCGTCGAGGTGACGGGCGCCTTCGTGCGAGGCGGCGTAGACGACCTCGGCCCGCAGATAGTCCTCCGCGCCCGCCAGCGGCTGGCCCAGCGACGCGTCACCGGCGACCAGGTCCAGCAGTTCCTCGGTCATCGAGCCGTAGCGGTTGAGCAGATGCTCCACCCGGGCGACGTGCAGCCCCGTCCGTGCGGCGATCCTCGCGCGCGCGTTCCACAGCGCCAGGTAGCCCTCGGCGCCCAGCAGCGGGATGTCCTCCGTGACGCAGTCCGCCACCCGCTGGTCCAGGCCGTGCACGGCCTCGTCCACCGCGTCCTTCGCCATCACCCGGTACGTCGTGTACTTGCCGCCCGCGACGACGACGAGCCCGGGCACCGGATGGGCCACCGTGTGCTCGCGCGAGAGCTTGCTCGTGGCGTCGGACTCACCGGCCAGCAAGGGCCGCAGCCCCGCGTAGACCCCCTGGACGTCGTCCCTGCCCAGCGGGGTGTTGAGCACCGAGTTGACGCGTTCGAGCAGATAGTCGATGTCGGCACTGGAGGCGGCCGGATGCGTCTTGTCCAGGTCCCAGTCCGTGTCCGTCGTGCCGATGATCCAGTGACGGCCCCACGGGATCACGAACAGCACGGACTTCTCCGTCCGCAGGATCAGACCGGTCGAGGAGTGGATGCGGTCCTTGGGGACGACGAGGTGGATGCCCTTCGACGCCCGCACGTGGAACTGCCCGCGTTCCCCGATGAGCGCCTGGGTGTCGTCCGTCCACACACCGGTGGCGTTGACCACCTGCTTGGCCCTGACCTCGTACTCCCCACCGCCCTCGACGTCCCGCACCCGGGCGCCGACGACCCGCTCGCCCTCGCGCAGGAAGCCGGTCACGCGCGCCCTGTTCGCCACGTGCGCGCCGTAGCTCGCGGCCGTGCGCACCAGGGTCTCCACATAGCGGGCGTCGTCCATCTGGGCGTCGTAGTACTGCAGCGCCCCCACCAGGGTGTCCTTCTTCAGCGCGGGTGCGACCCGCAGGGCGCGGCGGCGCGAGAGGTGGCGGTGCACGGGCAGTCCGCGGCCGTGGCCGGAGGACACCGACATCGCGTCGTACAGCGCGACGCCCGAGCCCGCGTAGATCCGCTCCCAGCCCTTGTGCTGCAAGGGGTACAGGAAGGGAACGGGCTTCACCAGATGCGGGGCCAGCCGCTCCAGCAGCAGCCCGCGCTCCTTCAGCGCCTCCCGTACGAGCGCGAAGTCCAGCATCTCCAGATAGCGCAGCCCGCCGTGAATCAGCTTGCTCGACCGGCTGGACGTCCCGGACGCCCAGTCCCGCGCCTCGACCAAACCGGTGGTAAGTCCTCTGGTGACCGCGTCCAGCGCGGTCCCGGCGCCGACCACGCCCGCCCCCACGACCAGCACGTCCAGTTCACGCTCGGCCATCGCGGCGAGCGCCTGGGTGCGCTCCGCCGGTCCCAGTGTCGCTGTCCTCACTGCTGCCTCCCGGTAATCCCGGTACTCCCGGTGGATCAGAGTGGTACGGCCACGGGAGGGACCGGCCGAGAGGCCGGGCGCCCGTGCCCACCACTCGATTCTGTCCGCGGTCCGCGACTTCAGCCACCGCCTGTGGACAACACTCGGTCGACGAGAGTCACAGAATGCGACATATAGGTCATATTTACGCCTAGTCTGACATTGCGCTGTCCCCAGCAGTTGCGCTTTCTGTCTTCTTGGTCTTAGGGAAGGACGGCCCTCGACATGCCCGCAGACCTCGCTGTCATCGGACTCGGTCACCTCGGCCTGCCCCTCGCCCAAGCAGCCGTCGCCGCCGGAATCCACACCGTCGGCTACGACACCGACCCACGCCCGTACGCCGAACTCTCGGCGGGCCGCACCCCGGTCGAGGGATCCCTCAGCGCCTCCGGCATCCGCCGGATGCTCTCGGGAGGATTCCGCCCCACCGCCGACCCGGCCGAGCTGGGCCGGGTGCGTACCGCAGCGATCTGCGCCCCCACCCCCCTCGGCCCGGACCGCACGCCCGACCTCTCCGCCGTGACCGACGCGGCACGCGCGCTCGCCGCCCGGCTGCGCCCGCACACCACCGTCCTGGTGGAGTCGGCCGTGCCGCCGGGCACCACGGAGAACCTCGTACGTCCGCTCCTGGAGGAGGGATCGGGCCTGCACGCCGGACGCGACTTCCACCTCGCCCACTCCCCCGGCCGCCTCGACCCCGGCAACCGCACCCACGTGTACGGCAACACCCCCAAGGTCATCGGCGGTCTCACCCCCGCCTGCACCGAGTCGGCCGCCGCGTTCTACGGCCGGCTCACCGACAAGGTCGTCCGGGCCCGCGGACCACGGGAGGCGGAGATGACGAAGGTCCTCGAAACCAACTTCCGGCACGTCAACATCGCCCTGGTCAACGAAATGGCGGTGCTCTGCCACGACCTCGGCGTCGACCTGTGGGACGTCATCCGGTGCGCCGAGACCAAACCCTTCGGCTTCCAGCCGTTCCGCCCCGGCCCCGGCGTCGGCGGCCACGGCGCCCCGGTGGACCCCGGCTGCCTCCCGTACGGCAGCCTCACCCCCGGCCACCCGCTGCGCATGGTCTCGCTGGCCAAGGAGATCAACGACCGCATGCCCGGTTATGTGATCCAGCGCTGCGCCACCCTGCTGAACGAGCACGGCAAGTCCGTCCGCGGGGCCAGGGTGCTGCTGCTCGGCGTCACCTACAAGCCGGACCTGGCCGACCAGGAGGCCGCCCCCGCCCGCGAGATCGCGACCCGGCTGATGGACATGGGTGCCCAGATCGGCTACCACGACCCGCACGTCCTGGACTGGCGCGTGCGCGACCTGCCCGTCCCGCGCGCCGACTCGCTGTACGAGGCCGCCGCCGGGGCCGACCTGACCGTGCTGCTCCAGCACCACCGCACGTTCGACCTCCAAGGACTCGCCGTGAAGGCCCAACTCCTCCTGGACACCCGGGGAGCCACCCCGGCGGGAGCCGCGCACCGGCTCTAGGAAGAGGCCCGGCCGGCCAGTCCCCGCAAGGATTCCGGTGGGTCCTGTCGGTGCGGACTGCTAGCCTGCGGCGTCATATCTCGCACAGTCGTGCGCATCCGTCCCAGGGGGAACATCCATCATGAGCCAGCCCGTGCAGCCGCCGAACCCGCCGCAGCAGCCCAACGGCGGCGGCCTGCCCGCCCCCGGCAACCCGTACGCGGCGGAGCAGCAGCCCGGCGTCCCGGCGGACGGCAACCCGTACGCGGGTCAGCCGGCCGCCCCGGCCGGAAACCCGTTCGCCGGCCAGCAGCAGGGCCCGCCCACCGGCAACCCGTTCGCCGGCCGGCAGCAGGGCCAGTTCGGCGGCGGCGCCCCGTTCCCGCCCGCCCCGCCCGCCCGCGACGGCTCCGGTCTCGGCCTCGGCATCCTGACCGCTCTCGGCACGGCGATCGTCGCCGCGATCCTGTACGGCGTCATCGCGGGCTCCATCGAGCGCGAGGTCGGCTACGCGGCCGTCGGTGTCGGCTTCCTGGTCGGCTTCGTGGCGAGCAAGGTCGGCGGCTCGAACCCGGCCGTCGCCGTCGCCGGTGCCGTGTTCTCCCTGGGTGCCGTCTTCCTGGGCCAGCTCGTCGCCATGTCGATGATCCTGGCCGACGGCCTCGGCGTCGGCTTCACCGAGGTCTTCTTCGACCACTTCGGTGACGTGATGGACATCTGGAAGGAGGAGGCCGACTTCATGACGTACCTCTTCCTCGCCCTTGGCCCGGTCGCCGCCTTCGGTGGCGCCAAGAAGGCCGCGTAACCAGCGTCCCGCACGCGGGAGGGCCCGGACCACACCCCTTGGGTTCTAACGGTCCTCGCAACACCCGCGATCTGTGGGAGTTGCGAGGACCGTGGTCGTTGGACGCGATGACGTTGCGAGGCTGAGG
>NZ_JBEZYP010000011.1:0-248148 GCF_040638585.1 Streptomyces sp. NPDC025273
GCTAGGTCACTCGCATCAACGGAGCTTCAGCCCGTTCGGTCACACCCCGCCGACCAGCCACTTCACAAGATCAATTCGATCTTGCAAGAGCCCTGCCAGATGACCCCGCTCAATACGACACCGGATTCCGGCTACCTTCCCTTCTTCGGCAAGGACTCCATCAAGTTCCTCGGCACCAAGGTGCGCTGCGGCAAGGACACCGGCGGGTGCGTGGAGGAGGAGACGGGCATCACCTGGGCAGGGGGTGAGGAGCCTGCCTGGGACGGGAACAGCGACACCGATGTGGTTTCCGGCAATGTGACCCACAAATGGAATGGTTCACTCCAGAACGAGTCCGGCCTGAAGGACATCGACCTGTCGAAGAATTTCCCGGTGGACTTCGCCTGGCTCTTCACCTCGGAGCAGGAGCTGGTGGACCCCGGGAAGGGTGGTTCATGGGAGATCGTCGAGGGGTCGACGGGGTCCGTCACCGTCCGGTGCGACAAGGTGTACGCGGTGCACGGCTGCGTCCTGCCCGACTACGTGCCGGGGTACAAATTCAACGCCGCGAACTACCCCGCGGCTTCGGCGCACGCGTGGCTGATCCAGAACAAGACGAAGTACAAGGGTCTCGGCGCGAGCCCGGACTATCCGCTGAACTACATCCCGGGTCCCCGGGGCGACGAGAAGATCCCCTCCCGGCCGGGCGGGGACGCCACCGGGTACAACAAGAACGATTCCCGGGAAAAGGTGATGTGCCCCTTGAGCGGCTCGAAGCGGGCCGATGGGTGGGTGCCGAAGAAGCGGTTCCTCAAGCACCCGTTCACATTCCTGCACCATGAATTCCTCCCGTCCGGGATGCCGGACAAGATCTCCTGCGACGAGTACCCGTTCGCGGCGACCTACCAGTCGCCGGGTATGCCCTCGGCGGTCGGCGGGCTGATGCCGGCCGGCGTGAACGGCGGCGGTGAGTGCGTGCAGACTGCGGCGGTGAAGGCCGACGACGGCTCGGAGCACCTGGTCGACGATACCCGCTACGACCCGCCCACCTGGGAGGAGACCTGCGGCCGTTCCTCGATGTCCAATGCCATTAACGGCGGCTCGATGAACCGGATGGCAATCGGAACCGAACCGTTCCTGTCCTCGATGCGGATGCTGGACAAGGACGCGTTCTGGGTCGACCCGGGCAACGAATGGTTCACGGGCTGTGACACGTCCGCACTCGAGGTCAAGTGCCGGATGGAGAAGTGAGCCCGGGCCGCGGCACCACCCGCGTCGGACCGTGAGGACCCTCACGTGCTGACGGGCGGGCGGGGTGCGACACCGAGTGGTGCCCCGCCCGTCGTCCCCGGTGCGGGTTCGGGGTCCGGGTCGGGGTCGGGGTCGGGGTCGGGGTTCAAGGATGCAGGGGATGCCAGGGTGCCTCGTCGAGGGACACCCGCTCCGGGTCCTCCCACAGCAGACAACCGAGGGCTATGCCGGGCCGACTGCGCGGATCGATCAGCGGCCCCGTTCCCGACTCGAGAGCCTCCGCGAAGGCCGTGAGATACGCAGCAAGGGACGTGACATAGGCGGGCGTGGGCTCCAGCGGGGCCAGGCCCTCGTCGGGAAAGCGTGTGACGTGCCCCGAGGCGGCCTCGACGGCGAACCCGTAGTGGCCGTCCCCCGGGGCAGCCCAGGGCGCCCGGTCCGGCCGGCCGGAGCCGGCCAGGGCGACGGCCGGCAGAGCGAGCATCCGGTCCAGGGGAAGCCATTCGGAGCTCTCTGGCAGCCAGGCCGCGGGATTGACCTCGCCCTCCTCGTCCCCGTCGATCTCGTAGGACTCGGTCCCGTCGTGGAGGGCGAGCAACGTCCGCAGATCCTCGTGGAGCGGCACGTACTCGTGCGCGTGGGCGATGTCGAGGTCGCTGGCCGGGGGTCGCAGGGAGCGGTGGGAGCCGGGCGCGTTCTCGGCGAGCCACGTCTCCACCCGTTGCCACGCCCGCCATGTTTCCATGTTCATGATCGGCAGCGTACTGGCTCCCGGAGCGGGGCGGCAGGAGGTCGGTCTCACCGAAGTTGCAGGACATCCGGACGCGACTCGACGGCCTGCCGACCGCCATGGACCAGAACCAGTGGCTGCCCTCCAACTCCGACGCGGAGCGACGGGAGTGGATACGGGCCAATCGCGAACACATCAAGGACGCCGCCGCCTATACGGGCCTGCCGGCGGACGTGGTCGCCGGAATCGCCTGGCAAGAGGTGCAGGGCGATCCGAAGTGGGTCGACGACGTGAGCGACAACGCCCGGCAGAACCAACACTAGGTATGGCCGGAGTTCCAGTGGGTGGCGGACAAGGTCGGCCTCACCGGTGAAGCCGACCAGACCTCCATGGGCCCCATCGCCATCCAGATTCGCAGGTCTGCGGAAGTGCTCGGGTACGACCCGGAGAACATGACGCAGGCCCAGCGCGACGAGGTGGAGAAAGCCACTCAGGACCCTGCGACCAATGTGTACATCGCGTCGGAATACCTCGCCCAGCTGAAGGCGGAGAGCTCCTTCGCCGGCGTGCCTGCCGACCAGATGACTCCCGCGCAGTATCAGGAGCTGGCCGCCCGGTACAACGGTGGCCCGGGTTGGCAGACCGACGACGCACAGGCCTACGGTCGCGGCTTCGGTTACAACCTGGACCAGGCAAGGCAGGCACTGGATGACTGAACAGGACACGAAGGAACGGACGCGAAGGCCGCCGGGGAGGGCGGTCGCAACAGCTCTGTGTGCCGCGTTTCTGCTCGTGCTGCATGCCATCGGCGGGTTCTTCCTGCTGAACGCCCTGCTCGTCGAGTCCGAGGGCCCGTGGGACAGGACGGTCACGGACACCGCACGGGCGATGGCTCTTCTCGCCCTGGTGACGGAGCTGCCGGCCGCCGCGGTCACGGGGGCCTTCGTCGCGCTGGTGCGACTTCGGCGCTGGTGGTTCGTCATCCCGGCCGTGCTGATCCTGGCGGCGATCGCGCGGATGGTGTTCCCACCGGTTCCGTAACGGCCTTGGCGAAAGCCGGGCGGGCGAAAGCTCACCCCCCGGCTCGGCAGGCTACCCACCTTCTCTGTGACCCACCTGGGAAAACCGTCCCGCAGACGGTGACCTTCGACGTGGAGTCAACGGCCGGATCCGAAGAACGACACTCTCGGCCCCGGTCGTCCGTGGAACGTGTGGAACGTGCATGACCTGCCGGGGAGGCACAACCCGCCCTCGGTGTGCCGCATCCCCGACCAGGGTCATTCTCGTAACGAGCCGCTCACGCACCGTCATCTGGCGCGTGTCGTCAGGCCCGGGAACCCACGAAGAACGACCCGAAGGAAGACCTCCATGGCATCGCCGCAGACACCGGAGCAGAAGCCGCCCCTCCCCCGCAGGACACCTGGTGGGAACACCACCGCCACCGCCCGCTCTGCCGCCGCTGATCTCCCCCAGCCAGGGTCTCGGTCCGCCATGGCCAAGATCCAGGAGGCCGTCGAAGCCCGCGACACCCTCGCCGCCGCACTGTCCGCCGCCGGCATCCAGCTGCCCGCGTTGGACATCCGTACGCCGTGGCCGGAGCCGGACTCCGCTGCGGGCGATAGTGACGACGGACGGCAGCAGCGTTACGCCCTGATCCACCTCGGCATCTGCGCCGCCCCCGTCGCGCTGGTCCTGGCAGACGTGATCAGGAAGGGACTGGACAGGTGACCGATGCCGGCGTCCCCGACCTCGGGGCGGCCGTACACGACGGCGGGAGTGGCCGAGTGGGGCTGGTGATGGGCCAACAGGGCCCCTACCTCCAGCTCCGCCCACTCGGTGGGGGCCGCGAGTGGGACGCCGACCCCGCCCGCGTACGGCCGGCCAGTCGGGAGGAGTTGCTCAGCGCTCAGCTCGCCGAGGTGAACGCCCGCAGCCGGCGCACGATCTGATCACCGCCCGTCCCGCCGGGCCACCCGCCCCGCCCACCACGGTCCAGCACACCGGCCGGGCAGACCCACGCCCGACGCCTGTGCGGGCTCCCCGAGCCCGGCCCGTCCCCGATACCCCCGCCGCCCGATCCTGCCCTCCCCTAGGATGAAAGAGATCATCTGCGGCCCGACGGGCTTCCGTTCCGCGTCAGCGGACTGAAGAGGACATGCCCCCACCCGCACGAGTTACTTCGTGCTGCCTGGGGGCATTCCTTGCTGTTCCGCGAGTCCGCCGCGACCGTCGCCGCCCGCAACCTGGAAGGGATGCTGGCGCTGCACCTGATGGAGAACTTCCAGCACGCGCACGGCTGTCGGCCCTCAGCGTCCGAGGTGCGGTCCTGGGAGCGCAGCCTCCCCGCCCTCACGGGTGCCCTGCTCGATGCGGGGCTCGGCGATGTCGAGATGCTGATCGAGTACACCCTCCCTCTGACCAGCAAGCGCGCCGACGTGATACTCGCCGGGGTCCACCCGTCGACCGGCGACCCTTCGTACGTCGTCGTCGAGCTGAAGCAGTGGAGCCAGGCCTACGCCGAGGAGGAGGACCCCCTGCTCTGCCGGATAGACGCCTACCCGCGTCCCGTGCTCCACCCGGTCGAGCAGGTCCGTGGCTACTGCTCCTACCTGCTCTCGTTCAACGGTGCGCTGGAGCGGACACCGGAGGCGGTCGCCGGAGTTGCGTTCCTGCACAACGCGACGGAGTTCGGCATCAGTTCGCTGCGCGAGGTCCCGGAGGACCTTCAGGGCCGCATGTACACCGCCGAGCAGCGCGGGGCGTTCCTCGACTTCCTCCGTTCGCGGCTCGCACCCAAGTCCGGTGCGCGGGCTGCCGATCTGCTCGTCCAGGGCCGGACGCGCCCGTCGAAGCAGCTGATGGCCGTCGCTGCGGCCGAGGTCCGCGACCGCGAGCAGTTCGTCCTGCTCGACGAGCAGCGGATCGCCTACGAGCTGGTGCTGTCGGCGGTGCGCAGGGCGAAGCGGTCGAACCACAAGCAGGTGGTCGTGGTGACCGGCGGCCCCGGTTCCGGAAAGAGTGTCATCGCCTTGTCGCTTCTCGGCGAGCTGTACCGGCGCGGGGAGACTGCTCTGCACGCGACCGGTTCGTCGTCGTTCACCACGACCATGCGTAAGATCGCCGGCGCCCGGAAACCCGAGGTGCAGCAGCTGTTCAAGTACTTCAACAGCTTCATGGAGGCCGAGCCGAACGAACTCGACGTCCTCATCTGCGACGAGGCCCACCGGCTCCGGAAGACCTCCGCCAACCGCTACACCACGGCCGCTCTGCGCACCGACCGCCCGCAGGTGGCGGAGCTGATCGACGCGGCACGGGTGCCGGTGTTCCTGCTCGACCAGCACCAGGTGGTGCGCCCCGGCGAGATGGGGACCAAGGAGCAGATCAAGGACGCCGCCGCCGCGCAGGGTCTCGACTGCATTGTGGTGGAGCTGGACAGCCAGTTCCGCTGCGGCGGCAGCGAGGCCTATGTGAAGTGGGTCGCGAACCTGCTCGGGCTCGAGGGCGACGAGCCGACGGCCTGGGAGCCGGACGGCAAGGTGGAGCTGCTGATCGCCGACAGCCCGCAGGAGCTGGAGGACTTCCTCGTCGCCCGCCGCGAGGAGGGCGAGGGGAAGAAGTACAGCGCGCGCATGGCGGCCGGGTACTGCTGGACGTGGACCAAGAAGATCACGCCGGAGATGTCCGAGCTGCCCCGCGACGTCGTCATCGGAGCGTGGTCACGGCCCTGGAACGTTCCTGGCGATCGGTCGTTGTTCGGCGCCCCGGCGGCGCCGCTCTGGGCCAATGATCCGGCCGGTTTCGGCCAAGTGGGCTGTGTGTACACCGCTCAGGGCTTCGAATACGACTGGTCGGGCGTGATCATGGGGCCCGACCTGGTGTGGCGGACCGACCGCTGGGTGGTGGACCGTACCGCTTCGAAGGACCCGATCTTCACCAGGTCGACCCCGGACGCCGAAGTCCACCGGCTCATCCGCAACACGTACAAGGTGCTGCTGACCAGGGGGATGGTCGGGACGATGATCTACTCCACGGATCCGGAGACCCGCGAGAAACTGCGCTCGCTCGTCCGTCCAGGCACGGGAGTTGAAGCGGCCGCTCTCGTCTGATCCGGGATTACGGAACCATCGTTCCGTTCTCGCACACACACCCTACGATCGGACGGCACCCGCGCCACCGCCCGTCGGAGAGTGAGATCCGCCCATGGCCCAGCAGCCGCCCCTGCTCCGCGATGTCATCGACATCAAGGAGTCCCTCTCGACCTCGGACTTCGTCCTCCAGCTCTCGGAGGCGACGACCCCACAGGGCGCCGAGCGCGCTCTGCGGGACTACGTGGTCACGGAGCGGCTGCGGGACAACTTCGACGAGGCGCTGGGGCTGATCAAGGCGGCGCTGGACGGCCACACGTCCAAGGCGGCTTACCTGCACGGCTCGTTCGGTTCGGGTAAGTCGCACTTCATGGCCGTCCTGCACGCCCTGCTGAGCGGCAGCCCCGCCGCCAGGTCCCGGGCGGACCTCGACCCCGTACTGACCAAGCACGCCTGGCTCGGCACGGCCGGCAAGAACTTCCTGCTCGTGCCGTACCACATGCTCGGGGCCAAGGCCCTGGAGCAGCGGGTCCTCGGCGGTTACGTCAGCCATGTGAAGAAGCTGCATCCCGAGGCGCCGACGCCGCAGGTGTACCGGACGGACGCGCTCTTCGACACCATCCGCTCCCTGCGCGAGCGGCACGGCGACCGCTTCATCATCGACGGCCTCGCGTCCGCGGATCCCGGCGCGGCGGACGACGATGACGAATGGGGCGAGGCCTTCGCCTGGGAGCCGGGTCTCCTGGACACGGCGCTCGCCGCCGAGGAGGTGCACGAGTCCGGCCAGGCGCTCAACCTGGTCAGCCCCTCCGCACCGGCGGAGCTGCGGGCCCGCCTCGTCGAGGACGCGAGCACGAACCTGCTGCCCGGGTTCGCGCAGAACGCCGCGGAGGACGAGCACGGGTTCGTCTCCCTCGACGCGGGCCTGTCCGTCATAGCCGAGCACGCCAAGTCCCTCGGCTACGACGGTCTGATCCTCTTCATGGACGAGCTGATCCTCTGGCTCGCCACCCTCATCCACGACCAGAAGTTCGTGGCCCGCGAAGCCAGCAAGATCACCAATTTCGTGGAGGGCGGTGACGCCCGCCGTGCCGTCCCCGTGGTGTCCTTCATCGCCCGCCAGCGCGATCTGCGGGAGCTCGTGGGCGAGGAGGTGTCGGGAGCGGCCGAGTCGTCCATCCAGGACACCCTCAACCTGGCCTCCGGCCGCTTCGACAAGATCACGCTGGAGGACCGCAACCTCCCCCAGGTCGCGCACGCGCGCCTGCTGACCCCCAAGGACGCCGAGTCGGCGGCACTCGTGAACGCCGAGTTCGAGAAGACCCGCAAAGTGCGCCAGGAGGTGTGGGACACCCTGCTGGGCTCCGACCGGGGCACCGACGGTGTGGGCGCCGACGAGGAGAGCTTCCGTCTGACGTACCCCTTCTCGCCTGCCTTCATGGACACCCTCGTGCATGTCTCCTCCGCACTCCAGCGGAACCGGACCGGCATGAAGCTGATGGGCCAGCTCCTCGCCGACCACCGCGACGAGCTTCGGCTCGGCGACCTCATCCCGGTGGGCGACCTCTACCCGCTGATCACGGCGGGCGGCGACAAACCCTTCACCGACAGCCTCAAGGTCGTCTTCGAGGCGGCCGACAAGCTCTACCGCACCAAGCTGCGTCCGTATCTGCTCGGCACGTACAACGTGTCCGAGGAGGACGTGGAGCAGTACACCCACCGCGGTCCCGCCGGCATCACCGATCCCGAACTGCGCGGCCGAGTGAAGACGTTCGTCGGTGACAACCGGATCGTCGGCACCCTGCTGCTGTCCGCCCTCGCGCCCAGTGTCCCCGCGCTCGCCGACCTCACGATCCGCCGGCTCTCCGCCCTCAACTACGGTTCCGTGGTCGCGCCGATACCCGGGCGCGAGTACGGCATCCTGAAGAACAAGGTCGCCGAATGGGCGGGCCGTTTCCCGGAGATCAAGGAGACCGGCACCGACACCAACCCGGGTGTGCGCCTCGAACTGACCGGTGTGGACGTCGACTCGGTCATCGCCAACGCCAAGGTCAACGACAATCCGGGCAACCGTCAGGCGCTGGCGAAGCGGATCCTCTCCGAGGAGCTGGTGCTGGAGCACGGGCAGCTGACGAGCCGGGTGAACTTCGACTGGCGTGGCACGAGCCGGAGCGCCGAAGTCGTCTTCGGGAACGTCGCCGACGAGGAGGAGCTGCCCGACCACGACCTCATGCCGCAGGAGGACAGCCTGTGGCGGATCGTCGTCGACCTCCCCTACGACGAGAGCGAGTACGGCACCGCCGAGGACGTCGAGCGCATGCGCCGGCTGCGGGAGAAGCAGCAGGGCGAGCGTTCCCGCACGGTCGCCTGGCTGCCGGCCCACCTCTCGGCGCAGCGGTACACCGACTTCTGCCGCCTGGTGGTCATCGACAAGGCCCTCTCCGACGGGCAGCGCTTCGACAGCCAGTACGCCGGTCACCTCAACGCGGACAACCGGGCCCGCGCCAAGGGTCTGCTGGAAACCCAGCGCGAGTCCCTGCTCAAGAACGTGAAGGCCGCCTTCAAGCAGGCGTACGGCCTGGCCGAGAAGAAGCCCACCGATGTGGAGCTGGGTTTCGGCGACCACCTCCAGGCCCTCCGCGATGTCGACGGGCTGGTCTTCTCCATGGGCCAGTCCCTGCGCGACGGTCTGCGGCACATCGCGGGCAAGCTGCTGGCGGCCCAGTTCCCCGACCATCCAGACCTGGACGCCGAGAAGACCGGTTTACCCCTGAAGGCGGCCGACGCCCGCAAGGTCTTCACACACATCCAGGCCGCCGCCGAGGCTCGCGACGGACGGACCGAGGTCCCGGCCGGGGACCGCAAGCTCCTTCAGCGCATCGCCGGTCCGCTGCGCCTGGGACAGCAGAAGGAGGCGTACTTCGAGCTGTCCCTCTACTGGGCCGACCACTTCCGGCAGCTGGCCCGCGAGCGCGGCGCCACCGGTGACCTCTCCCTGATCACGCTGACCGACTGGACGGACCTGCCACAGCCGCGAGGGCTCCCGGAGTTCCTCTCCCGGCTCGTCGTGGCCTCGTTCGCCGAGATGGACGACCGGGTGTGGGTGCGCGGTGGGATGCCGCTCGACCCGGCCCCCGAGCTGTCGCAGATCAAGGACGTCGACACGCTGCGCAGCCAGCCGCTGCCGTCGCAGGAGGACTGGGACACCGCGCGCCGGCGCTTCGAGGCGATCTTCGGGAAGCCGGCTCCGGCCCTGCGACGGGGACGCATGGTCAACCAGCTCGCCCGGCAGATCATCGAGCAGGCCCGCCTGTACGAGGACCACGCGGTCGCTCTCGTGGCGAAGCTGGAGGAGCACGCGGGATTCCTCCGGCTCGACGCCACCGACGAGTCGGGACGGCTTCCGCTCGCCCGGCGGTCGGTCGACCTGCTCAAGGCCCTCACGCGCGCGGCAGGGCAGGGTGCGGCCGGAGCGAAGAAGACGGTGGACGCGCTGGCCGCCTTCGAACTCGGGCAGGTCGGCGCGGACCGTTTCGGTACGTCCGTCACCCAGGCCAGGGAAGTGGCCAGGGCCCTGACCGACGCGTCCTGGACCACGCTCGAACTGGCCACCAGCGAGGGCCCCGAGGGGCAGGCCCTGCTGGAATCCCTGCGCAACGCCGCCGCCGCCGACCAGCGGACCAGCCCTCTGCCGGAGGCACTGGCCCGGACCCAGCGCGAGGTCCTGGCGCTGGTCAAGCGCAACCGCGCCGCCGCCACTCCACCGCCGCCCGCTCCCGCCCCGCCGAGCGCCGGCCAAGTGCGGCTGGACACCGACACCAGCCACCCGCCCGTCCCCACCGACCGCACTCCCGCAGCCACGGTCTCCGGCGGCACGCCGATACGGCGGTCGGGGGGCGGGCGTACCACCGCGGCGCGTGCCGTGGCGGAACTGCAGGCGGAGATCGCCGAGCTGGCAGCGCGTGAGCCCGGTGCGACGGTCCAGATCACCTGGCAGGTCGTCGCGTCATGAGCACCACGCAGGTGACCACGCGGCTGAACATCGCCACCATCACCCAGTACCTGACGTCCCAGACGTCGCTGGCCGCCTCGCTCACCGGAGCCGGGCGCCGCCGTGCGGTCCTGCTGCGCTCCGCGCCCCAGTGGGACGGGCCGGCCGAACCGGCGTGGGCCGAGGGCCGCACGGCCCGTATCGCAGTGGCTCCCTCACCCTTGGCCGTGCACGAGCTCCTTCTGGACCACCTCGGTGAGCCGACCGCAGGCACCGGGCCCGCCGTGCTCGTCGTGCTGACCGACCGCGAACAGAGCGAGCTCGACCCCGCGATCCTGGCCCGCGCCCACAAGAAGCGCATCGACACGCTCGACAGCTGGGACGTGGTGCGCGAGGCCTTCGGCGCGGAACAGGTCGACACCCGGCTCAAGGACTCCAACTGGGCTGCGGAGGCCCTGCTGGACGCCACTCCCCCCGGGGGCTGGCCCCAGCTCGCGGGCGGTGTGCTCTCCCGGCAGAAGGCCCTCTCCGTACTCGCCCTGCGTCGTCTCAGACTCGGCAGGTACGACACCGAGTCGGGCGGACGGCCGGCCACCGTGGCGACGGACGCCCTGGACACCCACGCTCTCCTCGGGTGGTCCCTGAGTCCCGGTGGTCCCGAACGGCTACTGGAGCTGCGAGGGCCCGAACGGGCCGGTCTGCGGGACTTCCTCGGCGAGGCGGACCAGGCGGGACTGGCCGGTGCGGCCCTGCTGGCGCTGATCGAGGCCGAACACGGCGCGGACGCGGTGGCGTTCGGTCTGGTCTGCGGGGCACTGTGGCTGCACGCGAAGCCGGACGCCGACGTCTACCGTGCGCGGGGACGTGCCGAGCGCTGGTTCGGCGAGAGGCCCCTGGCCACCGGGGAGCAGCTCGATGCCCTGGCGTCCGCGTTCGGGCGTGCCTGCGAGGAGTACGCGAGTCTGCTGCTGACCGCGGGGGGCCGGGGCCGGGACGGGGAGAGCGACGAGGCGGCCCGGGAGGCACGCCGGGCCGACGACACGGTCCTGGAGCGGGCTTCCTCCGTCGTCCGGCAGTTCGGGGCCGAGTCCGCCGCCCGGGCCAGTCCCCTGCTCCCGCTGGGACTGGAAGCACGCTTCACCGCGGTGGGACAGGCTCTGGAAGCCGGCCACCCCGGCCCGTTGACCGCGGCCCTACGGGACCTGGAGGACCACCGCCGGGCCGAGGGTCCCGACGCCCTGTCCCGCATTCGACGGGCCCGGATGGGCGGGCGGCTGGCACAGTGGCTGGCCGGTGAGCCCTCCGTCGGGTGCGACTCGACAGGTGACGGCATAAAGCGCCACCTCGCGGAGACCGGATGGGTGGACCACGCCCTGGAACACATCGAGGCCGGCGGCGACCCGGACCCCGTCCTGAGCTCCGCGTACGACAGGCTGGGAGCCCGCATCCGGGAGCGACGGCACGAGATCGACCGGCACTTCGCCCGAGCCCTCGCCACCTGGACCGCGGCAGGCACACACCCCGGCTCCATGCTCACCGTGGAGTCCTTCCTCGAGCGGGTCGTGCAGCCGGTCGTCCGTGGCACGGACAGCAGGCGAGTCCTGTTGCTCGTCCTGGACGGCATGAGTGCGGCGATCGCCACCGAGCTGGGCGAGGAACTCCGCTCATCGTGGGCCGAGTTCGATCCGGTCAAGGAGGGCGAGCCGCGCCGCCGGGCCATGGCCGCCGCCCTGCCGACCCTCACCGCCGTCTCCCGTACGTCGTTGTTCGCCGGACGACTGATGAAGGGGGCACAGGCGGACGAGAAGCGGCTCTTCCCGCAGCAGAAACTGTGGGGCGGTGCTCCGGCGGCCGTCTTCCACAAGGACGACCTGCGCGCCGCGAGCGCCGGGGAGACATTCGGTCCCGCTCTCGGTGAGGCACTGACCGACGGACGCACCCATGTGGCCGTCGTCCTGAACGCCATAGACGACCGCCTGGCCAAGGAACAGAAGCTCGGCGACGGGGCGTGGCGGGCCGCCGACGTCCCCGGCCTGGTCGACCTGCTGAGGGTGGCCGCGGTGCAGGGTATGGCGATCCTGATCACGAGCGACCACGGGCACGTCGTGGACCGACACGGCACGAAGGTCGGCGCGGACACGCCTGAATCGGCCCGCCACCGCCTGCCCGGCGGGGAGCCGGGTGCGACGGAGGTGGCGCTGACGGGCCCACGGGTGGTCTGGCCCGGTCCCGCTGCGTCGATCGTGACCCTCTGGGACGCCGACTCCCGGTACACCGCGCACAAGGCGGGTTACCACGGTGGAGCCTCCCTCGCGGAGTTCACCATCCCCGTCCTCGCTTTCCTCCCCTTCGGGGCGATACCGCCCAGGGAATGGCGGGAGCTGGGCGATCAGCGGCCCCCATGGTGGTTCCTGGACGAACGCGCGCCCGCCGCCGCACCCGTACCGGCCCCGTCCAGCCCCGCATCCGCTTCCAAGAAGCCGACTCGACAGGCGCCGTCGAAGACGCAGGCCGAACTGGCGCGGACACACGATTCCCTCTTCGATGTCGTCCTGGTCCCGTCGGACGAGACCGCGGACGCCCTGGTCATCCCGGAGCTGCGTACCCGGTCGCAGGCGCTGGTCGCCGCGCTGTTCGCCTCGGCGGCATTCCAGGACCAGGTGGAGCTCCTGGCCCGCAAGCCGCGCGAGCGTGAGCTGGACAGGTTCCGGCAGGCCGTACAGGAGCTCGCCGATGCCGGAGGGACCCTGCCGGTGACGGCGCTGGCACAGCGCGTCGACTTCCCGGTGAGCCGTGCGGACGGATTCGCGGCGGTCCTGCGCCAGTTGCTCAACTTCGACGGTGTGCAGGTCCTGGAGACCCTGCCCGACGGGCGCACTCTGCGCCTCCATCAAGGTCTCCTGCGAGACCAGTTCGGGCTGGGCTGAGGGACGGGGAGCGCGGCGGTCAGGAGCGCAGCCGCGCCCCCTCCTCCGGTCCAGGGGGAGTGAGAGACTGTGACGGTGAGTTCAGAGAAGTCGAACCCCTCCTCCCCCGCGTCGGCCGTCCGTCGGCGGGCGGTGATCGGGGCGCTGCGCCGCGGTGCCGTGCCCGACAGTGGGTTGGATCTGCTGGCCACGGGCCTCGACCGGTTCGAGGCGGCACTTGACGCCGAGCTCGACGCGGTCGCTTCGGGTGGGGCGGTGTTCAAGGCCGTGCGGGGGGAGTACGGCTCCGGCAAGACCTTCTTCACCCGCTGGCTGGGCGAGCGGGCCAAGCGTCTGGGCTTCGCGGTCGCCGAGATACAGGTCTCGGAGACCGAAACCCCTCTGCACAGGCTGGAGACCGTCTACCGGCGGCTGACCGAGCGGCTCACGACGACAAGCTTCCCTCCGAGTGCGCTCAGGCCGATCGTGGACGCCTGGTTCTACGCGCTGGAGGAGGACGCCCTCGCGGCCGGGGCTACCGAGGACGAACTGGCCGGTGAGGTCGAGACACTGCTGACCGCCCGGCTGGCCGAAGTCTCCCGACACGCCCCTTCCTTCGCCACCGCCCTGCGTGGATACCGGGCCGCCCTCGCCGAGGGCGACGAAGCGACCGCCGCCGCCGTGCTGGCCTGGCTCGGCGGCCAGCCGCATGTGGCCGCGGCTGCACGGCGATCGGCCGGGGTCCGGGGCGATCTCGACCACTTCGGCGCTCTCGGCTTCCTGCAAGGGCTGCTGACCGTGCTCCGCGATTCGGGGCACCGGGGGTTGTTCGTGGTGCTGGACGAAGTGGAGACGCTCCAACGGGTACGATCCGACGCCCGCGACAAGGCGCTCAACGCCCTGCGCCAGCTCATCGACGAAGTCCACTCCGGTCGCTTCCCGGGCCTCTATCTGGTGATCACCGGAACCCCCGCCTTCTACGACGGACAGCAGGGCGTGCAACGGCTGGCCCCGCTCGCGCAGCGCCTGGCCACCGACTTCACCACGGACCCACGATTCGACAATCCCCGTGCGGTGCAGCTGCGGCTGCCCGGCTTCACGCAGGACTCGTTGGTGCATCTCGGCGTGACCATCCGCGATCTCTACGCGGCGGGGGCCACGGCCACGGATCGCGTCCACACACTCGTGGACGACACATACGTCGCGGACCTCGCGCGGGCGGTCGGCGGCGCGCTCGGCGGCAAGGTGGGGGTGGCGCCCCGGATCTATCTGAAGAAGCTGGTGGGTGACGTCCTCGACAGGGTCGACCAGTTCGACGACTTCGACCCGCGGCGGGACTACAAGCTGACGATGGGCGGCAACGAACTCAATGACGTCGAAAGGAACGCCGCGGCCGGCCGCGCCGACGACATCGAACTGGACCTCTGATGGCGGAGGCACCCACCTCGAGTGACCCCGTGGACCGGCTGGACCCGGTCGTCCTCCACCACGTGGTGAACACTCTGGGCTGGCCCGACCTGCGGCCGATGCAGCGTGCGGCGATCCACCCGCTGATGGACGGGGAGGACGCCATCCTCCTCGCACCCACCGCCGGGGGAAAGACCGAGGCCGCGTGCCTGCCCATCCTGTCAGCCATGTCGGAGCAGCGCTGGACCGGCACGTCCGTCCTGTATCTGTGCCCGCTCAAAGCGCTGCTCAACAACCTCGTGACACGTATCGACGGATATGCCCAGTGGCTCGGTCGCCGGGCCGCGCTGTGGCACGGCGACACCAGGGAGTCCCAGCGGCAGCGCATCCGCAGCGAGCGGCCGGACATCCTGCTCACCACGCCGGAGTCGCTGGAAGCGATGCTCATCGGTGTCAAGACCGATCACTCACACCTTCTGGGAGGCGTGCGGGCGGTGGTCGTGGACGAGGTCCACGCCTTTGCGGGTGATGACCGTGGCTGGCACCTGCTTGCGGTGCTGGAGCGCCTGGAAAGGGTCGCCGGACGTCCCGTCCAGCGCATCGGACTGTCGGCGACCGTCGGCAATCCCGAGAACCTGCTCACCTGGCTGCAGGGATCGGGGGCGGGAAAACGCCCGGCCCGCGTCATCGCCCCCGGTGCGTCCGCCGGCTCCACCTCTCCTGCGCCCCCCGCCGGCGAGGTGGAGCTGGACTACGTCGGCTCTCTGGAGAACGCCGCCAAGCTGATCACCGCGCTGCACCGCGGTGAGAAGCGGCTGGTGTTCTGTGATTCCCGACGGCAGGTCGAGCAGTTGGGCGCTGCCCTGCGCGAGCGCGAAGTCACGGTGTTCCTCTCGCACGCATCGCTGTCGGCCGCGGAGCGCGCCAGGTCGGAGCAGGCCTTCGCCGAGGCCCGTGACTGCGTCATCGTGTCCACCTCCACGCTGGAACTGGGCATTGACGTAGGCGACTTGGACCGTGTCATCCAGATCGACTCACCGAGCAGTGTGGCCTCGTTCCTGCAACGCATCGGGCGTACGGGGCGGCGCCCCGGCAGCACGCGCAACTGCTTGCTCCTCGCCACCCGGAAGGACACCCTCCTCCAGGCAGCCGCACTGCTCCTGCTCTGGGGAAAGGGCTGGGTCGAACCGGTGAACCCACCACCGGAACCACGCCACTTGGTGGCCCAGCAACTGCTCGCCGTCACCCTTCAGGAACAGCGGATCGGTGACCGGTTGTGGCCCGACCAGTGGAACGGGCTCGCTCCCTTCGACCTCTCGGCGGAACCGATCGTGCGCCACCTGACGGACCAAGGCTTCCTCGACTCGGACGAGGGCCTCCTGTTCATCGGACCTGAGGCGGAAAAACGCTTCGGCCGACGGCATTTCATCGAGCTGACGGCGTCCTTCACCGCGCCCCCGCAGTTCACCGTCCTCTCCGGGCGCACCGAGATCGGCCAGGTGGACCCCTCGGTACTGACCGAGGAACGCCCGGGGCCCCGCCGGCTCCTGCTCGGCGGACGCAGCTGGCAGGTGACGTTCATCGACTGGACCCGGAAGCGGGCCTTCGTCGAGCCGGCCGACGGGGGCGGCATCGCCAAGTGGAGCAGCGGCTCGCTCGTCGGCCTCTCGTACACCCTCACTCGCGCGATGCGGGAGGTGCTGCTGGGGGCCGACCCTCCGGTCTCTCTGACCCGCCGGGCCGAGGTGTGCCTGGCCGAATGGCGGGAGGAGGCCCCTGCGCTCGTACACCCTGGAGCCACTCTCGTAGCCCGCCACGGCACGGACGTCCGGTGGTGGACCTGGGCCGGATACCGCGCGAACGCGACGCTTGCCGCGACGCTGCCTTCGATCGCCGACCCTGTCCAGCGGCCGACTGACTCCTGTCTGCGGCTGCGCGAGGACCTGACTCCTGACATGTGGCGCGCGAGCCGTCAATCGGCCGGCAACGGCACGGCCCTGGTACTTCCGGATGTCGACCGCCGCGCCGTACACGGCCTGAAATTCTCCGTGGCCCTGCCCGAGCGGCTCGCGGTGGCCACAGTCGCCGCGAGGCTCGCCGACTTCGACGCGGCACGTACGGTCCTCCAGGAGCCCGTGCGTCACCACCGTTGACCGCCCCGCCGTCTGCCCGCTCACAGCGCCCCGGCACCGAGACCCATCCCGGGGTGAGTCGACGTCCTGCCTCCTCCCCCACGCGAAGCGATCAAGGAGAAGGGCCAGCAGCCGCTGACCGCCGGCCGCTCATGCAGCCACCGGGCCCGGTGACCAGGCACCGCTCACCGGGAGACCCGGTCCGTCCGCGTGTCACTCCGGATCGTTCCGGGTGCCCTGCCCGACGCTCCCCCCACTAGCTTGTCGACGGCCCGCAAGACCGACCCGTCCGGAGCCCGGGGAGCAGCGATGCCGACGACCGTCACCACCGACCGCTCTGCCGCCACCCTGCTCAGGGATCAGGAGCGCCAAGTGCTCTCCGCGGTCGGCTGCGGCCTGCGGGACGACGAGATCGCCGCCGCCCTCGCCGTCCCCGAGGCCGCCGTGGCCGAGCACCTCGCGCGGATCCTGGTGAAACTCGGTCTGCGCGACCGGGCCGCCGCCATCGTCCACGCCTTCGACTGCGGTCTGGCCGTCCCCGGGCATGGCCCCCGCACACGGCCGGTGAGACCGGTTCCGCGTGCCGTCGCCGTGCGAGCGGCGGGACCGAGGGTACGGATCTCCCTGCTCGGGCCGCTGCAGGCGTGGCGGGACGGGCGGCCGCTGAACCTGGGGCATCTGCGCCAGCAAGCCGTCCTGGCGGCCCTGGCGCTGGGCGCGGGGCGGTCCCTCAGTCAGCAGGTGCTGCTCGATGACGTGTGGGGGATGGAGCCGCCGGTCGCGAACGTGGTGCCGGTGTACATCTACCGACTGCGCAAGGTCCTGCGCGTCGGGGACGGTCCGGACTCGGTCATCACGCGCGGACTCCGTGGTTACCAGCTGCTCCCCGACGCGGTCGACGTGGACGTGGCACGCATGGAAGAGCTGGCCGCCGGCATCGGGAGGGCCGATCGAGCGGGCGAGCCGCTCGAGGCGGTCCGCCTCTGTGCCCAGGCGCTGGAGCTGTTCCGCGAGGAGCCCCTGGCCGGTCTGCCGGGGCCGCTGGCCGAACTGGAACGGCTCCGGCTCACCGAGCGCAGAATGGCCATCGTGCAGCGGAAGGTGGAGTGGCAGCTGCGCCTCGGCCAGGAATCGGAGGCGATCGCCGAGCTGTTCGCCCTGTCGGCGGCGCACCCCCTCAACGAGCGGTTGGCCGCGATGCTGATGCGGGCGCTGTACCGGAACGGACGCCGGGCCGACGCCCTGACGGTGTTCGAGCGCGCCCGCCGCCTTCTCGCCGCCGACCTCGGGGTTCCTCCGAGCCGGATGCTGCGGCGGGCGCACCAGATGATTCTGTGCGGTGACGAAGCCGGTCTCGGCCTCATCCCGTCGGCCGGGTCCACCACCGGCCCGTGATCACCAGGCGGCGGGATACCAGGCGCCGTTGTACCACTGCTCGTTGGCGCTGTCGTTGTGGTGATCCATGTTGAAGTCGTTGGGGTAGTTCCTGACGTGGTTGCCCGGGTACGTCCAGATGCCGGCGGACTCGTCGCAGACGTAGTCCCAGTGGCAGATCGTCTTGACCGGTATGTTGCCGAAGAACCTGTCGGCGCCGGCGAGCGGGGCGCCGACGATGCCGCCGAACGGCACGGATCCCCCGTTGGCGCCGGGGCCGCCCTGGCGCTTGGGGTCCGCTATGAGAACGGCGTTGACGTTGCCGAAGGTCTGCCAGTTCTCGGTGACCCAGATGTGCACCACCGCGGCGCCCAGGGAGTACCCGCCCATCTTGACGTGCTGGCCCGGACACGCGGCACGCTGGTCGCGCACAAGCCGGTTCAGCTCATCGACGCCTGCCCGCGCGCTCGCGCCGTTGGGAATCTGGGTGGGGTACCCGACGTGCTGCTGGATGTTGCCGGTGAAGCCGTCGTTGTTCCACGAGCTTCCCGTGCCGCCGACGACGATCGTGTAGGTGCCCTCGCACGAAGCCGCCGCTGCCGCCTGCGCCGTGGACGCCTGTGTCACCGAAAGCCCTGCCGTCAGCAGGAGTCCGGCCAGCGCGGCCGCCATCCTCTTCGCTCGCATTTCGTTCCTTCCCCTGTGGTCCGCCTACGGCTCACGACATTGGCAGGGGCCGATGACATCCCGATGAAACGCGCGGGAGGGCCGATTCCATCGTCATTTCATCGGTGCTTCCTACTGTCGGCCGCCGACGACCGGAGTCCACGACGGAGGGGCACACATGGCAGGAAACGGCTTGTACCGCATATGCACCAGACTGGCCTTGCTGGCCGGCATCTGGGCGTTGGTCGTCGGGATGACCGCCTCGGTCGCCGTCGCCCGGCCCGGGCCTGCTCCGGGGCCGGGCGACGACCGGTCCGGTGTCTCCCGGTACTTCAGTGGCCCGCAAGGCTTGGCCATCGCGACCGCGCCGTGTGACCCGGCAGGTCCGTCGGCCACCGACGGCGTGATGGCCGACCAGCTCAACCCGCAGCTCGGCGCGAAGATGGCCGGCTATCTGAACGCGTACAAGATCTCCTGCGCGCGGATGGTCACGCAGGCGGTGAAGGACCGGGGGCTCAACCGGAGAGCCGCGGCGATCGCCATCGCCACGATCATCGTGGAATCCAGCATGAACAACTACTCCGAGGCCGTCGACCACACCAGCATCGGACTGTTCCAGCAGCAGGACTGGTGGGGCACCCGGGAGCAGCGGCTGAACCCGGCCTACGCCACCAACGCCTTCCTCGACGCGATGGAGCGGGTGTATGCGGGCGGCTCGTGGAACGACGCGCCGATCGGCGACGTGTGCTGGCGGGTGCAGCAGCCGAGAGAGGACCTGCGCCACTTGTACGGGATCGAGGCGGGCGACGCCACGCTGATCGCCAACGCGTTGTGGTCCGGTACGAGCACCGGCCCCCGGCATCCGTACGCCTCAGGCCGGGTCGTGTCAGGGAAGTCCGCGGACGGCCGTCTCGAGGCGTTCGCCGCCGGGGCCGACGGCGTCTATCACGCGTGGCAGACCGCGGTGAACGGCGCCTGGTCGCCGTGGCGGTTCGTGGGTGGTCCGCGCAACGCCCAGCTGGCGGTGGCGTCCAACGCGGACGGAAGGCTGGAGCTGTTCGCACTGTCGGACAGTACGTTCGATCACATGTGGCAGACCGGACCCAGTGCCGGGTGGTCCGCCTGGGAGAACTTCGGCACCGGCGGGTCCCGACTGGCGGCGGGCAACAACGCCGACGGCCGGATCGAGGTGTTCGCCTCCAACGCCAACGGTGTGTTCCATCGCTGGCAGAGCGCGCCCAGCGGTGCCTGGAACAACTGGGAAGGCACTCACGGCGGCCCTGCCCACGCGCGACTCGCCCTGGAGAACGCGCCTGACGGGCGCCTCGAGGTCTTCGCGCTGTCCGACTCGACGTTCGAGCACCTGTACCAGACCGCGGTCAACGGCGGGTGGTCCGCCTGGGAGAACTTCGGTACGGGAGGACGCGCCGTCACCGCCAGCCACAACCAGGACGGCAGGCTGGAGGTGTTCGCCTCCAACGCGGACGGGGTGTTCCATCGCTGGCAGACCGGTCCGACCACGTGGTCGGCGTGGACCGGTACCGGCGGGATCCCCGACGCCGAGCTGGCCACGTCGCGTTCGGTCGACGGGCGGGTCGAGGTGTTCGCGATCAACTCCACCACCGCGAGCCATGCCTGGCAGACCGGTCCGAACGCGGCGTTCTCGCAGTGGGAGAGCTTCGGCGGCGGTGGCACGTCGATCGGTGCGGGCAACAACGCCGACGGCCGCATCGAAGTGTTCGGCACCAGCCATGCCGGGGTCTACCACCGGTGGCAGACCGGCTTCACCACCTGGTCGGAATGGGCCTGGCTGAACGATGCCGGCCCTGCGATCACCTAAGGGCTGTCCTTCGTCCGGATCAGGCCGGACCCCGCGAGCCCGGCCTGATCCGCATGACGGGCCCCAGGTCGCCGGTCTTGCCGTCGGGCCCCAGATGGCGGGACCTCTGGGCGTCGACCATCAGATGGGTGTCGGCGAGGGTGCAGATGTGTCCTCGGCCGCCGCATATCCGTAACCCGTCCCCAGCCCCTCCCGGTCCGAGACGATGATGTGCGGGATCCCGTACTCGGTGTAGCGAATCGTCGCCTTGTCCGGCCCCGTTTCGGCGGCTGCCGCCCTCGTGACCGTCGACCCGCCGGCCGCCGGCGTGCTCATCACCGCCACGGCGGCCAGGACCGCGTCGGCAGCCTCGCACTGTATCTCCTGCGTGCCATCGCCGTCCTTCCCCTCGTGCAGGCCGTCGTCCGAACGCGGCCAGGCCAGGAAGGACCGATGGAATCTCGATGACCAGCGGCAACAGACATAGCCGACGTGCTCCCGCCTGTCAGTCCGTAACGTTCCGGGGTCTTTCCGGACCGGCCTGTTGCTAGCTTCCGTACCGCTCGTCCGCACGGCCCCGACCGTCCATCCCACTCACCCCGAGACCGACAAGGGGAGGAGGACTCGTGCTTCCAGGGTTTTCCCGACGCGCACTGACCTGGGTTCTCGCATCGACGACCGCCTTGCTGCTGCCGACGCTGCTGCCCGCGACTCCGGCGGCGGCAGCCCGGACCGCCGCCGCCGCGGCCTGCCCGGCCGCCGGTTTCGTGTCCCAGCACTTCCACGACGGCCACAACGGCACCGACATCGCCAACGTCGTCGGGACGCCGATCTACGCCGTGGGCGACGGCGAGGTGACCATCTCCGGGTACGAGAGCGGCTACGGCCAGTGGATCCGGGTCCAGCACCCCGACGGGAGGATCTCCGAGTACGGGCACATGGTCCGGCGGGACGTCTCGGCCGGCGACCGCGTCGTGGCCGGTCAGCAGATCGCCCTGATGGGCGCCGAGGGCAACTCCACCGGTCCCCACCTCCACCTGCGGATCTGGGCAGACCGGTCCACCTCCTACGGTATCGACCCCGAGGTCTACCTCGCGGAGCGCGGAGTCGTACTGCCCTGCACGCCCGGCAGCGGTCCGCGGCCCGAACCGCTGGTGTATCCGGCGGAGTCCGGCCGGGTCGTGTCGGCGCGGTCCGCCGACGGGCGCCTGGAGCTGTTCGCCGCAGGAGCCGACGGCATCCACCACGCCTGGCAGCGGCAGGCCAACGGCACCTGGTCGGAATGGGAATCGCTCGGCGGACCCGGCAACGCCGAACTCGCCCTCGCACCGAACGCCGACGGCCGCCTGGAACTGCTCGCCATCAACGGGAACACCTTCCAGCACCGCTGGCAACTCGGCCCGTCCGGCGGCTGGTCGGGATGGGAGAGCTTCGGCGGTGGCGGCCGGGACACGGCGGCCGGTGTGAACGCCGACGGCCGCATCGAGGTCTACGCCTCAGGACCGGCCGGGCTCTTCCACCGGTATCAGGTCGCCCCGAACGGCGGCTGGTCGGAATGGGAGTCCGCGGGCGGCGGCCCCGCCGACAGCCGTGTGGAGATGGAGAAGGCACCCGACGGACGCCTGGAGGTCTTCGCTCTCAACGGCAGCGTCTTCCAGCACCGGTACCAGACCGTCCCCAACGGGGGCTGGTCCTCATGGGAAGGGTTCGGCGAAGGCGGCCACGACCTGACGGTCGACCACAACGCCGACGGCCGTCTGGAGGTCTTCGCCTCCGGCCCGGTCGGCGTGTTCCACAAGTACCAGACAAGCCCAACGAGTTGGTCCGAATGGGAACCCGTGGGCGGCCCCGCCGACTCACAGCTGACCAGCGAACGCACCCCCGACGGCCGCGTCGAAGTCTTCGCCATGAACGGCACCACCGCCCTGCACATCTGGCAGACCGGCGTGAACGCCCCCTACAGCGACTGGGCCCCCTTCGGCACCGGCGGCACCGAGGTCACGGCCGCCACCAACGCCGACGGCCGCAT
Organism: Streptomyces sp. NPDC025273; assembly: GCF_040638585.1. Classification (NCBI taxonomy): domain Bacteria; kingdom Bacillati; phylum Actinomycetota; class Actinomycetes; order Kitasatosporales; family Streptomycetaceae; genus Streptomyces; species Streptomyces sp. NPDC025273. The sequence goes on from NZ_JBEZYP010000011.1 coordinate 22,370, forward strand.
CGAGGTCTTCGGTGCCAGCCACGCCGGTACCTTCCACACCTGGCAGACCGGCTTCGCGACCTGGTCCGACTGGACGTGGCTCAACGACTCCGCCGGCCCCGCGGTCGGCTGACCCTCTGAAGGAACTCATGTTTCCGATCAGCAGACGGAGCCTGTTACTCGGCGCCGCCGGCGCCCTCCCGCTCCTGGCCGCCGGCCCGGCCGTCGGTGCCGCCTCCGAGGACGCCGCGCCCCCTGACCGGGTCGGCGCGGGACCCTTCACGTACGCCTACGACCCGTCCACCTCCGCGGGCCCGCGCTATCTCAACGATCACACGCTGATCGAGGCTCAGGGCCGCTGGCACCTGTTCGGCATCGTCGGGAACAGTGCGCCGCGCGGCGAGTCTCCGGACAGCGCGGCGGAGATCTCCTTCGCCCACGCCTCCGCGCCGAGCCTGCACGGACCGTGGACCAGCCACCCCGACGCGCTCGTCGTCGACCCGTCCTACTTCGGCGAGGAGCACCTGTGGGCGCCGCACGTCGTCGAGGCGGGCGGCAGGTTCTGGATGTTCTACGCCGCCGGCGGCGCGAGCGGCGCGGCGATCAACCTCGCCACGTCGAGCGACCTGTTCACCTGGACCCGCGAACCGTCCGGCCCGCTGTTCCGGGGGCTCGCGGCGCGTGACCCGATGGTGCTGCGGGTCGGCGGCGAGTGGGTCATGTACTACACGGAACTCTCCGGCCCCGGCGGCCACCATGTCGTGGCCTACCGGCGCTCGGCCGATCTGCTGCACTGGAGCGAGCCGGGCGTCGCGTTCACCGACGCCGGCACGGACGCGACCGTCTCGGTCACCGAGTCGCCGTACGTCGTCGAACGAGACGGCTGGTACTACCTGTTCATCGGTCCACGCAACGGCTACGAGGGCACCGACGTCCTCTCGTCGCGGGATCCGTTCCATTTCGGGCTCGCCGGATGGGCCGGACACGTGGCCGGTCACGCCGTGGAGGTGGTCCGTGACGGGGAAGCCTGGTACGCCGGCGCCGCGGGCTGGTTCCGGAACGGGCTGTACGTGGCGCCGCTGTCATGGCGGGACACGCCACCGCCGTGGCAGAGCCCTGACAACCCGGTGGCCGGACTCGACGTGGGCGGCCGTCTGACGGTGTTCGCACTCGACGCCGCCGACCGCGCCATGCTGCGGCGCGTCCAGCTCGACCCGCACACGGACAGCTGGTCGGACTGGGAGCCCTTCGGAGGGCCTGCCGGTGCGGTTCCCACGCTCGGACGCACCAGCGACGGCAGGCTCGAGGTGTTCTCCCTCGCCCCGGGCGGCGCCAAGCTGCACCATCGGGTGCAGCGGCCGGACGGCGGCTGGCACGACTGGGAGGAGTTCGGCGGCCCGGCCGGTGCCGCCCCCGCCGTCGCCCGTGACGCCTACGGCAGGCTGGAGGTCCTGGCCCTGAGCCCGGGAGGCGCATCCGTCGCGCGGCGACGGCAGAGGTCGGCCGGATCCCTGGCCTGGGACCCGTGGGAGCCCGGGTTCGGCGGTGCGGCGGGCGCGCCACCGGTTATCGCGTCGAACGCCGACGGTCGGCTGGAGGCGTTCGCCCTCACCCTCGGCGGCTCCGGCATCGACCACCGTTGGCAGGAGGCCCCGGGCGGCCCCTGGACCGCGTCATGGCACCGATTCGGCACCGCGGCCGGCGCCGCGCCTCGGGTGGCCAGGGACGGCAGCGGCCGGCTCACCGTCGCCGCGATCGGACCGTCGGGCGTGGGAACCTTCGCCCGGCGGCAGGCCGCGCCGAGCGGCGGCTGGGGCGACTGGCAGCCGCTGTTCGGCTGGAGCGCCGCCGCCCCGGCGTTCGCCGTGAACGCCGACGGCCGGCTGGAGGCGTTCTCACTGACGCCCGGCGGAGCCCGACTCGGCCACCGCTGGCAGGTCACTCCTGGCGGGGACGCCCATCCCGGCGGGGAGTTCGGTGAGCCCGGCATCCGGCTCGTCGCCACTCCCACGGCGGCGCTCGACGCCGCCGGGCGGCTGCACGTCTTCGCCGTCACCGTCGCGAGCCGGATGCGGACCCGCGTGCAGGCGCAGCCGAGCGGCGGGTGGCAGCCGTGGACGGCCTTCGGGGACCGCCCGGTCGCACCCCTCGTGTCGGGCAGCCCCGCTCTCTGAGCGGAGCGAGCGGGCGGGCGTTCGGATCTCGCCATGGGAACGGGGCTTCGGCGCTTCCTTCGCGCCGCCCCTCCCCCCTGCACCGGGCTCCTGCCCTCCTCATGCGGTGACTTTCCCCACTGTGCGCGGTCGGGAACGAGGCCTCCACGGTCCTCGGCGGCCGGTCCGGCGATGTGGCCGAAGTGCGCCGGTGAACTCCCCTGAGAGATGAGTATCGTTCCGCTGGTCCGACAAGCGACGCGTGGAACGGGGGGAGCGGTGAGCGGCGTAGTCGTCCATCTGCCGCAGGGAAGCCGTGGCACCGCCGGCGGCGAACCGCCCGGTGCCGCGATGACGTTACGACTGGGTCCCGGCGAAGTCGCCCGCTTCGGACGGGGCTCCACGGCGTTCCCCGTCGAGCTGCGCCTCGACGACCCGGCGATCTCCCGGCTCGCCGGGGAGATCCGAGTGACCGACGACCACTGGCAGTTGACGAACCACAGCACCACCCACAGCTATCTCGTGGAGAACCCGGAGGGAGCGGGGGAATACCTGAGGGTTCCGCCGCGACGGGTCGGGGCGCCGATCCCGTTCGAGTTCTCACGCGTCGTACTGCCCACGCGCGGTGACGTCACGGTCTCCTTCCAGGTGTTCGCTCCAGACCACGTCTATCTGGACCCGGAGGCCATGGGCGTGCCCTGGGGGAACAGCACGGTCACCGCGTACTCCCTGAACGAGACGGCCACGTACTTCCTCGTCCTGGTCGCGCTCTGCGAACCGCGTCTGCGCGACCAGTCACGCGTGGCGGTCCCCACCACTCCCCAGATCGTCGAACGGCTCAGAGGGCACCTCACCGGTGGCGAGCTGACCGCACGGGCGGTCAGCTCGCACATCGACTACCTCGCCGAGGAGAAGCTGCGCATCGGCGTCCCGGACGCGCACGAGCCCGGCAAGGGCGACCGCCGCAACGGCAAGCGGGAGGAGGTCGTCGGGCTGGCGCTGCGGTTCGGGCTCGTACGGGAGGAGCACCTCGCGCTGTTGCCGCCCCTGGCAAGGGCCGGAGGGCGGGAGCGGCAGGCCGCGCCATGAGACCGCCGCACGGCCTGGGGGGCACCACCGCGTGCGGCCCGACGGACCTGCTCCCACCCGGCTACCAGGTCGGAGAGTGGGTGGTCACCCAACTGATCGGTTCCGGGGGCTGGTCGACGGTGTACGCGGCGCGACCGGCCGACGGGCACCCGGGCCGGACCGGCCGGGCCGCCACGCCTCAGGGCCCCGCCGACGTCGCACTCAAGATCATGCCGACCGCCGGGCTCGCGCCGCGCCAGGCACGCAGGATCGTGGAATCCGCCCGCCGCGAGGTCGAACTCGGTCGCAGGGCCGGGCATCCCCGGCTGATCGGCCTCCTGACGTCGTTCGTTCTCGCCGCACCCGACCGCCCCTCGCTGGAGGGCGCGATCGTGCTGGTCATGGAACGGGCGGCCGTCAGTCTGCGGGAGCTGGTCGACGCGGGGGTGCCCGAGGCCGATCGCGGCCGGCTGATCGCGGGCATCTGTGAGGGGCTCGCCCATCTCCACCGGTCGGGCTGGGTGCACGCGGATCTCAAGCCGGAGAACATCCTGCTGGGCAGGGACGGCTCCGTGAAGCTCTCGGACTTCGGTCTCGCCACCGAGCTGACGGGGACACACGGCTACGCGCCTCCCATGGGCACCCTGGACTACTTCCCGCCCGAGCGCTGGAAGGCGTCACTCGGCGAACTCGGCGTGCGGGTCCGGCCGACCGCGGACATCTGGGCGCTGGGCATCGTCATCCACGAGGTGTTCGCGTCCGGCGGCTCACCGTTCGCCGGAGCCACACCCATGGCGCGGGGCGCCGCGGTCCAGGAGTACGGCGAGGGGCGCGCGCCGCTGCGGATGGACCACGCCGTGCCGCCGTTCTGGCGCGCGCTGGCCGCCGACTGCCTCGCCCCGACCCATGAGGCCCGCGCCCCGCACACCGCCGAGAGCCTGCTCGCCCGCATCGCCGCCCACCAGGAGACACCCGAGCCGGGGGCGGGACGGCCGGGCGGCCGGGCCCGCGCCGCCGTCCTGGCCGCCGCGCTGTGCGCAAGCGCCGGCGCGATGCTGTGCTCGGACGCGGTACGGGCGACCTCGGCCGCGCCGCCCGGCCGTGCGGTCGCCCCGACGCCCGGCACGATCCGGGTGTACAACGCGGAGCGGGGCTGCTGGGAGCGGGTCGACCGGGACCCTCGGTGCAGCTTGGGTCTGGCGATCGACCCCGTGCGGCCCTACACCTCGGAGAACGTCGTACCGACCAGGGTGTGGCACGGCGACGTCCTGACCGCCGACTGCCAGGTGCCCGACGGGGAGCCCGTCATCGACGAGGAGGACCGCCGGTCCACCCACTGGTTCCGCGTCCGCCTCCCGGCCGGCTCCGAGCCCCCCACCGCATGGCTCCCCGCCGTACGCACCAGGGAACGCCCGGCGCTGCCGGAGTGCCTCCACTGATCTCGCGCGGGCTCGGACCCGACCGCGTCGGACACGGTCCCCCCGGATGATGGTGCCGTGGTGGGACAGCAGGACGGGCGCGCCGGTGACAGCGTCCCGCGCGGAGGGCACGTCCACAGCGGGACGACGTCGGCCGCCCGGACTCTCCCGGGCGCGCCGGCGGTCGGCTCGGCGGAGGGCCGGGGATCACCGGTCGTGGGACTGCGGCGAGAGCTGCCCGTGACCGGCGGATCATGTGCGTGCCGGGTCAGGTCCATGCCTGTCGTTCCCGGGCGCGGGGGTCGTCGATCTGCGTCCAGTCGGCGTCGACACGCATGGTGGCCCGGCGCTCGGGGCCGTACGGGTCCCAGCCGGGATCGCCGGTCGCGGCGAACCGGATCCACGTCGCGTGTACGCGGGGGGCGAGACCGGCGGGCGGCTCGTCCGGGCCGAGCAGGGCACGGGTACCGCGCAACCGAGGTATCTGCGTGAGATCGAAGACGAAGGGCAGTTCCACCGCGTGGGTGGCGCCGAGCTCCCCGTCCAGGGCGTGGGAACGCCACGCGAACTCATAGCTGAAAGTGGTGGATCCGGACCGGCCGGCGTGTGCGTCGGCCAGGGCCCAGCTGCCCGCACCGAACAGGGCGTCGCCCATGATGGCGGACCGCAGCTCGCCGGGAGTCGCCCTCGGGCGGGTCCTGCGGTACGTACCGACGAGCCGGGCCGGGTCGGGATGCGCACGTGCCGCGACGGCATCGACGTCCTCACTGGTCGAGGTGGCGTACGCGCCCACCGGGACCAGGTAGAGGTTTCCCTCCTCCGTGTTGGTCCCGATGAGCAGGTCGACGCCGGCGCCGAGACCCGCGGCGACGGATTCGGCGGGCTGGGTGTCCAGGACCAGGCTGAAAGGGCTGAGCCCGATGAGCGGGTCGTGGTGCGTCGCTGTCCTCAGGTCCGTGCCGGCGAGGGCGGAGGCCGCCTCGACCAGGCGGTCGTCCGTGATCTCCGCGAAGGCATCGGCATGGGGTTCGATACCCAGGACCCGGGCCGCCGCCGTGGTGACGCGGGCGGCCTGCTCGGTCGTGAACGCCCCCAGGCCGTTGCCGCTCTGGACGATCGCCCGGTGGAACAGACCCGCGGCTTCCGGGGCGGCCAGGACGCCGCCGACTACGGTCGCTCCCGCCGACTGGCCGAAGAGGGTGACGTTGTGCGGGGCACCTCCGAAGGCGGCGATGTTGTCCCGTACCCAGCGCAGCGCGGCCACGACGTCGAGCAGGCCCCGGTTGGCGGGCGCTCCTGGGATGTCGAGGAACCCCCCGATCCCGAGCCGGTAGTTGAGGGTGACGAGGACGACACCGTCGCGGGCGAAGGAGGATCCGTCGTACAGCGCGGACCGCGTCGACCCTGCGACGAATCCACCGCCGTGGACGAACACCATGACGGGCAGATCGCCGTCCGCGTCGGCCGGCGTCCAGACGTTGACCGTGAGGTAGTCCTCCCCGCGGCTCCAACCGGTCCCGAAGTAGGGGGTCATGTCCACGCTGCCGAGCTTGCGTGCGGACTGCGGAGCATTGGGCCCCGGCGTCGTGGCATCCCGTACGCCGTCCCAGGGTTCGTGCGGCCGGGGTGGCGCGAACCGGCCGGCACCCCGGGGCGGGGCGGCGTAGGGGATGTTCAGGAAAGCGGTGGCGCCGCCTTGGCGCAGACCGCGGACGGATCCCTGCGTCGTGGTCACGACGGGGTCGGTGCGATGGTTCACCGGCGACCTTTCCGCAGGGCTCAGCCCTGCTCTGTGTACGGGGCGAAAGGGGCCCAGCCCTTGACGGCGAACCTGCTGCCGTCGCGCACCACCTGCGCGGCGCCATGGCCGCCCAGGTGTGCGGGAATGACGAGGGTGTTGCTGTCCGCAGCCCGGCCCAGCACCTTGCGACGGGTGGCGCGGGCCTGTGCGGGGTCCTCGCAGAAGCAGCTGTTGGAGTCCGGTTCGAGGATCTGCACCGGACTGTGCAGCAGGTCGCCTACGAAGACCGCGCGGTCCGTCCCTGAGGTGAGGGTCAGTACGGAGGAGCCGGGGGTGTGTCCGGGGGCGGTTTCCAGGCGCAGGCCGGCGTCGATCTGATGGCTGTTCTCCCACAGCAGTGTCTGGCCGGCGCGGTGCACCGGGGCGACGCTGTCCTCGAACACGTTCTGGTTGCCGCGGCCGAGTACGGACGTGTGACCGTTCTCCGGGTTCCAGAAGTCGAAGTCGTCCTTCGGCATCAAATAGGTGGCGTGGGGAAAGGTGGGAACCCAGGTCCGCCCGTCCAGGTACGTGTTCCAGCCGACGTGATCGATGTGAAGGTGTGTGTTGATCACGATGTCCACGTCCTCGGGGCGGACGCCGGCGCGGGCGAGGTTGTCCAGGAATCCGGTGTCCATCCGGCTCCACACCGGGGCGTACGGGCGCTCCTTGTGATTGCCCACTCCGGTGTCGACGAGAATGGTCCTGCCCTCGCTGCGCAGCAGCCAGGTCTGGATCGCCGAGTTGACGATCCGGGTGCCGGCGTCCAGGAAGTCCGGGACCAGCAGGGCGCGGTGTTCTTCCCATGCCTTCGCGGGGCCGTCCGGGAAGAAGGTCTCAGGAGTCATGTCCACGGGCCCGAAATACTCCCGGACGCGGGTGAGCGTGATGTCGCCCAGGGTGATGGTGTTCACGGTCGGTCTCCCTGCGTTTCCTCATCAGCCGTCCGGCAGAACGGCTGTCGGTGGTGGGGCGGGACGGAGTGCCTGCCCCCGGCGTCAGGGACTGGTGGTGTCGCCTCGCTCGGCGATCCAGCGCGCCAGGGCGAGGAGGGTGCGCTCGACGCTGGTGGCCATGTGGTCACGCAGGGCGTCGAGGTCGCGGCGCGTGCTGCCGAGCACCGGGTCCAGGCGCAGCAGCTGCCAGGACTGCTCCACGACGGTCCCGGTACCGTCGGCACGGAAGGTCCAGCGCCATCGGACGATGTCGTCGACGACGAAGGCGAAGACGCTGCCGGGCAGGCTCTCGACGACCTGGGAGCGGCTGCCCCACTCACGCTCGCCTCTGCGGTTGCGTCCCTGGAAGTGGGCGCCGGGCCAGGGCCCGTCACCGTCGTCGTAGGCGACGCCATGGGCGCTGGGGCTCCAGGTGCTGATCGTCGAGACATCGCTGATCAGGTCGAACAGGGCATCCGGGGAAGCGTGGACCCACGTGTTGCGGGTGAACGTGTACGCGGCCGCCTCGGGGGCGGGCACGGAGTCGATCTGGCGTGCGGTGTCGTGCAAGGGATGCTCCGGGATCGGACGGCCGGCGGACAGCGGCCGGAATCGGGTGAACGGTGCAGGATCCATGTCACCGTCATCGCGGCCGCGGAGCCAGACCGGGCTGTGCCTATCCTCGGCAGGGTCAGGTTCCCGGCGCTCCGTGCGCAGATGCTGGAGCCACGAGGGGACGGCGGGAACCCGTGAGCTTGCGATGCGGACAGGACGCTGACGGCTGAGGCGCGTCAGTCCGTCGCCAGCGGCGATCGGCCCAGGAGCACGATGCCGATCACGGCCGCCGCCGCGCCCACCATCTGCACCGCCAGGGCCCCGGCCGAGAGTGCGAGCTGTTCGCCGAAGACGGCTACCCCGATGACCCCGGCACCGATCGGCTCCAGGGTGTCGATGATCGGCAGGCTGATGGCCAAGGAGCCCGCCTGGAAGGCGCTTTGTGACAGGACCAGGCCCAGCACTCCGACCGCCATCAGCGCGTACAGCTCCCAGTGGAAGAGCGCGCCGAAGCCGTCCGTACGCACTCGGTCGGCCGTGCTCTTGGTCAGGCCGTCGAACAGAGCCAGCATCACTGCCGCGGCGACGGCGTACGAGGCCGGCCGCACCGGCCCTCGCCGGCTCGCACCCACGGCGGTCAGCAGCGCCACAAGGCCGGCGACGACCGCGAGCACAGGCACCCACTCACGCACCGCCGCGACAGACGAACCCCCGGGGGATTGAGGGAGTGCCGTCAGGAACACCGTCAGTCCCCCCACCGTGCAGAGGATTCCGGTCACCTCGGAACGGCTCAGCCGCTCCCTGCGCCGCACCGCCAGCAACGGCAGGGCGAAGACGAGATCGGTCGCCGCCAGGGGCAGGACCAGAACCAACGGCCCGAAGGCCAGTGCGAGACTCAGGAAAGCGAAGGAGGAGATGGACAGCCCCAGCCCCGCCAGCCACATCGGCCGACGCGCCAGGTCGAACAGAAGTCGAAGACGCAGCGACTCCCGCGAGGGCGCCTGCCGCGCCGCCTCCTGCTGGAGCACCGACCCGACCCCGAAGCACAAGGCGGCCATCAGCGCGCTCAGCACCGCCACCGCGGCGTTCATGTGCCCAGGATCCTCACGCCCGCTCCGCGTTCGGCGTCCGACACGCGGGAGGGAGGGCTGAACGCATCGCCTCCGGCGCCTCGCGAGCACGCCGGCCGCCGTCCGGTTCGCGTGACAGTCCCCGTGGCGAAGCGGTGGTCCGGGCGTCGGCGGCTGCCTCGTCATTCACGGCGATGACGGCAACGGGCGCGGCGCAGTGGTGAATCACCGCATGGGTGACGGACCCGATGTGCGTGCCCAGTGACCCTCTGCGCACGCGTCGGCCGACGACCACGAGATCCGCGCCCACCGCGGCGTGCAACAGCAGTTGAGCGGGGCCACCGACACACGCTCGCTCCACGAGGTCCACCGAGGGGAACTTCCGCCGCCATGGCCTCAGGTCCTGGGCAAAGCGCCGCCCGATGTCCGGGCCCATCTCCCGCTCGGCCGCCACGAGTGCCGAGGCGTCGCGGACCACCGGGGGGATCGACCATCCGTACAACGCGACGACGCGGTCACCCCGGCGTGCGGCCTCCTGGAAACCGAAGTCGAGGAGCGGGCCGAAGGACTGGTCGATGTCCACCCCCACGACGACGTCGCGCGAGGGACCGGTCAAGGCGGACGGGTCCGGGGCAGCGACCGGCCCCGGCGTCCGGACGAGCACGACAGGTCGCTCCGTGGCACTGATCGTTGCCATGCTGACCGAGCCGAGGAGGAAACCCCTCACACCACTCAGTCCGCGCGAGCCGAGCACCAGCAGACCGGCTTCGGCCGCATCAGCGGTCAGGGCGGCGGCGGGCCGTCCGGACAGCTGCCGAGTGTCGATCTCAAGAGAAGGGTGCTCTCGCCGCACGGTCTCCGCTGCCGCGGCCAGCAGCTCCTCTGCCCGGCGGCGCCGCGCATCAGGTCCGATGCCTGGCACGGTCGCACCCGCCCACTCGTCCGCGTGCACGAGGCGCAGCGGCACACCCCGGAGTTCTGATGCGCCTGCGGCCCATTCCGCGGCCGCCATGCTCTCGGGCGACCCGTCCACACCGACGGTGACCGGGCTGGACATACGGCGCCCTCCATTCGGATGACGACACGGCTGCGCTTCTCCCGAGACCACGTCTCTTGTGACTCGCGTCGGCATCCCATCGGAAGCCGGCGACCGAGCCCGGGGCGGCGCAGTTCAGCCGCCGCTCGGCTGACGCCTCAGCGTCCAGTATCCCAGAACAGGCCGGACCCGCACGCGCCGCGCCCGTCAGCCAGCCGCAGGAAGACGCGCATGGCAAGCCAGGCGGTGCGCTTGTTGCCGACGGCGGCGTGGATGTGCCGCATGGTGCCACCACCACCTGAACGAAAGACGACGCACGCCCAGACGGGGAAAGCCCGGTCATGAGTGCCTGGCGATATGCCGACAGTCTCGTCGGTAACATCCGATAGGATGCCGACACGCAAGTCGTCAAGTTTCAGCAAAGCAACGGGGGCGTCCCGTCGCCTGCGCCCGTCACCCTCATCGCTCGGAGATTCCGTGTTCCTCGCCCTACGCGATCTGCGCTTCGCCCGCGGTCGCTTCGCCCTCATGGGTGCGGTGGTCGCACTCATCGCCGTACTCGGCGTACTCCTGTCCGGACTCGCTTCAGGCCTGGCGGATGCCGGCATATCCGGTCTGCGCGCGCTGCCCATGACCCATATGGCCTTCGACCAGAAAGCGACCAGCGAGCAGTTCTCCCGTTCGACCGTGGAGCAGAAGGACTGGGAAGCCTGGTCCAGGGCCCCGGGCGTGGAGCGGGCGGAGCCGTTCGGGAACACCCTGGCCAACGCCCAGGTGACCCAGGGTGCCGAGAAGGGCGAGCAGGTCAACCTCGCTGTCTTCGGTATGGCGCCGGACTCACCCATGGCTCCCAGCTCCGCCAAGGGTGAGGGTCTGAAGGAGAACAGTGCGGGGATTGTCATCACACGGGAGATCGCCGATCTGGGTGTCGAGGTCGGGGATGTGCTGACCGCGGACAGGAGCATGGTGCGGCTGAAGGTCGTAGGCGTGGTCGACGAGACCGTCTCCTACGGCCACATCGGGGTCGCCTACACAGATCTCGACACCTGGCGGCATCTGCACTACGGCCTGCCGGGTGACCTGCCCGAGGCCGCACGCCAGCAGGCCACGGCGGTCGCCCTGACTCTGGAGGAAGGTGCCGACGTCGCCGCCGTGGCGAAGGCGACCGCCACCCGCGCCGACACCAAGGAGACCACCTTCGACGCGTCCCCGGGCTACGCGGCCGAGTCGAGCACCATGGCCCTGATCAAGGGCTTCCTGTATGCCATCTCCGCTCTGGTCGTCGGTGCCTTCTTCACCGTCTGGACCGTGCAGCGCAAGGCCGAGATCGCCCTGCTGAAGGCGCTCGGCGCCCCCACCGGATACATCCTGCGCGACGCACTGGCACAGGTCGTCGCCGTGCTCGTCGGTGCGACGGCCTGCGGCACCGCTGTCGGCCTGGCCCTGGGGAGCGCAATGATCGGAAAGGCCCCGTTCTCCCTCTCCGCACCGGCCATCGCCACTTCCTCCGGCCTCCTCATCGGCCTCGGAACCGTGGGCGCCATCGTTGCCGTACGCCGCATCACCGCCGTCGACCCCCTGACCGCTCTGGGAGCCACCCGATGACCACACCCTCCACCGACCACCGGGCCGCCTCGGACGCGGCAGGCTCCGGTGGGCTGCGCCTGCTCGACATCAACCTCACCCTGGGAGACGGCGACACCGCCGTCACCGCCCTCGACCACGTCGACCTGACCGTCGCTCCTGGAGAGTTCGTCGCCGTCGTCGGCCCCTCGGGCTCCGGCAAGTCAAGCCTCCTCGCCGTCGCCGGAGGCCTTCAGCAACCCACCTCGGGCAAAGTCCACATCGCCGGCACCGAGCTGACCGCTCTGTCGGACAAGGAACGCACCGCGGCCCGCCGTCGCCATATCGGCTTCGTCTTCCAGCAGTCGAATCTGCTGGCCTCCCTGACCGTCCGGGAACAGCTTCTCCTGCCCCTGCACATCGACGGACGCCTCGACGCCGCGGCCCGGACCCGGGCCGACGAGCTCATCGACGCGGTCGGGCTCTCACACCGCGCCGGCTCCCGTCCGCACCAACTGTCCGGAGGCGAACGCCAGCGCGCCGGTCTGGCCCGCGCACTGATGACCTCCCCCGCCGTCCTGCTGGTGGACGAACCCACCTCCGCGCTGGACCGGGTACGTTCGGCCGAGGCGGTGCAGCTGATCGCCGAGCAGACCCATGAGCGCGGCACGGCCACGGTCATGGTCACCCACGACACGGCGATAATGGACACTGCCGACCGGGTGTACGAGATGGTCGACGGCCGCCTGTCCTGACCGGGGCCGCAGGCCGACGCCTCAGCTCCCGGCCCCGCTCGCCACCCAGGAGTCTGTCCCGCATGCCGAAGATCAACGCCTCCACCGTCGCCGAACATCGCGCGCAGCAGCGCGAAGCGCTGATCGGGGCAGCGATCGACATCCTGGTGAACGAGGGCGCCACCGCCGTCACACCCGCGGCGGTCGGCGCCCGGGCGGGCCTGGCCCGCTCCAGCGTGTATCAGTACTTCAACTCCTCCGCAGCCCTGCTGGCCACCATCACGGAGGAGGCGTTCCGGCGCTCCAACGAAGCACTCGCCAACGCCATGGCCGCCGCGAACGGCCCGGTGGAACGCGTCGAAGCGTTCTTCAGAGAAAGCCTCCGCCTCGGTGCCGAAGGCGCGCACCGGCCGACGGCCGCCCTCATGAGCGCCGGTCTGCCTCCCGCCGGCATGGAGAGGCTGTTGGAGCTCCACCTGGAGCAGGTCGCACCGTTCCGTGACGCCGTCAGGGAGATCGACGTCCCCGAACCCGAGCTCACGGCCGACCTGATCGCCGGAATGCTGCACACGGCCCTGTCCGCCGTGGAGCACGGCACCCCACTCGATACGGTCACCGAGCGCACTCTCGCGCTAGTACGCCGCTGCCTCACTCCGGCCGACAGCATGATCCACGAACCGAAGCAAGGTGCCCGAAGGCCCCGTATCCCAAGCTAGGGCCTCGACCCACGGCCCGAGGGCGCCAGTCACGTGGCTGCCCCGGCATCGGCAAAGGGGCATTCGTCCACCAGCTACGCCTACGACGACGCCGACCAGCTCACCTCCACCACCGCCGGGCCACCACCACCGCAACCAGGAGTACCAGCGGTAGGATAGGTAGCATGAGTGAAGCTACCGGGAAGTACTCCATCACCATGCCGCGGGACATCGCCGAGGCCGCCCGCGGCCGCAGCGGCCCCTCCGGCCTCTCCGCCTACGTGGCCGCAGCGGTCGCCCGTCAGATCGAGCGCGACAATCTCAACGAGCTCATCGCCGTCGCGGAGGCGGAACACGGCCCCGTCACCGACGAGGAGATCCAGGCCCTGCGCGACGTGCTCCACCAGGCCCGGCAGCAGCAGGGATCTGGCCGGGCGGACGCCGCGTGACCCGCACGTCCCCCGCGGTCCCGGGCGGCTCCCTCGTCCTGGACAGCGAAGGGCTGGCGAAGGCCGTCCTGCGCGACCGCACGGTCACCGCCTGGCTCGCCCTCGCCCGCGCCGATGATCTCCGGGTCATCACCTCAGCGGCCACCCTGGTCGAGGTCATCCACCCCCGGATCAACCGCCCCGCCCTGGAGTGGACCCTTTCCCGGCTAGTCGTGGAACCGGTCACCGACCCGCTCGCCCGGCACGCCGCCACACTCCTCACCGACTCTGGGCTCCACGGCCCCAAGTACGCCATCGACGCCATACTCGCCGCGACCGCACTCGCCGCCCCCGGCCCCCGCACCGTGCTGACCTCCGACCCGGAGGACCTCACCACCCTCTGCGGGACACGGGTCACTGTGATCAAGATCTGACGGGAACCGCCCAGCCTTACGTCAGTGGTAGCCACGAGGTGCACGATCGATGTCGGAGCACCCGCCTCGTCGTACTCGAAGGCGATCCAGCGGCCGTTGTGGTCATCGATCCGGGCCAGGAGCGACAGCTCTCCGGCGGGATGGTCCACGAAGTGCCGCACTCGACCGGTTTCCGGGCCGGTGATGGTGTGGCCGTCGTCCACCCTGTCCAGGGCCAACGCCGGCCGTGTGAAGGCATGACGGGAGCGCCGGGTGCCGGGTGCGGATAGGGGTCGGTGCGTGGCCCGCTCTGCTGTATCGGGGCCGGGCCGTGACGGGAGCGAAAAGGTGTCGAAGTCACCCGCAGCCGTAGGCCGTGTGCTCCGACCTCGTCCTCTCACGCGACAGGAGAATGCCTGATCACTCCCGACTCTCCCTGCCGTCGCGGCCAGCGGCACATGACACCTATGCGGCCCCTCCCTGGAGAACGGACGACGACATCGTCCACGCGGGCGGCAGCACCGGCGTCCCACTCGGTGACGAACCATCAGAACGAGCGTCAACTGAGCGTCGAGGCGGTCGACCTCTCTTCGCACCCAGGGAAGTTAATACCGCACCGTCATCCCGGCACGGCCCCTTAAAACGCCAAGGCAGACTGCATTCGCCAGCACACGATCCGCTTCACGTCGTGCGCCAACGAAAACAGGTCGACCCGAGGGGCCAAAATCGGCAGGGCCGGAAGAAACAGCAGGTCAGGCGCCCTTCGCTGCAGGCTCAAGAATCGCTACGCACTCAACGTGCGACGTCATCGAAAAGACGTCACCGATAGTCGATGTGAGAGAAACTGCAGGTCAGATAGGTTTTGCCGACTCTGCAGGCGGGCTTTCAGGGCTCGGAGCGTCAAATGAGCGTCACGGCAGGCGTGTCGCGGAGCCCGCGTCCGCAGCGGTGCTCGCCCACCGGCGACCGGACCGGGTCACCCGCACGCAACACGGCATCGGCAAGCATGAACAGTGAACAACGCCTCGCACGCCTGCGGCCGACCGTCAACGGCTGCCGTACTACTCGACCAGTTCGCCGATCAGAGCGAGGAGCGCGTCGGCCCGGTTCCGGTCCTCACGCTGGTCACGCAGCCTGCGGTCAAGCTCCCGCAAGGCGGACAGGGCTGCCGGATCACGGCGCCGCACCGCGTCCAGCCACGGCGTGGTGACGAGGTCCATGCACGCGGTGAACAGGGCCCGGGTCGACGGGGCGGGAGGAGCCGGGTCGGGGGCGGCGAACCCGGTGGTCACGTACCGGACCGGGTCGGTCAGGCTCCACCCGACGACGGCGCCGTCCTGAACGAGAAGTGCCACGTCCGGGGCGATACCGACGCGTGCCTCCAGCGGCTCGTCCAGGACATCGAGGTCACGCAGACAGGTCAGTACGGCATCCTCTGGGGCACGGCAGAGCTCGGTGGTCACCTCCAAGCGGAAGTCCCGGACCTCTTCGGCGCGAAGTCCGCCCGGGTGGACGGCGGGTACGGCAGGAAGTCGGGCACAGTCCTCAGTGTCGGCAGCCTCGTGGGGCAGGCGGAACCCGGCCCCGACCAGTTCCCGGCTGTCCGGGTCGAACCGGAGCTCGTCGGGGTCGTCCCACAGCCACTCCTGGCTGCCGAAGGTGTCCCCGAGGGACTGTTGCCATTCCTTCACGTCCGCGTACTCCGCGACGCGCACACACTGGCCCCGGAAGTCGAAGCGCGGACAGATGCACAGGGGATTGCCCGTCACCGTCGCACTCCAGTCGCCGTCGAGGACGAGTCTCATCGCTCGTCACCGTACGAACCATCCACCGCCGGCCGGTTCACCTTCACGTTGCGTAATCGTCCACGTAAGTGGCGATCAAGGCGAGCAGGGCGTCAGCCCGGTGCCGGTCTTCGTGCTGGGCTCGGAGGGTCTCGTCGGCGGCCCGGAGGCGGGTCAGCGCGGCAGGTTCACCGTCCACCACGTCGTCGACCAACGGCGAGGTGACCAGGTCCAGGCATTCAGTGAGCAGACGACGCGTGGCCGCGGAAGGCGAGCCCGAGTCGGGAGCGGTGTGCGCGGCGGTGAGGTACCGCGCGGGGTCGGTGATGCTCCAGCCGACGACGGTACCGTCCTGGACGAGAAGCGCCACGTCTGGTGCGATGCCGACACAGGCATCCAGGGGTCTATCGAGGACATCGAGGTCACGAAAGCAGGCCAGCACGGCATCGCCGGGAGCCCGACACAGCACCGTACACATCTCGTGGCGGAAGTCCCGGACCTCGTCCGCACGGAGCCCGCCCGGACGAACCTCGGGCATGACGGGAACGCCGGCGAAGGTCTCGGCGTTCGCGGACACATACGGCATCTGGAGTTCGGCCCCGACCAGCTGCCGGCTGTCCCGGTCGAACCGGAAGACGTCCGGCGTATCCCACAGCCAGTGCTGGCTCCCGAAGCTATGCGCGACGAACCGCTCGCGCTCCATCACGTCCGCATAGTGCATGACGCGCACGGAGTCGCCTGCGAAGCGAGGGGTGGTGTGCAGCGGATCATCCGTCACCGTTGCACGCCAGTCGCCGTCGAACGACAATTTCATGGTCATCCCTGCCTCATCTGATCTGCACTCCCGGGGCCAGGTTGCCGAACTTGCCAGGGATTCTGCCCTCCACGATGTCCTCGTGGGTAACTGGCTTACCAGGGTCCGACGGACTGCCACCGAGCGCCCTCGCACCGGATTCCCCCTTGATGCCCGACTCTCCGTACGCCGTGATGGCCTGGCCCTGCTTGGAGCCGGGCCCATACACCACGGCAATGTCATTGTCCTTCCGAAAGAGGAAGTTTCCTGCTTGGCCTGATGACTGGTACACGGCATCGGGGCTCTTCAGAATTTCCAGGACTCGTTCGTCGGTGAAGGCGTGCCCCGTGTCCCCGTGGTAGTCGGCGTGTTTCTTGAACCCGCCGTTCTCTGCCCTCTCCACGATGCCGTCCAAGATCTTGTCGATCCGCTTCTGTGCCTTCTCCTCCTTCGGGTACTTGGGCATGAGCCCCAGCGGGTCCGACGCGGTGGTCGGGTTGTCCACGTAGCCGACGGGGTTCGGGGCGGGGGCGAGGCCGAGGGGGTCGGGGGAAACGTAGCGGCCGGTCTCCGGGTCGTAGTGGCGGAGGTAGTTGTAGTGGAGGCCGGTCTCGGGGTCGTAGTACTGGCCCGGGAAGCGGAGAGGGGTGTAGGTGCTGCCGTCGCGTGCCCATGCGGTGGTGCCCCACAGCGTGGCACGGGAGCGCCAGGCGATGTCGCCGGATTCGTCGATCAGTTCGGTGGGGGTGCCGATGAGGTCGGTGGCGATGGCGAAGAAGCGGCGGTCGATCTCGTTCTGCCGGTCGTCGGCGGTGAGGATGCGCTCGGTCTGGGCTAGGGGGGTATGGCCGCGGTGGTCCCAGGTGAGGGCGACCGTGTTCAGCTGGTCGGGTCCGTGGCTGGTCTGTTCGCACAGGGTCAGGCCGTCCCAGGTGAACCGGACCTCCTCGACCACGCTCTCACCGTCGTCCGCCATGCGCTGCTTCGCGGTGCGTCGGCCCAGCGGGTCGTAGCGGTACCTCCACCGGGTCCCGTCGGGGGTGGTCACGGAGGTGAGGCGGTTCTCCGTGTCCCATGTGTAGCGCCAGATGTCGGGCTTGCGGGAGAGGCGGGCCTTCCGACGCAGGATCACCCGGCCGAGGGCGTCGTGCTCGAAGCGCACATCGCCGGCCCGGGTGACGGTGGTGCCGGTGTAGTTGCGTGGCCCGGTGGCTTCATGGCCGGGGTGGCCGGACGGCCAGGACGCCGAGGTCTGGTTGCCGGCGTCGTCGTAGGCGTACCGCTCCGTCCATCCTTGGGCGTGGACGGCGGTGACCCGGCCAGCCCGGTCCAGGTCGAAGGTCCGAGTGCCCGTCAGCCGGTCAGCGGCGGAGGTCAGCTGACCGTCGGCGCGGTAGGAGTAGGCGCGGCTGTTGACGGTACGCCCTGACGCGGTGACCTGCTGCTCGGCCAGCCTTCCGGCCGCGTCCCAGGCAGAGGTCACGGTGACCGCGTCGCTGAAGACGCGGGCGAGTTCCCGGCCGGCCGCGTCGTGCGTGAAGTCGATCCGCCGATCGCCGCTGGTCAGGCGGTGGGGCATTCCATCGGCGCCGTAGGTGTAGGTGGTGACGTGGCCGGTGGGGGTGATTCGGCGGGTTCGGCGGCCCAGGACGTCGTAGGCATACGTGGTGGGGCGGCCGTCGACGAGTTCCGTCTTCGTGAGCCCGCGCCGGTCGTACTGGTACCGGAGTTCGCTGTCCGGTCCGGCGGCCTCCAGGAGACGTCCGGCAAGGTCGTGGCCGTAGGTCGTCACACGACCGTCGACGTCCTTGCTGATCACTTGGCCCAGTTGGTCACGCTCGAACGAGATGGTCCCGCCGAGCGCGTCAGTACGGACGGCGAGCCGTCCCGCCGCGTCCACCTCGTAGCTGAGTGTGCGGCCGTCGAAGTCGGTCTCGGAGAGGACGTTTCCGGCTGCGTCGTACTCGTAGGTCCAGGTCAGCCCCTGCGGGTTGTGGACACGGGTGAGGCGCAGCTCGGCGTCGTGCTCGAACTCGAACCGTGCGCCGTCGGGGTGGATACGGGCGAGTGGGAGGTCGAAGTGGGTGTACTCGAAGCGGGTGACATCGCCGGACGCCTCGGTGCGGGTGAGGAGGTTGCCCTCGCCGTCGTACGTCCACGTTTCCGTGGCCCCGTCGGGCCCGGTACGCCGGGCGAGCTGCCCGTCCGCGTCCCACTCGAAGCAGGTGACGGCGCCGGCCGGGTCGGTGACGCGGACCGGTCTGCCGAGGGCGTCGCGCTGGGTGCGGGTGACAGCCCCTGCCGGGTCGGTCACCTCCACGGGCAGTCCCGCCGCGTTGCACACCGCGTGTGTCGTGGCGCCGAGGGCGTCGGTGACCGAGGTGAGCCGCCCGCCGCTGTCGTAGGTGTAGCGGGTGATGGCGCCGGCCGGGTCGGTGACCGCCGTGCGGTTGCCGTGTTCGTCGAACGCGTGGACCGTGCGGGCGCCACCCGGACCGTAGACCTCGGTCGGCAGGCCGAATTGGCCACGCACGGTGCGCAGTTCGCTTCCGTCAGGGCGGACGGCGGAGATCAGCCGGTCGTGCTCATCGTACGAGAAGGCGGTGGTCAGACCCAACGGGTCGGTGCGGGTGCGTGTGTTGCCGCGCGGGTCGTAGGTGAACTGGGTGGTGTGGCCGAGCGGGTCGGTGACGGCCAGGAGACGGCAACCGGGGCCGAACAGGTGGCGGGTCGCGTGCCCGTCGGCGGTGGTGAGTGTGGTCGCGTGGTGACCGGTTTCGGGGTCCGGGTCGGTGTAGGCCAGGCTGATCCGGACGTGGCCGGCCTCGCCGCCCTCCGCCACGACGCGGTCGCGGTCGTCATAGAGGTAGTCGTAGCGGCTGTTGTTCGAGTCGATCCAGGCGATGACGCGCCGACGGTCGTCATAGACGTAGGTGGTGGTGGCGCCGGACGGCTTGGTGACGGTGGTGAGATTGCCGTCCTCGTAGCCGTAGGCCATCAAGGGCAGGTCGGCGCCGTCCTCGCCCGCACCGGCCAGGGCCAGGGCAGTGACCAGGCCGTCGGCGGCCGACAGCGTCACCTGGTGACCCGCCGAATGGACCAGCGCCAGAGGCAGACCGTCCTCGCCGCGGTCGATGTGGATCGTGTGGCCGTTGCGTTCGGTCACTTCTGACAGCCAGGCGGTTCCGTCGCCCCCCGGTTCGCTGCCGGACGGCGCGGTGAAGTGGAACGTCAGGCCGCTGTCCAGGGCGGTGACCATGTAGTCGCCATCGACATCGCGGGCCAGCAGGGTGCGGGACCGACCGGTCGCCGGTGCGGTGGGCGCGCCGGGGGCCGGGTGCGGGTACGGGACCAGGAGCCCTTCGGCAGTGACGTGAAGGACGCCGACGGCGTCGATCTGTAGACGCTCGTCGACGGTGGACGTCCAGGCGGGCCCCACGAAACGGCCGACCGCACAACCCGACTCGGTGCGGCGGGTGAAGACCACCGGCAGGATGCCGGGAAGCTCGACGTCGGTCTGGGGCAGGTACATCCGGCCCGTGGCGAGGTCCACCGGATCGCCGCCCTGCTTGCGGTCGCCGTCCGGGGTGCTGTGGGTTCCGTCCGGGACGTCGTCGACCAGCTTGCGGAGCCTCGCGGCTTCGGCGGCCTCCTTGATGGCGCGCACGCCCTTCACCGCGGCGCCGCCGCCGGTGGCGGCGGTCAGCGCCAGGTCGGGAATCAGCCGGCCGAAGCCCTCGGCCGGGTCCTTCATGAAGTCGCCGATCATCTGCTTGCCGGTCCCGACGGGGTCGTTGGCGGCGATCACCAGCCCCGCGGCCAGGCTGTTGAGGGACGTGGCGTACTCAGCCGGGTGCGTGAGGTTGTACGGGTCAAGGGGATTGACTTGGCGGACGAAGTTGAGGATCCCTGCCGTGCCCTTGATGATGCCGCCGCCGACGTGGTCGCCCATGATCTGCAGCTCTTGGAGCCCGTGGCCCAGCTGCTCGGCGTACGACGGCTTCTCCGGGGCCATGTCGCGGGCGGCGCGGACCGCCGTGCGTGCGGTCTCCGCCGCCGAGTTCCGCTGCTTACGGGCCTCGGCGAGGATGTCCTGCGCCTCCTGCATCAGCTTCCTGCCGGGGTCCTCGAACGTAGCCGCGGGCATGGGAGGGAGCGAGGACGGCTTGCGTTTGTCGGCGGGCTGGGCGTTGTAGCGGTCGACGGCCGCGTTGTAATCGTCGACCTTCGCTCGGTGGGCGTCGGCGGCTTCCTCGGACGCCTTGACACCCTCCTTCCACTTGTCGATCGCCGTCTGCGCCTGTCCCTGCGCCCAGGTGACGGTGTCGGCGAACGCCTCCAGTGCGCCGACCGCCTTCTCGCTGGCATCGGCGGCGGCGTACCACTTGGGCGGCTGGGTGCTCACCGCGGTGCGCAGTGCGTCGGCCGCCTCGCCCTTGAGCTGGGAGGAGTCGAGGCTCTTGAGACCGTCGCCGGTGGTATCGAAGGCCGTCTGGAAGGACCGGAGTCTTCTGGCGGTGGCGTCGAGCTTGCCCGCGCTGCCGTAGATCAGCTTGGTCTTGTCCTCGGTCTGCCCGAGGTCCATCTCGTCGACCTCGGCGCCCATCCGGTTGGCGACGGAGCGGGACTGCTCGCGGACCCAGTCCGCACCGGACTCCCAGCCGGCGTCATCCAGCCGGTCGGCGGTCCAGTGCCCCGCGTCCTCGACACGGTTGCCGGCCCACTCGACGCCGTCCTCGACGACGCTCTCGACCGAGTCGGGCGTGATGTCACTGACGAAGTCGCCGATACCCGCAGTCAGTTCCCCCCGGGCTCAGTCTGCTGCTGCGCCCGCAGGGCGCGTTCCTCCGGCGACGGGCCAAAGGCGTCGTCCAGCGCCCGGTTCCACTGGTCGTCGGAAAGGCCGAGCTCGTCCTTGAGCATCTCGGACCGCTGGCCGCCCTGGCCCTCGGTCAGGACAGTGCGGCCGGTGTCCTTCCACGTCTGCTCCATCTCCTGACCGGCCTGCTCGAACGAATCGGCGCTCCAGTCCGGGTCCAGGTAATCCGGAGTGAACACGTCGCCCCAACCCTGCTGGGTGATCTCCTCCTCGGTGGCGTGCGGGCTCCCGCCCATCACCGAGTTCACGCCGACCTTGAACGTGCCCTCGATGTACTGGTCGTGCTCCCACTGGGTGCCCGCCGCAAGTCCGAGTCGGTCGGCTATCGCACTGGCGTCGCCCACCAGGGCTCGCACACCCCACTCCCAGCGTTCACAGAAGTCCTCGAAGTCGACGGACAGGCCGTGGTGCCCGGCCTCCATCCCGGTCATGGACAGCTCCGAGAAGCCCTTGCCCATCACCGAACCGGTCGACCCACCGAGTTCACCGAGCTGGTCGATCGTCGAGCCCAAGCCCTGCGTGAACTTAACGACGGACGCCTTGCCGAAGCTGAGGTCCCCACCGTCCACGCTCATCGCCCGCTCCCTTCGGAGCCCACGTCCAACGCGACAGCGTCCGGCACAATCCCGGCAGCCGGCGGGAAGAACATCGACCCGTCCTAGGTCGCAATGTCGACGGCCAACCCGGCGGGCCCGTCCAGCGACGGCACCACCTCGTCCACGATCCGGGCACCCAGCAGCGCCGCGTACTCCATGGGCCGGTCACCGGAAGCGTGGCTGAGGGCGAACCGGGCGAGCGCCGCCTCGTCGGTGAACCCGCAGACCCAGCGCACTCCACCCGACCACGCCGACCACAGTCCGCCGCCGACCACCGGCACCAGGAGGATGGAACGGCGCATCTCACCGACCAGAGCCCGCGGGTCGCCGTCCCCCGCCCTCTGCTTGCCTATCCGCTCGGCAAGAGCTGTCCTTGCCTGCTCCATGGCCCCTCCCCCATTCTCATCGCGGATGGTGCACAACCGTAGATCAAGACGCATCTCGTGGAGCAGCAGTTCTTGTGAAGACGCGCACAGCGTGATTGGTCAAGCACCGACGCCAACAGCTCTTGCACTACGTACGGTTACGACGCGGCGCACCGCCTGACGTCGGTCACCGACCCCCTAAGTCGGGCGACGACCTACGCGTACGACGCGGACAGCAATCCGGTCAGGGTGACGACGCCCCGCGGCTCCACCACCCGGACGTACGCCAGCCGCGGCCCGGTGATCAGGATCGGCTACTCGGACACCAGGCCCCTCGTCGCTCTCGGACCCGACGACTCCGGACGCACGCCCCCGAGCCGACGCGGAGATCGCCGAGGACTTCGTCTACAACTCGGTCGGCGACCTCACCAACACCCGCGGCTTCGCCTGTACCTACCAGGGAATCGCTGCACGAGTCGCAGGGCACCCGGAGATCGTGGAGTTGCCGCTGCACGGGGCCTGGTCTGCGCCTACTGCCCGGTTCCGGCCTGACCCGAGCAGGATGCGTGAGGCCCGGGCGCACGCCCGGGCCTCACGTCGTCGAACGTCGGAAACGGGGACCCAGGCCGACAGGCGCAGGGGACCCTCGCCGACAGGCGCTTGGCAATGACCGGTACATCGACGTGGTCCTGCGCACCCAGCCGGAGACGTCCGTGAGGTTGAGACTCCCGATTCGAGCGTCGTACGAGCGTCAAGAATCTCCGAACAAGCTCCTGAGAGCATCGCCGCTGCAAGCGTCTTCCTGATGAATTCGCAGCTCAGACGTCTAAAGGGTCGAGCCGTCAACTCGACCCGCCCCCCGGTGGGAAACATGTCGAGCGCATCCCGCCATGCCTGAGAACCCCGGGAAAACTGCAGGTCAGAGCCCCTTTGCAGCAGGCTCCAGAATCGCGACGCACTCAACATGCGACGTCATCGGAAAGATGTCGGCCTGGGCGAGTCACGGAAAAGCCCAGGTCAGATACCCATTTCTCAGCTCGCCATCCTGCGTGGGGGACCTGGAGCGTCAAACGAGCGTCACAGCCGACAGTCGGTGAGCAAGCCGCCAAAGTGCCCGCCGGGGCCGGTTACAGGTGCAGTCCCACATGGTTCACCTGAACCGCTCTCCTCGGAGTCGAGGGCGAAGTAGATGCGTCCGACCTCGTTGGGCGAGACGGCGTCCCGTACCTTGGTGGGCCTGCGCGAGAGACCTCGCCCCGTCCTGGTGCACTCTGGTCACGCCACCCAGTCACCGACCCACGGCGGCGGGCCCGGGCTCTCTCTGGGCGTCCTGCCCCGGCGCGACCTGCACCCCCATCGCGACGACGCAGGAGATCGGTGACCTCGTAGTGGAACAGGTCGACGAGCCCGATGCGCAGGGGTTGCCAGCGGGAACGCCGCGGGGTGGGGAGGCGGGTCATGAGGTGGCCTTTCGCTGCGGAGGCACGGGGGCGGAACCGGGTTCGCGGATGACGGTCTCGCCGACCGCGTACCGGGCGAGGGCGGGGCGCACCACGACCGCGTAGGGAGTACGGGAGACCAGGCCGAGCGCGGCCAGCCGGGCGACGGCCTGTTCGACGAGCTCGGTCTCCATGCCTGGCTCCCGGGCGGACTTCGACCAGAATCCGCCGTGCTGGGAGGCGAGTTCACGGACTCGGAGGGCAAGCTCGTCGAGATCGACGGGGCCGTCGGCGGCGGCCAGGTGCTCGGCGAGCAGCAGGGTGACATGGCCGTAGGTGCCCTGTTCGGGCATGCGGAGGTCGGTGAGGTCGTCTTCGGGGTCGACCATGGCGATCCCCTCGGCCCGCACCTCGGCGACCAGTCCGGTCAGCTCGGTGATCCGGGCGGTGAGGAAGCCGCGCTGCCGGGTGAGGTAGCCGAGTTCGGCGTCGCTCAGGTCGTCGTAGTAAAGCACCGGATCGTCGAGGAGCCTGCGGGTGAGCGAGCGGCGCATCGCGCGGAAGCGCAGCTCGTCGCTGTCCATGGCCGTTTCGGCGACGAGTTCGGCGAGCCGGTCGTCGAAGGCTTCGGCGTGGACGGTGGAGGGCCCGCGGCGGGACGCCAGGAGCCCGGCGAGGACCCGGCGTTCGACGTCGTACAGGACATCGCCCGCCCCGCTGACGTAGGCCTCTTCCTCGCCCGCGACCCACCTCAGCACGTCGAGGCCGAGCAGCAGCCGTACGACGGCGGCGAGATCGAGGCGCTCGTCTCGGCGTTCCAGGGCGAACTCGATCCCCGTCGCGGCGAGTCGGGGATTCGTCGCTGCCACCCGTTCTCGGGACAGCCTCGCCATCTTCTGGCACGGCCGTCCGAGCCCGTTCCTCGGACCGCTCATGCGGTTGCCCGCTTCATGAACACACCGGACGGCTGAACCACCCTGGAGCAGGAGATCCTGGGGGACTCAGCCGCCCCGTTTGGCGAGCCCAACGCTCCGGAGCACTGATGGCGCAGGTGACGCGTAATCAATAGTGGACGGGACGACGAGAACAGCTCCGCCCAGTGCGATCCCTCGGTCACTCCTGACACGCTTGCGCGATCAGGCCGTCAGCACACCCCTCGTTTGTGTGCCAGCTCGCCGCCGCCACGGGCCGACGGTCAGGGGTTCACTCGCCCAGGCGGCTGATCGGGACCGCTCGACACACGAAACTCCCGGCGCCTTGCCACACCCGCACACGCAGGAGACCGCCTGACCAAGATTTGGGCCATACGCGGACCAGCCGCCTACAGCTTGGCCGCATAGTGGCCGTTTCCGCTGGCCAGGGGCCATGGAAGGCGCGTGTACACCAGCAGACGAAGAACCTTCTGGCACTTTGGCCTGACGAACCATCAGAGCGAGCGTCACGATGCCTCGGAGAGCGCCATTTCAGCGTCAAGATATCGCCCGTAACGCCCACAGTGCACATAACGCACACCGCCCAGACCCGCAGGTCAGACGGCCTTTGCGATCGGCTCGAGGACCGCGACCCACTCCACGTGGTGCGTCATCGACATGCTTAAACAACTCAGGATTACTTCCGGTGAATTCGACTGCGGGGTGCGGCAACTTCATGTGCGCACGGCGAAGTTATTCGAGCCGGAAGTGCAGTGGAGCGCGGGCGAGGGCATCAGGGAA
Source organism: Streptomyces sp. NPDC025273 (assembly GCF_040638585.1). NCBI lineage: Bacteria > Bacillati > Actinomycetota > Actinomycetes > Kitasatosporales > Streptomycetaceae > Streptomyces > Streptomyces sp. NPDC025273. The sequence continues at coordinate 47,765 of NZ_JBEZYP010000011.1, forward strand.
ATTCCGGGTCGCCGCAATCCGGGTGCGGCCGATCCGCCAGGGAGGCAAGGCGACCGCCCCGGGGAGGCCCTTAGCCCTTCGGAATCGATAAGGCGTGGAGAAACGCAGGTCCGCAATGCGCAGACGCAAGGGGGTGGACATTCGCGCAAACTTCAGCCCTCCGCGGCGTGCTGTCGAGCAGCGGCAGGACGCATCGGCAAGCGGAGGACAACCTGCCCCGGCGCGGCTCGTTAAGAAGTTTATCTCTGGACTAAGGGCTGTCCCGCAATTCCCGGTGGATCAGCGCGCGGCGTCAGATGCGGTGCATCGCAAGGCGGAGGGGCATCCGCATACTGGATGTATGTGGATGTTCCGACAACGCGGCGAGGTGCCGTAGCTGTCGTCGTGCGCCCGCCGGGAATTGCGGGACAGCCCTTAGCTGCGCCCGAGGGGCAGGTTCTCGCCGAGCGGTCGACATCTCACATGACGAGGAGCCCCGACTCCATGGCCCGGACGACCGCCAGAGTCCGGTTCGGGCAGTTGAGCTTGGCCAGAATGATGCCGACCGTGCGCTTGACCCCGTGTTCGGAGACACTCAGCGATCGGGCGACCTGCCGGTTGCTGAGCCCCTCGGCGATCAGACGCAGCACCTGATGTTCACGTGCCGTCAGGGATATCGTCGACGCGCGCTTCGAGGTGCTTCCGTCCCCGACCTGGTCGGACGCCGTCACGGACCGTCGGGCCAGGGTCGCCGACACATGGAAGCGCCCGGCCTGCACATCGACGATCGCCGCACGCAGGGACTCGGGGCAGAGATCCGCCCAGTCCAGGAAGCCGTTCGCGTGATCGGCCCAGGGCTGCTCGACCACGTCCGCCGAGTCCACCAGGATCAGTACGGGTGTGTTCTGCCTGCGCAGCCTTTCGGAGATCTCGTCAGGTACGGACTCCAGAGCAGTACTGCCCGAGATGACCAGCCAGCCGTTGCAGAAGGACGAGAGATCTTCGGCATTCGTCACGGATCGAACGGTCAACTGGATGTCGAGTGAACCAAGCATTCCCTCGATACTGTATCGGCGGATGTCGTCTTCGATGATCAACGCTATAGCGGTGCGCAGGGAAGCTTGTCCGTCACGTATGCCAGGCGCCACATCATCTATCCGAATGCTGTAGTTCTCGCATTTCCTGTCACTCGATATCGGCTGCCGAATTAACCTGTTCTTCACGCTGCCCATGTCAACGATTCCCCCGTTGCTCATATCGCTTCCCCATTCCTTTATGCTGCAAATCCGGAAGGGTCACTTCCTGATACATGAGCATGGCACGGAGTGACGCTAACTGTCTACCCCGCGCTGATCAGCCCCGTTCGATCGCAAGGCATCTCCGAAGAAAAATTTCAAGTAAAAAATTCGCATAGGATCTCGGGGCTGTTTCCGCGTTCGATGGTCCCGACCTGATCGCGTATGCGCCTATGCCGGGTTCATCTCGACGAGTCGGAGGGCTGTGCGGTGCACCGGGAGAGGGTGGGGGCGGCCTCGACGGCCCGGACGTCGTGCGTCATGGGGGCCTGTCGGGTGTGGCCGGCGGCATGCCCGTGGACAGCCGGGCTGAGGGTTTCCGGCGCGGACTCGGTCTCGGGCTCGGGCCCGGCGTGTACGACCGGGAGCGCGACGGTCGGCTTCACCCTGCCGCGGCGGGGAGCGGGACATCGTCGGCTCGGACCGGACCGTGGGCGGCCGGGTGCGCGCGGGGAGGCGGCGAGCGGCCCGGCGGGGGCGGGGCGGTGATCGTCCCGCGTCGGCGGCGCCCGCGGTGACACCGCGGGCGCCTCGTGTTCAGGCGGGCTGGACGGTGATGGTGCAGAGGCGCTTGGTCGCGCGGGTCAGGGCCACGTACAGGTCCCTCTCCCCGCCGGGGTGGGCCGTGATGATCTCCTCGGGGTCCACGACGACGACCCCGTCGAATTCGAGGCCGCGTGCTTCGGACGCGGGCACGATGCGTGCGTGGTGAGCGATGCCCTGGGCCGTCAGTTCCCTCACCCTGTTGACCGCGCAGATCACACCCAGGAGCTCGCCCGGATGCGTGGTGCTCTGGGCGCGGAGTTCCTGGACGGCGGCGGCCACCAACCCGTCCGGGGGGGTGGTCACGGTGCGAGGGCTCTCACCGCTCCGCAGTGACCGTGTGGGCTTCTGGTCGGGGGCGATTCGCGTGAGCAGGTCCCGGACGCTCTCCAGGATCTCCTGCGTGGTGCGGTAGCTGACGGTCAGGTTGTGGAGCTTGAACCGAGGTCCGACGTGAGGGCTCAGCGCTTCCTTCCAGTCGCATGCGGTCGCGACCGGGCCCGCCTGGGCGAAGTCCCCCACCAGCGTCATCGCCCTCGCCGGGCAGCGGCGGACGATCATCCGCCACTGCATGGCGGTCAGTTCCTGGGCCTCGTCGACGACGACATGCCCGTACGTCCGCTCCGGGGGGCCGTCGACCAGGCTCGCCGCCTCGTCCAGCAAGGGCACATCCGCATCGGTCCACGGGTCGTCCGGGCCGCGCAGCAGAAGGGACCGCTCCTGCGCGGTCAAGCGGGGCAGGTACTCGGCGAGAGCGTCGGCATCCTTCAGGAGCGCCTTCACGAGGTCACCCGGTACCAGCCGTGGCCACAGCGTCTCGACCGCCCGGTCGACGCCCGCGTCGTCGAGGAGATCGTCCCGGATGGCGTCCAGGTCCAGTTCGTGGACCGGACCGGGGTCGGCCGCACCTTCGACGCGGCGCTGGGCGACGCCCGTGAACCGGTCGAGGTTGATGCCCGTCATCCTCTCGGCATCGGCGTCGATCTGTTCGAGGACCTCGCTCATGTCCCGTTGCATCGCGTCGGTGACGGCGTCGACCAGGAGCTCCTTGAACGCCTGGCGCGCGGGGTTGTGCCCCGATACGGCCCGGACGGCGGCCTCACGTGCCATGGCGACCTCCTCGCCGGAGAGGTGGACCCGTTCCTGTCCGACCCGCACGGTGAAATCGCCGGCAGGGGCCTGGTGGACGCGCAGCAGACCGGCCAGCGCGTCGGCGAGGTCGGAGCCGCCCTTGAGACGCGCCCTGTCGAACGGGTCCACCGCGTCCGTGGAGACCCCGGCCAGTTCCTGGCAGGTCGCCAGGACGACATCGTTCTCGCCCAGCGAGGGGAGAACCTGGGAGATGTAGTCGAGGAACCGGGCGTTCGGCCCCACCACGAGGACACCCTCCTCGGCGGCGCGCGGGAACGCGTACAGGACGTAGGCCGCCCGGTGCAGGGCGACCACCGTCTTTCCGGTGCCGGGGCCGCCCTGGACCACGGTCACCCCGCGGTGGGCGGAGCGGACGATCTCGTCCTGCTCGGCCTGGAGCGTCGCGACGGCCGCCTGCATCATGCCCGTACGCCGTGCCGACAGAGCCTCGGTCAGCGGACCGTCCCCCACGACGTCGTCGTCGGTGGGGGCGGTCCCGTCCAGGAGCTCGTCGCTCACCGAGATGACCGTGCGCTCCTCCAGACGCAGGTGCCGGCGCCGCCGCAGGTCCATCGGGTGGACCGGTGTCGCCTCGTAGAAAGGACGTGCCGCGTTCGCACGCCAGTCCACGAGCAGAGGCAGGTCGTCCTCCTCCGTCTGCAGTCCGATGCGCCCGATGCGCAGGGCCGTGCCGTCCGTCCAGTCGATGCGCCCGAAGACCAGCCCCTTCTCGGCGCCCTCCAACCGGCCGATCTCCTTGGCCAGCCGCTCGGCGGCGATCTCTCTCTCGTATGCCTCACCCGCACTTTCCGCCTTGGCCTTCAACACGCTCGCCCGGCTCTCGCGGGCCTCGGAAAGCCGCTCGTTGAGCAACGCGTACAAGGAGGAGGCGTAATCCCGCTCCGCTTCCACCGCACGCACAGCGGGATCATTCATGGTCGACAACCGGGGGCTCCTTCGGGTCGGGCGAGACATACGGGGTGAGATCTTCCGCCGGGAATCGGACCGCTCCGCCGGGAGACGGACCGGCGGACTCGCACCCCGCTCGCCGCAGTGCAGCCCGGCGGCGGGTGACCGACAGCCCTTCACGGCGGCGGCCGTCGGAGTTCCGTCCGCGTTCCCGCCCGTTCCGGTCCGGGTTCCCGTCCGCGTCCACCCCGTCAGGCGGTGGAATGAGGCTCGGCGCTGCGGGCCCCTTCGTACTCCGGTTCCGGTGCCGGGTTCTTCTTCTTTCCGGCAGCGGGCAGGGCGATCATCAGCACGGCCACCGCGACGAGCGTGATGAGCATGATCCAGACCGCACCGACGTGCATGGCGTGGATGAACGCCTGATCGGCGGCCCGCGCGAGAGCGGGCTGATCGATCGTGGTGGCGACATGGCGGGCCTGTTCCGCGGAGACCCGGGCGCTGTCCCGCACCGCCTCCGGGACAGCTCCCAGCGAGGGTTCGATCGCGTCTCGGTACGCGATCGACATGATCGTGCCGCCCACCGCGATCCCGATCACGCTGCCGACCTGCCGCGCCGTGTTGGTGACGGCCGACCCGGCACCGGACCGCTCCAGCGGTAGGCTGCTGAGCAGTGCGCCGGTCACCGGGGCCATCACCATGCCGACGGAGAGGCCCTGCGCCAGCAGCAGGAGAGCGATCCAGACGAGCGGGGTGTGCAGATCGAGGAATCCGACCGCGCCCATGGTGAGCGCCGCCACCGTGAGCGCCGGCACGGCGACGGGGCGCAGTGACCATCGGCCGACGAGACGTGCGCCCAGGGGCGCGCCCACGACGGCGCCGACGGCCGTCGGAACATTGGCCAAACCGGCCTTCATCGGTGAGTAACCCAGCGCGCCCTGCATGTAGAACGCGTTGTAGAAGGTGATGGCGGCGACGGAGAAGAACAGCAACGCCATGGACGCGTTGCCACCGCCGAACATCCTCTGGGCGAGCAGCCGGGGATCGAAACTCGGTGCCTCGGTCCGCAATTCGACGAGCACGAAGACGACCAGCAGGACGATCCCGGCCGCGGTCGGCGCCCAGACGTCCCAACGGCTCCAGTCGTCCACCTGCCCCGCACGGATCACGCCGTAGGTCAGCGCCGCGAGTCCGGTGATGGACAGCAGGATCCCGGCCGGGTCCATCGGCCGCACGGAGGGGCTGCGGAAATTGGGGACCAGAAAGACGATCCCGGCCAGTGCCACCACGATGATCGGGACGTTGACGAGAAAGACCGAACCCCACCAGAAATGGCCGAGCAGAAGTCCCGCCAGCACCGGGCCCGCCGCCATTCCGACACCGGTGGATGTCGAGGAAATGGCGATCGCGGTTGCCCGCCCGGCGCCGGTGAAGGTCCACAACAGAATGGCGAAGTTGGCCGGCATGATCAGTGCGGCGCCGACTCCCATCGCGGCCCGTGCGGCGATCAGCTGGCCCGCATCGCCCGCGTACGCCGCCCAGATCGAGGCCCCGGCGAAGATCACCAGGCCGATGGCGAGCACATTCCGGTGGCCGAAGCTGTCGCCCATCGCACCGGCGGTGAACATCAGGGTCGCGAAGACCAGGGTGTAGGCGCCGGTGGCCCATTGCAGCTCGGCCGGGCTGGCGCCCAGCCCCTGGACCGGGTCGGCAAGGGTCTCCAGAGTGATACTGAGAACGGTGTTGTCCAGCCAGATCAGCAGCGAACACACCATGAGTACGGCGAGAATTAACCGTTGCCTGGATTTCGGCAACGTCGGAGGCGCGGTCATGACCACCTTCGAATATCGATCGGCGGAAACTTGAACGACGCGACTATAAACAGGCCCTACAACACTGTCAAGCTCAGAATTTCTCGCCGACACGGTTGCAACCGGGCGGCCTTTATGCCTCCGGCGGATTTGCAGACCGCGCCATTCTGTGCCTCCATCGAATTTGCGGATCGAATAGTTTTCTGTCTCCGGTGAATTTCCGAGCCGGAGGAATTCACCTCCCTCGGTGGTTGCGGCCGAGGCAATTCTTTGCCCTCGGGGACCTGAACTGTCGCGCGGCGCCCCCGCTGCGGACGGACGAGCCCGAGCTCGAGCGCGCCGCGCGGGCGGCGTGCTCGGGCTCGGGCAGAGCTGTCAGGCGTCTCCGTTCCCCCGTTCCGACGGTCCGGCCCTCACCGGCCGCCGAGTGAGTCCAGCCAGCGCCGCAGATGCGCGGCGGTCTCCGGCGCCCGCTCCTCGATGATCGAGAAGTGATCCGCCTCGATGTGCTCGATCGGTCCACGGTGCTGCCAGTCCGGGACGGGGTCGCTGTCTCCGAAGGTGCTCAGCGTCAGGGTGGCCCGCAGATTCAGTGTGGGTGCGGCGATCTGTTCGGCCTCGCGGTCGGGGTAAATGCGCACATAGCCACCCATGGCGAGCAAGCCGTGGTCGTCCACGGGGGTCAGAGCGTTGTTCCGGGACAGGATCTGCCCCAGCGCGTCGGTGAGCACGTGGCGGTTGAGTTCGATGTCGTCCGGGGAGTAGGTGTCGATCATCGCGACGCCCGCCAGCGTGCCTCCGTCGTCCTCGATCCGCCGGGCGACCGCATGGGCGATCGCGCCACCGGCCGAATAGCCGATGAGCGCCACCGGGCTTCGGCCGAGCTCCGCCGCGACGCTCGCGGCGAGGCTCTCGATCGCCGCCGTCCAGGTCGGTGGCAGGTCGTCACCCGCGCGCGTGCCGGGCAGCCGCAACGCGCTGACCCGCCGCTCGCCGCCCAGTTCACGGGCGAGGCGCGCGAACTGGTGGGAACCCGATCCCGCGAGGAACGAGGGGATGCAGACCAGTGCCGGTGCCGTGTCGCCGCGCGCCAGGAGCTGCGCGGCCGGGCGCCGGGTGGCGGCCTCCTCGGCGGAGTACAGGGGCATCAGGGCGGCGCTCGCGGTCAGCAGCGGCATCGCCCCTGCCAGCTCACCGCGGCGATGCGCCGCCGACACCAGCTCGGTGATCGTGCCGCGCACGCCGGCCGGTACCTGCTCGGCCACGCCGGTGCCGGACTCCTCGAACCGCGACCGCACCAGTTTCGCCACATCGGCGGCGGTCGGGTGGTCGAAGATCAGCGTCGACGGCAACGTCAGCTCGGTCAGCTGTGCCAGCCGGTTCCGGAACTCGACGGCACCGAGGGAGTCGAACCCTAGCTCGGTGAACGGCGCGTCCGGGTCGATCGCGTCACCGGAGAGGTGGCCGAGGACCGCCGCCGCGACGTGGCGTACCTCGCGCAGGACCGCGGCGTCGAGGTCGGCGTCGGGCAGGGCGGCCAGCTGCCGCGCCAGACTGACACCGGCGCTCCCGGTGACCCGGGGGACCCGGATCATGCCGCGCAGCACCGCGGGCAGTGTGCCGCCGCGCGCCAGGGCGGTGAGCGCCGCCGTGTCCAGCAGCGCCGTCATCGGTGTCGCCCGGTCGGTCTCCAGCGCGTGGTCGAACAGCGCCATCCCGGAATCCGGGTCGATCGGGACCAGGCCCAGCCTGGCCCGGATCCGGCGGGCGTACTGCTCGGCACCGTCCCCGCTGAGCGCCCCTGCCATGCCGACGGTCCACAACCCCCAGGCCAGGGAGTGCGCGGGCAGGCCCGCGCTGCGCCGCAGGCGTGCCAGGGCGTCCAGGGCACTGTTCGCGGCGGCGTAGTTGCCCTGTCCTTGTCCGCCGAGCAGCGGGGCCGCGGACGAGAAGAGCACGAACGCCGACAGATCCAGATCGCGCGTCAGCTCGTGCAGATGCAATGCCGCGTCGACCTTCGGCGCCAGCACCCGTGTCGTCCGCTCGGCGGTCAGGGCGTCGAGTGTGCCGTCGTCCAGGACGCCCGCCGCGTGGATAACGGCAGTCAGCGGCGCGTCGGTGCCGATGCCGGCCAACAGGTTCTGGACCGCGGTGCGTCCGGTAACGTCGCACGCCACGACCTGGACGTGGGCGCCGTGGCCGGTCAGCTCGGCGGTCAGTTCGGCGGCGCCGTCCGCGGCAGCGCCGCGTCGCGACACCAGCAGCAGCCGCCGTGCGCCGTGCGCCGTGACCAGATGCCGGGCGACGATCGCACCGATGCCGCCGGTGCCGCCGGTGATGAGCACGGTGCCCCGGTCGAACGACGGCGGCGCGCCCGCTCCGGTGGCGGGCAGCGACCGCAGTCGCGGTGCCAGGAGCCGTCCCCCGCGCACGGCCAGGTGCGGTTCGTCCTGGGCCACGGCGTCGGCGAGCGAGGTGAGCGGCAGGGCGTCGCCGTCGTGGTCGATGAGCAGGAAACGGCCCGGATGCTCGGCCTGTGCGCTGCGCACGAGGCCCGCCACGGCGGCCCCGGCCAGATCGGGCTCCTCACCGGGCAGCCCGGCGGCCGTGCGGGTCACGATCACGAGCCGGCCGGGGTGAGCGGCGCCTGTCCAGCCCTGCAACAGGGCGAGCGTCGTCAGAACGCCGGTGTGGACGTCCGCCGCGCCCGCCCCTGTCCCGCGGGGCGCCTGCCATACCACCGTGTCGGGAACGTCCCCCAGCCCGGCGAGTCCGGCCAGATCGGCACAGCTCGTCGCGGGCTCCGGGGCCTCGACGGCCGCCGGGTCACCCAGCACGACGACGCGCCCCGCATCCGCCTCGGGGGCGGCAGGCACGGCGACCCATTCCAGGTCGAACAGCGGTGCCGCGCCGCGCAGCTCGGCCAGCGCCTGCGGCTCGATCGGGCGGGACCGCACCGATTTCACGCTCAGCACGAGGGCACCGGTCGCGTCGGCCGCGTCCACGCGCAGGGTGTCCGGTGCGATGCGGGCGATACGGACACGCAGGGCGCCCACGCCGGACTGTGCCACCTGGACACCGTCGAAGGCGAAGGGGAGGGGCAGCCGGCCGTCGGGCCCGCCCTCGACGAGAGGTCCGACCGCCGCGTGGAACACCGCGTCCAGCAGTGCCGGGTGCAGCCCGAAGTCGGTGGCGCGCGCCGCGCTGTCGGTGTCGAGCGCCAGGTCGGCGAAGACTTCCTCCCCACGGGTCCACGCGGCGCGAACACCCTGGAACACCGGGCCGTACCCGAAGCCGAGGTCGCCGAGCGCGCGGTACACCTGCTCCCCGTCGACCGGCTCGCCCGCGGCCGGAGGCCACGCGCGGGACCAGTCCGGTGCCGGGACCGGTGCGGCGGGCGTGAGCAGGCCATGGGCGTGCGGCACCCAGGCGTCGGCGACGCGGGCGTGGACGGCCACGGTCCGGTGCCCGGCCGCGTCGGGTTCGCCCACGGCGAGCTGGAGGTCCGCGGTGCCGTCGGCCGGGAGGACCAGCGGCGCCGCGAGGACCAGTTCAGCCAGCCGTGGCACGCCGAGCCGGGCGCCGGCCGCCAGGGCCAGTTCCACGAATCCGGTCCCTGGCATCATGACCGTGCCCAGGACCGTGTGGTCGGCGAGCCAGGGGTGCGTACGCAGCGAGAGCCTGCCGGTGAACAGCCATTCGTCCTTGCCGGCGAGCTGCATCTGGGCGTGCAGCAGCGGATGGCCGGCGGAGTCGGCGCCGGCGAGCGGCGCTGCGGCCTCCGCGGGCAGCAGCCAGAAGCGTTCGTGCTGGAAGGGATAGGCGGGCAGCGTGATCCGTGCCTGCGGTCGCGCTCCGAAGTAGTCGGACCACCGCACCGGCCGGCCCGCGCAGTGCGCGGTGGCCAGCGCGGCGACCAGCTGTCCGGGTTCGTCGACGGTGCGGCGGGACGCCGCGACCACCGAGGCGCGCGCCGCGACGTCGGCCGCCGCGGTGGCGCGGGTCATGGCCGTCAGCACCGCGTCCGGGCCGAGCTCGACGAACAGGCCCACGCCCGAGTCGAGCAGGGACCGCACCGCCGGGGCGAAGCGCACCGCCTCGCGCACCTGCCGTACCCAGTACTCGGGCGTGCCCACCGCGGCGCCGGCGAACGCGCCGGTGACCGTGGAGCACAGAGGGATGCGCGGCTCCCGGTACGTCAGGCCGGCGGCGATCTCCGCGAACTCGGCCAGCATCGGGTCCATCAGGACGGAGTGGAACGCGTGGCTCACCCGCAGCCTGCTGGTCCTGACGCCTTCGGCCACGAGCCTCGACTCGACCGCCGAGACCGCGTCGGCGTCTCCGGAGAGGACCACCGCGTCGGGGGCGTTCACCGCGGCCAGGGAGACCGCGCCGGCTGCCGGACCGGCGTCGGCCGCCAGCAGCTCCAGGGCCCGCCCCTCCGGCACCGCGGCGGCCAGCATGCTCCCGCCTGCCGGCAGCGCCCCCATCAAGCGGCCTCGGGCCGCGACGAGGGTGCACGCGTCCGGCAACGACCACACACCGGCCACGTAGGCCGCGGCCAGCTCGCCGATCGAGTGCCCGGCGACCACGTCCGGCGTCACGCCCAGCGACTCGACGAGGCGGTACATCGCCACCTCGAACGCGAACAGCGCGGGCTGGGTGTACTCGGTGCGGTCGAGCAGCGTCTCGTCGGCCGCGCCGAACATCACGTCCCGCAGCGCGTGCCCCAGGTGGGCGTCGAACTCCGCGCACACCTCGTCGAGCGCCGCCGCGAAAGCGGAGAACGCTCGGTACAGCCCGGCGCCCATCCCGGTCCGCTGGGCGCCCTGGCCGGTGAACAGGAACGCGGTCGTCCCGGTCCGGCCGGCGTCGTCGGCGATGCCCGGTCCCGGCTCGTCGGCCGCCAGGCGCGCCAGGGCGGCGAGCAGTGTCTCCCGGTCCTGGCCCACGGCGGCGGCGCGCCGGTCGAACCGCGCGCGGTGCAGTGCCAGCGTCACCGCGACATCGGTGAGGTCGAGCTCCGGACGTTCGCTCAGCGTGTCGTGCAGACGGCGCGCCTGGGACCGCAGCGCGGCAGGTGTCCGCGCGGACAACAGCAGCGGCACGGCCGGCGGGCGCGGTGGATCGACCGGCCGGGGCGGGGCCGGGGGCGCCTCCTCCAGGATCACGTGCGCGTTTGTCCCGCTGATCCCGAACGACGACACCCCCGCCCGGCGCGGGCGACCGCCGGCGGGCCACGGCTCGGCCTCGGTCAGGATCCGTACCGCGTCCGCCGGCCACTCCACGTGCGGTGACGGCTCGTCGACGTGCAGGGTGGGCGGCAGCGTCTCGTGCCGCAGCGCCTGCACCATCTTGATCACACCGCCGACACCGGCAGCGGCCTGCGCGTGCCCGATGTTCGACTTCAGCGACCCGATCCGCAGTGGCTCGGCGCGGTCCTGGCCGTAGGCGTTGATCAGCGCCTGTGCCTCGATCGGGTCACCCAGCGTGGTGCCGGTGCCGTGCGCCTCCACGGCGTCCACCTCGGCCGCCGACACCCCTGCCCTGGCCAGTGCCTGGGCGATCACCCGCTCCTGGGAGGGCCCGTTCGGTGCGGTCAGGCCGTTGCTCGCGCCGTCCTGGTTTACCGCGCTGCCGCGGATCACGGCCAGCACGGGGCGCCCGTTGCGCTGCGCGTCGGACAACCGCTCCAGGGCGAGCACGCCGACGCCCTCGGCCCACGCGACACCGTCCGCGGCGCTCGAGAACGCCTTGCAGCGCCCGTCCGGTGACAGGGCCCGCTGCCGGGAGAACTCCTGGAACAGCATCGGGGTGGACATGACCGTCACCCCGCTGGCCAGGACCAGCGACGTCTCCCCGGCGCACAGGGCCTGCACCGCCAGGTGCAGGGCCACCAGCGACGACGAGCACGCCGTGTCCACCGTCACCGCGGGTCCTTCCAGACCGAGGGCGTAGGACACCCGGCCGGAGACGACGCTGCCGCCCGATCCGGTCGCCAGATAGCCTTCCGCGGCACCGTCGGCGGCCTCGCGCGCCGTGTAGCCGTAGTCCTGGTACATGACGCCGGCGTACACCCCGGTGTCGCTGCCGCGCAGGGAGGCCGGGTCGATACCGGCGTCCTCGAGCGCTTCCCAGGACGCTTCGAGCAGCAGCCGCTGCTGCGGGTCCATCGCCGCTGCCTCACGGGGGCCGATGCCGAAGAAGGCGGCATCGAAATCACCCGCGGCGCGCAGGAATCCGCCTTCCCGTGTGTACATCTTGCCGGGTGTGCCGGGGACGGTGTCGTACAGGTGGTCGATGTCCCAGCCGCGGTCATCGGGCATCGGGCCGATCGCGTCCACGCGCCCGGCGATCAGGTCCCAGAGCTGGTCGGCGTTCTCCACGCCGCCGGGGTACCGGCAGCTCATGCCGACGATCGCGATCGGCTCGTCGGCCCTGGCCCTGGCCGTGGCGGGGCGCGACCGTGCCGGCGCCGCGCTGTCGACCCTGGTACGCAGGAAGTCCGCGACGGCGGCGGTGGTCGGATAGTCGAACACCAGCGTGGACGGAAGCGGGACACCGGTGGCGGCGGTCACCTTGTTGCGGAACTCGACTCCGCCGAGCGAGTCGAAGCCCAGTTCCGTGAAGGGCGTTTCGGGGTCGACGGCGTCGGCCGACTCGTGGCCGAGTACCCCGGCGGCGATCGCGCGGACCTCGTCGCGGATCAGCGACTCCCACCGATCGGCGGGGGCGTCCAGCAACCGCCGGCGCAACGGGCTGTCGGAGGTCCGGCCGCGCGACGGCACGTGGATCAGACCACGCAGCACGGCGGGCAGCGTGCCGAGCCGGCCCAGCGCGGTGAGGGCCTGCGTGTCGAGCAGCGCGGTCATCAGCATCGGTTCGCCGGTGGTCAGCGCGTCGTCGAACATCCGCATGCCGGTGTCCGGCTCGATCGGGGACAGGCCCAGACGCGTGCGGATCTGACGGGCCAGGTGTTCGGCGCCCGCCTCGTTCAGCGCCTCGGCCATGCCGCGCTTCCACAGCCCCCAGGCCAGCGAGTGTGCGGGCAGACCGGCACTGCGGCGCAGCTGGGCAAGGGCGTCCATCACCGCGTTCGCCGCCGCGTAGTTGCCCTGGCCCTGCCCGCCGAGCAGCGGCCCGGCGGAGGAGAACAGCACGAACGCCGCCAGGTCCATGTCGCGGGTGAGCTCGTGCAGATGCCAGGCGGCATCGGCCTTCGGGGCGAGCACCCGGTCCACCTGCTCCGCGGTCAGGGTCTCGACGGTGCCGTCGTCGACCACGCCTGCGGTGTGCACGACAGCGGTCACCGGTTCGTGCACGGGTACGGATTCCAGCAGCGCCGCCACATCGGAGCGCTTGCTGACATCGCAGGCGGCGACGCGTACGCGGGCGCCCAGCGCGGTCAGTTCGGTGACCAGCTCCGCGACCCCCGGCGCGGCGGAGCCCCGGCGCGAGACGAGCAGCAGCCGGCGCACCCCGTGGCGGGTGACCAGGTGGCGTGCGGTGACGGCGCCCAGTCCGCCGGCGCCGCCGGTGATCAGGACCGTGCCGTCACCGAAGGGCTCGCCGGCCGGCGCGGCGGTGGCCGCACGGACCAGCCTCGGTGCCACCGTGGCGCCGACACGGATCGCGAGCTGGGGTTCGTCCATGGCGGCTGCGGCGGCGATCCGCCGGTGCGGGTCCGCGAGGTCGTCGTCGTCGAGGTCCACGCTCACGATGCGCCCCGGATGTTCCGACTGCGCGCTGCGCACCAGGCCACGGACGGCCGCCGCCGCGAGATCCGGCGTCTCACCGGGCAGACCCGCCCCGTTGCGGGTCAGCACGATCAGCGTCGAGTCGGCGCAGCCCGGTTCGGCGAGCCAGTCACGCAGCACCGCGAGGGCGTTGTGCACGGCGGTGCGGACGGTCGCCGGGACGTCGGCGCCGTCCTCCGCCGCCGTTCCGGGCGACCAGACGACGGCCGCGCCGGTGGGGTTCCCGCCTGCCACGAACGCCGTGACATCCTCGAACGTCTCGGCGCAGCCCTCGACGGGCCGCCCCAGGGCGACCAGGGGCCGGTCCGGCACCTCGGGCGCCGTCACCGGCGTCCAGGCGATCGTGTGGAGCGGGGAGCGGGCCCCGGCGAGAGCGCGCGCGTCCGCAGGGCGGGCGAGCACGGCGTCGATCGACAGCACGGCGGCGCCGGTGGCGTCGCAGGCGTCGATGCGCACTTTCTCGGAACCCGACCGGATGATGCGGGCGCGGACCGCGCTCGCGCCGCGCCGGAAGACACGGACGCCGCCGAAGGAGAACGGAAGCGGCAGCCTGCCGTCGGGGAGGTCGTCGGCGAGTACGTCGATGGCGGCGTGGAAGATCGCGTCCAGCAGCGCCGGATGGACCCCGAAGGCCGCCGCCCGGCCCGCCGTCGTCCCGTCCAGGGACACCTCGGCGAAGACGTCGTCACCGCTGGTCCAGGCGGCGCGCACGCCCTGGAAGCTCGGGCCATAGCCGAATCCCAGGGCGGCGAGCCGGTCGTACAGCCGCGTTCCGTCGATCGGCTCGCCGTCGGCCGGCGGCCAGTCGGGGTCGCTCCAGGCCGGTGTAACAGCGTCGGCGGGAGCGAGGACGCCGGTGGCGTGCAGCGTCCAGTCCGGCTCGCCCGGGTGGGACGGCGCGGTGCCGGTGGCGGCACGCGAGTGGACCGACAGGCGCCGTCGGCCGGTGTGGTCGGGCTCGGTCACCGACACCTGTACGTCCACGGCGGCGGTGCCGTCGAACACCAGCGGTGTCTCCAGGACGAGTTCGTTCACGACGGGCAGGTCCAAGCGGCTGCCCGCCGCCGACGCGAGCTCCACGAACCCGGTGCCGGGCAGCAGCCTCGAACCGAACGCCGTGTGGTCGGCGGTCCACGGCTGGTCGGTGGTGGAGAGCCTGCCGCTGAAGAGCCATGCGTCACGCCCGGCGAGCGGCGCGGCGACGCGCAGCATCGGGTGGTCGAGCGTGGACAGGCCGGCGCGGCCCAGGTCACCGAGCGCGCCGTCCTCGGGCTGCACCCAGTAGCGGCGGTGCTGGAAGGCGTAGACCGGCAGGTCGAGGTGGGTGACCGGCCCTGCCGGTGACAGCGGCGACCAGTCGACGGTGACGCCCGAGCAATGGGCGGCGCCGAGCAGCCGAAGGAACTGGCCGGCCTCGTCGACGCCCCGCCGTGACGCCGCCTCGACCAGCGAGCGCTGCGCCACCTCGTCGTTCAGCGTGTGGCGGGTCAGCGCCGCCAGCACCGCGTCCGGACCCACCTCGACGAACCGGCGCACCCCGGCGTCGGCGAGCGACCGCACCGCCGGGGCGAACTGCACGGCCTCGCGCACCTGCCGCACCCAGTACTGCGGCGTCAGCAGCTCGGGACCGGCCGGCGCACCGGACACCGTGGAGCACACTTCCATGCGGGGCTCCCGGTAGGCAACCGACCCGGCGACCTCCTCGTACGCGGCGAGCATCGGCTCCATCAGCGCCGAGTGGAAGGCGTGACTGACCGTCAGCCGGTTCGTCCTGACGCCCTCGTCCTTCAGCCGCTCCTCCAGGGCGGCGATCGCCGCCGTCCCGCCCGAGAACACCACGGCCGTGGGCCCGTTCACGGCCGCCAGCGAGACCGGCCCGGTCGCGAGCAGGTGCAGCGCCCGCTCCTCCGGCACCGCGACGGCGAGCATCGCTCCGCCGGCCGGCAGCGCGCCCATCAGCCGGCCACGGGCGGCGACGAGCCGACACGCGTCGGCCCGCGACCACACCCCGGCCACGTAGGCCGCGGCCAGCTCACCGATCGAATGCCCGACCACCACGTCCGGGGTCACGCCGAACGACTCCAGGAGGCGGTACAGCGCCACCTCGAACGCGAACAGCGCGGGCTGTGTGTACTCCGTCCGGTCGAGCGGGGCGCTGTGCCCGGTGTCGCCGGCCCGGCCGGACATGACCTCGCGCAGCGACACCCCCAGCAGGGCGTCGAACTCCGCGCAGATCTCGTCGAGGGCGGCGGCGAACACGGGGAACGCGGCGGCCAGCCCTTCGCCCATGCCGACGCGTTGCGCGCCCTGGCCGGTGAACAGGAAGGCCGTCCCGCCGGTGGTGGCGGCACCCGACACGAGCTGCGGGGACTCCGCGCCCTCGGCCAGGGCCGTGAGGCCGGCGAGCAGAGCGGCCCGGTCGGCGCCGAGCACCGCGCCGCGCCGCGCCAGCTGAGCGCGCCCGGTGAGCAGGGCGGCGGCGACATCAGCGTCATCCGCCTCGGGGTGCGCGGCGAGCCAGTCCCGCAGCCGGCCCGCCTGCGCCTGGAGCGCGGCTTCCGACTTGGCGGACAGCAGCCACGGCGCCGGCAGCGCCGGCGCGCCCGGCTCCGGCCGCTGTGCGTCGTCCGCCGGTCCGGTGGCACGGGCGCGTGGCGCCTCTTCGAGGATCACGTGAGCGTTGGTCCCGCTGATCCCGAAGGACGACACACCCGCCCGGCGCGGACGGCCGAGCTCCGGCCACCGCTGAGTCCGCGTCAGCAGCCTCACGGTGCCCGCCGACCAGTCGACCTCGGGGGTCGGCTCGTCCACGTGCAACGTCGGGGGCATAACCCCCTCGCGCATCGCCATGACCATCTTGATCACGCCCGCGACACCCGCCGCGGCCTGCGTGTGACCGATGTTCGACTTCACGGAACCCAGCCACAGCGGGTTGTCGTCCCCCCGGGCCTGGCCGTACGCGGACATGAGCGCCCGCGCCTCGATCGGATCGCCGAGCCGTGTACCCGTACCGTGCGCCTCCACGGCGTCCACCTCGGACGCCGACAGCCGCGCGTCGGCCAGCGCGGCCCGCACGACCCGCTCCTGCGACGGCCCATTCGGTGCGGTCAGCTGGCTGCTCGCACCGTCCTGGTTCACCGCCGAGCCCCGCACCACCGCCAGCACCCGGTGCCCGGCGCGCTCCGCGTCCGACAGCTTCTCCAGCACCAGCACGCCCACGCCCTCGGCCCAGCCCGTGCCGTCCGCCGACGACGAGAAGGCCCTGCACCGCCCGTCCGGCGCCAGCCCGCGCTGCCGGGAGAACTCCACGAACGTGCCGGGTGTCGCCATCACGGTCACACCGCCGGCGAGCGCCATCGAGCACTCACCCTGGCGCAGCGCCTGCGCGGCGAGGTGCAGCGCGACGAGCGAGGAGGAACACGCGGTGTCGACCGTCACCGCCGGCGCCTCCAGGCCGAAGGTGTAGGCCAGCCGGCCCGACGCGACGCTGCCCGCGCTCCCGGTCAGCATGTAGCCCTCGAAGCCCTCGGGGGTGTGGGGGCGGGAGCCGTAGTCGTCGTACATGACGCCCATGTACACCCCGGTACGGGT
Organism: Streptomyces sp. NPDC025273; assembly: GCF_040638585.1. Lineage (NCBI taxonomy): Bacteria > Bacillati > Actinomycetota > Actinomycetes > Kitasatosporales > Streptomycetaceae > Streptomyces > Streptomyces sp. NPDC025273. The sequence continues at coordinate 64,778 of NZ_JBEZYP010000011.1, forward strand.
GCCCCTCAGCGTCGTCGGGGCGATGCCCGCGTGCTCGAAAGCCTCCCAGCTGGTCTCCAGCAGCAACCGCTGCTGGGGGTCCATCGCCGCCGCCTCGCGGGGGCTGATGCCGAAGAACTCGGCGTCGAACCGGTCCGCGTCGTACAGGAAGCCGCCTTCGCGGGCGTACGAGGTGCCGAGGTGGTCGGGGTCCGGGTGGTACAGGTTCTCCAGGTCCCAGCCACGGCCGTCCGGGAAGGGACCGACCGCGTCACGTCCGGCGCTCAGCAGCTCCCAAAGGTCCTCCGGGGAGGCGACACCGCCCGGCAGCCGGCAGGCCATGCCCACGATCGCGATCGGCTCGTGTGCGCGCTCCTCCAGATCCTGCACCCGCTGCCGGCTCTCCCGCAGATCGACCGTCGCCCGCTTGAGGTAGTCGCGAAGTTTCTGCTCGTTGTCCATGTCTACCTGCCGAGTTCGTTGTCAAGTGCTGCGAAGAGTTCGTCGTCGGTCGCCAGGTCGATGTCGGCGCCGTGGGGGCCGCCGTCCACCGTCCGGAGCAGACCGCGCAGTCGCGTGGCGTACGTTCCCGCCGGGCCGTCGCCGTCCGGAGGTCCGGCGGCCGAGAGCGCGGCCTCGAGGGCGTCCAGGGCCGCCTGGACCGGGTCCGCCGCTTCGCCGGCCAGCTCGCCCCGCAGGTGTTCGGCGAGAGCCTGAACGGTCGGGTGGTCGAAGACGAGCGTGCTGGGCAACCGCATTCCGGTGACGGTGTTCAGCCGGTTGCGCAGTTCGACCACGGTCAGGGAGTCGAAGCCCAGGTCCAGCAGTCCGCGCTGGACGTCGATCGTCCGCGGGGCCGGGTGGGCCAGCACGATGCCGACCTGCTCCCTGACGAGGTCGAGCAGCCGCTGCCGCTGCTCCTCCGCGTCCAGGCCCGAGAGCCGTTGCGCGAGGGGGATCTCCGCCGGGGCGGAGGCTCGCCGGCCGGTGTGGGGCCCGGTGCGCACCAGGCCCCGGTACAGCTCGGGCAGGGCGTCCCCGAGGCTCCGCAGGGCCGCGAGGTCGAGGGCCACCGGTGCGAGCACCGGTGGCGTCGCCGCCGCGCCGGCCGCCGGTGGCGCCTCGGCTCCGGCCAGGGCCGTGTCGAGGGCGGCGAGCGCCCGGCCGGCCGGCATCGGCAGGATCCCGTTGCGTGCGAGCCTGGCCCGGTCGGCAGGGTCGAGGTCGTTCGCCATGCCGTCCTGCCACATTCCCCAGGCGAGGGACACGGCGGGCAGGCCCTCGGCGCGCCGGTGTCCGGCGAGCGCGTCCAGGAAGGTGTTGCCGGCGGCGTAGCCGGCCTGTCCGGCGTTGCCCACCAGACCGGCGACGGACGAGAAGAGGACGAAGTGCGTCAGCTCCAGCCCGGCGGTCAGCTCATGCAGGTTCCACGCGGCTGCCACCTTCGGCCGCAGGACCCGGGAGAGGCGCTCCGGGGTCGTGGCCTCCAGCATGGCGTCCTCGACGACTCCGGCCGCGTGCACGACCGCGGTGAGCGGGTGCTCGTCCGGGACCGAAGCGAGCAGCGCGGCCAGCGCGTCGCGGTCGGCCGCGTCGCATGCCGCGACGCGTACGTCCGCGCCGAGCGCCGCCAGTTCGGCGACCAAATTCCGCGCCCCGCCTCGCCGGCTGGTGAGCAGCAGGCGACGGGCGCCGTGGGCGGTCACCAGGTGCCGGGCGACCTGGGCCCCGAGGGCGCCGGTGCCCCCGGTGACCAGCACCGTGTGCTCCGGGTCGAACGCGCCGCCGGTGTCCCGGGCCGGGTTCGGGACCTTGGCGAGCCGGGTCACGTAGGCCAGCCCTCCGCGCAGTTCGATCTGCGGCCGAGGGTCGGCCAGGGCCGCCGCGAGCAGGTCGCCGCCGGCCGGGCGGCCGTCCGTGATCACGTGCTGGAAACGTCCCGGATGTTCCGACTCCGCGGTCCGCATCAGCCCGGAGAGCGCGCTGTGCGCCAGTTCCCCGGTGCTGACCACGGCGAGCCGCGCTCCGGCCGCCGGGTCGGTGGCGAGCCACTGCCGCAGGACCGTCAGCGTCTCCTCCGTGACCCGGCCGGTCTCCTGCGGGGTGGCCGGGCGTACCGGAAGGACGACCACGTCGGGTACGGGCGCGCCGTCCGCCGTCGAGGCCGCCAGGCCGGCGAGGTCGGCGTGGTGCCGGGCGGCGAGTCCGAGGGTGGTCCCGCCGAGGACCGCGAGGCTCATGTCACCACCGGTGGCAAGTTCCACAGCGGCCCGCTCCACCGCGTACACGAGCGGCTCCGAGGGGCGGGTCAGCGAGGTCCCCGCCGGCACGGCCCGCACGGCGAGCGAGGCGACGGTGGCGACCGGCGCGCCCGTCCCGTCGGCGACGGCGACCGTGACCGTTCCGTCCGGGCGGGGTGACAGCTTGACCCGCAGGGTGCCGGTCGCGGTCCCGGTCAGCTGGACGCCGCCGAAGGAGAAGGGCAGCCGTAGTGCGGCAGGCTCCTCCAGGAGCAGTGCGTGCAGCGCGGCGTCGAACAGGGCCGGGTGCAGGGCGAATCCCTCATCGAGGTCGACGGGCAGCCGTACCTCGGCGTAGAGGTCCTCGCCCGAGCGCCATGCCGCCCGGAGGCCCTGGAAGGCGGGTCCGTAGCCGTAGCCCCGGTCGGCGAGGCGGTCGTACAGGTCCTCGACCGGCTGGGGTTCGGCGCTGGCCGGGGGCCACGGGACGAGGTCGGGGCCGGGGGTGCCGGGGACGGCGGCCACCACGGTTCCGGTGGCGTGCCGGTCCCAGACGTCGCCTTCCTGGTCCCCGCGCGAGTGGACGGCGACGGGCCTGCGGCCGTCTCCGTCGGGGCCGCCGACGGTGATCTGGAGCTGGAGCGCGCCCTCGTCGGGGAGGACCAGAGGCGCCTGGAGGGCGAGTTCCTCCAGCCGCTCGCAGCCGAGTGCGGCGCCCGCGTGGAGCGCGAGCTCGACCAGGGCCGTGCCGGGGACCAGCAGGGTGCCGGCGACGGCGTGGTCGGCGAACCAGGGGTGGCTGCGGGCCGATATCCGGCCGGTGAACAGGACACCGTCGGAGTCGGCGAGCGGGACCGCGGCCCCGAGCAGCGGGTGCCGTGCGGCGTCGAGCCCGGCCGAGGTGACGTCGCCGCCGGGCCCCTCCATGAGCCAGTAGCGCCGGCGCTGGAAGGGGTAGGTCGGCAGCTCCGCTGCCGGTCCCGTGTCCTCGCCGAACAGGGCGCGCCAGTCCACCGGCACCCCCCGCACGTGTGCGTGGGCCAGGGCGGTGACGGCTGTGTGCGGCTCGGGCCGCGTCCAGGAAGCGCACGGGGCGGCGGGCGTGCCGGACCCAGTACTCGTACGTGGTCAGCTCCTCGGCGCCGGCGAGCTGCCCCGTCAGGGTGGAGACGACCGGGATGGCGGGCGCGGCGAAGGTGAGCCCCTTCGCGACCGTCTGGAATTCGTCCAGCATCGCGTCCATGTGCGGCGAGTGGAAGGCGTGGCTGACGCGGAGCCGCTTGGTCCTGCGTCCCAGAGCGGAGAGTTCGGCTCCGACGGCCTCCACGGCCTCCTCGTCGCCCGAGAGCACCACGGAGGTGGGGCCGTTGACGGCGGCGATGTCCAGCAGGTCCTCCCGCCCGGCGAGCAGCGGCAGCACCTCCCGCTCCTCGGCCTCCACGGCGAGCATCGCGCCGCCGCCGGGCAGCGCCTGCATCAGCCGGCCGCGGGCCGCGACGAGCTGCGCCGCGTCCGCCAGGGAGAGGACGCCGGCGACGTGCGCGGCGGCCAGCTCACCGACGGAGTGCCCGGCGACGAAGTCCGGTCGCACGCCCCAGCCTTCGAGGAGCCGGAAGAGCGCGACCTCGGTGGCGAAGAGGGCGGCCTGCGTGAAGCCGGTCCGGTCCAGCGGCGCCGGGTCCGTGCCGAAGAGGACCTCGAGCAGCGGCTTCTCCAGCCACGGGTCGAGCTCCTCGCACACGGCGTCCAGCGCTGCGGCGTAGGCGGGGTAGACGGTGTACAGCTCCCGTCCCATGCCGAGTCGCTGGCTGCCCTGGCCGGTGAAGAGGAAGGCCGTACGGCCGTCCACGGGGGTGCCCCGCACGGCCGGTGCCGCGCATCCGTCGACCGCTTCGGTGACGGTGGAGGCCACCACGACGGCGCGGTGCGGCAGTCCGGCCCGTCCGAGGGCCAGGGTCCGGCCCGCCGGCGCCAGGTCTCCACGCGCGGCGCCGGCGAGGGCAGCGCCCACCCGGTCCGCCTGCGCGAGCAGAGCCGCGTCGTTGTGCGCGGACAGCAGCAGGGGCACGACCGGCATCGGCGCGGCGGGCGGAGCCACCCCCTCGGCCGGCGGCTGCTCCACGATGACGTGGGCGTTGGTACCGCTGATGCCGAAGGAGGACACGCCTGCCCGGCGCGACCGGTCCGACTCGGGCCACGGCACCGCCTCGGTGAGCAGTTCGACCGCCCCGGCGGACCAGTCCACGTGCGGGCTGGGCTCGTCAATGTGGAGGCTCCTGGGGAGCACCCCGTGCTCCATCGCCATGACCATCTTGATGACCCCGGCCACGCCGGCGGCGGCCTGGGAGTGTCCGATGTTGGATTTCAGGGAGCCCATCAGGAGGGGCGCCGTACGCTCCTGCCCGTACGTGGCGAGTACGGCGCGGGCCTCGATCGGGTCGCCCAGCGTGGTACCGGTGCCGTGGGCCTCCAGTGCGTCGACGTCCGCGGTGGTCAGGCCCGCGTTGGTCAGGGCCTGGCGGATCACCCGCTCCTGCGAGGAGCCGTTGGGGGCGGTGAGGCCGTTGCTCGCACCGTCCTGGTTGACGGCGGTTCCCCGGATCACGCCGAGGACCCGGCGGCCGTTGCGCCGGGCGTCGGAGAGCCGTTCCAGCAGGAGGATTCCGGCGCCTTCGGCCCAGGCCGCCCCGTCCGCCCGGGCGGAGAAGGACTTGCACCGGCCGTCCGGTGCCAGGCCGCGCTGCCTGCTGAACTCCACGAACAGAGTGGGCGCGGCGAGGACGGTCACCCCGCCGGCCAGGGCCAGCCCGCACTCGCCGTTCCGCAGCGCCTGCGCGGCGAGGTGGAGGGAGACGAGGGAGGAGGAGCAGGCGGTGTCGACGGTGATCGCCGGTCCCTGGAGGCCGAAGGTGTAGGCGACGCGGCCGGAGGCGACACTGACCGTGCTGCCGACCGACAGATAGCCCTCCAGGGCCTCGGGGGCGTCCTTCAGGCGTGCCGCGTAGTCGTTGGCCATGACACCGGCGAACACCCCGGTCCGGCTGCCCTTGAGTGAGGCCGGGTCGATGCCCGCGCGTTCGAATGCCTCCCAGCAGATCTCCAGCAGCAGGCGCTGCTGCGGGTCGATGGCGGTGGCCTCACGGGCGCTCACCCCGAAGAGCTCGGGGTCGAACTGCGGGGCGTCGTAGAGGAATCCGCCGTGCCGGGTGTACGAGGTGCCCATGTGGTCGGGGTCCGCGTCGTACAGGCCGTCCAGGTCCCAGCCACGGTCGTCCGGGAACGGGCCGATGGCGTCCCGCTCGTCGGACAGCAGCGCCCACAGCTCCTCCGGCGAGCTGACCTCGCCCGGATAGCGGCAGGCCATCGCGACGATCGCGATCGGCTCGTCGGAGGCGCCGACGGCTGGTTCGGCCTCGGCCGGTGCGGCGGCCCGGCCGAGCAGCTCGGTCCGCAGGAAACCGGCCAGTTCGACCGTACTCGGGTGGTCGAACACCAGCGTCGCGGGCAGCTTCAGACCTGTGGCCGCGTTCAGCCGGTTGCGCAGTTCCACCGCCTTGAGCGAGTCGAAGCCCAGCTCGTTGAAGGCCCGGTCGGGCGCGACCTGGCCGGCGTCGGTGTGCCCCAGCACGGAGGCCACCACGCCGCGGACCAGCTCCAGCAGCGCGCGCTCCTGGTCCTGGGGGGCCAGGGGCGCCAGGCGTTCCCGGAGGGAGTTCCCGCCCGCCCGCTCGCCGGCGGCGGTGCGCCGCGCCGGGCGCGCCAGGCCGTGGAAGAGCGCGGGCAGGGTGCCGTCCTCGCTCCGGGCCCGCAGTCCGGTGTAGTCGAGCAGCGCCGGGACGAGCACCGGGCGGCGGGTCGCGAGGGCCGCGTCAAACAGCGCAAGCCCCTGCTCGCTGCCGAGGGGGGCGATGCCGCCCCGGGCCATGCGGGCGAGGTCGGCCTCGGTCAGGTGACCGGTCATCCCGCTGCCCTCGGCCCACAGCCCCCAGGCCAGCGACGTACCGGGCAGGCCGAGGGCCTGGCGGTGGTGCGCGAGGGCGTCCAGATAGGTGTTGGCCGCGGCGTAGTTGGCCTGCCCCGCCGTGCCGACCGTACCGGCGAGCGAGGAGAACAGGACGAACGCGTCCAGGTCCAGGTCGGCCGTCAGCTCGTGCAGGTGCCGGGCGGCGTCGACCTTGGGGCGCAGTACGTCGTCGAGCTGCCGGGCGGTGAGGGCGTGCAGCGTGCCGTCGTCGAGGACACCGGCGGTGTGCAGGACGGCGGTGAGCGGGTGCTCCGAGGGGATCGCGTCCAGCAGCGCGGCGACCGCCGTGCGGTCGGCAGTGTCGCAGGCGACCACGGACACGGCGGCTCCGTGGGCGGCGAGTTCGGCCTCCAGCTCCGGCATGCCCGCCGCGTCCCGGCCACGGCGGCTCACCAGCAGCAGCTGCCGTACGCCGTGGGCGGTGACGAGGTGGCGGGCGAACAGCCGGCCCAGGGTGCCGGTGGCGCCCGTGACGAGCACGGTGCCCGCGGGGTCCAGGGCGGGCACGGTGTCGTCGCCAGCCGTGGGCGAGGTGACCAGCCGGGGTACGAGCAGCGCCCCGTCGCGCAGGCTCACCTGCGCGTCCGGTACGGCCAGCGCGCGGCCGAGCTCGGCCTCGGAGACGTCCCAGTCCGTCAGGTCCAGCAGCCCGAACCGGCCGGGGTGCTCGGCCATGGCGGTCCGCACCAGCCCCCAGACGGGAGCGGAGCCGAGTCCGGCCTCCGTGCGGGCGGTGGTCGCGTCGCGGGTCACGAAGACCAGGCGCGAGTCGGCGAACCGCTCCTCGGCGAGCCACTCCTGGGCCAGCCGCAGAGCCCGGTGGGCCACGGCGCCGGGGCCGTCCTCACCGGGGAACGGGACCACCACGAGCGGCGGGGCACCGACCGTGCCGGCGAGGTCCGGGTAGCTGCCCAGAGGGGCCGGCAGACCGGGACCGGAGGCGCCGACGACGGCCCACCCGGTGGCCGGGGCGGCCTCCGGGGCGGTCGTCCACTCCACCTGAAGCAGCGGCCGGCGGGGCGCGCCCGAGCCGGCGATCCGCGCGGGGTCCACGGCCCGCAGGCCGAGCGTCCTCACCGACGCGATCGGCGCACCGCTCGCGTCGGCGAGGGAGAGGGCGGCGCCCGAGCCCTCCGGAGTGATCCGTACGCGCACCACACCGGCGTCCACCGCGTACAGCCGGACGCCGGTCCAGGCGAACGGCAGCGCCAGGCGGCCGTCCTCCGCGAGCGCCAGCGGGTGCAGGGCGGCGTCGAGGAGGGCCGGGTGGATCCCGAACTCGCCCGGGGCGACGCCCTCCGGGAGCGCGACCTCGGCGAACATCTCCCGGCCGGCGCGCCACAGCGCCCGCAGGCCCTGGAAGGCGGGCCCGTACTGGAAGCCCCGCTCGGCGAGCGTGTCGTAGGCCGCCGTCAGGTCGACCGGTTCGGCGCCGGCCGGGGGCCACGGGGTGCCGGCCTGTACGGCCGGACCTTCCTTCGCGTGGCCCAGTACGCCGGTGGCGTGCAGGGTCCACGGGTGGACGGCGGCGGCGTCGGGCTCGGGTTCCGGGCGGGAGTGCACGGACAGCGCGCGCCGGCCCTCCTCGTCCGGGGCGTCGACCACGACCTGGAGCTGGACTCCGCCACGGCCGGCCAGCACCAGGGGGGCCTGGAGGGTCAGCTCGTCGAGCTCGTCGAGGCCGGTATGGTCACCCGCCCGGATGGCGAGGTCCACGAAGGCGGTACCGGGGAGCAGCACGGTGCCGGCCACGGCGTGGTCCGCGAGCCAGGGCTGCAAGGTCAGGGAGACCCTGCCGCTGAGGACCAGCTTGTCCTGGTCGGCCGTCCAGAGCGCGGCGCCGATGAGCGGGTGCCGCTCGGCGGCCATGCCGAGCCCGCCCGCGTCCCCGGCCGACGCCGGGCCCTCCAGCCAGTGGCGCCGGCGCTGGAAGGGGTAGGTCGGCAGGTCGACGACCGCGCCGGGCCCGCCGACCACCGCGGTCCAGTCGAGCGGGGCGCCCGAGACGTGGGCCTGCGCGGCGGAGGCGAGGAAGTCGTCGATTCCGCCCTCGTCACGGTGGAGCGAGGGCACGGTGACGGCACTGTCGTACGGCGTGTCGTCGATCGTCTCCTGGAGCGCGACGGTCAGCACCGGGTGGGCGCTGGCCTCGATGAACACGCGGTGGCCCTGTGCGAGCAGGGTCCGGGTGGCCTCCTCCAGCCGGACGGTCCGGCGCAGGTTGCTGAACCAGTACGAGCCGTCGAGCTCCGTGCCGTCCAGCGGCTGCCCGGTGACGGTGGAGAGGAAGGGCACATCGACGGCGCGCGGGGTGAGCGAGGACAGGGCGTCGAGCAGCTCGTCCCGCACGCTGTCCACGTGCGCGGAGTGGGAGGCGTAGTCGACCGGGATGCGCTTGGCGCGCAGGCCGTTGGCCTTGCAGTGGGCGACCAGCTCCTCCAGGGCGGTCACCTCTCCGGCGACCACCACGGAACGCGGACCGTTGTGCGCGGCAATGTCGATCGCGCCGTCCCACCGCGCGACGAGCTCACCCACCTCACCCGCCGGCAAGGCCACCGAGACCATCCCACCCGTACCCGCCAGCCTCACGATCGCCCGACTGCGCAACGCCACGACCTTCGCCGCGTCCTCCAGCGACAACGCCCCCGACACCACCGCCGCCGCGATCTCACCCTGCGAATGCCCCACCACCGCATCCGGCTCCACACCCACCGAACGCCACAACGCCGCCAACGACACCATCACCGCCCACAACGCCGGCTGCACCACATCCACCCGATCGAAACCAGGCGCACCCTCCGCACCCCGCAACACATCCAGCAACGACCACTCAGTGAACGGCGCCAACGCCCGCTCACACTCCCCCAGACGAGCAGCGAACACCGGCGACACCTCCACCAGCCCCACCGCCATACCCCGCCACTGCGACCCCTGACCCGGAAACACGAACACCGTCGTGCCCGGACCGGTGACGGTGCCCCGCACCAGGTTCGGCGCGGGCCCGCCCGAGGCCAGCGCGTCGAGACCGGCGAGCAGTTCGTCGCGGCCGGCGCCGGAGACCGCCGCCCGGAAGGGGAGGTGCGGGGCGCGGGTGGCGAGAGCCGAGGCCACCCGTGCCGGGTCGACGGTCTCCGGGGCCAGCAGCTCGCGCACCTGGCCGGCGCGCGCCGCCAGGGCCGCCTCGCTCTTCGCCGAGACCACCAGCGGAAGTCCCGCCACCACCGGCTCACCGGCCGCGGCAGGCTCGGGGCCCTGCTCCAGGACCACATGGGCGTTCGTACCGCTGATACCGAACGAGGACACGGCCGCGCGGCGCGGACGCGCCACCTCCGGCCACGGCCGGCGCTCGGTGACCAGCTCCACCGCACCCGCCGACCAGTCGACGTGGGGTGTGGGCTCGTCCACGTGCAGCGTCGGCGCGAGCTCCCCGTGGCGCATCGCCATCAGCATCTTGATGATGCCCGCGACACCCGCGGCGGCCTGCGTGTGACCGATGTTCGACTTGACCGAACCCAGCCGCAGGGGCTCCTCGCGTTCCTGACCGTAGGTGGCGAGCAGCGCGTTGGCCTCGATCGGGTCACCGAGCCGGGTGCCGGTGCCGTGCGCCTCGACCGCGTCCACCTCGTGCGGGGCGAGACGAGCGTTGGCGAGGGCCTGGCGGATGACGCGTTCCTGCGAGGGCCCGTTGGGGGCGGTGAGGCCGTTGCTCGCACCGTCCTGGTTGACCGCGGAACCCCGGATCACCCCCAGCACGGTGTGCCCGAGCCGCTGGGCGTCCGACAGCCGCTCCAGCACCAGCATGCCCGCGCCCTCGCCCCAGCCCGTACCGTCCGCCGACGCCGCGAACGACTTGCAGGTGCCGTCCGGCGACAGACCGCGCTGACGCGAAAACTCGACGAAGGTCGTCGGCGTGGACATCACGGTGACCCCGCCGGCGAGTGCCATCGAGCACTCGCCCTGGCGCAGCGCCTGAGCGGCCAGGTGCACCGCCACCAGGGAGGACGAACACGCCGTGTCCAGCGTCACCGCCGGTCCTTCCAGACCGAACGTGTAGGCCACCCGGCCCGACAGGACACTGGAGATCGTGCCCGTCAGGAGATGCCCCTCAAAGCCCTGCGGCGCACGTCCCAGCCGCGACCCGTAGTCGTTGTACATCACACCCGCGTAGACACCGGTCGAGGAGCCGCGCAGCGAGGCGGGGTCGACTCCCGCACGCTCCAACGCCTCCCAGGCGACCTCCAGCAGCACCCGCTGCTGCGGGTCGGTCGCGATCGCCTCACGCGGACTCAGGCCGAAGAACTCGGCGTCGAAGTCGGCGGACCCGTAGAGGAATCCGCCCTTGCGGGTGTACGACGTGCCGGTCTTGTCGGGGTCCGGGTCGTAGAGGCTCTCCACGTCCCATCCTCGGTCGGCCGGGAACTCGTCGATCGCGTCCCGGCCCTCCGCGACGAGCCGCCACAGGTCCTCCGGCGAGGAGACCCCGCCCGGATAGCGGCATCCCATACCGACCACGGCGATCGGCTCGTCCGTTCCCTGGGCGTGGGCGGCCACCGACGGGACGACGGCCGTCCCGGTCGCGTCGAGCCGGTCCAGCAGGAAGTCCGCCACCGCCCGGGGCGACGGGTGGTCGAACACGAGGGTGGTGGGCAGGCGCAGCCCGGTCACCGCGCTGAGCCGGTTGCGCAGTTCGACACCCGTGAGGGAGTCGAAGCCGATGTCCATGAACGCCTTGACCGGGTCGATGCCGGCGCCGGCCCCGTGTCCGAGGACCAGCCCCACGGTCTCCCGTACGGTCCGGAGCACGGCCTGGGCCCGCTCCTCCGCGCCCAGCGCGTTCAGCCGCCCGGCCCACGACGAGCCGGCGCCGGTGGTGGCCGCCTGCCGGCGGCGGACGCGGACCAGGCCGGTGAACAGCTCGGGAAGCGTGTTCTCAGCGGCACGGGCCCGCAGGGCGCGCAGGTCGAGTTCGGCGGGGACCAGCAGCGGCTCCGCCGAGGCGAGCGCCGCGTCAAAGAGGTCGAGGCCCAGTTCCGGGGTCAGCGGGACGATCCCGCTCCGCTTCCACCGCGCGACATCTGCGTCGGCGAGGGTCGCGGCCATGCCGTCGACGCTGTCCCACAGGCTCCACGCTAGGGAGGTGGCGGGCAGGTTCCGGGCGCGGCGGTGCTGCGCGAGGGCGTCGAGGAAGGTGTTCGCGGCGGCGTAGTTGGCCTGGCCGGCGTTACCCATGAGACCTGCGATGGACGAGAACATCACGAACGAGGCGAGGCCGCGGGACTCGGTGAGGCGGTGGAGGTTCCAGGCCGCGTCCACCTTCGGACGCATCACGCGCTCCAGCTGACCGGCCGACAGCGAGGCGACCGTCGTGTCGTCCAGGACACCCGCCGTGTGCACCACGGCGGTCAGCGGACGCTCGGCCGCGACCTCGTCCAGCAGACCGGCCAGCGCGCCGAGGTCCGACACGTCACAGGCCGCCACGCGCGCCCGCGCGCCCGCCTCCGCCAGCTCCGCCACGAACTCGGCGGCCCCCGGCGTCCCACCCCCGCGACGCGACACCAGCAGCAGGTGCCGGGCACCGTGATGCGTCACCAGGCGGCGCGTCACCAGCCGGCCCAGCGTGCCCAGAGCACCGGTCACCAGGACCGTGCCCTCCGGGTCCAGATCCTCCGCCACGCCCGCCGCGACACCCTCGGCACGCGTCAGGCGCGGCACGAACAGCGCGCCGCCCCGCACCGCCACCTCGGGCTCACCCGACGCCAGTACGGTGGGCAGCAGTTCCGCCCCGCCCTCGTCGACGTGGGCGAGGACCAGCCGGCCGGGCTGCTCGGTCTGCGCGGTACGGATCAGGCCCACGAGCGGGGCCGTGTGCAGCGCGCCGTCCGGGACGACGAGGACGAGGCGGCTGTCCGCGAACCGCGGGGCGGCCAGCCACTCCTGTACCGTCTCCAGCCCGCGCGAGGCGGTGGAGTGGGTCCGGTCGAGTACGTCACCGGTGCCGTCGTCGACGAGTTCCCGCTCGCCGATCACCACGAACTCCGGCACATCGGATCCGGCGTCGAGCGCGGCGCCGAGGGCGGCGAGGTCAGCGTAGGGCGCCTCGCCCAGCCGGACCCACCGCCGGCCGGCGACCGGCTCGGCCGCCGGGACGGGCTCCCAGGCCACCCGGTACAGGGACTCCACGGCCGGGCCGGCGACGGCGATCCGGTCGCGGGCGACCGGCCGCAGGATGACCGACTCGATGGTCGCCACCGGAGCGCCGGCGCCGTCGGCGAGAGCGAGACGGGCCGTGTCCTGGCCGGTCCGGGTCCAGTGGACGCGCACCACCGTGGCGCCGACCGCATGCGGCGCGAAGCCCGCGAACGAGAACGGCAGTCGGATCGTGGTGTCGTCCTGCGCCGAGGCCGCGGCCTCCAGCACGAGCGGGTGCAGGACCGCGTCGAGCAGGGCGGGGTGCACCCCGAAGCGCGCGGCTCCCGGGTGGAGCTGCTCGGGCAGGACGGCCTCGGCGAACAGGTCGTCACCGGCGCGCCAGGCGGCCCGTAGCCCCTGGAAGGCCGGCCCGTAGCCGTAGCCCAGGTCGCCGAGGCGGTCGTAGACGCCGTCCAGCGGGACGGGCGTGGCGCCTGCCGGGGGCCATGTCTCCAGGGAGACACCCGGCGAGGGGACGGCGGAGGTGAGCAGGCCGGTCGCGTGGGCGGTCCACTGCTCCTCACCGGTCCGTGCGTACACGGTGAACCGGCGGTCGCCGCGCACGTCGGCCCGGTCGACGGTCAGCCGCAGCTGAGCGCCCGTCGTCCCCGGGAGAGCCAGGGGGGCCTGGAGGGTGAGCTCCTCGACGCCGGCGTATCCCAGCTGTTCGGCCGCGGCGCCCGCGAGCTCCAGGAAAACCGTCCCCGGTACCAGGACCGTCCCACCGATCGCGTGATCGGCCAGCCACGGGTGCGAGGACGACGAGACCGAAGCCGAGAACTGGACCGCGTCACCGTCCGGCTCCGTGATCACCGCAGCCAGCAGCGGGTGATCCACAGCCGTCAGACCCAGACCCGCCGCGTCACCGGAGCGCGGCGCGTCCAGCCAGAAGCGTTCGCGCTGGAAGGCATACGTCGGCAGCTCCACCACACCGGAGCCCGGCAGGAACCGCTCCCAGTCCACACCCGCGCCGTGTGCGTGCACAGCGCCCAGGGCGGCGAGCAGGGAACGCTTCTCGGGACGGTCCTTGCGCAGCACCGGAACCGTGACGACGTCTTCGGTGCCGTCCAGGCACTCGCCCGTCAGAGCCGCGAGTGTCCCGTCGGGGCCCAGCTCCACGAGCGCCGTCACACCGAGGCCGGCCAGCGTGGCGATGCCGTCGGCGAAACGGACCGCCGAACGGGCCTGCACGGCCCAGTACTCGGGAGTGAACTCCTCGACCACCTCACCGGTGACATTCGAGACGACCGGGATCCGGGGAGCCGAATGGGTCAGGGTCCGGGCGATCTCGGTGAGCTCCGCCAGCATGCCGTCCAGGTGCGCGGAGTGGAAGGCGTGGCTCACCTTCAGCCGTGTGGCCCGCACGCCCTCCCCGCGCGCCAGCTCCAGGACGTCGAGCACGGCCGTCTCGTCGCCCGAGATCACGGTGGCTGCAGGGCTGTTGACCCCGGCCACCTCCACCCCGGAGCGGCCCTCCAGCCACCCGGCGACGCGCGCCTCCCCCGCGTTCAGGGCGGCCATCGCCCCGCCCTCGGCAACACCCTCCATCAGACGCGCCCGCGCGCACACCAGACGCGCGGCGTCCTGGAGCGACAGCACACCCGCCACATGGGCCGCCGCCAGCTCACCCACCGAATGACCCACCAGGTAGTCCGGGGTCACCCCGTAACGGGTCAGCAGACGGAACAGGGCCACCTCGACCGCGAACAACGCCGGCTGGGTGTAGAGGGTCCGCCGCAGCAGCTCCGGCTCGCCCTCGATCACCTCGGCGAGCGAACGGTCCAGGTGGACGTCCAACGCCTCCGCGGCCTCGTCGAACGCAGCCGCGAACACCGGCTCCGCCGCGTACAGCTCGCGGCCCATACCCACCCGCTGACTGCCCTGCCCCGAGAACAGGAACGCCACCGGGCCCGCCGATGCGGCCTCACCCGGAGTCAACGCCCGCAGGGCGCCGAGGAGTTCCTCGCGGGTCTCCCCCACGACCACCGCGCGATGGGCGAATCGGGCACGTGACACGGCCAGCGCACGGCCCACGGCCGCGGCGTCCAGCTCCGGCCGTTCCTCCAGGAACGACACCAGCCGCTGCGCCTGCTCCGACAGAGCGGCCCGAGACCTGCCCGACACCACCCACGGCACCGGTCCCGGCACCGACGGCTCCGCCACCGGGGCTTCGGTCTCCGTCACCTGCTCGACGATGAGGTGTGCGTTGGTACCGCTGATTCCGAACGACGAGACGGCTGCCCGGCGCGGGCGACCGCGCTCCGGCCACTGCTCGGCCCGCGTCAGCAGCTCCACCGCGCCGGCCGACCAGTCGACGTGCGAGGTCGCCTCGTCCACGTGCAGCGTCGCCGGGAGCACCCCGTGCCGCATGGCCATGACCATCTTGATCACGCCCGCGACACCCGCCGCGGCCTGCGTGTGACCGACGTTCGACTTCAGCGAGCCGAGGCGGAGCGGCTCCTCGCGGTCCTGGCCGTAGGTGGCCAGGAGCGCCTGCGCCTCGATCGGGTCGCCGAGCCTGGTGCCCGTGCCGTGCGCCTCCACCGCGTCCACCTCGGACGCCGACAGGCGGGCGTCGGCCAGCGCGGCGCGGATGACCCGCTCCTGCGCGGGCCCGTTCGGGGCCGCCAGGCCGTTGCTCGCCCCGTCCTGGTTCACGGCGGAACCACGGATCACCGCGAGCACCCGGTGCCCGTTGCGTTCCGCGTCCGACAACCGCTCCAGCACCAGCAGGCCCACGCCCTCGGCCCAGCCCGTACCGTCCGCCGACGACGAGAACGCCTTGCACCGCCCGTCCGGCGACAGCCCGCGCTGCCGGGAGAACTCCACGAACATGCCGGGCGTGGCCATGACGGACACACCGCCGGCGAGCGCCATGGAGGACTCGCCCTGGCGCAGCGACCGCGCGGCGAGGTGGAGTGCGACGAGTGAGGACGAGCAGGCGGTGTCGACCGTCACCGCCGGGCCTTCGAGACCGAAGGTGTAGGCCAGCCGGCCCGAGGCCACACTGGCGGTGTTGCCCGTCAGCAGGTAGCCGTCGTGTCCGCCGGACGGCTCGTGCAGCCTCGGCCCGTACTCCTGCGCCGTGGCGCCCACATACACACCGGTTCGGGTGCCGCGCAGGGCGGCGGGGTCGATGCCCGCCTGCTCCAGGGCCTCCCAGGCCGTCTCCAGCAGCAGCCGCTGCTGGGGCTCCATCGCCGCCGCCTCCCGGGGGCTGATGCCGAAGAACTCGGCGTCGAACCGGTCCGCGTCATGCAGGAAGCCGCCCTGGGTGGCATAGGTCGTGCCGGGGCTGTCCGGATCGTCGGTGAAGAGCGCGTCGAGGTCCCAGCCCCGGTTGGCCGGGAATGGGCCGATCGCGTCGACCTCGTCGCTGACCAGGTTCCACAGGTCCGCGGGGGAGGCGACCCCGCCCGGCAGCCGGCACGCCATGCCCACGATCGCGATCGGCTCGTCGAGCGCCACGGCCTCGTAGGCGTCGTCGTCCAGGCCCTGGTCCTGGCCTTCGTACAGGTCCTCGTACAGCTCCTCGTCCGGAGGGGGGTCCTCGGCCAGGTCCGGGAGCTGAGCGCCGAGGTGTGCGGCGAGTACGGCCGGGGTCGGGTGGTCGAAGAGGAGGCCGGCGGGCAGCGACAGCCCGGTGGCCCTGTTCAGCGCGTTCCGGAGCTCGACGGACGAGACGGAGTCGAAGCCCAGGTCCTTGAAGGTCGTGTCGATGTCGACGTCACGCGCCGAGCCGTGGCCGAGCACCGCCGCCGCGTGCGCACGCACCAGCTCCAGGGCGTCGCCGCGCGGCGCGGACCTCTTCCGGCCGCTCCGCCGTGCCACGGCGGTCCGGGCCGGGGCCGGCCCGGCCGCCGTGCCCTCCAGCCAGTAGTGCTCACGCTGGAAGGCGTACGTGGGCAGATCCACCAGCCCCGGACCCGGCAGCAGACGCTCCCAGTCCACCTCCACGCCGTTGGCGTGCGCCTCCGCGACCGAGGTCAGAAAACGGTCCTGCCCCCCGTCGTCGCGGCGCAGCGATCCGACGACGACGGTGCCGCCGACTCCGGCCTCCTCGGCCGTGTCACTGAGGGCCGAGGCGAGCACCGGGTGGGCGCTGACCTCGATGAAGACGTGATGCCCGTCGTCGAGCAGAGCGCGGGTGGCTTCCTCCAGCCGGACGGTCCGGCGCAGGTTGCTGAACCAGTACGAGCCGTCGAGCTCCGTGCCGTCCAGCGGCTGCCCGGTGACGGTGGAGAAGAACGGGATGTCACCCGCACGCGGCGTGACATCGGCCAACAGCTCCCGCAGCTCGTCCCTCAGCAGGTCGACGTGGGCGGAGTGGGAGGCGTAGTCGACCTTGATGGTGCGGGCACGGTACCCCTCGGCCTCACCGCGCGCGACGAGGTCGGCCAGGGCCTCCGGGTCGCCGGAGACGACCGTGCTCCGGGGACCGTTGTGCGCGGCGATGTCGATCGCGCCGTCCCACCGCGCGACGAGCTCACCCACCTCACCCGCCGGCAAGGCCACCGAGACCATCCCACCCGTACCCGCCAGCCTCACGATCGCCCGACTGCGCAACGCCACGACCTTCGCCGCGTCCTCCAGCGACAACGCCCCCGACACCACCGCCGCCGCGATCTCACCCTGCGAATGCCCCACCACCGCATCCGGCTCCACACCCACCGAACGCCACAACGCCGCCAACGACACCATCACCGCCCACAACGCCGGCTGCACCACATCCACCCGATCGAAACCAGGCGCACCCTCCGCACCCCGCAACACATCCAGCAACGACCACTCAGTGAACGGCGCCAACGCCCGCTCACACTCCCCCAGACGAGCAGCGAACACCGGCGACACCTCCACCAGCCCCACCGCCATACCCCGCCACTGCGACCCCTGACCCGGAAACACGAACACCGTCCTACCGGGGCCTCCCGGCACCGCACGGCCCGTCACCACACCGGCCGCAGGCAGGCCCTCGGCCAACGCCCGCACACCCGACAGCAGTTCGTCGGGGGTCTGCCCCACGACCACCGCACGGTGATCGAAGCGGGCACGCGACGCCGCGAGCGAGCGGCCCACCGCCACGGCGTCCAGCTCCGGCCGCTCCTCCAGGTACGACACGAGCCGCCCGGCCTGGCCGGCCACGGCTTCGGCCGACCTGCCCGACAGCACCCACGGCACCGCACCCGTGCCGGACGCGGCGGCAGGCGGACCCTCCGCAGGCCCGGTGCGCCAGTCCGACAGCACGACGTGGCAGTTCGTACCGCCCACGCCGAACGAGCTGACGCCTCCGTAGAGCGGTTCGTCCGGCCGCGGCCATGCCTCGACGCCGCGCTGCACGGCCAGCTTCAACGCGTCGAAGGGGATGTCGGGGTTCGGGGTCTCGAAGTTGAGGCTCGGCACGAGCTCGCGGTGACGGATGCAGAGCGCCGCCTTCAGCAGGCCGACGATGCCGGCGGCACCCTCCAGGTGCCCGACGTTCGTCTTCACCGATCCGACCCGCAGTGCGGCTCCGTCCGCGCGGCCGTCACCGAGCACCGCGCCCAGAGCCAACGCCTCGATCGGGTCGCCCACTTTGGTGCCCGTGCCGTGCAGTTCGACGTACTGGACCTGCTCGGCGGCCACGCCGGCACGCCGGTACGCCTGCCGCAGGACCTCCTGTTGGCCGGCCGAACTGGGCACGGTGAGGCCCTCGGTGGTCCCGTCGTTGTTCATCGCGCTGCCGCGCAGCACGCAGTAGACCGGGTCTCCGTCCGCCACGGCGGCGTGCAGTGGCTTGAGCAGGACGAACGCGCCGCCCTCACCGCGTACGTATCCGTTCGCCCTCGCGTCGAACGTGAAGCTGAGGCCGTCCGGTGACAGGGCGCCGAACCGCTCGGCGCTGGTGGTGCTGTCCGGCACCAGGTTGAGGCTGACCCCGCCGGCCAGGGCCATGGTGGACTCGCCGCGGCGCAGGCTCTCGGCTGCCAGGTGCACGGCGACCAGTGAGGAGGACTGGCCGGTGTCCACGGCCGCGCTCGGTCCGTGCAGACCCAGGGTGTAGGAGATCCGGTTGGCGATGACACCACGGTTGAGACCGGTCAGGGTGTGGCGGGTGACGCCGTCGCCCCCGTGCTGACGCGTGAGCGCGGCGTAGTCGTCGGCGATGACACCGACGAAGACACCGGTCCGGCTGTCGGCGAGAGCGGACGGGAGGATCCTGGCGTCCTCCAGCGCCTCCCAGGCCAGCTCCAGCATCAGCCGCTGCTGCGGGTCCATCGACGCCGCCTCACGCGGGCTGACGCCGAAGAAGCCCGCGTCGAAGCCGCTGACGTCCTCCAGATAGCCCCCCGGCCGGGAGGGCAGTCCGGGGCGCCCCGCCGGGGGCGCGCCGATCGCACTGCGGCCCTCGCGCAGCAGCCGCCACAGTTGCGCGGGGTTCTCCGCGTGCGGCAGTCGGCAGGACATACCGACGACGGCGATCGCCTCGGCCGATATCGACGTGTCAGCTTGGAATTCAACCATGGTCGAGTACGCCCTACCTATTGATCCGTACGATTCCTGAGCGGGGGCACAGCACCCGCAGCCGTGCCGCGGGTGCTGTGCCGATGTGCTTCTATTTCGTCTGCGATGACGAGCCGGCCGGCTCGTAGGCCGCGACCAGCATCCGTTTGAGGACTTTTCCGCTGGATCCCAACGGGAGGACGTCGGTGAACTCGACGCGCCGTGGGTATTTGTACGCGGAAAGGCGCTGTCTGCCCCATTCGATGATCTCGGCATCCGTTCCGGCGGTGATGTCCTCCGGCCGGGCAGGCACGACAACCGCCCAGACCTCTTCACCGAGTTCCGGGTGCGGGACACCGATGACCGCCACCTGCGCGACGGCCGAATGCCCGGCGAGGATCTCCTCGATCTCACGCGGATAGACGTTGTAGCCACCGCGGAGAATCATGTCCTTCTTCCGGCCCACGACCGAGAGGTAACCGTCACCGTCCAGCGTCCCGAGATCACCGGTGAGGAACCAGCCGTCGGTCAGGACCTCGGCGGTGATGTCCGGGCGACCGAGATATCCGGCCATGACGTTCGGACCGCGCACCACGATCTCGCCCACCTCGCCGGCCGGCAGGAGATCGATCCTGTCGGTGTTCGGCCGGGCTATGCCGACCGTGACGCCGGTGATGGGAACACCGACCGTTCCGGGGCGGAACGTCACGCCCGGATAGTGATAGGCCACGCTGCACGAGGTCTCGGTCATCCCGTAGCCCTCGTACACAGGACATCCGAACGTGCTCCGGACCTCTTCGAGGGTCTTCACCGGGAGCGCCGATCCCCCGCTGTACACGCGGTCGAGTCGAGGGGCCTGCTCACCCCGCGCCACCGCGTCGAGCAGCTTGACGTACATGGTCGGTACGCCCATGAACACCGTGCACCGGTATTCCGTCATCAGCGCGAGTGCCTCCCGCCCGGAGAACCTCGGCATCAGGACGATGGAGATACCGGCGCGGAAGCCGGTCAGCATGCCGCAGATCTGACCGAAGCCGTGCGACAGCGGCAGACAGCCGAGCAACACGTCGTCACTCCGGAACATGTACGGAGTGGTGACCATCCTCTCGACGTTGTGCAGGATGTTCCGGTGGGTGAGCATCACCCCTTTCGGCTCACCCGTCGTGCCGGACGTGTAGAACACGACCGCGACGTCGTCGGCTTCCCGCACCGCGGCATCGTCGATCGGCGCCGTGTCCTGTGCCGCGCTCTCCAGGTCGACCGTGCCCTCGGGGCCCGGCCCGACGGTGAGGAGCACCGTGCCGAGCTGCTCCGCCGCCTCTCTCGCCCCGGCGAGCAGGGGGGCGTCGCACACCAGGAAACGGGCGTCGGCATCGGTCAGTACGTGATCGATCTCCGAGGGGGTCGACATGACGTTCAGCGGGACCACGACGGCGCCGGCCGCCAGCACGCCGAAGTACACGACGGGGAACCGCGGGGTGTCGGCCAGGAGCATGGCGACCGCGTCTCCCGGCCGCACCCCGTCGGCCCGCAGTACGGCGGCGTAGCGACGTGCCTGGTCCCACAGCCACCCATAGGTGACACGCTCGGAGCCCTGGATCACGGCCGGGTGGTCGGGTCGCCGCGCCGCCGCGCCGGCGAGTACACCTGCGACGGACATGGTCATCCGGCGGTGCGGGCGCCGCGACCCCGGAGACCGGACGTGGCCCACTCCCGTGCACTCGCGGTCGGGATGTCCAGTTCCTTCCAGATCCCGTGCAGGGCGTCGGCGAAGGTCTCGACATCCTTCTGCTCGTGCACGGCGGACGGAGCGATCCGCAGGATCTCCTCGCCCGCGGGCACGCTGGGGGCGTTGATGGACTGGACGTAGATCCCGTGCTGCTCGAACAGCAGCCGGGACGCCCGCTTGCACAGTTCGTCGTCACCGACGAAGGCCGCGACGATGTGGGAGTCCGTCGAGATGAACGGGATGTCGGCCGCGATCAGACGGCTGTGCAGCAGCCGCGCGTTCGCCGCGAGGGCCTTCCGCTCGGCATCGGAGGACCGCAGGTACTGGACCGACGCCAGCGAGGCAGCCGCGACCGCCGGCGGCGGCGAGGTGGTGAAGACGAACGAGCGCGAGTAGGTCCGCACCGCGTCCACGAGGGCCGCCGGGCCCGCGATGTAGCCGCCGACCGTCCCGTACCCCTTCGCCAAGGTACCCATCACGACCGTGAACCGGTCGGCGATGCCTTCCCGCGCGGCGATTCCGGCGCCCTGCGGTCCGTACATGCCGACCGCGTGGACCTCGTCGATGAAGGTGGTGGCACCGTACTTGTCCGCGATGTCGGCGATCTCGGCGAGCGCCGCGACGTTGCCCGACATGGAATAGACCGATTCCACGACGATGAGCTTCGGGCAGTCGGCGGGAGCAGCCGCGATCAGTTCTTCCAGGTGGGCGACGTCGTTGTGCCTGAAGATGTGCTTCTTCGCGCCGCTGTGCCGGAGGCCGTCGATGATCGAGGCGTGGTTCTTCGCGTCGGAGAACACGACGGTGTCTTCCGGCAGCCCCGCCAGCACGCTGAGGGAGCCCTCATTGGCGGTGTATCCCGAAGTGAAGAGGAGAGCGGATTCCTTGCCGTGCAGATCCGCCAGCTCATTTTCGAGAAGGACGTGGTAGTGGTTGGTCCCGCCGATGTTCCGGGAACCTCCGGAGCCCACACCATGGGTGTCTATCGCGGCGTGCATGGCGGCGTTGGCCTGGCTGTTCTGGCCCATTCCCAGGTAGTCGTTGCTGCACCAGACGCTTACTTCCGAATCCACCCCGTCGCGCCGCGCAGTGGCCATGGGGTAATCACCGGAACGCCGGCCGATCTCCAGGAACTCCCGCTTGCTTCCGGCGAGATCGCCGACGGTGGTCCCAATCAGATATGATGCCAGGTGAACGTTCATTCACTCGCCTTCTCGACGTAGTGGTCGGATTGAACTGCGAACCGAAGGTTTCACGGTCTAGGAATACTGGGACTTCAGGAGCACCTTGTCGGGCTTGCCGTTGCTGTTCATCGGCAGAGCGCTCAGGACGTGCACTTTCTCGGGCACGTGAATCGGAGAAAGCCTCTCAGCGATCCGCGTACGGATGCCTTCCACGTCGACCACCTCGGCCGGGTCGCATTCGACAGCGGCGTGGATGTGATCGCTTCCGTCCTCGTCCTGCACGCCGTAGACGGCCGCGTGCAAGACTCCGGGGTGGGAGAGGATTTCCGCCTCGAGAACGATGGGATGGACCTTGACGCCGCCGACCTTGATGACGTGGGCCACCCGCCCCAGGAGAGTCAGATAGCCCCGCTCGTCGAGGCGCCCGATATCACCGGTGAAATACCAGCCGTCCCGAATGACCTGTGCGGTCAATTCCGGGTTGCCGTTGTAGCCGTCCATCATCTGTGGCGAGCGGACACGGACCTCGCCGATCTCCCCCGGCGCCAACTGCGCGCCGGTATTCGAGTTGCAGACGGCGACCTCCACCTCGGGAAAGGGCCGGCCGACCGTGGCCGCGAGTTCCGGGTCGCCGTGCTCCAGAGGAGTCAGGATCGTGATCCGGCCGCTCTCACTCGTGGCGTAACCCTGCGCCATGGCAGGGCCGAACAGCTGAAAAGCCTGTGCGATGCGCGCGGGTGCCGCAGGGCTGCCGCCGTAGACGATCCGCTTCAGCGAGGACAGGCCCGCGACTTCCAGATCGGCAGTGTCACGAATTCCTCGCCCAGCCAGATGGTCCATGACCTGGAACACGTGGTTCGTCGCCATGAACGTCCACGAGATCTCCTTCTCGGCGGAGACGGTGTCCACGAACTTTTCGGCATCGAAGCTCTCATGGAGATGGAGCGCTCCCTCCAGCGCGAAGACCGCGTCCACCATCGCGGCGACGCCGTGACTCAGCGGGGTCGTCACCAGGATCGACGCACAGTCGTATTCACGACCGACATCCATCCACGCACGTACCGTGGCTTCCCACGCGCGGCCCGACAGCCGGATGCCCTTGGGCCGGCCGGTGCTGCCACTCGTGAAGCCGATGAAGGCCAGCGCCTGCGGATCCCATGACGCGAGCTCCGGGGCACCCATACCCTCGGCCAGGCCGGCCTCCCCGCGTCCCCCGTCCTGAACGCGCGTAAGAGGAAGCCCACCGGCCTCGGCCAGCTCGGTCGCGCGCTCCGAGCACTCCGCGTCGGCATAGAGGGTCACCGCATCGGTTTCGCGCAGGATCTGCATCTGGTGATCCAGCGGAAGTACCGTTGTCCTGGTACCCGGATTGGTGGTTCGCAGATAACACACGGCGCCGCCGAGCAGATGGGTCGCGTACCGCACGGTGAGCATCTCGGGGCTGTTGGGTGCGACAAATATCGCCACAACATCCCCCTTGCCCACTCCACGGTCGCGCAGCGCAAGGAATGAATCCGTGACGGACCGGACCATTTCGCCACCGGAGAACGCTTTGCCGCGCCAATGAACGACATCCCGATCCGGCGTTGCTGCGAACAGCGAGAGGATCTCCGAGACATAACTCCGACTTGCGCTCCACCAATGCTGCGGCAGGCTCATGGGACCTTCCTTTTACCTTGCCAACTGTCACGACGTCGTCCGATCGGGCATTCAATCTTCACCATGCGAGGGAAGGAGGCGGTAGATCGTTCGACTGGCTACAACGGAGAGCCGGAAGGCATCCCGATCGGGGTAGCCGTTCGGGGCACACGCCGGGCGGCCTCTCGGGGGGAACATCAGTGCCCAGCGGCGAGACCAGTGGCCGCAGCGTGAGCAAGCAGCCGGTGGACCCCAACGACCCTCTGTCCGGGTACAAGCAGGGCGGTCTGAATGCCAAGGCGTACGACGTGAGCGGTGTCGACACGCGTATCCGCTACGACAGCAGCCGCAACCCTCCGTTCACTGTCATGACGTCGATGCCCTCCAAGTCCTGGCGAAAGCCGAGAAAGGCCAGCACCACATGTCCGTCGACCAGACGTCCTGGTAAGCCGCGGTACGCCACTTGTACGAGGACGCGTACCCGTACGACGCCACGGGCCCGCGTCGCCACGAGAACTGGGTCCTCGACGTCCTCGCTCTGATGGCCCGGACCCCCGCGGTTGGACCGGTCTCGATGACGCGGCTCAGAACTCGGAGCGCGAGGCGTCGCCCACCTACCCCTTCGTCGCCCACCCGCCTGAGTACATCGCGAGCCGCCTCCAGGAGATCGATCGGGACAGCGCCGAGAACCTGCTCCTGGCCCTTACGGATGACGGCTGCACCCTGTCCAACCTGAGTCGCTTCGCCGAAAGCGAGGTGGCGCTGAGGGCGATGGCGCGCACGATCCTCACGCGCTACGGGGACTCCGCCTGTTTCCACACCAACGTCAATAAGCCCGGTCACGTGAGCGGCACGCTCGACTTCACATCGTCGGGCTGGGCGTACAGCCCGCTGAGCGTGTACTCGGAGGACTACGGCCTGATCGTCGTCTCGGAAACCGAGGTGGGCATGTTCTGGAACTTCGCCGACTACTGAACCGCCTGCCACCCGTGGGAGCTCGGCTCCTGGCGAGGCAATTTGAGAGGATGCCCCCGTGCTGACCCGATCCGCCTCCTATCCCGACCGGGAGACCGCCCAGTGGGCCACCCAGCAGGTGGTGACCGCCAACGAACAGGCCGTCCACCGCTGGCTCGCCCAGAACACCCGGGTCCGCCTCACCATCGAGGCAGCCTGGCCGTCCCGTGAGGAGCCCGTGGGCCGGGTCCAGCTGGAGGGCGACCTGCTGGCCGGGCGCGGCCCCGTCGATGTGCGCGCGGCGCGCGTGGTGCTGCGCCGCGAGGCGACGAGTCCGCTCGGCTTCGTCGTCCACACGACCGTCCCGTTCTACCTGTAGGGGTCACACGCACATGTCCATGAGCCCCTCGAACACGACCGGCAGTATGGCGAGTTGGACCAGGTGATGCGCGCGTATCTGGGTCAGCCGGCCGACGACGCCCCGGAGCGGCGCAGTCGCGCCCTGGACGCGTATCTCCGCCATACCTGGCATACCCGCCCCTCGGCCATCGCAGAGGCGGAGCGACAGCTGCGCGAGTACAGCCGCAATCCTCCAGGCCGCATCCGGCAGGAGCTGAGTGAGTTCTACTCGATCCCGGACACCGGAAAGCCCCAGTCGGACATCGGTAACTGGCTGATGGTGCTGGCCGACCACCTGAAGAGGAGCATCGAGGAGGGCGACGTCCCCGAGCCATCGTCCCCGCAGACGCACTGGGAGTGGCACGCCCGTTTTCCGGAGACCGCGCAACTGCTGGGGGCTGGTTCTCGCAGGACATCGTTGACGAGTTCCGCGGCCACGACGCCGCAGTCGCCGACTACGCCGATACCGCAAACCCGCAGTTGGTCGCCCGCCTCGTGGGCGAACTGCACGAGTTGCTCGCCCTCCCCCTGGACGAGGGGGACTACGCCCTGGCTGCCGCCGAACTCGGCCATGGAGGTCGGCCCGCCGGAACCGTTCTCCCACGGCGCCTGGTTCCAGTCGCTGGCGGCGACGCTCTCCGGTGTCTGATCCGGCTGAGCGGTCGCGGGGCGGGCTCTCCACAGCCGCAGGATGGCACGAACGTGGACAACACCTCAGGGCCGAGCCCTCGCGAGACCCAACCTGAAGGTCCGTCCGGCCGGTGACCGCAGTCCTTTGAGAACATCGCCAGCACCTCAACAGCGCAACCCGGAGGAGACGCAGGCGATCCGCAGTCCGAAGGCGGATGTATCTCAGCGCCCTGACCGCACCGACCGAGGCCAGGACGGCTACACCGACCTGGCCACCCGGGCGGCCAGATGACTCGCGGCGGCCAAGAAACCTCTCCTCCATGATGACGCGACGACCCGTACCGCGCCGTGGGTTCGAGGCTCACCTGACGCACCATA
This sequence comes from Streptomyces sp. NPDC025273, assembly GCF_040638585.1. Taxonomy (NCBI): domain Bacteria; kingdom Bacillati; phylum Actinomycetota; class Actinomycetes; order Kitasatosporales; family Streptomycetaceae; genus Streptomyces; species Streptomyces sp. NPDC025273. Next base: position 90,602 of record NZ_JBEZYP010000011.1, read on the forward strand.
AGAGCGAGCGTCAGATGAGCGTCGAGCCCGTCATGCACCATTCCCAACGAAGACCGCCGCAGACTGCCTGCCCCTGCACTCTCGGGTGAAACCGCAGGTCAGAGCAGTGTGCCGGGACTGCTGCGCGCTCCACGTCGCGTCCGGTGGAAAACATGTCGAGCGCATCGCCGTGCCTGAGAACCCCGGGAAAACTGCAGGTCAGAGCCCCTTTGCCGCAGGCTCCAGAATCGCCACGCACTCAACGTGCGAAGTCATCGGAAAGATGTCGGCCAGAGCCGGTCTCAGATAAGGCCAGGTCAGAGCCGATGTCTCGGCTCGCTGTCCCGCTTGCGGGCGCCCAGAGCGTCAAACGAGCGTCATGACCACCAGTCGGTTCCTCATCGTCGGGGCGCCAGCCTTTGCCCCTCCCGGCAGCTTGAGCCCTCGCACCGCACCGGGAGAAGTTCCGGCGGCGTCTGCGGAAGTGAGCCGCCGGACGAGCTGTAGGGCCCCGCTCAAGGTGCCGCGCAGCCGCCGCTCCGCACGGCTTGGTCCAGGACGGTCTCGACAGGGATGGCCTCGGACGGCATGGCCACGCCGTCCGGAGCCGGGAACCGTCGCGTCATCGCAGTGATTGAACGGCGTAGAGGGCCCCGAAAGCTGCGGCAAGGGTGCCGAGCAGCAGGCGCAGAGCGGTTTCGGGCAGACGGGGCTGCAGGTACGCCCCGAAGTAGCCGCCGATCAGCCCGCCCAAGCCGCAGGCCAGTCCGAGGTGCCAGTGGGGGGCAACGTCCCCGGAGCCGGTCAGGGACAGCAGCGCGAAGGCCGCGGCACCGGCCACGGAAGTGGTGAAGGTGGAGGCGAGGGCTGCCGGGGCGACTTGACTCACGGGCATGCCCCGGCCGACCAGGAGGGGGCCGATGATGGAGCCGCCGCCGATGCCGTAGATCCCGCCGACGATGCCGACGGCCAGGGCCAGGCCGGTGATGGTGCGAGGGGCGATCTCCGCCGCCGGGGCCGGCGGGGCGCGCCGGAGGGTGCGGGCGATCAGCCACAGGCCCAGAGGCATCAGCAATCCGGCGACGAGTAGGCGGAAGGCGGTGGGGCCGGGGACGGCGAAGACCCGTACGACCGCTCCGATGACCACACCTGGCAGGGTGCCGATGACCAAGCGGCGGGTCAGTGGGCTGTTCAGCAGGCCGGCTCGGCGGTAGCGCAGCAGTGCTCCAGGCCCGGCCACTACGTTGAACAACAGGTTGGTGGGTGTGACCGCCGGACTGGGCACGCCGAACAGGCTCAGCTGCGCGGGCAGCAGGAACACCGCACCCGAGACCCCCACGGGCGCGGTCACCACCGCGATCATCATGCCGATGGTCAGCCCGTACAGTTCCGCCGCCCCGGACACGTCAGCTCCGATCATTCGAACGTCGGCACGGCATTGCCACCGCCTCGCACTGGCACCTCGTCAAGAGGTCCCCTGCTGACGAGCGGGAGAAAAGTGCCACAGCGGTCAGAGCTGTGGACGGGCTGCGCACGTGGGGTGATGGGCGCACGGCCGCATCGGCGGGTGCCCGTACCCGGCGGGAGTGCGAGTCGACGGGAACCGCCGAATTAGGTGCCGAGGGTTCGCCGCTCTGCGGATACGCGGGAGATCGATGTGGCGGCGGAGGGCCGGCAGGAGAGGCGACCGTCCGGCGCTGTCGACGGGCGACTTCAGGCGCTCGGGCGATCTGGGTGGGAAAGCCGACGCCAAGCGCCGAACGTGGTGACCGAGGCGCCGTGGCCGCCGTGGACGACATGACGGCTGTCGCCTTGGCGGACCGGACGGTGGAAGGTGTGAGCCCCATGGAGGCTCACACCTTCCACTGGTCGTCGGCAGTCACGGTCAAGCTGCTCGTCCCACGGTCACCGGCAGGGCCGTACGGCTGCTGAGGGCTTCGGCGAACTGGTCGACGACCTGCGCGAGGGCCTCGGCCGGGCCCGGTGCGATGGTCAGGGTTTCGTCTGCGCCCACCACGATGTCCTTGTCGAGCGTGAACCAGCCCTGGACGATGTGGGCGGCACCCATGGAACTCAGCACCGGGCGCAACGCGTAGTCGATCGCCAGGACGTGAGTCGTGGTCCCACCGGTCGCCAGCGGGAGGACCGTCTTGCCGACCAGGCCGTACTGCGGCAGCAGGTCCAGCAGGGACTTCAGCAACCCGGAGTAGGCGGCCTTGTAGACGGGCGTGCCGATCACGACCCCGTCGGCGCGGGCGAACAGTTCGGTCACCTCGACGATCGCAGGGTGCCGGGGGTCGGCGCCGAGCAGGGCCTCGGCGGGGATGGTGCGCACGTCCAGCGGGATCACCTCGTGTCCCCTGGCCGTCAGCCGGGTGTCCAGGTGGCGCAGCAGTTGGGCGGTACGAGAGATGGCGGAGGGGCTTCCGGAGACGGACAGGATGGTGGCCATGGGGAATCCTTCGGGAGCGTGAGGTATGCGTGGGACTGGTTGCGGGGCCGCCTACTGCCGCCCCGCATCCTCGACGGCTTGTTGATGGTGTACGACAGTCCGGGCGGACTGATCTCGGGCCTGGTAACGGCCTCGTCGGGCATGCTTCAGTGATTCAGCGCCTTGGCGTACGTGCCGTTGTCGATGATCTCGTTGAGTGCTTCGGCGAGCGGCTCGACCAGGCCGCTGTCCTTCGCGGTGATGGCCGCGGTGAGGCCCGAGCGTGGAGCGCGCACGGGACTGCGCGTGTTCCGCGCCGAGTTGCCGCAGCAGCGGTTCTACCCTCTGTTCGGGCACGGCTGCCCAAGTGCGTACGACCGCGCTGCTCAGAAGAAACCTCGGCCCGCAAGGGTCACCGAGGCAAGAGGGGCCTGTCAGAGGGCCCGCTATCGCGTCAGGCGCAACACGCGGCGGACCACACCCGACCGAAGTCGATGTGGTCACGGGTGACCAGGCGCTGCTCGGCATTCATGCGACCAATTGAGCAGTACATCTCGCTTCTCGTCAACTACGGCCCGGATGCCGGACCGGTGGAGCTCCGCTTCCGTGCATGGTGGACATTGCGCGTGGTGCGCCCCTGCGCCGAAGGAGGTCTCGGCTTCCCCCGCGCGGCAGCCGAACCGGCCGCAGCGAGCGTGATGACGCCCAAACGCGGCCGCTGACCCGGGGCTACGCGAGAGTCATCGTCCCGACGCTGCACGAAGCCGCGCATGCAGCCGAGTTCGCCGCTGCCGTGCCACCCTCGGGCGCATCATCGTCACGACCGTGCTCAGTGCAGGACAGTTCTGAGTCGAGCCCCGACTACGCGCGCGGTCCCGCGCAGGGTACGTCCGGCGGTCGACGGTGGCCGGCGAGCCCGCCCGCGGGGCCGCGTTCCCTATGTTTCCTATTGGATTACTAGGAAAGTATTGACGGGCCGCCCAACGAGTGCGCAGGATGATGCACATGGCCCACACGCAGCAGCGACTCGTTCGTCGTCGGCATGTCGACTTTGGTCACGTCGTCAGTGCTGCCTGCCGTCGCGTGTAAGGCACGCGGCTCACACCTTGCGCGTGCCGATCCGCTCGTTCTCTCTCCTCTCAGGCCATCAGGCGAACCCACCCGTGTGCCCGATGGCCCGACACACCCCTGAAGGACGAACGCCATGACCACGGCACTTCCGGCCCAGGCCGCTCCATCGGACTCACCCTCCCCCGACATGCGCCACCTCCGCCTCGTGGGCGACGCCAAGCAGTTCGGCGACGAGGGAAACGGTCCCTCTCCCCTCGTCGGCTACCTCGTGCTCATCCCCGAGGGCACCGATCCCACCCAGATCTTCGCCAAGGACGTGCCACGGCCGGAGATCCGACCGGTCGCCTACACGGACTCACCTCCCGTACCGCAGACGGGAGGCGGTGTCGTCCGCATCGATCCGGCGCGACATGTCGCGGAACTGGACGGCTGCGAACTCGACCTCACCTACCTGGAGTTCGGGCTGCTGGCCCATCTCGTGCAGCATCCCCACCAGGTGCACTCGCGCGAGCAGCTGATAGCCGGCATCTGGGGCTACGACCACATCGGCGACGGCCGCACCGTGGATGTTCACATCGCGCGCCTGCGGCGCAAGTTGGGCAGGGCTCACCGGCACCGCATCGTCACCGTTCGGCGTGTGGGCTACAAGTACGCGCCCGACCAGCAAGGAGGCACCAACGCCACGCCCTGCCACCGGCCTTGAGGAGACCACCACCATGGGTGCTGCCACCGCGCCGTCCGGCCCCGCCCCGGCATCCGACCGGACCGGGCCCGGCCGCGGGCACTGGCTGCGCGTGGGCCGCGAAACCGCTGACGACCTGGCCACGGACGCGGTGACCAGGGAGCAGGCGGGCAAGGCCCCCTTCGACGAGGTGGCCCGACTGCGGGAAGCAGGACTGCTGACGCTTCTCGTACCGGCGGAGCTCGGGGGAGGTGGCGCGGACTGGCCCACGGCCTACGCCGTCGTGCGGGAGATCGCCGCCGCCGACGGCGCGATCGGTCAGCTGCTCGGCTGTCACTACTTCCTGTCGTCGAGCGCCCGGTTCTTCAGCGAGCCAGCCCTCGCCGCTCAGGTCGAGCGGAAGTCCGCCGCGGAGCAATGGTGCTGGGGTGGCGGCTTCCCCCGCCAGGAACTGCCCCTGACGCTGGCCAGGACAGCCGGCGGCTATGTCCTCGACGGTCGGCAGAGCTACGCGACCGGGGCGCTGGTCGCCGACCAACTCGCCGTGCGAGCGGAGTTGGCCGACACCGGTGAACCACTCGCCGTCGTCGTCCGTCCCACCCGCAACGGCGTGAGGATCGACGGCGACGCCGACACCTTCGGCCAGCGGCTCGCGGCCGGCGGGAGCGTGGAGTTCGACGCCGTACCGGTCGCTGCCCACGACATCCTCGGCTCCCTGGCCGCGGACGAGGACGTTCCCTCACCCCTGGCTGCGCTGGCATCGCCGGTCGGGCGTCTCCTCTCCGTGCAACTCCTTCTTGGCATCGCTGAGGGAGTGCTGGCGGAGGCACGTGAGTACAGCCGGGTGGGCCCTTCGCCCTGGCACGCCTCCTGGCCGGACGGACCGCCCCAGGACCCGCAGGTGCTGACCGTCTACGGCGAACTCACCGTCCTGATCCGCTCCGCGTCCGCGCTCGCCGATCAGGCACGGGAAGCCGTGCACGGCGGGCTGACGCGCGGTGAAGACCTCACCTACGACGAGTGCGCGGAGATCTCCATCCTCGTGGCCATGGCCGAAGCCGCGGCTTCCAGGGCTGCGCAGGAGGGCACCTCCCGCACCCTCGACATCATCGGCTTCCGCTCCACGTCGTCACGTCTGGGCTTCGACCGCTTCTGGCGCAATGCCCGGACCCTCGCCTTGTACGAGCCCGTCGCCCACCGGCTCCGCGACGTCGGGGACTACTTCCTCAACGGTGCGCACCCTCCGTTCGTTCTGCCTGCCCGTTCCTGAGAAGTCGAAGCTCCGCGCCAACGGCAGGCGCCTGCCTCGAAACCCTGTCGGCCAAGCACCTCAGGGGCGAAATCAGCGGGATCGGATTTCGCCATCCACCCAGGCATCCCCGTAATTGTGAACGCCGCGCTTCGCCCGCATGTCGGATGGCTCAGGATATGAGACATACGCGCACGCGACATTGACGTGGCCGAATTTCACTGCAATTCTCATGACTGTGAGCAACTTCGAGAACCTCGCCGCTCGCCTGCACGTCGATCTGCGACGTCAGGCCAGCGCCATCTGTGCCGTCGGCCGCTGAACCCGCCGACGGGCGCTTCGCTCTCCCGCTCCATTTCCAGGTCGGCTGCTACGGCCCTGGCATTCCTGGTGTAGATCACTGATTTCTCACAGGAGTTCCTGCCGCGACGCTTCTTCTTTTCTTGGTCGCCCTTGCCGCGGTCAACTACCGAGCGTCCTTTCCTGCTGGGATTCTTCATGGCGAAGACCCTCAATAGGCGTCGCTTATCGCTATTCCAGGAAGCACCTCACCCCGATTCCACGTCAGTCCCACTCGTTTGAACAGGACCTTGCCATGGCCACTACGGCATCGACCCGACGCCAATTCCTCTCCCTGCTCGGACTTTCGGCGGTGGCCGTGAGCTGCGGCACCACCGCAACGGGAGCCACCTCCGGCAAGGGCCAGACCAAGACGCTCCGGTACCAGGGCTGGGCGGGCCAGGTCACGTTGCCCGAGCTTGCCGAGGATCTCGGCTATCTGGAGGACGTGAAGCTGAAGTGGGTCGGCAACACCATCAGCGGCCCGCAGGACATCCAGTCAGCGGCCACAGGCCAGACCGACTTCGGCGGCGCCTTCAACGGCGCGGTCGTCAAACTCGCCGCGGGCAAGGCTCCCATCAAGTCCGTCATCAGCTACTACGGCTCCGACAAGCACGCCTACAACGGCTTCTACGTCCTCGAGGACAGTCCCATCCGCTCGCCCCGGGACCTGCTCGGCAAGAAGGTCGGGATGAACACCCTCGGCGCCCATTCCGAGGCCATGCTCGACATCTATCTGCAGCGAGGCGGTCTGTCAGGTGCGGAGATCGACGAGGTCGAGCCACTCGTCGTACCTCCGGTGAACACCGAACAGTCGCTGCGTCAGAAGCAGATCGAGGTGGCCGTACTCGGCGGCATTCTGCGCGACAAGGCTCTGGCAACCGGAGGCATCCGCCCGCTGTTCACGGACCATGGGCTGCTCGGTTCGTTCAGCGCCGGCACCTACGTGATGACGGACCGCTTCCTGAAGCAGAACCCCGACACGGCCCGCGTCTTCGTCACCGCCGTGGGGCGGGCCATCGAGTGGTCCCGTTCCACTCCGCGCGAAGAGGTCATCGCCCGGATGACCGGCATCGTGAAGAAGCGGAGCCGCAACGAGGACACCGCACCGTTGAAGTACTGGCGGTCCTACGGCGTCGCCGAGAGAGCGGGCCTGATCACCGGTGAGGAACTCCAGCTGTGGATCGACTGGCTGGCCGATCGCGGCGACATCAAGAAGGGCCAGGTCACGTTGTCGGACCTCTACACCAATGAGTTCAACGACAACAAGACCCCCTCCGCGGCGAAGAGCGGGAGCTGATCCCATGCCGGAATCCACCACGCCCAAGATCACGTTCGAGGACGTGAGCAAGGACTTCACTATCAACGACCGGAAGCGGAGCGGGCAGGCAACCCGGTTCACCGCCCTTGACAGCATCGATCTGGAGATCGCGGCCGGCGAGTTCGTCGTCCTGGTCGGTCCCAGCGGCTGCGGAAAGTCGACGCTGCTGGATCTGCTCGGCGGCCTCACCCGACCCAGCAGCGGACGGATCCTGCTGGACGGCACACCCATCACGGGGCCGGGCCTGGACCGCGGCATCGTGTTCCAGCAGTACGCGCTGCTGCCGTGGCGCACGGCCCAGGGCAACGTCGAGTTCGGCCTGGAGGCCACCGGCGTCCCTCGGCGCAAACGTGCCGCACGAGCCAGGGAGTTCCTGGATCTCGTCGGCCTGACCGGGTTCGAGGACCGCCATCCGCACGAGCTGTCGGGAGGAATGCGCCAGCGGGTGGCGATCGCCCGCAGCCTCGCCTACGACCCCGACGTGCTCCTGATGGACGAGCCGTTCGCCGCGCTGGACGCCCAGACCCGTGAGTCGCTGCAGGACGAACTGCTGCGCATCTGGCAACGCACCGGCAAGACCGTCGTCTTCATCACGCACGGCATCGACGAGGCCGTCTACCTGGGACAGCGCGTCGCCGTCATGACATCAAGGCCGGGCCGCATCAAGCAGATCGTGCCGGTCGCCTTCGACTCCCGTGCGGCGACGGACGACCTCCGATCCAGCCCCGAGTTCGCCCGATACCGGCACGAGATCTGGTCGCTGCTGCACGACGAGGTGGCCAGGGCCCAGCAGTTGGAGAAGGAGGAGGCTACCGTATGAGCACCACAACCGGCACGGCCACCGAGAAGACCACGGCGCTGGACCCGGTGAGCACCGCCGAGCCCGTCCGAGCCCCTGTCTCTGCTCCGTCCGCCGCGTCCAAGCCACCCGGGGCATCGTCGTCGCGCGGGCGTCCAGCCCGCCCCAGGGCGGCCCGCGTCCGACCGGCAGTGCGCCGGCTGCTGTACTTGCTGGTCAAGGGGGCGACCAAGTCCATTGCGATCGTGGCTCTGGTCCTGCTGTGGGAGACCGCACCACGACTGGGTCTGGTCGACCGGACCTTCCTGCCGCCGTTCAGTGAGGTCGCCCGCGCCTGGTGGGAACTGGCCGCCGACGGGCAGCTCGCCGACAACGTCCGTGCCAGCCTGGTGCGCTCGTTCAGCGGATTCGGCCTCGCCGGGGCCGTCGCCGTGCCGCTCGGCCTGCTGATCGGCTGGTACCGGCCGGTCGCCGACCTTCTCGGACCACTGCTGGAGGTGTTCCGCAACACGGCGGCGCTGGCCCTGCTGCCGGTGTTCGTGCTGCTGCTGGGGATCGGCGAGACCTCGAAGATCTCCATCGTGGTGTACGCGTGCACCTGGCCGATCCTGCTCAACACCATCAGCGCGGTCCGCAACGTCGACCCCACCCTGCTGAAGCTGGCCAGGTCGATGGATCTGCCCGCACCCCGTCTCTTTCAGAAGGTCATCCTGCCGTCCGCGGTGCCGGTGATGTTCACCGGCATCCGACTGGCCGGAGCGGTGTCGATCCTGGTACTGGTCGCCGCCGAGATGATCGGCGCCAAGGCGGGCCTCGGCTATCTGATCAACGCCTCGCAGTACAACTTCGCGATCCCGCAGATGTACGCGGGCATCATCACGATCTCCGCCATCGGTGTGGCCTTCAACCAGTTCCTGGTGGCCGTGGAGCGGCGGCTCAGCTCCTGGCGCGTACCAGCCGACGGCTGACCCGGGACAACGGCTGAGCGGCCGCCCGCTCGTCTCGTTGCCCCCCGGTGTCGTCACACTGCCCCGCTTGTCTCCTTCCCCGCCATCTCCCGCCCCGTTGCTCTCACTCCCCCGATCCGAGGAACGCCATGACCGCGACCAGCCCCCGTCGGCTGCACCTCAACGCCTTCCTGATGAACGCCGGCCACCACGACGCGGCCTGGCGCCACCCGCGCACCCAGCCTGAACGCGTCACCGAACTGCGCTACTTCCAGCAGCTCGCGCAGACCGCCGAACGCGGCCTGCTCGACTCGGTCTTCCTCGCCGACGGCCTCGCCCTGTGGGGCAAGGTCCGGCACAACGCGCTCGGCGGCTTCGAACCGCTCACCCTGTTGTCCGCCCTGGCGGCGGTCACCGAGCACGTCGGCCTGATCGCCACCGTCTCGACGACTTTCAACGAGCCTTTCCACACGGCCCGCAAGTTCGCGTCCCTGGACCACATCAGCGGTGGCCGGGCGGGCTGGAACATCGTCACCTCCGGCACCGTGAACGAGGCCCGCAACTTCGGGCAGGAGGAGCACCTGGAGCACCGGCTGCGCTACGAGCGGGCGCGGGAGTTCGTCGAGGTCGCCACCAAACTGTGGGACAGCTGGGAGGACGACGCGATCCTCCTCGACCGTGAGCAGGGTGTCTACGCCGACACCGACAAGGTGCGGGAGATCAACCACCGCGGGGAGCACTTCGGGGTGCAGGGCCCCCTGAACGTACCGCGCACCCCACAGGGATACCCACTGCTGGTGCAGGCCGGTTCGTCCGAGGACGGCAAGGAGTTCGCCGCCCAGCACGCCGAGGCCGTCTTCACCGCGCAGCAGACGCTCGCCGACGGACAAGCCTTCTACAAGGACCTCAAGTCACGGCTCACCCGCTACGGCCGCTCCGAGGACCAGCTGCTGGTGCTTCCCGGCATCGCCCCCGTCATCGGGTCCACCGAGGCCGAAGCCCGAGCGCTGGAGCAGGAGTTGACGGCCCTTCAAGTACCGGAGTACGGGCTCGCCCAGCTGTCCGGGATGCTCGGCACCGACCTGACCGGGCTGCCGCTGGACGGTCCGTTGCCCGAGCTGCCCGAGGAGCGGGACATCAACGGCAACAAGAGCCGCTTCACGCTCGTCGCCGAACTCGCCCGCCGCGACGGCCTCACCGTGCGTGAGCTCATCGCCCGTCTCGGCGCCGGCCGAGGCCACCGCGTCTTCGCCGGCACTCCCGAGCAGATAGCCGACGAGATCGAGGAGTGGTTCACCGAGGGCGCCGCTGACGGCTTCAACATCATGCCGCCCCATCTGCCGGGCGGCCTGGAGGACTTCGTCGACCACGTCGTCCCGATCCTGCAGCGGCGCGGGCTGTTCCGCACCGAGTACACCGGCCGCACCCTGCGCGAGAACTACGGCCTGGCCCGCCCCGCCAACCGGCTGGCCGCGGCGGCCGCAGCACAGGGACGGTCCGCGTGACCGGGCTGGACCTCCCCACGGACGTCCTGGTGGTCGGCGGCGGCCCCGCCGCCACCTGGGCCGCGCTCAAAGCGGCCCAGGACGGAGCGGACGTCGTCCTCGCCGACAAGGGCTACTGCGGCACCAGCGGCGCCACCGCCTCCGCCGGCACCGGCGTCTGGTACGTCCCCCCGGAGCCCGCCGCGCGGGAGGCCGCGATGGCGAGCCGGGAGGCACTGGGCGGATTCCTGGCCGACCGACGCTGGATGAGCCGGGTGCTGGACCAGACGTACGCGGGCATGAACGAGCTTGCGGCGGCCGGACGCTACCCCTTCCCCACAGGGCCGGACGGCAGGCAGCTCAGGAACGGCCTCCAGGGGCCGGAGTACATGCGCAGGATGCGCATCCGCGTGCAGCGGGCCGGGGCACGCGTCCTCGACCACAGCCCGGTCACCGAACTGCTCACCGACGCCTCCGGGGCGGTCGCCGGAGCCAGGGGTTACCGACGGCAGGCCGGTCAGCCGTACCGGGTGCGCGCCGGGGCGGTCGTTCTCGCGACCGGCGGCTGCGCGTTCCTCAGCGGCGCGCTGGGCTGCAACGTCAACACCGGCGACGGGGCACTGTTCGCCGCCGAGGTGGGCGCGGAGATGTCCGGGATGGAGTTCTCCAACGCGTACGGCATCGCGCCCGAGGGAACCTCCGTCACCAAGACCGCGTTCTACTCCTTCGCGACCTTCTACCACGAGGACGGCACGGTCCTGGAGGGCGCGGCCAGCCAGGGCGGCCGGTCCGTGATCGCGAAGGCCCTGCTCAGCGAGAAGGTGTACTGCCGCCTGGACCGGGCGGACGAAGCGGCCCGGCAGGCGATGCGGCTGGCCCAGCCGAACTTCTTCCTCACCTTCGACCGGCTCGGCATCGACCCCTTCACCCAGCGCTTCGCCGTCACGCTCCTCGCCGAGGGCACCGTGCGCGGCACCGGCGGCATTCGCATCACCGGCGACGACTGCTCCACCACCGTCCCCGGGCTGTACGCGGCCGGGGACGCGGCCACCCGTGAGCTGATCTGCGGCGGCTTCACCGGCGGCGGCAGCCACAACGCCGCCTGGGCCATCTCCTCCGGCATCTGGGCCGGCCAGGGCGCGGCCCGCCACGCCCGCTCACTCGGCGCACGCGCCGCCACGAGGCACCTGGTGGCCGCGGGCGGGGCCGGGCTCCGGCCCACCGGGGCAGCGGGTCCGGCCGACGGCTTCCGCGAGGTCGTCACCGCGGTCCAGGCCGAGGTACTGCCGTACGAGAAGAACTACTTGCGGCACGGCCGCCGACTCGCCGCCTCGCTGGAGGTGCTCGACACCGTCTGGGCAAGATCGCGTGCCTCCCTGCATGCCCGGAGCGGGGACGTCGTGCAGGCCAGGCAGGCGGCGGCGATGGCGGCACACGCCCGCTGGATGTACGCGTCCGCACTGGCCCGTACCGAGACCCGCGGCATGGCCAAACGGCTCGACCACCCGACGCAGGACCCCGGGCAGCACCACCACATCACAACTGGCGGCCTCGACCGGGTGTGGACCCGCACCAAGCCCCTGACGAACGCGCCGACCGGATCGGCGACACCCGTCTCACCACAGGAGGTGGCTTCGTGATCGAACTTGTCTCGGCGGAACGCTGCATCACCTGCGACAAGTGCATCAAGGTCTGCCCGACCAACGTCTTCGACCGCGGCGAGGACGGCATCCCGGTCCTCGCCCGCCGCGACGACTGCCAGACCTGCTTCCAGTGCGAGGCCAACTGCCCGGCCGACGCGCTGTACGTCGCACCCCTGGCCCGCCCACTGCCCGACGACTCCACTGCCCGGGACGAGGAGCACCTCGACCGTACCGGCCTGCTCGGCAGCTACCGCCGACACATCGGCTGGGGGCGAGGCCGCACCCCCGGCTCCCTGCGAGCCGTCGGCCCTCCCCTCGGACCTCCGGGGTCCAAGGGAGCCTCCCCGCCCATCACCTCCTGATGACCTCCCGACCGATCACCTTCCCGCTCATCGCCCCCGAAAGGAACACCCGCGCATGACCACCAGCACCGGCTTCGACATCCGCAGGATCGGCGGCCGCATCGGCGCCGAGATCCTCGGAGTGGACCTGACCACCGGCCTCGACCCAGCCGTCGTCACCGAGATCAACTCCGCGCTCCTGGAACACAAGGCGCTCGTCTTCCGCGACCAGGACCTGGACGACGAGGGCCAGCTCCGCTTCGCCTCCCTCTTCGGCGAACTCACCACCGCGCACCCGACGGTCCCCTCCGTCGACGGCCGGCCCCAGATCCTGCCCGTCGACGGCGACGAGGGCATCCGGGCCAACCAGTGGCACACCGACGTCACCTTCGTCCGTACGCCCCCGAAGGCGTCCACACTGCGCAGCATCGTGGTCCCGCCCTACGGTGGAAACACCCTCATCGCCAACTCGGCCGCCGCCTACCGGGACCTGCCCGAGCCGCTGCGCGAGCTCGCGGACAAGCTGTGGGCGGTGCACACCAACGACTACGACTACGCCGCCCCGAAGAACGAGAAGGCGGCGGAGCACCGCAGGCGGTTCGTCTCCCGCACGTACCGCACCGCCCACCCGGTCGTCCGCGTCCACCCCGAGACCGGGGAGCGGGGGCTGTTCATCGGCGGCTTCGCCCAGAGCATCGTGGGCCTCGGCCCGTCCGACTCCCGGGAACTGCTGCGCATCTTCCAGTCGTACGTCACCCGACCGGAGAACATCGTGCGGGTGGCATGGGCGCCGGGCGACCTCGTCCTGTTCGACAACCGCATCACCCAGCACTACGCCCCCGACGACTACGGTGACCTGGCGCGACTGCTGCACCGGGTGACCGTCGCGGGCGACGTCCCGGCCGGTGTCGACGGCGCTCTCAGCCACGTCATCGAGGGCGACGACGCCGCCCACTACACCCCGGCCGCGGCCTGAGCACCGCACCCGCCACGCACTGCCGCCGGGCAGGGGCATCCGCTCCCGCCCGGCGGCCTGCCGGCAGCGGATACCGACCGAAGCCTTGGTGGATAATGGACGCATGCGGATCTCAGCCAGGGCGGACTACGCGGTACGTGCCGCACTGCAGCTTGCCGCGTCCCAGGACGGCGGTCCACTGAAGGCCGAGGCCATAGCCGAGGCTCAGGACATTCCGCACAAGTTCCTCGAAGGCATCCTGAACGACATGCGCCGAGGCGGCCTCGTGCTCAGCCAGCGCGGCGGCAACGGCGGCTACCGATTGGCCAAGCCCGCCGAGTCCATCAACATCGCCGACGTCATCCGCGTCGTGGACGGCCCACTGGTATCGGTACGCGGGGTCCGCCCCCCGGAGCTGTCCTACACCGGCCCCGCCGAATCACTGCTCCCCCTGTGGATCGCATTGCGGTCCAACGTGCGCGAGATCCTCGAGGGCGTATCGCTCGCCGATGTCGCATCGGCCCAACTGCCGTCCGATGTATCCGCGTTGACCAAGGCCCCCAGAGCCTGGGTGAACCCCTGACACGCCGGACCAAGTACCACTCATCCCACAAGGTGGGATAGCGACGTCCACCATGCGAAACACCCCTTGGGGCGAGCGCCACCTTCTGCCACGATCCCTATCAGTCAGGTAGGAAAACTAGGGAATTCCGGGGGGTAGTCATGGGAACGTTCAACCGTGCGGTCCAGTCGCTGCCCCTGCTGACCCGCCGTCGTCACATCGACCTCGGCCACACGGCCAGCGCCATCTGTCGGCCTCTCTGACGCCGCGGAAGCTCCTCGCTTCTCGCCGGCGCTGCTTCCCCGCCTTCGCTCCGCTTTCGCCGGACCGGGCGTCCTCGGCCGGCCACGCCCCACTTCTCGGCCCGCGACAGCATGCCTGCCGCCGATGCCCGGGACGGAATGCCGGTGCGTGCCGAGAAGCAGCACGCCTCGCACCTCCGTGCCGCCTCCCTGATCTCCCATCCCCAGAAGGGACACCTCCGTGTCTGCCGCAAGACCGCTCACCGCCCTGCGCACCATCACCGTCATAGCCGCGCTTCCCCTCCTGCTCACCGCTTGCGGCTACGGTTCCGAGTCCACTGACGACGGCAAGCAGACCGAGGTAGCGGCGGGCGCCAAGAAGCTGTCCGCCGACGAAGTGAAGATCGGCTACTTCCCCAACCTGACGCACGCCACCGCCCTGGTGGGCGTCCAGGAGGGCCTGCTCCAGAAGGAGCTCGGCGGCACCACGATCAAGGCGACCACCTTCAACGCAGGCCCCTCCGAGATCGAGGCTCTGAACGCCGGCTCCATCGACATCGGCTTCATCGGCCCCTCCCCCTCCATCAACGGCTACACCAAGTCGAACGGCGAGAACTTGCGCATCGTCGGCGGTTCCGCCTCCGGCGGTGTGAAGCTCGTCGTCAACCCGGCCAAGATCAAGTCCCTGGACGACCTCAAGGGCAAGAAGATCGCCACGCCGCAGCACGGCAACACCCAGGACGTCGCGTTCCTCAACTGGATCGCGGAGAAGGGCTGGAAGACCGACGCACAGAGCGGCAAGGGCGACGTCTCCGTCGTCCGCACGGACAACAAGATCGCCCCGGACGCTTACAAGTCCGGCTCCATCGACGGCGCCTGGGTGCCGGAGCCGACCGCCTCCAAGCTGGTCGCGGAAGGCGCAAAGGTCCTGCTCGACGAGTCGACGCTGTGGCCCGACAACAAGTTCGTGATCACGAACATCATCGTGTCGCAGAAGTTCCTCAAGGAACACCCGGACGTCGTCGAGGCCGTACTGCGCGGCTCGGTGAAGACCAACGAGTGGATCAACGCCAACCCGCAGGAGGCGAAGGTGTCCGCCAACGCGGCGTTGAAGAAGCTGTCCGGCAAGGAGCTGCCCGCCGAGGTCATCGACCCGGCCTGGAAGTCCATCACCTTCCTCGACGACCCGCTGGCCGCCACCCTCGACGCCCAGGCGAAGCACGCGGTGAAGGCCGGACTGCTGGAGGAGCCCAACCTCAAGGGCATCTACGACCTCGCACCGCTCAACAAGATCCTCAAGGCCGAGGGCAAGGACACGGTCGACGACGCCGGTCTCGGAACCAAGTAACGACAACCCGGCCCCACGATTCCCAGGAGGTGACGACCTTGGCCACGACGATCGCCACAGCTGCCGAGGACGCCACGGCGGTGACACACGCCGCCCGTATCGAACATGTCTCGAAGTCCTTCCCCACGCCGGGCGTGCCCGGCGGACAGCAACTCGTACTGGACGACATCACGCTCGATGTCGCTCCGGGTGAGTTCGTCACCCTCCTGGGAGCCTCCGGCTGCGGCAAGTCCACCCTGCTCAACCTGGTCGCTGGGCTGGACCGGCCGTCCGCAGGCTCGATCGACACGGACAGCCGGCCCGCCCTGATGTTCCAGGAGCACGCGCTGTTCCCGTGGCTGACCGCGGGCAAGAACATCGAGCTGGCCTTGAAACTGCGCGGGGTCGCCAAGTCGGAGCGTCGGCACGAGGCGCAACGGCTGCTGGAACTCGTCCGGCTGCAGGGCGCATACGGCAAGCGGGTGCACGAACTGTCGGGCGGAATGCGACAGCGCGTCGCACTGGCCCGCGCGCTGGCACAGGACAGTCGGCTGCTGCTGATGGACGAGCCGTTCGCCGCGCTTGACGCGATCACCCGGGACGTTCTGCACGACGAACTGACCCGCATCTGGCGGGAGACGGGCCTGTCCGTCCTGTTCGTGACGCACAACGTGCGGGAGGCGGTGAAGCTGGCCCAGCGGGTGGTGCTGCTGTCCTCCCGGCCGGGGCGGATCGCCCGGGAGTGGACGGTCGGCATTCCGCAGCCGCGCCGCATCGAGGACGCCGCGGTCGCCGAACTGTCCGTCGAGATCACCGAAGAACTGCGTGGGGAGATCCGCCGCCATGGCCGGCACTGACACCGGGGTCCACATCAAGAAGCACGGCTCGCCGGCGGCCGCGGGCCCCCAGGACCCGCACGACCTGGCGGGACTGGAGGCAGGGCTCGACGCGCTGGACTCGGTGGAGGTGGTCCGCACACCCCTGCGCGAGACCCTGATCCGCAAGGTGCTGCCGCCCGTCACCGCCGTCGTGCTGGTGCTGGTGGGCTGGCAACTCCTGGTGTGGGCCGAGGTCGCCCCCGCCTACAAGCTGCCCTCGCCCTCCGCGGTGTGGGACGAGGTGGGAGCGGCCTGGCGGCAGGGCACCCTCCTCGACTACATCTGGACCTCCGTCTCCCGCGGGCTGCTCGGCTTCCTGCTGGCCCTCGCCATCGGTACACCGCTCGGCCTGCTCGTCGCCCGGGTGAGGTTCGTGCGGGCCGCCATCGGCCCCATCCTGTCCGGCCTGCAGTCCCTGCCGTCGGTCGCCTGGGTACCCCCCGCCGTGATCTGGCTCGGACTGAACGACTCGATGATGTACGCCGTGATCCTGCTCGGCGCGGTCCCGTCCATCGCCAACGGCCTCGTCGCAGGCATCGACCAGATCCCGCCCCTGTTCCTGCGGGCCGGGCGGACCTTGGGCGCGACCGGGCTGAGCGAGGCCCGGTACATCGTGATGCCGGCCGCACTTCCCGGCTATCTGGCCGGGCTGAAGCAGGGCTGGGCATTTTCCTGGCGTTCTCTCATGGCCGCCGAGATCATCGCCTCCTCGCCCGACCTGGGCGTCGGCCTCGGCCAGTTGCTGGAGAACGGACGCAACAACGCCAGCATGTCCCAGGTGTTCCTGGCCATCTTCCTCATCCTGCTCGTCGGCATCGCCATCGACCTGCTGATCTTCAGCCCGCTGGAGCGGCGAGTACTGCGCAGCCGTGGCCTGCTGGTCACCCGCTGAACGAGCGGCCCCCGGTCGACACGGGATACCGACACGTCCCACCACGCAGTCACACACCCGGCGCACGGCAGCACCGGCCCCGCTGTGGACGATTCCACAGCGGGGCCGGTGCTGCCGTGCGCGGAGGAACCGTTTCCCGCCCCGCACGGGCCTACGGTGCACTGATGGGCAGGCCCGCCGCACTCCACGCCTGGAAGCCGCCGACCAGATCGGTCGCACGGTGCAGCCCCAGCAGGTGCAGCGATGCGGCCGCCAGGCTCGACGCGTACCCCTCGTTGCAGATCACCACGATCCGCAGATCGTGATCCGTGGCCTGCGGGACGCGGTGGGAGCCCAGTGGGTCGAGGCGCCACTCCAGTTCGTTGCGTTCGATCACGAGGGCTCCGGGAATCAGCCCGTCGCGCTCGCGCAGTTCGGCGTACCGGATGTCGACCAGCAGCCCCCCGTCGGCAGCCGCCGCGTACGCCTCCTGCGGGCCGACACGGTCGAGCCCGGCGCGGACCCGCGCCAGGTGCTCGTCGATGGACAGCATTCCGCTCACTGCCAGTCCTCCGGCCTCTCGACCTGCTCGAGCCGGAACACCGAACCGGTCCGGCTGAAACGGCGCATCAGCGGCAGCGGCGGGTAGTAGGCATGCACGGAGACGGCGTGCTCGGTAGGGGACTCGTTCAGCACTTCGTGCACGTGGTGGTGGCCGAAGGCCCGGCTCTCGCCGGGTGGCAACTTCCGTCGGCGGTCGTTGCCTTCGGCCAGCTCCAGGGACCTCCACCCCTCGGTGGGAAGCCGTACCGCGAGCGCGTTCTCCGTCAGTTCGCCCACCGCCGTGGTGAAGGCGCCGATCGATTCAGCGTGGTCGTGCCAGCCGGTACCCGCGCCGGGCGGCCAGCCGATGAGCCATGCCTCGCTGCCACCCGGGCCCTCAAGGCGTACCCAGGTACGGCCTTCGGGGTCGAGTGGGAGCGCAGCGACGAGGTCGGCGTCCGCTGCGGTGCGGCGCACGAATTCGAGAAGCTGGGCAGGGGTGGGGCCCGGGAATTCGGCGGACCTCTGTGTGGGAGAGGTGGCCTGAACGGGCGCAGAAGTGATCGTCCTGAGGGACACGGGTACCGTCCTGGGTTCGCTGGGGTCGCGCGGGCGTCACACAGGGCGCGGCGCAAGGAAGGAAAGCGATTTTCAGGACGGACGACACAGGCAGCCCGCGTAGCGGAGGAGGTCCATGTGGACCCTTCGCCACAGGTGCGGGGCAGTGTCACTCATGCCCCATGAGTACAGCAGGACGTGCGCCGGGGCAAACGCATCTCACAGTGTGGCGGCTGGCGACTCCAACCGGTGCCGGGGCTTCGTCCGCGGTGTGCGAAGGCGAGGCCACCGACCGCATCGTGGGCACCCTGAGTCCGCGTTATGGGCGACAGGGTGGCGGATCCCCGCACTCTGCCGATGAAACCGCAGCTCAAAGCGGTGCTGAGAGCGCATCAGGTGGCGCAATACTGCGGCAACACCATCGGAGCGGTTCCCCTTGTACGTTCCCTGTCATGCCAGCCGAACCCGCCCCCGCCGCCCTCCCGGTGGCCGCCGCGCGCCGCCGGCGGCTGCGTGCGGACCGGGCCCGGCACATCGCCGATCTCCTGCGGCACCAGATCCTGACTGGGAGCTTCCCAGGCGGGATCCTGCCTCTCGAGGACGTCATCGCAGCCGACCACCGTGCCAGCCGCAACACCGTCCGACAGGCCCTGGACCTGCTACGCGACGAGCAACTCGTCCACCGGCAACCGGGCATCGGCACCGTGGTGGTCTGCGAGAAGTACTCGCACGGACTGGACCGCCTCCAGGGCCTGGCCGAGACCCTGCACGAGCACGGCCGGGTCACCAACGAGGTCCGTACCGTCGGACCGATCACCGCCCCCGGCCCGGTGGCGCATCGACTGGGCCTGCCCGAGCACGCCGACGTGCTGTGCATCGAGCGGCTGCGGCGCCTGAACGGACTGCCGCTCTCACTGGACCTGTCCTACCTGCCCATGGACGTGGGCGGTGAACTGCTCGGCTGCGACCTGGAGAACACGGACGTGTTCCGGCTCCTGGAGTCGCTGACGGGCGGCCCGCTGGGCCAAGCCGAGATCACCCTGGAAGCCGTCAACGCCGACGCACACTGTGCCGCGGTACTCCAGGCCCCGCGTGGGGCCGCGGTGCTGATGCTTGAACGTCTGACCTGTCTGCCCGACGGGCGGCCGGTGGACCTGGAGTTCATCCGGTTCCGCGGCGACCGCATCACCATGAGCGGCGTGCTGCACCGCTCCGTC
This sequence comes from Streptomyces sp. NPDC025273, assembly GCF_040638585.1. Classification (NCBI taxonomy): domain Bacteria; kingdom Bacillati; phylum Actinomycetota; class Actinomycetes; order Kitasatosporales; family Streptomycetaceae; genus Streptomyces; species Streptomyces sp. NPDC025273. The sequence continues at coordinate 110,041 of NZ_JBEZYP010000011.1, forward strand.
TGATCCCTGAGCCCCTTCCTTCCGTTCCCCGCTGTTCCGGCCCTGCCAGGCCCTTTGGAGACAACCATGCCTCTCGTTCCGCAGCGCGCCGACGTGCCCGTGACCATCGACGAGTCCAAGTGCATCGACGGCTGCACGCTCTGCGTCGACATGTGCCCCCTCGATTCCCTCGCGATCCGCGAGGACAACGGCAAGGCGTACATGCACGTGGACGAGTGCTGGTACTGCGGCCCGTGCGCGGCCCGGTGCCCGACCGGCGCAGTCACCGTCAACATGCCCTACCTGCTCCGGTGAAAGGCCGAACTCCCATGCCCCGCAAGAGAATTTTCCTGCTTCCGCTCCTCCCGGTCGCCCTGCTGCTCCCGCTGACCACCGGCTGCGGCGGCACGGCGGGCGCCGGCGCGAAGACGGTCACCGTGACCGTCGGCTACCAGTCCAAGACCATCAACACCGTCACCGCCGGCACCCTGCTGCGTTCCCTCGGCTACTTCGAGGAGGAGCTCGCGGCCCGCGGGAAGAAGGACGGCATCGCCTACAAGGTCGAGTGGCAGGACCACGCGACCGGTGCCCCGATCACTGCCCAGATGACGGCAGGGAAGATAGACATCGGTTCGATGGGCGACTTCCCACTGCTGATCAACGCGGCACGCGGCAAGCAGCTGGGGCAGCCGACCCGGCTGGTCTCGGTCACCGGATACAACCTGCGCGGGGGCCTGAACACCGTCGTCGCCGCACCCGGTTCGCCCCTGCGGTCGCTGGCCGACCTGCGCGGCAAGAAGGTGTCCACCAGCGTCGGCTCGGCCGCCGACGGCACCCTGGTCCGGGCTCTGCAGCGGGCCGGCATCGACCCAGACAAGGGGATCCAGAAGCTCAACCAGCAGCCCAGCGTCGGTGCTTCGGCTCTGGCCGCGGGCAGCGCCGAAGCGCTGTCCCAGTTCGTCGCCTGGCCCGGCAAGCTGGCCTTCGAGGGCCGGGCCACCGCTCTGTACGACGGGGCGGAACTCAACCTGCCGACCTTCCACGGGGTCGCGGTCAGGGAGGAGTTCGCCGAGGAACGGGGCGGGGTCCTCGACGACTTCCTCAGGGCACAGCGCCGGGCCACCGACTACCTGCGCGCCCAGCCGGTCGCCGCCGCCGAGTCGGTGGCCAAGGAGACCGGGTTGCCGGCCGAGGTGGTGTATCTCTACAACGGCGCCAACGGCATAGCAACCTTCGACCCGGAACTCCGGCCGGAGTTGATCGCCGCTCTCAAGGAGGACGTGCCGGTGCTGAGAGCCGCCGGGCTGGTGCGCGAGGTCGACGTGAACGCCTTCGTCGACCCGGGGCCACTGAAGCGGGCCGTTCAGGCGCCCCCCTACCCGAAGGCGGGCGCCGTGAAGCCCGAACTGTGGCTGAAGGGCGAGACCACCACCCGCACCTTCGACAGCCCCGAGGAACTACTGAAGGCCGCCAAGGGCGCCAGCGTGCGGGCAGCCTACGTGCCGGACGAGCTCACCGGCACCCTGTGGTTCGCGGACAAGGCGGTATGGGTGGCGGACGGCCCCGAGCTGCGCGCCTTCGTCACCCGGGCGAGTGCCGAGAAGTTCACCGGCTTGAACGCCGGAGCCCGGATCATCAGCTACGCAGACGCCGTGAGGCTCGCGTCATGAGCCTGGGCAGTCGGCTGCTCCGCGTGGCCTCGCTGGGCGCGGCCCTCGGGGCATGGCAGCTCCTGACCTCCCTGGACGTCAACATGTGGCTGCGGTTCGAGCAGTTCCCCACAGTCAGTGAGGTGGCGTCCGCCTTCGCCGACCGGGTCGGCACCGGTCCGTACTGGCAGGACCTGGGCCACAGCCTGCGCCGGATCGTGGTGGGATTCCTGCTGGCCTCGGTGTTGGGGGTGGCGACCGGCACGGCCATCGCCCGGTCCCGGTGGGCCGCCGATCTGCTCGGCCCGCTGGTGGAGGTGGTACGGCCCGTGCCGGCCATCGCCCTCGTTCCGGTCGCCATCCTGCTGCTGCCCACCAACGAGCAGGGCATCGTGTTCATCACCTTCACCGCCGCCTTCTTCCCTGTGGTGGTGTCGACCCGGCACGCGGTCCGGGCGCTCACCCCGATCTGGGAAGAGGCCGTGCTCACCATGGGCGCCGGCCGGTTGCGGGTGTTGTTCTCCGTGGTGCTGCCCGGCGCCCTGCCGGGCATCTTCGGCGGCCTTTCCGTAGGCATCGGCGTCTCATGGATCTGCGTGATCTCCGCGGAGATGATCTCCGGCGAGTACGGCGTGGGCTACCGCACCTGGCAGGACTACACGATCGTCGACTACCCGGCGGTGTTCGTCGGCATGGCCACCATCGGGGCCCTGGGATGGCTCACCTCGACCGCGGTGGAACTGCTGGGCCGTCGCGCCACCTCCTGGCTGCCCCGCCCCGCCGTGCGGGGAGCCGCCAGCGAACCACGTCCGGCGTCCCGCAGGTCCGGCCGTGCGCCCACGGACGCCGGGGCCGAACCCGTCACCGAGGTCCGTACCACTGCTGCCCGGAAGGAGCCGGTCCCATGAGCACGGCAACACTGCCTGCCGCCGCCGCACCGACAGGCGCCGAACTCGCCCTGCACGACGTACGACTCGGTCACGCGGACGGCGCTGCCCTCTCCGGCCCGATCGCGCTGCGGATCGCGCCGGGGGAACTGCTTGCCGTGGTCGGGCCCTCCGGCTGCGGGAAGTCCACACTGCTGCGTACTCTCGCCGGCCTGCTGCCTCCACTGGACGGGCAGGTCACCCAGGACGGCGAGCCGGTCGCCCGGCCCGCCGCCGACCGGGCGCTGGTCTTCCAGCACGATGCCCTGCTGCCCTGGCGGACCATCCGCGCCAACGTAGAGCTGCCCCTGGCGATCCGCCGGGTCCCGCGGGCCCAGCGGCGGCGGTCGGCGGCCGACTGGCTGGACCGGGTCGGTCTGGCCGGACATGCCCACAAGCTGCCGCATCAGCTGTCAGGAGGGCAACGGCAGCGTGTCCAACTCGCCCGTGCCCTGGCCGGCCGGCCCCGGGCGGTGCTGATGGACGAACCCTTCGGCGCGCTCGACGCCCACACCCGCGCCGGGATGCAGGACCTCCTGGTGGACATCCTGCAAGGCACCGGCGCGACCGTCGTCTTCGTCACCCACGACGTGGACGAGGCTCTCTACCTCGGCGACCGGATCGCCCTGCCGGCCTCTGGGCAGGTGCTGGACGTGCCACGCCCGCGTGACCGCGATGCGCACAACTCCTCCGGCACCGCCGAGCTGCGCCGCCGCATACTCGATTCCTTCTGAAAGGCACTTCCCGTGGACACCCTGGTGGACGCTCCGCTGACCGTCCCGGCTCTCGCCGACGCGACCGAACTGTCCTGCGACGTCCTCGTCATCGGCGGTGGCACCGCCGGCACCATGGCCGCGCTGACCGCCGCCGGTCGCGGCGCGCAGGTGCTGCTGCTGGAGAAGGCGCATGTGAGGCACTCCGGCGCTCTCGCCATGGGCATGGACGGGGTCAACAACGCGATCATTCCGGGCCGGGCCGAGCCCGACGACTACGTCGCCGAAATCACCCGCGCCAACGACGGCATCGTCGATCAGTCCACCGTCCGGCAGACCGCGACCCGCGGCTTCGACATGGTCCAGCGCCTGGAGTCGTACGGGGTGAAGTTCGAGAAGGACGAGCACGGTGAGTACGCCGTCCGCCAGGTGCACAGGTCCGGCTCGTACGTGCTGCCGATGCCGGAGGGCAAGGACGTCAAGAAGGTCCTCTACCGGCAGTTGCGGCGGCGCGAGATGCGGGAGCGGATCCGCATCGAGAACCGGGTCATGCCGGTCAGGGTGCTGACCCACCCGGACGACGGCCGGGCCATCGGCGCGGTCGGGTTCAACACCCGCACCGGCGCGTTCGTCACCGTCCGGGCGGGCGCGGTGATCCTGGCCACCGGTGCCTGCGGCCGACTGGGACTGCCTGCCTCGGGATACCTCTACGGAACGTACGAGAACCCCACCAACGCGGGCGACGGCTACGCCATGGCCTACCACGCAGGGGCCGCGCTCACCGGGATCGAGTGCTTCCAGATCAACCCGTTGATCAAGGACTACAACGGTCCTGCCTGCGCGTACGTCGCGAACCCGTTCGGCGGGTACCAGGTGAACCGCCACGGCGAGCGGTTCGTGGAGTCGGACTACTGGTCCGGGCAGATGATGGCCGAGTTCGCGGCCGAACTCGCCTCCGACCGAGGGCCGGTGTACCTCAAGCTCAGCCACCTGCCCGACGAGACCATCACCGCCGTCGAATCGATCCTGCACACGACGGAGCGGCCCACCCGCGGCACCTTCCACGAAGGCCGCGGCCACGACTACCGCACCCACGACGTGGAGATGCACATCTCGGAAATCGGCCTGTGCGGCGGGCACTCCGCCTCCGGGGTACGCGTCGACGCGCATGCCCGCACCACCGTGCCCCGGCTCTACGCGGCCGGCGACCTGGCCTGCGTGCCGCACAACTACATGATCGGCGCATTCGTCTTCGGTGACTTGGCCGGTGAGGACGCCGCACGCTACCGGGCCTACGAGGGAGAGCTCCCACAGGACCAACTGGTCGCCGCCCACCGCCTCGTCTACCGGCCACTCGGCAGTCCGGACGGGCCGCCGCAACCGCAGGTCGAGTACAAGCTGCGGCGGTTCGTCAACGACTACGTGGCACCGCCGAAGACGGGTGCGAAGCTGTCACTGGCGGTGGAGGCGTTCACCCGGATGTCGGAGGAGATCGCCGGGATGGGGGCGCGGACCCCGCACGAACTGATGCGGTGCGCGGAGGTCACCTTCATCCGGGACTGCGCGGAGATGGCCGCCCGGGCCTCGCTGGCCCGGACCGAGTCCCGGTGGGGTCTGTACCACGAGCGGCTGGACCACCCTGAGCAGGACGACGCGCGCTGGCTGCACCACCTGGACCTGCGCAAGTCTCCTTCAGGGGCAATGGAGTTCACCGCTCGACCGGTGGAGCCATACGTGGTATCGGTGCCGGAGTTCGCCCCGTCTCGGGGACCGGAGCGGCACCTCGGTGAGGTCGCTCTGCTGCCGGTTGCCACGGCCGGCCCGCGAGACGCTGCCCCGGCCGCCCGCCCTGCCGCAGCTGCCGCAGCTGCCGCACCTGCGGCGGCTCCGGCCGCTGACGAGGCCCTCGACGTGTCCGCGCCCAGTCCCGCCCTCCTCCGCCTCCTCTCGCTCACCGAGGAATCCCCCGACCTCCAGGCGCTCCGGCCCTACCTCGCGGACGCCGACCCGGCGGTGCGGGCAGCCGCTGTGGCCGCCCTCGGCGAGACGGTGCCGGCCGGCGCCGGACCCGCGCTCGCCGAGCGCCTGCGGGACAGCGCGCCGCAGGTCCGGGCCGCCGCCGCGGCCGCCCTGCGTGAACTGGTCGAAGTACTGCCGGCCGAACCCGATCTGAGGTCGGGGCTGCGCAAGGCACTGCGCGGCGCCGACCCGGCCGTCCGGGCCGCCGCCCTCGACGTGCTGCGCGCCCTGCGGCTGGGCGACACCGGCGTGTACGCCGCCGCGCTCGCCGACACCGACACGGAAGTCCGCATCACCGCCGTGCGGGCCCTCGTCTCGGTGGACGCGGTCCCGGAACTGGCGGCGGCCGCCGCCGACCCGGCCCGCGAGGTCCGGGTCGCGGTGGCCCGCGGCTTCGCCGCTGTACACGCCCCCGCCCCGGCACCGCTCACGCCACTGCTGGACGACGCCGACTCGCTCGTCCGGAGCGCCGCGCTGGCGGCGCTGGCCGCCACAGGCTGCCCGCCCCGCTACGCCGCGCTGGCCACTGCGGCCCTCGACGATCCCACCTGGCAGGTCCGTGCCGGTGCCGCAACCGCCCTCCGGGCGGCCTCGCCCGCCCAGGCCGTCCCCGCTCTGGCCAAAGCCCTGACCGACCCCAACGCGGACGTCCGCAAGGCCGCCGTCCTCTCCCTGCTCCCCCACCGGGCCGATGCCGAAGCCCGCGCCGCCCTCGCAACCGCCACCACCGATCCGGACGCCGACGTCCGCGCCTACGCGTCCCGGGCCGTCTCCTGACCACCGCGCCTCAGACGGCGAGGACCGGCCCCATGTCCACCACGAAGGTCAGGGCATGGGGCACCCGGCTCGGCGGCCAGGACTCGCGCGCTCCGCGATCCGGCTCACCCATCAAAGAGTCGGCGCTGACGCACCATCAGAACGAGCGTCAGCTGAGCGTCACGACGCTGTCGAGAGCATCGTTCCAGCATCAGGAAGTCGCTCTTGACGCACACGGTGCTTACCTGTCAAACCGCAGGTCATCGGCTTGCATCCACAGGTTCCGGACTCGCCACGCACTCCACCTGGTGTGCTCCTGGAAACAGGTCGGACCGATCGGCCCGGGCATGGGGAGCAAAGAGAACCGGCAGGTCAGAGGCCCTTTGCCGCAGGCTCAAGAATGGCCACGCATTCCACATGCGACGTCATCGGGAACAGGTCGAACGCCCGCAGCGTCCGCACCTTGTACCCGCCCTCCCGGAAGTACGCCAGGTCCCGCGCCAGCGCCGCCGGGTCGCACGCCACGTACGCGATGCGGCGCGCCCCGAGGGCGGCCAGCTGCTTGACCGTGGCCTTGCCCGCGCCCGCGCGCGGCGGGTCCAGGACGATCAGGTCGCACTCGGTGATGCCCGTGCGCGGCAGGACCTGGTCGACCTTGCCGTGCTCGATGCGGACCCGGTCCAGGTCCTTCAGGTTGTGACGGGCGTCCTCGACCGCGCGCTTGCCGGACTCGATGCCGAGCACCGCGCCCTTCTCGCCGATGCGCTGGCCGATGGCGCCGGCGAACAGGCCGACACCGCAGTAGAGGTCGAGCGCCGTGTCGTTCTTGCGGGGCAGCAGTCCCTGCATCACCGCGCGGACGAGGGTGTCCGCCGCCTGCGGGTGGACCTGCCAGAAGCCGCCGGAGCCGACGCGGTACGTGCGGTCGTCGGCGCGCTCTCGGACGAAGGCGCGGCCGTGGACGCGGTGGACGCCGCCGTCCTTCTCGTCCACGCGCATCACGGAGACGGGCTTGTCCAGCTCGACCAGGGGGAGCCGGCCGCCCTCTCGCGGGGTAAGGATCACCTGGCGGTCGTGGGAGCCGGTGGCGGAGATGGCCTCCACAGCGGCCATCTGCGGCCAGTCCTGCTTCTCGATGCCGAGCTCGGAGACGCCGGGGGCGGCGATCAGGCAGTGGTCGATCGGCTGGACCTCGTGCGAGCGGTGCTTGCGCAGTCCGGCCAGGCCGTCCTCGTCGATCGCGTACTGGACGCGGGTGCGCCACGCGGGGACCTCGCCCGGCGGGAGCTTGTCGCCCTCGGCCGGCATGACGGTGCCGTCCCAGCCGGCCTCCTCGGGCGTGAGGCCGGCGAGACGCTGGAGCTGCTCGGTGATCACCTCGCCCTTGAGGCGGCGCTGGGCGCCGGGCTTGGCGTGCTGCCAGTCGCAGCCGCCGCACTTGCCGGGCCCGGCGTACGGGCAGGGGGCCTCGACGCGGTCCTTGGACGCCTCGATGACCGTGACCGCGTCGGCGCGCAGGAAGCGGGAGTCGCTCTCGCCCTCGGTGACCCGGGCGACGACCTTCTCACCGGGGAGGGTGTGCCGTACGAAGAGCACCTGGCCCTCGGCGGTGCGCGCGATGCAGTGGCCGCCGTGTGCGACGGGGCCGACCTCGACCTCGTACTCCCGACCGATCAGTGACTCCCCCGCCGGCGACGATGTGGATTCGTTCTGCATGAGGGGGTGGCTCCAGAGATCAAAGGGAAAGCGGCCGGACAACAACCCACGAGTCTACGTGGATGCCGGCCGACCGCTTACCACGAGCGGGTGTGCCCGGTCAGCTCCGGTGGCCGTGTTCCTTGTGCCGCCGCTCCACGGGGCCGCGGCGGACCGATCCGGGTGCGGACCAGTCCGCACGCCTCCTGGCCCGGAGCTTCGCGGCCTCGGAGGACACCAGCTGGTACGGCACCGAGGTCACCATCACCCCCGGCGTGAACAGCAGCCGGCCCTTGAGTCGCAGGGCGCTCTGGTTGTGCAGCAGATGCTCGTACCAGTGGCCGACGACGTACTCGGGGATGTAGACGCTGATCACGTCGCGGGGCCGGTCCTTGCGCAGGCCCTTCACGTACTCGATGACCGGCCGGGTCACCTCGCGGTAGGGCGAGTCGAGGATCTTCAGCGGAATGTCGATGCCGCGCCGCTCCCACTCCTCCTTGAGCGCCTTGGTCTCGGCTTGGTCGACGCTGATGGAGAGCGCCTCCAACTGGTCCGACCGCACCAGCTTGGCGTAGGCGAGCGCACGCAGAGTGGGCCGGTGGAGCTTGGAGACGAGGACGATCGAGTGGACCCGCGAGGGCCGGACGGTGTCGTCGGTCGGGGTGTCGGTCGCCGCGATCTCCTCGGCGACCCGGTCGTAGTGCCTACGGATCGCGGTCATCGTGCCGTAGAAGATCACCATGCCGAGCAGGGCGACCCAGGCCCCGTGGGTGAATTTCGTGGCCAGGACGACCACGAGCACGAGGCCGGTGAAGAAGGCTCCGAAGGTGTTGATGGCGCGCGAGCGGACCATGTGCCGGCGCTTGGCCGGATCGCGCTCGCTGCGCAGGTGGCGGTTCCAGTGCCGCACCATGCCGGTCTGGCTGAGCGTGAAGGAGACGAAGACGCCGACGATGTAGAGCTGGATGAGCCGGGTCGAGTCGGCCCCGTAGATCCAGACGAGGAGGATGGCGGCTCCGGCCAGCAGCACGATGCCGTTGGAGAAGGCCAGCCGGTCGCCGCGGGTGTGAAGCTGACGCGGCAGGTAGCGGTCCTGGGCCAGGATCGAGCCCAGCAGCGGGAAGCCGTTGTACGCGGTGTTGGCGGCGAGGAAGAGCACGAGGGCGGTTGCCCCGGCCAGGAGGACGAAGAAGAACGTACCGTCGCCGAAGACCGCCGCCGCGACCTGGGAGATCACCGGGTCCTGGACGAAGCCGGCGCCGACCGCGACGCCGTTGTCCAGCAGGTCCTTCGCGGGGTTCTCGGCCATCTTGACGTCGGTGGCCATGGCCAGGCCGATGATGCCGCAGAACATGGTGACGGCCAGCAGGCCCATCGCGGCGAGGGTGGTGGCCGCGTTCTTGCTCTTCGGCTTGCGGAAGGCGGGCACACCGTTGCTGATCGCCTCGACGCCGGTGAGCGCCGCGCAGCCGGAGGAGAAGGCCCGCAGGAGCAGGAAGACGAGGGCGAAGCCGGCCAGCCCCTGGTGCTCGGGCTCGATCTCGTAGTGCGAGGTCGGTGCGTGCATGGTGTCGCCGAGGACCAGCCCACGGAACGCGCCCCAGAGGATCATGATGAAGACCCCGGCCACGAACAGGTACGTCGGGATGGCGAAGAGCTTGCCGGACTCCTTCACGCCGCGCAGGTTCATCAGCGTCAGCAGCACGATGGCCCCGATCGCGAAGAACGTCTTGTGCTCGACGACGAGGGGGATCGCGGAGCCGAGGTTCTCCACTCCGGAGGAGATGGACACGGCGACGGTGAGCACGTAGTCGACGAGGAGCGCGCTGGCGACGGTGAGACCGGCCTTCGGCCCGAGGTTGGTGTTGGCGACCTCGTAGTCGCCGCCGCCGCTCGGGTAGGCGCGCACGTTCTGCCGGTAGGAGGCGACGACGGTGAACATCAGGACCACGACGGCGGCCGCGATCCACGGACTGAAGTGGTACGCCGACACACCCGCGATGGACAGCACGAGGAGGACTTCACCGGGTGCGTACGCCACCGAGGACAGCGGGTCGGACGCGAAGACGGGCAGAGCGATGCGTTTGGGGAGGAGTGTTTCCCCCAGCTTGTCGCTGCGCAGCGCCCGGCCGATCAGGATCCGTTTGGGCAGGTCGGTCAGTTTGGACACGCTGAGGATCGTAAGCGCTGTCGCGGCAGGCCATTGTGGCACCACCCGCTCGGCCCCGGGAAAACCTTCATAATTACCCGCGCTCACCACGAAAGTCCATGGAATCCTTAACGAAATCCTTGCGGGCCGGGCAGTCGGCGGCCCGCTGCGGGGCCCTCCTTTGCCCGACGCACCGGTGGATGCGCACACTCGGATGAGGCGGCGGATACCCGGCCGCATAAGCTCATCCCCGGGCGACGCCAACGCGATGGCCCGACGGGGCTGCACCGCAAGCGGAGAAAGAAGTGTGACCAGGGTGTTTTCGCAGGTCATCCGGACGACCAGGACGGCGAGGTAGGCGCACGGTGCACATCGTCATCATGGGTTGCGGGCGTGTCGGAGCCGCTCTCGCACAGACCCTGGAGCAGCGGGGACACACGGTCGCCGTGATCGACCAGGACCCCACGGCGTTCCGCCGCCTCGGTGCCGGGTTCGGCGGCCGGCGGGTGAACGGGGTCGGTTTCGACCAGGACACCCTGCGTGAGGCCGGGATCGAGGAGGCGGGGGCGTTCGCCGCGGTGAGCAGCGGCGACAACTCCAACATCATCGCGGCCCGGGTGGCCCGCGAGATGTTCTCCATCGACAACGTCGCGGCCCGCATCTACGACCCCCGGCGTGCCGAGGTGTACCAGCGTCTCGGCATCCCCACCGTCGCGACGGTGCGCTGGACCGCGGACCAGATGCTGCGGCGGCTGCTGCCTTCGGGCGCCGAGCCGCTGTGGCGCGACCCGAGCGGGGGTGTGCAGCTCGCCGAGGTGCACACGACGCCGTCCTGGATCGGCCACAAGATCAGCACACTGCAGGAGGAGACGGGCGTCCGCGTCGCCTTCCTCACCCGGTTGGGCGAGGCCATACTGCCGACGTCGCAGACGGTGCTGCAGGAGGGCGATCTGGTCCACGTGATGATGCGGACGGACGAGATCGCGAAGGTCGAGGAGGCCTTCGCCGAAGGTCCTGAGGAGGGCGGTCACTGATGCGCGTGTCGATTGCCGGTGCGGGTGCGGTGGGCCGTTCCATCGCGGCCGAGCTCCTGGAGAACGGGCACGAGGTGCTGCTGATCGACAAGGCGCCGACCGCCATCTCGGTGGAGCGGGTCCCGATGGCCGAGTGGCTCCTCGCGGACGCCTGTGAGATCACCTCGCTGGACGAGGCGGCGCTGCAGCGGTGCAACGTCGTGATCGCCGCGACCGGCGACGACAAGGTCAATCTGGTCGTCTCGCTGCTCGCCAAGACGGAGTACGGCGTTCCGCGGGTCGTCGCCCGGGTGAACAACCCGAAGAACGAGTGGTTGTTCAACGAGTCCTGGGGCGTCGATGTCGCGGTCTCCACGCCGCGTCTGATGTCCGCCCTGGTCGAGGAGGCGGTGAGTGTCGGCGATCTGGTCCGGCTGCTGCGCTTCAGCCACGGCGACGCCAACCTGGTCGAGCTGACGCTGCCCCCGGAGTCGGCGCTGGCCGGCACGCGGATCGGCGATGTGGCCTGGCCCGAGGACACCTCGCTGGTCACCATCATCCGGGGTACGCGCGTCCTGACGCCGAGCCCCGAGGAGACCCTGGAGGCGGGTGACGAGCTGTTGTTCGTGGCCGCCCAGGCGCGCGAGGAGCAGTTGGAGGACCTGCTGTCGGTCCGCCGCCCCTCGGAGGACAGCTGAGACGGGTGACGACCGCACGCGGCGTAGGGGCCCGGAACCGTGAGTCACGGTTCCGGGCCCCTACGCCGCGTCCGCGGGGTACCGGCGGTCAGGCGTCGTAGTTGCGGACCTCGGCGGCCCGGGCGCTCTGCGCGGCCTTGCGGGCCTTCTCGGCCTCCTCCTGCGCCTCCATCTCGGCGAACACGTCGATGGGCGGCGGCGCCTTGGCGAGGAAGACCCAGGTCAGGTACACCGCGAGCAGGAACGGCGGGATCTTGAGCGAGACCAGCACCCAGCCGAGCTGCGTGGTGTCGGCCCACCAGTACAGCGGGAAGAGGATCGCGCACTTGGCGAGGAGGATCAGCCCCCACGCGTAACTGGCCTTGGCATAGGCCTTCTTGCGCCCGGGATTCCTGGTGCGCCAGGAGAGGTTCTCCTTGAAGACCGGGCCGAGGATCAGGCCGATCAGCGGCACCCCGGCGAGGGTCGTGACGAGGTAGGCCAGCGCCAGGCCGAGCGTGTAGATCATGCCCGGCAGGTAGAAGTCCTTGGCGTTGCCCGTCATCATCGCGAAGACCACGCCGAAGGCCACGCCGAAGACACCGCTGAAGGCGTGCTTGACCGTGTCCCGGCGGATCAGGCGTACGACCACGAGGACCAGGGACAGCGCCAGTGCGGCGACGGCGGACGCCTTCAGGTCCTTGTTGATGGTGAAGATCGTGACGAAGATCAGCCCGGGCAGGACCGTCTCCACCATGCCGCGTACGCCGCCGAAGGCCTCGAAGAGCGCGGCTTCGGTGACCGCCTTCGCCTCGGCGTCCTGCCGGTCGGTGCGGTGGGGCTGGTCCATGTCGGATGTCGGCTTGTCGCGAGACGTCACCGGCTACTCCTTGCCGAGCGGTCGGAGTTCGTATGTGGGGTTGAACAGCACCCGGCGCCCGTGACTCATGGCGACGCGGCCCGAGGCGATGATCTTACGGCCCGGCTCTATGCCGACGATGGAACGACGGCCGAGCCAGACCACGTCGAGCGGCGCGGTCCCGTCGAAGAGCTCCGCCTCCAGGGCGGGCACTCCGGCCCGCGGGCGCAGGGTGACGGTCCGCAAGGTACCAGTCACCTTGACGATCTGGCGGTCGGCGCATTCGGAGATGCGCGTGCAGCCCGACGCGTGCGTGTCCTCCTGCAGCTCCTCCGACTCCAGGTCCTCCTGGGAGCTGGACAGCCGGTCGAGCATGCGCCGGAAGCGGCCGGACGGCCTCGAAGCCTTGCCGGCCTTCTCGAATCGGGGAACAGCGCTCATACCCGAAGGGTACCGGTCTCCCGTGATACGGGCTGGCCCCCGGGGTGTCACCCGGACGGGGGACCCGAGGGACCGGGGAAGCGGTCAGCCACGCTCGAAGCGGTACCCCATACCGGGTTCGGTCACGAAGTGCCGGGGGTGCGCCGGGTCGGCCTCCAGCTTGCGGCGCAGCTGCGCCATGTAGACCCGGAGGTAGTTCGTCTCGGTGCCGTAGGACGGGCCCCAGACCTCCTGGAGCAGCTGTTTCTGGCTGACGAGCCGGCCCGCGTTGCGGACGAGCACCTCCAGCAGGTGCCACTCCGTGGGGGTGAGCCGGACGTCGCGGCCCTCCCGGTGGACCTTCTTCGCCGCGAGGTCCACGGTGAACCCCTCGGTCTCGACGATCACGAGGTCGTCGGCGCCGTCCGGGCCGACCGGTTCGGCCCGGCGTACGGCGGCCCGCAGGCGGGCCAGGAGCTCGTCCATGCCGAACGGCTTGGTGACGTAGTCGTCGGCCCCGGCGTCGAGGGCCTCGACCTTCTCGTCGGAGGTGTGCCGGGCGGAGAGCACCAGGATCGGTACGCGGGTCCAGCCGCGCAGGCCCTTGATCACGTCGACGCCGTCCATGTCGGGCAGGCCGAGGTCCAGGACGACGACGTCGGGGTGGCGGGCGGCGGCGAGCTGCAGGGCGGTCGCACCGTCGGGCGCGGCGTCCACCTCGTACCTGCGCGCCTTCAGGTTGATCACGAGGGCGCGTACGATCTGCGGCTCGTCGTCGACCACAAGCACCCGGGTCATCGCGGACCTGCCTTTCCGGAAAGTGTGTACGGGGCGGGGGCGTGCCCCGGGGACGTCATGAGGTGGCCTGCACCGGGAGTCCGGGGCCGTCACGCACCTGTCCCGGTACGGCCTTGAGCGTGAGGACCATGGTCAGACCGCCTCCCGGGGTGTCCTCGGCGCCCAGCGTGCCGCCCATCGACTCCACGAAGCCGCGGGCGACGGCGAGGCCGAGGCCGACTCCGGCGCCGCGCGGGGCGTCGCCGTACCGCTGGAAGGGCTCGAAGATGCGTTCCTTGCCCTCGTCGGGGACGCCGTGGCCGCGGTCGGCCACCCGCAGCTCGACGCGCCCGCCGAGTGCGCTGGCCGCGACGGTGACACGTTTCCCGCCAGGGCTGTACTTGACCGCGTTCTCGACGATGTTGGCGACGGCCCGTTCCAGCAGCCCCGGATCGACGGCGACCATCGGCAGCGTCTCGGGGATGTCGAGGTCGACAGCGCCCTCCGGGACGCCGCCGAGTGCCATCGGGACGACCTCGTCGAGGTCGATCTCGCGGATCAGCGGGGTGACGGTGCCGGTCTGCAGGCGGGACATGTCGAGCAGATTGCCGACCAGGTGGTCCAGGCGGTCTGCACCGTCCTCGATGCCCGCGAGGAGCTCGGCCTCGTCCTCCTCGGACCAGGAGACGTCGTCGGAGCGCAGGGAGCTGACCGCGGCCTTGATCGCGGCCAGCGGAGTACGCAGGTCATGGCTGACGGCGGCGAGCAGCGCGGTTCTGATCCGGTTGCCCTCGGCGAGCCGGCGGGCGGCCTCCGCCTCCCCCACCAGGCGCTGCCGGTCGAGCACGACGGCGGCCTGCGCGGCGAAGGCGCCGAGCACCCGGCGGTCCTCGGCGGGCAGCACCCGTCCGGACAGGGCCAACGCCATGTGGTCACCGACGGGCATGTCCACGTCCGCGTCGTCGGGCCGGGCCGCCGGGGCGGGTCCGACGGATCCGGCGCAGGTCCACGGATCGACGTCGCTCTGCCGCTCCAGCAGCGCGACGGACTCCATGGCGAACGTCTCCCGCACCCGGTCCAGCAGGGCGTCCAGGGCCGTCTCGCCGCGCAGGACGCTCCCGGCCAGGGCGGAGAGGATCTCGGACTCGGAGCGCAGCCTGGCGGCCTGATGCGTGCGCCGGGCCGCCAGGTCCACGACGGAGGCGACCGCGACCGCCACCGCGAAGAAGATGACGATCGCGACGAAGTTCTCGGGGTCCTGCACGGTCAGCGTGTGGGTGGGCGGGGTGAACCAGTAGTTGAGGAGCAGGGAGCCGACGGCCGCGGAGGCGAGCGCGGGGGCCAGTCCGCCGAGCAGCGCCGCGGTGACGGTCATGAACAGGAAGAGCAGCACGTCGTTGGCGAGCCCGGGCCCGTTCTCCATGCCGTACAGGAGCAGCGTCAGGAGTGCCGGTCCGCCGACGCCCACGGCCCAGCCCCAGATGATCCGGGTGCGGCCGAGCCGGGCGCCGCGGGCGATGGGCAGTCCGCGCCCCTTGGCGACCGCCTCGTGCGTGACGATGTGGACGTCCAGGTCGGGGCCGGACTCGCGGGCGACGGTGGCGCCGACGCCCGGTCCGTAGATGTACTGCCAGGTCTTCCGCCGGCTGGAGCCGAGGACGACCTGGGTGGCGTTGACGCCCCGGGCGAAGGCGAGGAGCGCCGAGGGTATGTCGTCGCCGATGACGTGGTGGAACGTCCCGCCCAGGTCCTCGACGAGGGTGCGCTGGACGGCGAGTTCCTTGGGTGACGCGGAGGTCAGCCCGTCGCTGCGGGCGATGTACACGGCGAGGATCTCGCTGCCGGAGCCCTTGGCGGCCATCCTGGACGCGCGGCGGATGAGCGTACGGCCCTCGGGGCCGCCGGTCAGTCCGACGACGATGCGTTCGCGGGCCTGCCAGGTGGTGCGGATGTCGTGCTCGCCGCGGTACTGCTGGAGGTATTCGTCGACACGGTCGGCGACCCAGAGGAGGGCCAGCTCGCGCAGGGCGGTGAGGTTGCCGGGGCGGAAGTAGTTGGACAGGGCCGCGTCGACCTTGTCGGACCGGTAGATGTTGCCGTGCGCCATGCGACGGCGCAGTGCCTGGGGCGACATGTCGACCAGCTCGATCTGGTCGGCCCGGCGGGCCACCTCGTCGGGGATGGTCTCCTGCTGCCGCACTCCGGTTATCGACTCGACCACGTCGCCGAGGGACTCCAGGTGCTGGATGTTGACGGTGGAGATCACGTCGATGCCGGCCCGCAGGAGCTCCTCGACGTCCTGCCAGCGCTTGGCGTTGCGGGACCCGGGCACGTTCGTGTGGGCCAGCTCGTCCACGAGGGCGACGGCCGGCGCCCGTTCCAGGACGGCGTCGACGTCCATCTCGGAGAAGACAGCGGTGCGGTATTCGATGTCGCGCCGACGGATCTGCTCCAGACCGTGCAGCAGGACCTCGGTGCGGGGCCGTTCGTAGTGCTCGACGAACGCGACGACGCAGTCCGTGCCCCGTTCGACCCGGCGGTGGGCCTCGGACAGCATCGCGTGCGTCTTGCCGACGCCGGGTGCCGCACCCAGGTAGATCCGAAGCTTGCCGCGCGCCATGGCCCCATTGTCTTCTCTGAACCGGCTGCCGCAGATCGGGGAGCCCACCCTCGAAGCTACCCCGAAAATTTCCGGCATATGGGTCGGTGGGGTGTGGCGGGGGTCCGTATTGACGGGATTCTGACGCGGCTCAGCAGGTCACGCCTGTTCCACGATGTGCCCGTCGCTGAGTTCCAGGACCCGGTCGGCGAAGCCGAGCAGCTGCGGGTCGTGAGTGGCGACGAGGGCGGTGACGCCCTCGCTGCGGACGACGGCCCTCAGCAGTTCCATGACGGCGAGGCCGGTCTCCGCGTCGAGCTGCCCGGTGGGCTCGTCGGCGATCAGGAGAGCGGGCCGGTTGGCGAGCGCGCGGGCGATGGCGACACGCTGCTGCTGGCCACCGGAGAGCTCCCCCGGGCGCTGCCGCGCGTGGTCACCGAGGCCCACCAGGGAGAGCAGCAGCGCCACCCGGTCCTCGCGCTCGCGCGGGTCGGCCTTGCGCAGCCGCATGGGCACGCCGATGTTCTCCGCCGCGGTCAGGATCGGGATCAGGCCGAAGGACTGGAAGATGAAGCCGATCCGGTCCCGGCGCAGCTCCAGCAGCCCGTCCTCGCCGAGCCCGGAGAGTTCGGTGCCGCCGACGGTGATCCTGCCGCGGTCCGGGGTGTCGAGACCGCCGACCAGGTTGAGCAGCGTGGTCTTGCCGGAGCCCGATCGGCCCTTGAGCGCGACGAGTTCACCACGGGAGATCTCGAAGGAGATCCCGCGCAGGGCGTGCACGGCGGCGGCGCCGGTCCCGTACGAGCGGTGCAGGTCCTCGATCCGCACCATGGGTCCGTCGGCCGGGCTTTCGGCCAGGGCCGTGCCGCTCTGTCCGCCGGTGCTCCGTGTCATCGCTCTCCCCCGTGCGCGCGCTGCCCTGCGCAGCGCTTCTCGGCCGCCGCCAGTATGTGCATGAGGCACGCGCCGGGGCAATGGCCTCGGGTACGGGCTGCCTCCGGACCGGCGGACCGTCGGGCGCGAGGGCGTCCGGCCCGGGAACGGCCGGTGGGCCGTACCCCTCGCGAGGGGTACGGCCCACCGGCCGGAACGTAGCGCGACGAGCGGTCAGCGCACCTCGGTGATCTCGGGTCCCCGCTGGAGCTGACCCATGCCACCGGAGAACTTCGAGTTCTCCTGGTCCTCCTGCTGCACACCCTCAGGCACCATCTGGGCGTCGTTCGGGAGCTTGAGGACGATCGGGTCGCGCGGGGCCATCGGGCCGTCGCCACGGACCACCACGGTGTCCCGGAAGATCGTCTCCAGCAGCCCGGCGGCCTCCGGCTGCACGGCACCCTGACCGGAGATCACGCCGCGCAGGAACCAGCGCGGGCCGTCGACTCCGATGAAGCGCACGAGCTGGACGCCGTTCGTCCCGTCGGGGAGCTGTACGGGGACCTGGGCGCGCAGCTCCCAGCCCAGCGGGCCCTCGACCTCGTCGATGATCCCGCCCTGCTGGGTGATGCCCGAGGCGATCTCCTCGCGCACCTCGCCCCAGATGCCCTCCTTCTTGGGAGCGGCGAAGGCCTGCAGCTGGACCGCGCTGTCGCGCAGCACGACGGTCGCCGCGACGATCGCGTCGCCGGCCACCTCCACCCGCAGCTCCATGCCCTCGACTCCGGGCACGAAGATGCCGCCCAGGTCCACCCGGCCCTCGCCGGGCTGGGAGACCTCGGAGATGTCCCACGGCCCGTCCGGCCGGGGAGCCGGCGGGAGGTTCGACCGGCGCGAGCCGCTGCCTGCGGCCCCGTCGGCACCATCGAGCTCGTCGGCGACCTGCTCGGCCTCGCGCGTCTCGTCCGCCTTGTCCTCGGCGGAACCACTGTTCTTGCGACGTCCGAACACGTCACTGTCCTTCCCGGTCGGATACGACCGAAGCGTAGCTGTTCCCACCCTGGGTGTTACCGCCCGTGACGCCATCCACTGCGGCATGGCCGCCGGTGGACCCGAAGCCACCCCCGGCCCGCGCCGAACCGGGGAGTTCCGCCACCTCGTGGAAGCGGACCTTCTCGACCTGCTGGACGACCAGTTGGGCAATCCGGTCGAACCGCTCGAACCGAACGGTCTCGCGTGGGTCGAGATTGACCACGATTACCTTGATCTCCCCACGGTACCCGGCATCAACCGTCCCGGGGGCATTCACCAGGGCCACTCCGCAGCGGGCCGCGAGGCCGGAGCGGGGGTGCACGAAGGCCGCGTACCCGTCGGGCAGCGCGATCGACACCCCGGTGGGGAGCACCGCCCGTTCGCCGGGAGCGAGCTGGGCCGCCTCGGTGGTCACCAGATCCGCACCGGCATCGCCCGGGTGTCCGTACGCCGGGATCGGCACGTCCGGATCGACACGGCGGATCAGTACGTCGACGGGGCGGCGCATCAGGGGTTCACCTCGAAGGCGCGGGCGCGCCGGGACTGGTCGGGGTCCGACATCGCGGCCTCGATCTCCTCGGGGCGGCCGTTCTCGATGAAGTGCTCCACCTTGACCTCGATGAAGAGGGCCTCGGCACGGACCGCGACGGGGCCCTCGGGGCTTCCGGTCCGGCCGGTCGCCCGGCAGTAGATCTTCCGGTTGTGCACGGCGGTGACCTCGGCCTCCAGGAAGAGCACCGTGCCGACCGGTACCGGCCGGACGTAGTCGGTCTCCAGCCGTCCGGTCACCGCGATCACCCGGAGCAGCCAGCTCAGCGCGCCGAGTGTCTCGTCCATGGCCGTGGCCAGGACACCGCCGTGCGCGAGTCCGGGGGCGCCCTGGTGGGCGGGCTTCACCGTGAACTCCGCAGTGACACTCACACCCTCTCCGGCGCGTGCCTGGAGGTGCAGCCCGTGGGGCTGTCCGCTGCCGCAGCCGAAACAGTGTTCGTAGTGCGAGCCGAGGATCTCGCCGGGTGCCGGGGCGTCGGGATGCCGGACCGGCCCCACGGCGTCGGCCGGGGGTGTCAGACGTGCAGATGTTCCACTCACAGGCGCAGACCTTACCCGCGCGGCCGATCGCGGGGCGCGGCGTGCCAAGCTTGGTTTCATGCAGCCTTCCGCACCGCCCTTCGACGAGCGTCTCACCGCACCCCGTTCGTGGTGGTTCATCGCTTTCGGGATCGGCGTCGCCTGTGCCCTGATGCTCCTGCCGCTCGGCGTCCTGCCCATGCTCGGCGGCCTGGCGGGCGGAACGGCGGCGGCGGCCGTGGCCGTGAGCTCGTACGGCTCCGCGCGCATCCGGGTCGTGGCGGGGGCTCTCGTCGCGGGCGACGCGCGGATCCCGCTCTCGGCCCTCGGCGACGCCGAGGTGCTGGACGGGGAGGAGGCGCGCGCCTGGCGCTCGTACAAGGCGGACGCCCGCGCGTTCATGGTGCTGCGCAGCTACATCCCCACGGCGGTGCGGGTGCCGGTCACGGATCCGGCCGACCCGACGCCGTACGTCTATCTGTCGACCCGGGAGCCGCAGGCCCTGGTGGCGGCCCTCGCGGCCGTGCCCGCCTAGCGACCCGGGCCCTCCAGGCCCTTGGGCAGTTCCTCGGCGGGTACCGCGGGCTGCTCCAGCGGCGGAAGCTGCGGGAGCCGGTCCCAGTCGACGCGGTGGCGCCGCAGGTCGTTCCTGACCCGGTCGGCCAGCTTTCTGGTGTCCCGGCGGTTCATCATCGCGCCGACCGCGGCGCCGATCATGAACGGGAGCAGATTCGGCAGGTCGCGCGCCATGCGCTTCATGATCTGCTGGCGCAGCTCGCGCTTCATCTGCCCGCCGAGCGCGGCGTTGAGCGTGGTGGGGCGCGATACGTCGATGCCGCGCTCCTCCGTCCAGGACGTCAGATACGCGGTGCTGCGCTGCCCGACATTGCCCGGCGGACGGCGTCCGTAGACCTCGTGGAGCTCGGCGACGAGCTTCATCTCGACGGCAGCCACGCCGGTGATCTCGGCGGCGAGCTCGGCCAGCATGGCCGGGGGTACGGGCATCATGGCCGCTGCCCCGATGCCTGCGCCGACGGTCGCGGTGGCGTTGCACGCGCCCGCGACGAGCTTGTCGGCGAGCTCTTCGGGACCGAGCCCCGGGAACTGCCTGCGCAGGGTCGCGAGGTCGCGCACGGGGATGCGGGGAGCAACGTCGATGATCCGGTCGGCCAGTCGGCCGACCACGGCTCCGGCGCTCTCCCCGCCCTTGCGTACGCCTCGTTTCAGTGTGTGCAGGCGGCCTGACCCCGCGGATTCGGTCGGGCCGTCCTGCCCGGGCCCCTGTGACGGGCCCGCTGTCCGGACTGCTTCGAGCGAGGCCGGCCGGCCTCGCCCGTCGTCAGACGCACCGGAGGCCGGCAGGGCGGCCTGACGCTCGGCAGTGGGGCTTGCGCCTTCTGCCGGGCCTGTGCCGCCCTGATGCGCCTCCGACGACTTCTCGCGCCGCAAGCGCCGCTTCCGGAACGGTGTGTCGCCTGCCACGGCCGGCCTGCCTCAGTCGCAGTCGCGGCAGATGGGCTGGCCGTTCTTCTCGCGCGCCAGCTGGCTCCGGTGATGCACGAGGAAGCAGCTCATGCAGGTGAACTCATCGGCCTGCTTGGGCAGGACCCGTACGGCCAGCTCTTCGTTGGACAGGTCTGCGCCGGGCAGCTCCAGTCCTTCTGCCGCGTCGAATTCGTCCACGTCGACGGCGGATGCCGTCTTGTCGCTCCGACGAGCCTTGAGCTCTTCGAGGCTGTCCTGATCGACGTCGTCGTCGGTCTTTCGTGGGGTGTCGTAATCCGTTGCCATGTCGCTCTCCCCCTCATGGGTTGCTGCGGTGTCTCAGCGCACGTAACGCGTGAGAGGCCGGACTTGTGCCCGACCTGAGGCGGAGATTTTGCCTCACATCAAGGTCTGTTACTCAATCGACACCCAACCGGACCTCTCGAGAGCGATCAGCTTGGGTGGCGATGGGGACCGTACACGGTCCGATCGTTGCCGTTCACGGGTGCCACCCCGTGTACTTCCCGTGATATCACCCCCTGAAAACCCGGACGTTTCCCGGCTTTCGGGCAGAGTCGTGATCACGGAGGGTAGAGAGACCGAAAATCGCTCCTGTGATCGATCACACAGGGGCGGAAGGGAAACGGGCCCCGAGAATTCCGCCCAAAGCGAACAGAGCGATCCATTGCGGCTTCACGGGCGAAGCCTCTCAGACCGGCAGGGTGACGCGCATCACGAGACCACCGCCCTCGCGGGGCATCGCGATGATACGGCCTCCGTGCGCCCGCGCGACGGACCGCGCGATCGACAGGCCGAGCCCCACCCCCTTGTCACTGCCTGTGCGTTCCGTACGCAGCCGCCTGAACGGCTCGAAGAGGTTGTCGATCTCGTAGGCGGGCACCACAGGACCTGTGTTCGAGACCACCAGGAGCGCCTGTCCGGTCTGGAGCTCCGTGGTGACCTCCACCCAGCCGCCCTCCGGCACGTTGTAGCGCACGGCGTTCTGTACGAGGTTCAGTGCGATCCGTTCCAGGAGGACGCCGTTGCCCTGCACGACGGCGGGAGCACGCTCTCCGCGCACCTCCACCCCCTTCGCCGCGGCCTCCGCGCGGGCCTGGTCGATGGCGCGGTCGGCCACCTCCGCCAGGTCGACGGGCTTGCGTTCGACGATCTGGTTGTCGCTGCGGGCGAGCAGCAGCAGGCCTTCGACCAGCTGCTCGCTGCGCTCGTTGGTCGCCAGGAGCGTCTTGCCGAGCTGCTGGAGCTCCGGTGGGGCATCGGGATCGGAGAGGTGGACCTCCAGCAGCGTGCGGTTGATCGCGAGCGGTGTGCGCAGCTCGTGCGAGGCGTTCCCCACGAACCGCTGCTGGGCAGTGAAGGCCCGCTCCAGACGGTCCAGCATCTCGTCGAAGGTGTCGGCGAGCTCCTTCAGCTCGTCGTCCGGGCCGTCCAGCTCGATCCGGCGGGACAGGTCCGTGCCGGCCACCCGGCGGGCGGTGCGGTTGATCCGGCCCAGCGGGGACAGGACGCGGCCGGCCATGGCGTAGCCGAAGGCGAAGGCGATGATGCTGAGGCCCACGAGGGCCAGCAGCGCCCTGTTCAGAAGGCTGTCGAGGGCGTGCTGCCGCTGGGCGGCGGTGCAGTCCTTGATCGCCTCGTTGAGCTGGCCGTTGTTCTGCGCGGCGCCGAGCTGCGGACACGTGTCGCTGGAGATCCGGACGTTCGTCCCGGAGACCTGGAAGACGAGGCCGCCCGCGTCGTTGAGGGCCTGCGCGGCCAGCATGTAGATGATCGAGAGCAGCAGGATGCCCGCGATCAGGAACATGCCGCCGTACAGCAGCGTGAGCCGTATCCGGATGGTCGGACGCAGCCACGGGTAGGTGGCCTCCTGCTGTTTGGGCTCCCAGGTGGGCTTCGGGGGCACGGTCACCGGCCCCGGGGAGGCTGCCATCACGTCCTCAGATCCGGTAGCCGGAGCCGGGGACGGTGACGATGACGGGCGGCTCCCCGAGCTTCCGGCGCAGGGTCATGACCGTCACCCGCACGACGTTGGTGAACGGGTCGGTGTTCTCGTCCCAGGCCTTCTCCAGCAGCTGTTCGGCCGAGACGACCGCGCCCTCGCTGCGCATCAGGACCTCCAGCACGGCGAATTCCTTCGGAGCGAGCTGGATCTCCTGCTCGTTCCGGAAGACCTCGCGCCGGTTGGGGTCCAGCTTGATGCCGGCCCGCTCCAGCACGGGCGGCAGGGCGACCGTGGTGCGGCGCCCCAGGGCCCGTACCCGTGCGGTCAGCTCGCTGAACGCGAAGGGCTTGGGCAGATAGTCGTCCGCACCGAGCTCCAGGCCCTCGACCCGGTCGCTGACGTCCCCGGACGCGGTGAGCATGAGCACCCGGGTGGGCATGCCGAGCTCGACGATCTTCCGGCAGACGTCGTCGCCGTGTACCAGCGGGAGGTCCCGGTCCAGCACGACGACGTCGTAGTCGTTGACCCCGACGCGCTCCAGGGCCGCCGCTCCGTCGTAGACGACGTCGACGGCCATGGCCTCCCGGCGCAGTCCGGTGGCCACCGCATCGGCGAGCAGCTGCTCGTCCTCGACGACGAGTACGCGCACGGCGCAGTCCTTCCCTAGATCTCCGTAAACACGGCGAGCGGCCCTGTTGCGGCCGCTCGCTGCACGTCAGCGGCACCGACTGTGCGCGTCCATCCTGCCCGTAACGCGCATAAACCGGCGGTAAGACGACGCGGGCGGGACCGTGCCCCAGGGAAATCATCGGATTCCCGGGCCAGTTGAGGTTTCTCCCGTACCCGGTCAGGGGAGGACGAATTCACACCCGCGATCACGCCATGCCTGTGGCGTACCACAGCCCGCTCTGTTCCCAGAGGGTCTGCGTGATCACCCGTCCCTCCGGTCACCGCCGGGGGAATCCGGGCACACCCCCGTGCCACCGACCCACGATGAGGGGCGCTTCATGGACGCTTTCACCGCAGGTCTGCTGCAACGAATCAAGACCACCGAATCCGATCTCACGAGGGCGCGTGAGACGGGCGACGACTTCCTCGCGGACGTCGAGCAGGGAGAGCTGGACGACCTGCGCCGCCTCGCCGCCGAGCACGGCGTCGAAATCAGCGCCACAAGCGTCTGAGCCGCCACGAGAGGGCCCCGGGTGCCGATGACGGCATCCGGGGCCCTCTTCGTCTGTCCGCGCCCCTCGGTCCCCGCCAGGGGTGCGGGGTGCGGGTCAGTCGTGCCAGGCTCCGAGCTCTTCCAGAAGCACCTGCAGCGGCTCGAAGACCCCCGGCGTCGCGGCGACCGTCAGATCCCGGTCCGCGGGCAGCCCTGGGCGGCCCCCGGTGAGCGCGCCGGCCTCCCGGGCGATGAGGTCACCGGCGGCCAGGTCCCACGGGTGGAGTCCCCGTTCGTAGTAACCGTCGAGCCGCCCCGCCGCGACGTCGCAGAGGTCGACCGCGGCCGATCCGCCCCGCCGGATGTCACGCAGTCGCGGGATCAGCCGCTGCGCGACGGCCGCCTGGTGGGTGCGCACCTCGGTGACGTAGTTGAAGCCCGTCGACACCAGGGCCTCGCCGAGCGGCGGTGCGGGGCGGCAGTGCAGTGCCTCGCCGTTCCCGAACGCTCCGCCGCCGAGCACCGCGTGGAACGTCTCACGGCGCATCGGGGCCTCGACCACGCCGACCACCCGCTCGCCGTCACGCTCGGCGGCGATGGAGACGGCCCAGGTCGGCAGCCCGTAGAGGTAGTTCACCGTGCCGTCGAGCGGATCGATGACCCATCGGATCCCGCTGGAGCCCTCGGAGCTGGCACCCTCCTCCCCGAGGAAGCCGTCGGCGGGCCGGCGCTCGGCGAGGAAGCCCGTGATCAGCTTCTCCGCCCTGATGTCCATCTCGGTGACGACGTCGATGGGGCTGGACTTCGTCGCGTGCACCCCCAGGTCGGCGGGGCGGCCGTCGCGCAGCAGGGCTCCGGCCCGGCGGGCCGCCTCCAGGGCGAGGTCGAGCAGTTCGGACAGGACGGGGTCGGTCACGGCGCTCCAGGGTGAGGGTTCGCGGGCTGACGTACCAGGGACTAGGCGTACGGGCTGTCGGCGCCCGCGGCGGCCGGCTTGACGTTCCTGGCCGGGCAGCAGCCCACCGGGCACAGGTCGTGGGAGGGGCCGAGCTCTCCCAGGGCGCACCGCTGCGCAGGGCGGCCCTGTTCGGCGGCGGCGCGTTCGAGGAGGAGCTCGCGCACGGCCGCGGCGAAGCGGGGGTCCGCTCCGACCGTCGCGGAACGGCGTACCGGCAGACCCAGTTCGGCGGCCTTCGCGGTGGCCTCCGTGTCGAGGTCGTAGAGGACCTCCATGTGGTCCGAGACGAAGCCGATGGGGGCCATGACCACCGCCGGGACGCCGTCGCCGTGGACGGCCTCCAGGTGGTCGCAGATGTCGGGCTCCAGCCACGGGATGTGCGGGGCGCCGCTGCGCGACTGGTAGACGAGCCGCCACGGGTGGGCGATGCCGGTCTCCTCGCGCACGGCTTCGACGATCAGCCGGGCGACGTCGAGGTGCTCGGCCACGTAGGAGCCGCCCTCGCCGTGCGTCTCTTCGGGACCCGAGGTGTCGGCCGCCGAGGTGGGGATGGAGTGCGTGGTGAACGCGAGGTGCGCGCCCTCCCGGGCACCGTCGGGGAGGTCGGCCAGCGAGGCCAGCACCCCGTCCACCATGGGCCGTACGAAGCCGGGGTGGTTGAAGTAGTGCCGCAGCTTGTCCACGTGCGGGACCGGCAGCCCCTCGGCCTCCAGGGCGGCCAGCGACTCCGCGAGGTTCTCGCGGTACTGGCGGCAGCCCGAGTACGAGGCGTAGGCGCTGGTGGCGAGGACCGCGATCCGGCGGTGCCCGTCCGTGATCATCTCGCGGAGGGTGTCGGTGAGGTACGGAGCCCAGTTCCGGTTGCCCCAGTACACCGGCAGATCGAGGCCGTGGTCCACGAAGTCCTCGCGCAGCGCGTCGAGCAGGGCCCGGTTCTGCGCGTTGATGGGGCTGACCCCGCCGAAGAGGAAGTAGTGCTTGCCGACCTCCTTCAGCCGTTCTTCGGGGATGCCACGGCCGCGCGTCACGTTCGCCAGGAACGGGACCACGTCGTCCGGGCCTTCGGGACCGCCGAAGGAGAGCAGCAGCAGGGCGTCGTAAGGAGCGGGATCGCGCAGATCGGACATGTACCCGATCCTGCCACTCGCCTCCCACGGTCCGGCGACCGACATCGGCAACCGGGGCGCGGGCCGTCCCTGCGATCCTGGCTCGCGGGTGCCGTCCCCGGTCCGGTGCGTCTCAGGGTGGAGCGGTCCCCACGGTGACTGGTGGGGGTCCGCGCGACGGCCGCCGTGAGTATGATCCCCCTCCAAATGGCCGGGAGCCTGCCGTTCCTGGCCGTGGCGCTCTTTTGCCGCGGGTCTGGTCGTCGCACCGGGGACGGTGACCACCATGGCCCTCGTCGAGCAGCACGTACCGCGCGCCCAGCTGACCGAGGGCATGACCCGGACCCGTACCGGAATCGCGGTCGGAGCGGCGCTCGGCTCCTCCGCGGCCGGCCAGGTGTCCGGCGGTCCGGGGGCCGGGGCGTGGTGCGCGGTGCCCGTCGCGGCGGGAGCGCTCGCGGCTGCGGTGGCGTTCCCGGGATGTCGCCGGCTCACCGAGCCGGTTCCTACGGGAGGGCACGGGGAAGATGGCCGAGACCTACGCACGCACGACGGACACGTGGCGCAACTGGGCGGGCAACGTCACCGCCCGGCCGGTACGGACCGTGTCCCCCGCCTCCGTCGCCGAGCTCGCCGAGGTGCTCCGCAGGGCGTCCGAGGACGGCCTGCGGGTGAAGCCGGCCGGCACCGGTCATTCGTTCACGGCGACCGCGGCCACCGACGGTGTGCTCATACGCCCGGACCTGCTCACCGGCATCCGGGACGTCG
The DNA here is from genome assembly GCF_040638585.1 of Streptomyces sp. NPDC025273. NCBI lineage: Bacteria > Bacillati > Actinomycetota > Actinomycetes > Kitasatosporales > Streptomycetaceae > Streptomyces > Streptomyces sp. NPDC025273. The sequence goes on from NZ_JBEZYP010000011.1 coordinate 136,690, forward strand.
ACCGTACGGCGATGACGGTGACGGTCGAGGCCGGCACCCCGCTGAAGCGGCTGAACACCGCACTCGCACGTGAGGGGCTGTCCCTCACCAACATGGGCGACATCATGGAGCAGACGGTCGCGGGGGCCACCGCGACGGGCACCCATGGCACCGGCCGCGACTCGGCGTCGATCTCGGCGCAGATCCGCGCGCTGGAGCTGGTCACCGCCGGCGGCACGGTGCTCCGCTGTTCCCCGGACGAGAACCCCGATGTCTTCGCCGTCGCCCGGACCGGGCTCGGAGCGCTCGGCGTGGTCAGCGCGATCACGTTCGCGGTGGAGCCGGTCTTCCTGCTGACGGCGCGCGAGGAACCGATGACCTTCGACCGGGTCACGACCGACTTCGATCAACTGGTCGCCGAGAACGAGCACTTCGAGTTCTACTGGTTCCCCCACACCGGTAACTGCAACACCAAGCGCAACAACCGCAGCACGGGCCCCGCGGCCCCGCCCGGAAGGATCAGCGGCTGGATCGAGGACGAGCTCCTCTCCAACGGCATCTTCCAGGTCGCCTGTTCGGTCGGCCGGGCCGTCCCCGGGACCGTCCCGACCATGGCCAAGCTCTCCAGCCGCGCCCTGTCGGCCCGTACCTACACCGACGTTCCTTACAAGGTCTTCACCAGTCCCCGGCGGGTCCGCTTCGTCGAGATGGAGTACGCCCTGCCGCGTGAGGCCGCGATCGAGGCACTGCGGGAGGTCAGGACCATGATCGAGCGCTCGCCGCTGCGGGTCGGCTTCCCGGTGGAGGTCCGCACGGCACCCGCGGACGACATCACGCTCTCCACGGCCTCGGGCCGGGAGAGCGCGTACATCGCGGTGCACATGTACCGGGGCACGCCGTACCAGGCGTACTTCACCGCCGTCGAGCGGATCATGACGGGGTACGACGGCCGTCCGCACTGGGGCAAGATCCACACCCGGGACGCCGGCTACCTGGCCGGGGCCTACCCGAGGTTCGGCGAGTTCACCGCCGTACGCGACCGGCTCGACCCGGACCGGCTGTTCGCCAACGACTACCTGCGCCGGGTGCTCGGCGACTGAGCCGGGCGAACGGCCGCTGCGGGACACCGGCCGGTGACCGGACGGTCCGGCCGCCCCGCCCGGTCACCGGCCGGTGTCCGCTCCCGCCGTGACTCCGTCCTGCCGCTGTGCCGGTGCCTCGCCGGTCGGGTCCGGTGCGGCCGGGGCGCTCTCCTCGGGCGCCGTCGGCGTGGTGGTCGGACCGGGCGGCGCGGTGGCCCCGGAGGGCGTGGGCCCGGCCGTCGGCGCACCGCCGGTGCCCGGGTCCGGCGCCGTGCTCGTCCCGGCGCCCGGGTCGGTCCCGGGCGCCGTCCCCGTGCCGCTGCCGGGCGACTGCTCCCGGTCGGCGTCCCGCTCCTGGTCCGTGCCGGGCGTGGGGGTGGGCGTGGGATCCGCCGGTCCCGCGTCCCGCTCGCCGCCCACGACGGAGCCGACGGTCGTCCCCCCGCCGCTGAGGCCGTTGCCGGAGACCAGTTCGTACGTGGTGATGCCGGTCATCGACACGGCGAAGACGGCGGCGGCCGCGAGGGCCGGACGCCTCCAGCCCCGGATACGTGTGCCGTGCGTGCGGGCGTCGGAGTACGCGGCGCCGGACGGGACGGGGCCGAGCCGGTGCGTGCGTTCCGGACCGGGCTCCGGCGACCCGGTCCGCTCCGGAGCCTCCACCAGCGGCTGTGTCCGCTCGGGGTCGGGCTTCAGGAGCCGGGTCCGATCCGTGCCGGACTCCGTCGCACGCAGAACCGTCGTGGCCTGGTCGTCGGGTGGGGTCGCCCCCGCCCGGGAACTCTTCTCCGCGGGGGCCGTCTCCCGCGTGTGCACGGTCACCTGGCGGCCGCCCGGATGCTTCACCTGGACGGTGACTTCGCGGATCTGCTCCCCCGTGCGGCGGAAGAAGTGCTGGAAGACCGAGCCCCCGCAGGTGGCCACCACGCTCATCACGCCCGCGCCGGCGATCGTGCCGTAGACGCCCAGCTGCGAGGCCATCACCGCTGCCGCTACGGCAGCGACGGCGCTGCCCGCGACCTGCGGCAGACTCAGGTCTATGCGCCTTTCCTTGTGTTCCGCATCACTTTGCGGCTTCTGAACCATTATCAGCCCTTGCTCGACAACCACCCCACCGTGCACCAAGAAGGGACATATGAGCGAAGCGAATAGTTCCGTTCCTGGAGATTCTGTGAAGCAGCACACGCATTGAGGGCATATCGCGGACAACTGGGTAATCCAACTCCCGTGCCCGGCGAGAACTTCGGCGGCGCGCCGGTCCACCCCGGTGGCCCGAATGGAGTACTGTGGCGAGCCCTGGGGCCGGACTCCCGCATGGGTATCCGGGCCTTACGGGAGGGGGCCCAAGGCGGCACTCGAACCGGTGACGCGGCATCGCACGGGCGCCTGCGACATGAAGTGACCAGCCAGGTCACTCACCGTCGCGCAGCAGGGGACCGTGCCGGCGTGGCGGTCCAGGGCCAATGCCCGACACGCCGGGTAACTTGGCAAGGTTGTGACAGGCTGAACCCGGGCAGGTCACACTCGACTAGCGGAAGCAGCGACGCACGTGACGTCGGCAGGCACCACCCGGGAGGTTCCCATGCCCGAACTGCGTGTCGTGGCCGTCTCGAACGACGGCACACGACTGGTGCTCAAGGCTGCGGACAGCACGGAGTACACGCTTCCGATCGATGAGCGGCTGCGTGCCGCCGTGCGCAACGACCGCGCCCGGCTCGGCCAGATCGAGATCGAGGTGGAGAGCCACCTCCGCCCCCGCGACATCCAGGCACGGATACGAGCCGGTGCCTCCGCGGAGGAGGTCGCCCAGTTCGCCGGTATCCCGGTGGACCGTGTGCGCCGCTTCGAGGGCCCCGTGCTCGCGGAGCGTGCCTTCATGGCGGAGCGGGCCCGGAAGACTCCCGTGCGCCGCCCCGGCGAGAACACCGGTCCCCAGCTGGGCGAGGCGGTGCACGAGCGGCTCCTGCTACGCGGCGCCGACAGGGAGACCGTCCAGTGGGACTCCTGGCGCCGGGACGACGGCACCTGGGAGGTCCTCCTCGTCTACCGGGTCGCGGGCGAGCCGCACTCGGCGAGCTGGACGTACGACCCTCCGCGCCGCCTGGTCCAGGCCGTGGACGAAGAAGCCCGTTCGCTGATCGGCGAGACCGACGACGACGCCGCTCCGGAGCCGAGCTTCCCGTTCGTGCCCCGGATCGCCCGGCTGCCGCGCGACCGGCCGCTGGACCGCGCGCTCGACCGCCAGATCGAGCGTCCCGTTCCCCCCGCACCGGAGCCGGAGGAGCGCATCGGGGGCGTGTCGGCTCTCGAGCGCGACTCGCTGACCAGTCTCTTGGAGGCGGTGCCGAGCTTCCGTGGCGACATGGTCGTGCCCGAGCGGCCGTCCCAGCCCGAGCCGCCCGCGATCGAGCCCGCGTCCCAGGAGCCGGAAGTCGACGAACCTCCGGCCCCGGCGGCCTCCGCCGGGGCGGGTTCGGCCTACGCGGATGTCCTGATGCCCCGCGCGGTGGCCGGTCATCGCGACCGGCTGACCGGGACGACGGACCGGCAGGCCGAGGCGGACGGTGTCCGTCCGGGGCGCCGGGCGGCCGTGCCCAGCTGGGACGAGATCGTCTTCGGCACACGCCGGAAGAAGCAGGACTGAGGGCCGATCCGGATGCCCGTGGCATGACGAGGGTCCGAACGCCGCTGCGTACGGGCCCTCGCTCCGTCCGGATACGGGTCGCGTTACCCGGGGTCAGACCCGGTGGCGACGGGGCGGGACTCGTCCGAGGACCACTCCGACCAGGAACCCGCGTACAGGGCCGCCCGGAGGCCGGCGATCTCCAGTGCCAGCACCTCGTGGGCGCCCGAGACACCCGAGCCGCAGTAGACACCGATCTCCGTGTCACCCTCGGCACCCAGGGCGGAGAACCGGGAGGCCAGCGCGTCGGCGGGAAGGAAGCGTCCGTCCTCCGTGACGTTCAGGACGGTGGGAGCGGAGACCGCTCCCGGGATGTGGCCGCCCACCCGGTCGATCGGCTCCACGTCGCCCCGGTAACGCTCCGCGGCCCGCGCGTCGAGCAGCAGCCCGGAGCGGGCCAGTGCCGCGGCCCCGTCGGCGTCCAGCAGGGGAAGTGCTCCCGGCACGGGCCGGAAGTCGCCCTCGACGGGCTCCGGGGTCTTCGTGTCGAGCTCACCGGTCCACGCGCCGAGACCGCCGTCCAGCACCCGGACCTCGGGGTGCCCCGTCCAGCGCAGCAGCCACCAGGCGCGGGCCGCGGCCCAGCCCTGCCCGCCGTCGTAGACCACCACCGGAGCGTCCCGGCGGACCCCGGCCCGCCTCATGACGGCTCCGAAGGTCTCCACGTGCGGCAGGGGGTGACGGCCGCCGCTGCCCGCCGGACCGGCGAGCTCCGCGTCGAGGTCGACGAACACCGCGCCGGGGAGATGTCCGGCGTCGTAGTCGGGGCGGCCGTGCGGACCGCCCAGCTGCCAGCGGATGTCCAGGAGCACCGGCGGACGCGGGCCTTCCGACTCGCTCAGGTATTCGGATGCGGTGATGATGGGCTTCATGAGTGCCATCTTCGCGCAGGGGCGGTCCCGTGCGTCACGTTTCCGAAAGGGATGTATCGCACCGAACCCGACTTCCTGACGACCGGACCGCCGCAACGCGGCGCGGCCCGGGTGCCTGGGTTGCCCGGTGGTGCGAGCATCTGCACGGAGCGCACACGCCCGTATCCGTACCGCTGGACGGCCTACCGGCTCCGCTCCCCCGTACGGCCACCCCGATGGCACGAGGAGAGAGAAGAAGATGACGGAGGCTGCCCCCAGGCGCACGCCCGGAGCACCGTGCTGGGTGAGTCTGATCGTGCACGGCCTGGCCGCGACCCAGGACTTCTACGGCCGGCTGTTCGGCTGGGATTTCCGGCCGGGGCCCGAAGAGCTGGGGCCCTACGTCCGTGCCCTGCTGCGCGGGAAGGAAGTCGCGGGCATCGGGCAGCTGCCGCCCGACCGCCACCTTCCGATCGCCTGGACGACCTACCTCGCCACCAAGGACGCGGATGCCACCGCTGAGGCCATCCGCTCCTGCGGCGGCACGGTGGCCGTCGGGCCGATCGACGCCGGCCGTGCGGGCAGGCTCGCGATCGCCTCGGACCCGGGCGGCGCGGTATTCGGTGTCTGGCAGGCGGCCGAGCACCTCGGCACGGCCCTGGCCGGCGTTCCGGGCACCCCGGTCTGGAACGAGCTGGTGACCCGGGAGACCTCGTCGGTCGCCAAGTTCTACCAGGCCGTGTTCGGATTCGAGACGGAGGCGGTCGTCTCGGCGGACTTCGACTACCAGACGCTGCATCTGGGGGGCCGGCCGGTGGCCGCCCTCCACGGTGTGGGGCACGCCCTGCCGCGCGACCGGGGGCCGCACTGGATGACGTACTTCGAGGTGGCCGACACCGACGAGGCCGCCGCGCGCGTGGTGGAGCTCGGCGGACATGTGCTGCAGCCGCCCCAGGACGCGGCGAGCGGACGGCTGGCCACCGTGGCGGACCCGGAGGGTGCGGTGTTCACCCTGGTGCGGTCGGCGGACCGCTGACCCCGGCCAGTCCGGGTGGCGGGATCTCTCGCCCATGCCTGTCCGCATGCTGGTCGATGTCGCCGACCCTGCCGGACGGCTCCCCCTCAGGAGGGTTCACCGGCGCTCGCGAGCACCTCGCCGCCGAACTCGGCCGCCCGCGCAAGGCGCTCGGCTGGGTCACCCCGGCCGAGCGCCTGCGTGAACCGCTCGTGGCCTGACCAACAGACCACGTCTCGCACACCGCGGAAAGCGGCGGCCGGTCGGGGCTCCGCAACGGCCGCGCTACTGGGGGCGTCAGCCCCGTGCCTGGAACGTCACCTCACTCACGCCCCAGAGGAACTCGCCGCCCAGCGGGTTTTCCGGCCATTCGGCACGGAAGTTCCGGACAAGGAACTCCACCATCCCGCAGTCGTAGCGGCTCCACAGCGACTCGTTGCGCTGATAGACCACGACCGGCCACTTGGCGGGATCGTCGTCCGACGCGTCCCAGCACAACATGTCCGCGGTGGCGTCGACCCCCCAGGTGATCAGCACCGGAGAAGTGCCCTCCAGTTCGGGTGTCTTCTCCTCCGTCTCCCAGTCGGCCTCGGCGTTCGCCGTCTCGATCACCATGCCGTCCCGCGGTGCCTGTTCCAGCGGCACCTTGGGCTCCGGGCTGCCGATCGACAGGTAGTTCTGCACCGCGCCGGCGCCGTAGACCTCCATGTAGCGCCGGAAGTCGAGCGGGAAGGGCTTGCCCCACGACGCGGCGAGAGCGGCCCAGTCGACCGTCGTGCCCCCGTCCGTCGGCGGCGGCATCAGCCGTCGCAGGGCGTCCAGATCGGTCGACTCACTCATCGGTACCTCGCTCTGTGTCCATTCGGTCCTCGTCGGTCCGGGTCATGGGGTGCTCCCTGTGGGTGCCGCCGCGCCGTTGTGCATCTGTGAGCCGAGATTGTCTCCCGTGCTCAGTTCGTTCGGTATGAACACCTTGAAGTCGATCCCGGCAGAGCCGTCGGGATTGACGCCGTACGCCGATATGTCGTACCCGGTCGGCACCGTCCTGCTGCCGTCGTAGCGGGGCGACACGGTGTACATGACGTCCTGGCCGGCCATCACGGCCGTGTAGACCTTGCTCTCGTACGTTCTCATGTGCTCGTCGCCCTGCGTGGAGCCGATCTGCTTGGCGTTGGCGCCGCGGGCACACGGGGAGAGGTTCGCCAGGACGCCCTTGCCCGCCAGCTTGTTGCCGATGAGGTGACAGGCGTTGACGTTCTTCTGCGCGTCCAGGCCCTTTCCCGTGGCGAAGCCCTGAGCCCACTGGTATCCGGGCGGGTTCGAACCCACGGGCGTGCCCTTGTTCTTCTTCAGGTACTCCTTCGTCAGACAGGCCTCACCCGTCGTGGCCCGGCTGCCGTTGTCCGCGTCCCGCGCGCCGTACTTGATCCAGCCGTCACCGCAACCGGACCGGTCGTCGTCGCTGTCGGGCTCCGGCTGAGGCCGCGGGACGGGCCGCGGGGCAGGTGTGGGCTCGGCGGCGGCGTCGTCCCGCGCACGGGAACGCTCGTCGATCCGGTCCCGGACCTCGCTGACGACGTAGTCGACGGCCGCGGCCACGGCGATGATCGCGACCGTGACCACGACCGCGGCGACGAAGACCGCGGCGACCACGGGGATGGCGAGGGCGAACCAGTGACCGTCGACCTCCACGTTGCTGATCGGGTTGCCGCCGGTGAAGGCGTAGCGGTTGCCGGTGAAGGGGTCACTGCCCAGACTCATGTCGGCCAGGGCCCCGTTGAACATGTCCCGGCTGGTGAAGCGGTTCAGCCCCGGGTCGTAGTCGCGGAAGCCCATGTCGTACGTGCCGGATCCGGCGTCCCACCGCTTGGCGTTGTAGCGGTAGGAGTTGTACTCCTCCTTGGCCGGATCGGCGGCGTCCGGCTTGTCGATGCCGGTGAACTCCGACGAGTCGTCGTTGCCGTAGGCCGTGTAGCCGTAGGTGGCCTTGGTGTTGCCGGTCCCGTCGGTCAGGGTCTCGACGTCCGTGTGGCTGTTGTAGCCGTAGTACGCGTCCTCGGTCGTCCCGTTCTCGTTGTGCTTGACCTGCGACAGGCGCTGGCCCCACGGGCTGTACTGGTAGGACTTGGTGAGCTTGCCGGCCACCTCCTCGGTCAGTACCTCCTGGGAGAGGCCGAGGTAGCGGTAGTCGGTGGTCTTGCCGTCAGCGGTTTTGGACGAGGTGCGGTCGAGCGGGTCGAACGTGTACTTCGTCGACTTCATCGTGCCGTCCGCGTCCCGCTGCTGAGACTCGGTGACGTGGTCGAAGCCGTCGTAGATGCTGCGCGAGACGACCTGTCCGTCGTGGGACGTCGACTCCTGACGGCCCAGCGGGTCGTAGGTGAAGGAGGTGACGGACCCGGCGGTGGTCGACGTCTGCAGCCGGTTGCGGTCGTAGCGGAAGTCCGTGGGCGTGCCGCCCACGGTCTGCTGGACGACGTTGGCGTTGTCGTCGTGGACGAACGTCTCCGTGGCGGCGCCGTTGCCGGTCTTCACCGACTTGGAGATCCGGTCGACCGGGTCGTAGGTGTACTCGGTGGTGGACTCCAGGTACGCCGAGTGGTTGTCGGCGTTCATCTTCTTCGCCGTGTCCTTCGCCTTGTTGCCGTTGGCGTCGTAGACGTAGGCGTGCGAGGCGACGAGCGTGCCGTCGGCCCTCTTCTCCGCGGTGGTGTTCACCGTGCCGTCGAGGAAGTACGTGTGGTCGACGGTGTTGCCGTTGTCCTTGGTCTCCCGCAGCGTCTCCCCGCGGTCGGTGTAGGCGTAGGAGGTGACCTTGGGGTCGGTGTCCGTGGGCGAGGTGCCCACCGAGACCGACTTGACCTTCTCCCTCAGGTCGTAGGTGAACTTCGAGTACTGGTCGGGGTGAGTGATCGTCTCGGGCTGGTCGTTGGGGTCGTAGGTGTAGGACGTGTTCGTCTTCTCCTGGCCGGCCAGGGTCTCGGTGATCCGGGACACCCGGTTCAGGCCGGTGTAGGAGATCGTGTACTTGTCGACTTCGGCGCCGGGCGACAGGTCGTCGATCAGCGAGAGGTTGTCGTTGAGGTCGTAGGCGTAGCGGAAGTGGTGCTTCTCCGCGTCGATGTCGCCGGTCAGGTCGCGCACCAGCTTGACCCCGTCGGCCACGACCTTGCCGTCGGCGGCCTGGAACAGCTCCAGCTCCGCCGCGTCGCCCTGGGTGAACTCGTACGTGCCGAGGCTGACCCAGGTGCCCGCCGCGGCGGTCTGGTCGACCGTCCGGTCGGTGCTCCCGCCGGTGTGGGTGACCTTGTACTTGGCGGTCTTGCTGGCACCCGCGACCTGCGGGAACTTCACGTAGGCGGTGTACCTGCCGTTCTTGGGGATGCTCAGCGTCCAGGAGTACGCGTCCGTCCCGTTGCCGGCCGCGTGCACACGGTGATCGAAACCCTGCTGCCCGCTGAGGCTCGCCGTGGTCCAGGTGCCGGTGGAACCGGTGTGTTGGATGTCGGAGTTGTCGACGAGGGGCACCGCCGTGCCCACCGGCACGCCGTCGTCGGTCTTCTCCTTCAGCTTGCCGTTCGGGTGGTAGCTCCAGCCCATGGTGCGGCTGACGGAGTCGCCGGCGGAACTCAGCGTCCTGGAGGTCTGCAGCCCCAGGTCGTTGTACTCGTAGCTGGTCCGGATGTCCCACGGGTCGGTGGAGCTCCTGGTCCACCCGTTGTCGTAGTAGGTGAACTCGGTGTCGTTGCGGACCGTCTGGCCTTCCGAGGGCGGCAGCGAGCTCCGGGTGACGCGGCCGGCCGCGTCGTAGAACGTCTGCGTGTACACGTTCGGGTCGTTGTAGCGGGTGTCCGACGGGTTGTACGGCAGGTACTGCTTGACCGGCCGGTTCAGCGCGTCGTACTCGGTGCGCTGGGTGAAGTCGTCGGCGTTCGCGGTCTCCGTGCCGCGCGGGGTGATCACCCGGGTGGCGTTGCCCACCTGGTCGTACTCGTAGCGGGTCGTCCGGTACGTGGTGACGCCGCCGGTGCTCGAGTGCGGAACCTTGACCTCGGCCTTGCGACCCCGCTCGTCGTAGCTGGAAAGGGTGGTGTTGCCGTCGGGGTCCGTGTCGACGACGACCAGCGCGTCCTTGTCGTAGGCGCGGCGCGTCTCATTGCCCAGCGGGTCGGTGACCGAAGTGACCCGGTGCTCCAGGTCGTAGGTCATCTTCGACGAGAAGTCGTCGGGGTCCGCCGTCCGGTTCTTCCTCGGGTCGACGACCTTGACGTTGTTGCCCACCGAGTCGTACGAGTACGTGATCCTCTCGCCGGCTGCGTTGACCACCGAGGCGAGCTGGTAGATCTCGTCGTAGTTCTGGGTGGTGGTGTAGTCGTCCGGGACGGCGGGCGTGTCGACGCCCTTCGGCTCGGTGGTCGTCCTCAGGTGACCGGTCTTGTCGTAGGTGTAGGCGGTCCGGCGCAGGGGCGCGGTCGGCGAGTCCTGCGGCGAGGTGGCCTCGGTGATCTGGTCGGCCGCGTCGTAGACCGCCGTGGAGACCGCTCCCGTGGGCGAGATCGCCTTGGTGACGTTGTCGTTGGCGTCGTAGTCGGGTGCCGGAACGGTCACCAGGTCGCTCTCGGCCTGGTCCCTCGGTACCGTCCTGACCAACGGCCGGCCGTACGTGTCGTACGTCTGCGTGGTGTGTTTGCCCAGCGGGTCGGTGGCCTCGGTGACCTTGCCGCGCTCGTCGTACTCGTAGGTCGAGCTGTTGTTCAGCGCGTCCGTGATCTTCGCCGGGGAACCGGTCGGGGCGAACTCGCTGTTCACCGTGGAGTGGCCATTGGCGTCGGTGGACTTGGTGAGCTGACCGTGGGCGTCGTACTCGTACCGGGTCGTGTAGTCGTCCTCGGCGGGCGTCGAGACGCCCTTCGGGTCGGTGACCGACTTCAGGTTGCCGAAGCCGTCGTAGCCGAACTGCCAGGCGCGGCCCTGCGGCGACGTCTTGCGGACCAGGTCGGAGGAGTAGCCGTCCATCCGCTTGGCGTACTCGAACTTCTGGGCGTCGGCCGGGTACGTGCCGGGCGCGCAGTCGCTCTGCGGCGGGGCCCCGCCGGTGTTGTGCTCCGCGGTGCGCTTCCACTGCGGGTAGCCGGTGAGCGCGTCGTAGCAGTACGCGGTGACGGCCCCGTTGTTCTCCTCCATGTGGGTGACGTTGTTGTCCGCGTCCCACGCCAGCTCGGTCTGCTGCGACTTGGCGTTGACGGACCGCACCGGACGCCCGAAGTCGTCGGTGACGTACGTGGTGTTGTGCCCCTCGGCGTCGGTGACCACCGTGGACGTGAAGCGGGTGTTGGCCGTGTCCGAGGCGTAGGTGAACTCGGTGGGGCCGCCGATGCGGTCGGTGAGGGTCTGCGTCCACCAGTGGTACTTCGGGTCTTCGCCCTCGTTCGGGTAGTGGTAGTCGAGGCCGGTCGCGTTGCCGCGCGGGTCGGTGATCTCGACCAGTTTGACGTTCTTGTTGCCCTGCTCGGCGTCGTACGTGAAGCCGAAGACCTTTGGCTGGGACGAGCCCGCGCCGTCGGTCAGCTTGGTCAGCAGTCCCTTGTCGGAGTACTCGAAGGCCAGCTTGCGGCCCGAGACGTCGGTCATCGACCTGAGGTGGTCGATGATCTTCGGGCTGCTGGTGTCCGACTTGGTGTAGTAGGCAGCGGTGAGCGTCTCCCGCCCGGTCGGGTCGGTGATGTACCTGAGGAACTTCGTCGGCTTGTTGTTGGACTTGCGTTCCTCGTACGTGAACGTCTGGGTGTTGCCGTTCTTGTCGACGACGGACGTCTGGTAGCCGTCACAGCCGAACAGGAACCGGGTTCCGTCCGGGCGCGTGAGAGTCCAGGCGTCCGGTACGGGGTCCTTCGCCGGCGTGCAGTCCAGTCCCGGTTTGGCCGAGAGCCGGAAGTGGACGCCGGCCGGTGCCTTCCACGTGCCGTCGTCCCGCAGCCGGAAGGTGTGGGTGGTCCCGTCCCCATCGGGCAGCCGGACCTCCCGCGGGTTCGGGTCCGGGTGGAAGTCCAGCGGGGCGCCGAGCCGGATCGGCCCCGCGGCCTGCACGGACCAGCCGTGACCGGCGACGGTGTCCGAGGTGTCCTGGGTGTTGTAGGCAAAGCGGGCGAAGGTGTTCAGGCCGCGGCCCGGGTTGCTGAGAGCGTTGTACTGCCAGACGCTGTTCCCGGCGGCAGTGTTGTTCATCAGCGACGAACCCGCGCCGGTGTTCGTGCCGTTGTACGAGTAGTACTTCTCCAGGCCGAGCTGGTCCGAGGTCGGGTCCTCGACGGTCACGTTCTGCCGGAGTCCGGGTATGCCACCCGCGCCGGACAGCCAGGTGCCCGCCACCGTGTCCTGGACGTCCCAGGTGAGGACGTACTCGGTGCGCTTGTTGCCCGAGCCGGAGTTGATGGGGGCGCGGAGACCGGCCCGCAGGGTGACCGAGTTACCGGGCAGCAGGTCGGCGGGCAGGGCCGTCCGGATCTGGTTGCCGCCGGTGGTGACGTCGGTGCCGTCCGGGAGCGCCCACCGGTAGCTCAGGACGTGGGTGCCCGCCTTCCAGACGGACGTGGTGGTGTTGGTGAGGGTGAACTCGACGGTGTGGTCGGTGTTCGGGGTGATCCGTGCCGGGGTCTGCGGCGCGTAGTACGTCGATTCCGTGGTGGAGTCGATGTAGGTGACCACGATCCTGGGGTGGAGTCGCGGCTCTGTGCCCTCGGAGGACAGGAACAGGGTCCGCTCCTGTTGGACGGCCTCGTCGGCCATCTTGATGGCCACGCCCTGCTGGGAGGCCGGGGTGGTCACCCAGGACTGGGCGAGGGAGGTGACGTTCCAGTCGTGCCGGGCCGGGTCGTTGGTCTTCGCGCCGGTGTCGGCCGCCACCGGGCCGAAGTCACCGCCTGCGGTGGTCCAGTCCGTGGTCGCGTTCGCCTTGGCCCAGGTCGCAGTGGCCTCGTCGAAGTCACGCGTCAGCGGGCGGAGATCGTAGAGGGCCCCGGTGGTGTCCTGGGCGGTCTGCGTGCTCCACAGCCGGACCTTCGCGTCCAGGACCCGGGCCGTGGCGGGGATGCCGAGGGCCGGGAACTTCAGCAGTGCGCGGGTGTCGCCGTAGGTGGCGGAGTTGTTGCCGACGCTCAGCCAGTTCTTCGGGCCGCCGCCGTCGTCGATCGTGTCGTGCGTGGACGTGGTGCGGGCCGAGGACAGGGTCGTGTCCTGCGAGGCGGTCAGCACCTTCGTGGTGCGGCCGGCCTTCGGCAGCCGCACGAGCTGCGTCGGAGCGGCGACGACCTGGCCGTCCTTCGTCTTGACCGCGACCATGTAGTAGTACGCCCGGCCGAACGGGTCCGGGTCGTCCGCCTTCGTCGGCACCGCCGTGGTGTCCGTGAACGCCGTCACCGTGGAGGCAACGGGCGAGACGAGCGTGGCGGCGGAAGGAGTGAAGGTCTGGTTGATGGAGCGGTGGACCTGGTACTCGACGATGTCGTCGGTGGTGTTGATCGGGTCCTGGTCCTGGTAGGCGGACCAGTTCAGCTCTGCGCCCGTGTCGTGGATCGTGGTGGGGGCCGCGAGATCCACGCCCTGCCTGCCGAAGGTGAGCACCATGCGCGGATAGTTGGCGCTCTCACCGCCGTACCCGAACTCACTGCCCTCGTAGCGCGGACCGCCCTTGGGGCCGTTCGCGGACTCGTCACCGGCCTTGATCACGAAACCGTTGTTCGTGTAGGTGCCGTCGATCCACTGCTGGACCGTCTTGGTGACGGGGAAGGTGTGCCAGGTGTTCAGCTCGCCCGGCTTCTTGGTGACCACGCCGCCCTTGGTGAAGCGAACGGCATCGGCGATGACCGAGGTGCTGGTCGACGCCGGGCCGTCGCCCAGGACGATCTTGCCCAGGGTGCCCGCCTTGAACGGGTGCGAGCCGAGCGTCTTCCACACGCCGGCGGTGCCGGCCTGCTGGTTGACCGTGTACGCCTTCGTCCCGCCGTCGTAGGTGACGGTGTACGGGGCGTTGGTGGCACGGTCCGGGGCCGGGACGTTGTGCGTCTCGACCTGGTACGTGCCGTCCTCCGGGAGGCTCGGCTGCCAGGCGTACGTGTCACCCGCGACCGAGTCCTTGTTGTACAGGTAGTCCTGGTTGACCGCGTACTGCGTGTACGCCGTGTTCCCGGACGCGGGCCAGGCGCCGACGGCGGCCGTCCGCCCGGCGTCGCCGTCGTCCACGACGACCGCGGTGCCCGACAGCTCACCGGTGAACGTGCCGGCACTGTTCCACGTCGCCTGTTCCTCGGTCCACGCCTGCGTGGCGCGGTGCGCCTCCAGCTGGACCTCGGTGTCACCGGTGGTGTGGGTCTGGTCGTAGTACAGCTTCAGGTCGGCCGAGTCCAGCTTGGTGCCGGCCGGGACGCCGGTCAGCGGGAACCGCAGCAGCGCCCGCGAGGAACCGGTGCTGGTGTTGCCGACCGACAGCCGCCAGTTGTCGTCGTAGTTCGTCGCCGGACCGTCCGAGGAGATCATCACGTCCTGCGCCGTCGTCGGCGTCGGCGCGATGGATATCGTCGGATCGATCGTGACCGGGTACTGCCGCTCCGGTGCGGCCAGCCACTTCGCATCGGGCGTGACGGTCAGCTTCCAGCCCTTGCCGGCCCTGGTCAGCTTCTGGGTGACCGTCTTGCTGTACGCGAACCCGTACGGCGACCGGACGTCCTTCTTGGCGTCCGTCATGAACGCCGCGGGGATCACCAGTACCGGATTCGGGGCCTCCCCGTAGAAGGAGACCGAACCGTCCTTGCCCGGCTTCGGCGTCAGCCCGCCGGCGTCCAGCGTGAAGGTGAAGGAGACCGGGCCCGTGGGCTTCCGGTCCAGGAGGATGTTCTCCTTCACCCGGCCGGGACCGACCTGGTACGACAGGTCCGCACCGGCCACGGCGTCCTTGTACGTGACGGTGTCGCCCTTGGCCACGGGGGTGAGCTTGCCCGCGCCCTCAAGGCCCAGAGTCACCGCGTGCCCGTCACCGGACTCGAAGCGGAGCAGCCTGTCGGCGTCCGATCCGAACCAGCTACTGGCAGCGTTGGTCGTGTTGGCGAAGTCGAAGCCCTTGGTGCGGGTCGGGGTGACCGTCGGGTCGATGTCCTTCCACGACTTCCCCGCCCGGTACCCGGTCGGCACCGCCGACACCTCGGCCTGCACCCGGCCGTCGGACAGCTTCCAGTACCGGGCGTTCGCCGTGCGCTTGCCCGTCAGTTCCGCGACGCGCTTCGCCTTCCCGGCCGCCTTGCCCTTCGGCAGCTTCTCCCGGCTCGGCAGCACCGGCGTCCCACCGGTCGACGGCTCCTTCGGCCCGTCCGACTCGTCCTCGTCGTCCGAGAACCAGCCCCCGAGGGTATCGACGATACCCTCGCCGTTATCATTCGAAACCGGTGCCGCATAGGCGACTTGTGGCAGCATGGTCCCGGCGACCGCCGAAACCACGAGGCAGGCTATCGCCCGCCCGTATCTGACTTTCACGCCATTCCCTTCATCGGCGCCCGTCCCGCACCAGGCGAAAAGGGCGCACCGACGCGCCGGCGCGGCGCTCCGTCGCCGGTCACGGTGGACCTGACCTCGACCGGAGCACCTCAAGGCACGCCAGACAGGGCCACCTCCCGCATACGGAAAAATGGCCTCGTCAGAGATGAGCCGATCGTGGCGGGCAGATTCTGATCACGGGAGTTGATGCCCCGTCAACCGTTTACTCAATTAGGGCATTTCGACTACCGGATCAAGGCGATTGGGGGCACCTTGCCGGACTTTTCCGCTGCCTGGCATTCGTTGAATCCGATGGTGTATAACGCAGGCGGAATTCACATCGGGAGAAAGCGCGGCCATGCCGACCACCGAAGAGACGAAAGGACCGGGTGATTCCGAAACCCCGGACGCCACAAGGGTCGACCCGGACCTCGGACGACCACCGCATCTACCGTCGTGGCATCGCCGTCGCCGCGGCTCTCCGGCTCGCATGCGGCATGTTCGTCACCTACGGAGTCCTCGGCTCCGATGACGACCCGGTGGACAAGCGGCCGACCTCGCCCAGTGCCGAGGTGATTCATGAGGTGCTCGGCGAGGGCGCGGCCGACATCTCCTACCGCGAGGGCCGGCGGCGGCAAGGCGGACAGCGTCAGCAGCGCCCGCCTGCCGTGGAGGAAGACCTTGAGCGTTCCGTTCGGCGCTTCCCCTGTCGTCAACGTCACCCTCGGCGAGAAGGGGGGCACGGCCAGCTGCACCCTGGCCGTACGTGCCAGGCACGTCCAGCGCGCCACCGCCACCGGTGCCTTCGGCCGGACCACATGCAGCAGTGAACTCCCCGCCCCCGAGGCGTCCGCAGCCGCTGACGTAACCCCGTGACCCCGCAGCTCTTCCGTCGTACGGCCAGGGTCGTGGCGCGATGGCGCGGGCGCGCACAGTGCCTGCGTGAGGAGGGCTGCGCCGCCATCCTCGACACTGCGAACGGCCTCGGGCACACCGCCGGCCCCGCCGAACGACAAGTGTCGCCACCGCGCGGCGTTCACTGGCAACAACCGTCGCCGGGCCTCCAGGCGGCGGGGTGTCGCCGGCGCACCGGACGAGATCGGGGGAGACGGAGACCGAGAGGCTCTGCAGACCACCGCACGGTGCATCACGGCCTGTTCGGCCGACCGTCCTCAGTCGGAGGCCACCGGCAGGACGTCCGGCGAGAGCGCGCCGGCGCGGACAGAGCCGCTCGTCATACGGCGACGATGGTGACGCCTGCACAACACCTCGTAGCCGACCTCCGCAGCGGGGCTGCTCACATCACCGACCACGACCTGCTCACCTTCCACCACCATCTCGCCGCCCACCGTGCGGGCATTGTGCGTGGCACGCGCCCCGCACCAGCACATCGCCTCCACCTGCAGCGTCTCAAGGCGGTCCGCCAGCTCGATCAGGCGCCGCGAGCCGGGGAAGAGCTTCGTGCGGAAATCGGTGGTGATACCGAACGAGAAGACATCCAGGCCCAGGTCATCCACGACCCGCGCCAATTGATCGATCTGCACCGGCTCCAGGAACTGCGCCTCGTCCACGATCAAGTAGTCGACCCTGCCGCCCTGCGACACCCGGTCGACGACATAGGCGTACAGGTCCATACCCTGCACGGCCTCGACCGCCTCGGTCACCAGCCCGAGCCGGGACGAGAGCTTCCCCTCCCCCGCACGGTCATCCCGAGTGAAGTTCAGACCCTGCAGCCCTCTCGCCGACCGGTTGTGCGCGATCTGCAGCGCCAGCGTGCTCTTTCCGCAGTCCATCGTTCCGGAGAAGAACACAAGCTCGGGCATGAGAAGTCGAGCGCCTTTCGAGTGCGGTGCAGTGGGGGAAACGGGGCTTACGAGCGTACTTCGAGGAGCGGAACGAGCTGTTCCACGGAAGTCAGCGAGCCGTGCATGCCGACCATCGCCGACTCATGGGGCTCGTTGACCGAGGCGGTGATCACCACGTCGTCGTGGGCGGCCGCCACCACGTCGCCGATCCTGCCGTACACGCGCTCGTCGATCCGTGGGCCGAACCAGCCGGCCGCGACGGCCTCGTCCCTGCTCGCCACCCAGAACTGCTCGCCGAGCACCTCGCGCCAGACGGTCAGTACGTCGGCCTGGGCTCCGGGGACCGCGTACACGTGGCGGGCGCGGCCCTCGCCGCCGAGCAGGGCGACTCCGGCGCGGAGCTCCCAGTCCTCGTCGAAGTCGATCCGGGACTGCTCGTCGAACGGGATGTCGATCATGCCGTGGTCGGCGGTGACGTACAGCGCCGAGCGGGGCGGGAGCTGTTCGGCGAGGCGCTGGGCGAGACCGTCGACGTACATCAGCTGGCCCCGCCAGGCGTCGGAGTCGACCCCGAAGCGGTGCCCCTTTCCGTCGACCTCGCTGTAGTACGTGTAGACGAGGGACCGGTCGCCGGCGGCGAGCCGCTCGGCGGCGAGATCCATCCGGTCCTCGCCGGACAGCCGGCCGAGGAAGGACCCGCCGCTGAGCGCGACCTTGGTGAGCGGGGTCTGCTCGAAGTCGGGCGAGGAGACCTGGGCGGTGCGCACGCCCGCGGCGTCGGCGAGCTTGAAGACGGTGGGGTACGGCTGCCAGACCTTGGGCGCGGTCCACGGCTTCCAGCGGAGCTGGTTCATCAGCTCGCCGGTTTCCGGATTGCGCACGGTGTAACCGGGAAGGCCGTGCTCGCCCGGGGGCAGCCCCGTACCGACCGAGGCGAGGGAGGTCGCCGTCGTGGACGGGAAGCCCGCCGTGATCGGGCGGCCGGTGCCGCCGCGGGAGGTGGGGAGCAGGGAGTGCAGGAAGGGGGCCTCGTCCGGGTGGGCCCTGATCTGCTCCCAGCCGAGTCCGTCGATCAGGAAGACGCAGTTCCGGTCGGCGGGGGTGAGCTCCGGGATCGTCGCCTCGAAGCCGGGTACGCCCTGGCCGGCGGCGAGGGTCGGCAGCAGGTCGGCGAGCGAGCCGCTGCCGTACTCGGGCGCGGGGGCGGTGTCGGGAGCGAGCAGAACGGGGTCCTGCCAGGCCGGCTGGACCATCAGCGGCCGGTCGCCGCGGTCGCGGCCGTGGCCTCGGAGAGTGCCTGGGCGAAGGCGAGGGTCTGGCGCACGGTGTCCGGGCCGTCCCCGGCCTCGCTGACGCGCAGGCTCAGGTCGTCGGCGGTGGAGCTGCCCGTGTACCCGTGGTCGGCCTCGCAGTTGGGGTCGCCGCAGGCGGCGGGTTCGAGGTCGAGCCGGGAGACCGCCCCCCAGCCGATCGTCAGGACGACCTCGCGGGGCAGGGTGCCGGGCACGTACTTCTCGGGGTTGGCGACCACGCGGGAGACCACGACGGACGAGATCCGGTCGAGCTTGACCGACTCGGTGGACGTGGTGGCGTACGGCGTCGGGGAGCTGGTGTCGGCGGCCTGTTCGTCGGTGTGGCTGACGATGAAGCGGGTACCCGTCAGGACGAGGACCGTGACGTGGCGGCGCACCTCGTTGGAGTCGAAGGTGGTCTCCTGGTGCACCAGGTACGAAGCGACCGGCTCCCCGCCGACGGCGGCCTCCACCGCCTCGGCCACGAGGGCCGGGTAGTAGCCGCTGCGCTCGATCGCCGCGCGCAGCCCCTGGGTCGTCGTACCGGTCTTTGCCATGCGGACCATCCTACGGGGGGCAGGTGACTGCCGGGGACGCCCTGCGCGGCTCTGTGACAGGTGAGCAGTCAGTAACTGGGGAGACGGCGGGGGCCGAGGTCGGTGCGGGCCGGCGGCGGGGCGAGCCGGACGGTCGCCCCGAGCACGGTCAGCCCGTGTGTGGCGACGACGACGGGTTCCAGGGCGACCGAGACCACCTCGGGGTGGTCGTCGACCAGCCGGGAGACCCGCAGCAGGAGCTCTTCGAGCGCCGCGGTGTCCGCGGGCGCGGAACCACGCCAGCCGAAGAGCACCGGCGCCGCCCTGATGGAGCGGATCAGCTCGGCGGCGTCGCGGTCGGTGACCGGCACGAGCCGGTGGACGGTGTCGCCGAGCAGCTCGGAGGGCGCGCCGGCCAGGCCGAAGGAGAGGACGGCCCCGGCGGCTGCGTCGATCGAGGCGCGCACGACGGTGTCCACCCCGCGCGGCGCCATGGCCTGGACGACGGGCCGCAGCTCTGCGGGGGTGCCGAGCAGATCGGTCAGTTCCTCGTAGGCACGGCGCAGGGCGCTCTCGTTCACGAGGTCGAGCCGGACACCGCCGAGGTCCGCACGGTGACGGAGGTGGGGGGCGGTGGTCTTGAGTGCCACCGGGTAGCCGAGCTGCGCGGCGGCGGTGACGGCGGCCTCCGCGTCGGGGGCCGGGAGAGCGGGCCGTACGGAGAGCCCGTAGAGGCCGAGCAGCTCGCGGGCCTCGTCATGGGTGAGCGGGCGGCCCCGTGGGTCGGGCGCCGGGCCGAGCAGCCGCTCGATCAGGGCGGCGGTGCCCTGCTCGTCGATGGTGTCCTGCAGGAACTCGGGGACCTTGCCGGGGGTGGCTGCCTGACGCCGCCACTGTGCGTACTTCACGGCCTCGGCCAGGGCCCTCACGGCCCGCTCGGCGGCGGGGTAGGAGGGGATGCGCCCGGTACGGAGCTCCGGGGCGGGTGCGCCACCGGCCGCCCCGCCGGATTCCGACTCCGCGCTCCCGGCCGCCCCGGACCCGGCGGCGGCCGGGAGCGGCCGGCGGGTGCCGGTCCCCGGTGCGCTCGGTGCATGGGGCGCGGAGCCACCGGGGCCCGTCCGCGCACCGGGCGCGTCCGTCCGCCGGACCTCCGTGTCCGCGGCGGGCGAGCCCGGGACCACCGGGCCCGGGGCGCCGCTGCCGGTGGCGTCGCCGGATACCGGTGCGCGGTTCCCGCGCGGAGCGGCCGTGCTCGCTGCGGCGGCCAGGGCCTGTGCCAGGCCGCCCATCTCCACGTGTACGACCGCCACCGGCTTGGCCGGGCCCGTGGCCGCCGCCTCGCGCAGCGCGGCGGCGAGCACCTCGCCGTCGCCCGTCTCCGGCTCGCCGTTCTCCCCCACCCATGGGATCGCCGTCACGATCACGGCGTCGCAGGTCCGGTCGGCGAGCGCCTCGGCAAGCGCGTCCCGGAAGTCCTCGGGTCCCGCCTCCGTGGTGAGGTCGCGGGGCGGTCGCGGACGCAGCCCTTCGGTCAGGCAGGCGTCGTAGGTGAGGAGGCCGAGGGACTCGGAGTTGCCGAGGATCGCCACCCGCGGACCGTTCGGCAGCGGCTGATCGGCGAGGAGCAGCCCGGCGTCGAGCATCTCCGTCACCGTGTCGACGCGGATCACGCCGGCCTGGCGCATCAGCGCGGAGACCGTCGCGTCGGGGATCCGGCTGACCGGGACGGCGTGTCCGGGCGGGGTGGAGCCGCTGTGCCGGGCCCCCTTGACCACGACCACGGGCTTCACCGCGGCCGTCCGGCGCGCGAGCCGGGTGAACTTGCGGGGGTTGCCGAGCGATTCGAGGTAGAGCAGGGCCACATCGGTGTCCTCGTCCTCGAACCAGTACTGCAGGAAGTCGTTCCCGGAGACGTCGGCCCGGTTGCCCGCCGAGATGAAGGTCGACAACCCCGCGCCACGCCGGTACAGGCCGGACAGGACGGCGATGCCGATCGCGCCGGACTGGGTGAACAGCCCGATGCGCCCGGCCGCGGGCGATTCGGGGGCGAGGGAGGCGTTCAGCCGGACCGCGTCGGAGGTGTTGATGATGCCGAAGGCGTTCGGGCCGATGATCCGCATGCCGTACGAGCGGGCCTGCCGGACCAGTTCGCGCTGCCGCTCCCGTCCTTCGGCTCCGCGCTCGGCGTAGCCCGCGGAGAGGACGACGAGGCCCTGGACTCCGTGTTCGCCGCAGTCGGCGACCGCCTCCGGCACGCGGTCGGCGGGGACGGCGACGATCGCGAGGTCGACCTGTTCGCCGATCTCGCCGACGGAGCGGTGCGCGGGGACACCCTCGACCGTGGTCGTGCCGGCGGGGAAGGAGCGGTTCACGGCGTACGTGCGCCCGGTGAAGCCGGAGCCGAGCAGATTGCGCAGCACGGTGCGGCCCACACCGCCGGGGGCACGCCCGGTGCCGACGACGGCGACGGAGCCGGGGGCCAGCAGCCGCTGCACGGAGCGGGACTCGGCCCGCTGCTCACGGCCGCGCTGGACGGCGAGGGACTCGGCGGTGGGTTCCAGGTCGAGCGTGAGGTGGACGGACCCGTCCTCGAAGCTCCGCTGCTGGGTGTACCCGGCGTCCCGGAACACCTTGATCATCTTGTTGTTGGCAGGAAGTACCTCGGCGGCGAAGCGGCGGATGCCACGCTCACGGGCGACCGCCGCGATGTGTTCGAGGAGGGCCGAGGCCACGCCGCGGCCCTGGTGGGCGTCCTGGACGAGGAAGGCGACCTCGGCCTCGTCGGCGGGCGCGGAGGCGGGCCTGCCCTGCTCGTTGATCCGGTCGTAGCGGACGGTGGCGATGAACTCCCCGCCGATCGTGACGGCCAGACCTACCCGGTCGACGTAGTCGTGATGGGTGAAGCGGTGCACGTCCTTGGCGGAGAGACGCGGATACGGGGCGAAGAAGCGGTAGTACTTCGACTCGTCGGAGACCTGTTCGTAGAAGCTGACCAGCCGGTCGGCATCGTCCGTGGTGATGGGCCTGATCCGCGCGGTGCCACCGTCGCGGAGCACCACGTCCGCCTCCCAGTGATCGGGGTACGCATGGTGCGGACTCTGCTCCGGCGTGGGCTCCATGGGCAAAGCCTACGGCCCGGACGCACCGGTAGCGGAGGGGTCGGTGCGCGGGCACGCTGAGGAAGCCGTTCGGCGGTGGCCCGCCGGGCCGGAGGCCGGGCACGGCCGTACGCACCGCATGAGAGACTGGTCTAGACAACCTATTGACACGTGAAGGGCAGAACCATGGCTGAGCGCCGCGTCAACGTCGGTTGGGCCGAGGGCCTGCACGCCCGCCCCGCTTCCATCTTCGTCCGTGCCGCCACGGCCTCCGGCGTCCCCGTGACGATCGCCAGGGCCGACGGCGCCCCGGTGAACGCCGCGTCCATGCTCGCGGTGCTCGGTCTGGGCGCGCAGGGCGGCGAGGAGATCGTGCTCGCGTCCGAGGCGGACAACTCGGAGGCTGCCCTGGACCGTCTGGCGAAGCTGGTCGCCGAGGGGCTCGAGGAGCTTCCGGAGACCGTCTGATCCGGCCGGCCCGTACCGGAACTCTTTCCACGGGTAAGCCGCGACACCCCTCGGGGGTCGCGGCTTACCTGTTTCCGGAACGGGAAGGAGGAACACCCGACAGACCGGAATCAGGGCAGCAAAAAGAAAGCCCTCCCGCAATTACCTTCTCTGTATACGGCGCAATTGTTAATGACGGACGCCCGCGGTGTTTACGGCGTGTTGCGAAGTCCTCACCCGGGACGCGACCGCCGCGCGCTCCGGCCGGTCCGTGCGGCGCAGCAGCCGGTGCGCGGCCGTGGCGCGCTCGGCGTGCTGGGTGGCGAGCACCCGGGCCCGTTCCGCGTCGCCGCGCGCCACGGCGTCCACGAGGGCGCCGTGCTCGGCCCAGGAGTCGGCGGGGCGGGCCGGCTGCTCGACCGCGTACATCCAGGCGATCTTGTGCCGGAGCTGGGTGAGCAGCGCGATCAGCGCGGGACTGCCCGAAGCCTGGGCCAGCGTCTCGTGGAACCAGCCGCCGAGGGAGCGCAGGTCCTCCCCCTCACCCCTGCGCACCCGCTCCTGCCCCAGCCTGACCAGGCCTCGGAGCACCTTGAGGTGTGCCTCCGTACGGCGTTGAGCGGCACGTGCGGCGCCGAGGGGCTCCAGAAGCATCCGTATCTCCAGGAGGTCGGCGGCCTCCTGTTCCGTGGGCTCCGCGACGCATGCCCCCGCATGCCGACGGGTGACGACGAACCCCTCGGACTCCAGGGTGCGCAGCGCCTCGCGCACCGGGACACGGGAGACCCCGTAGCGACGCGCGAGCACCTCTTCGGTGAGGCGGCTGCCACGCTCGAAGACACCGGAGACGATGTCGTCACGGATTGCCGTGCATACCGAATGCGCGGGAATGCGCATGTCCGAACCTCCGCCTTAATCCCCGCGAAACGCGGCCGATCGACGCCTGTTCCGTGACTCTATTGCAATCAGCGTGAATTTCCGATGCCGGAGCGGAATCCATGCATATCTTCTGCCCGGAAAGCACTTCCGCGGAGCTTCGTCGCGCACCTTCCCCGGCGGCACGACGAAGGCCCCGGCGGGTCTTGGGTTCTAACGGCCCTCGCAACACCCGCGATCTGTGGGAGTTGCGAGGACCCCTTGAACCCAAGGGTGCCGGGGCCTTCGTCGACGGGACAGCCCGCGACAGGTCAGACCTGGACTCCGTGCGCGCGGAGGTAGGCGACGGGGTCCATGTCCGAGCCGTACTCCGGGGTGGTCCGCGCCTCGAAGTGCAGGTGCGGTCCGGTGGAGTTGCCGGTCGAGCCGGAGAGGCCTATCCGCTGGCCCGGGGTGACGCTCTGGCCGACCGAGACGCCGATCGAGGAGAGGTGGCCGTACTGGGTGTACGTGCCGTCCGTCATCCGGAGCACGACGTTGTTGCCGTAGGCCCCGCCCCAGCCCGCCTCGACGACCGTGCCGGCGCCGACCGCGACGACGGAACTGCCGGACGCGGCGCGGAAGTCCACGCCGGAGTGGCTGCCGGAGGACCAGAGGGCGCCGCCGGACTTGTAGCCGGTGGTCACCTGGGAGCCGGCGACCGGCAGGTGGAAGGAGTTCAGCCGGGCGCGCTCGGCTGCGCGGGCGGCGCGCGCCTCGGCCTCACGTGCTTCCTCGGCCCGGGCTTCCGCTCTGCGCTTCGCCTCGGCCTTCGCCTTCGCCTTCGCTTCGGCCTTGGCGGCGAGGTCGGCCTGATGCTGCTGTGCCTTCGCCTGGGCGGCGATCTGGTCGGCGAGGGTGGAGTCGATCGTGACGGCCTGGGTCAGGCCGGTGCCGCCTGCGGTGAGGGCCTCGGAGTCCGCGGCGAGGGCCGGGGAGGACACACCGCCGATGACGCCGGTGGTGGCCAGAGCCGCGATGCCTGCGACCTGGGCGCTCCTGCGCGTCAGGCGGCTCGGGGCACGGTGCTTCCCGGTGGCACGGGTGAACGCCATGGAGGGGCTGATCCTTTCCTTCCTTCTCGCCTACCGGGTTAGCTGACGGGTTCGGAGCAGGAAGGTCTCCTACGGACGCATTCGCCCCGTGCGAGGGCGCAGGCGTCCGATTCACCCCAGGGACTTCGTGGGTCCCCGGCTCCCCAGGCTCGCGCCTGACGGGGACTCGGCGATGGCTGCCCGGCGCCGCGGACGCGGCATATGTCTGACGGACAGCCGGGCCGACGCTAGGCCGGACGACTTTCCGACGCCAAACGGATCAGGCCTTTTGTCATACATCCCACAGGACATAAAGCCGCATGTGCGGTTGACACGGACAAATGGGAGGACCCCGGCGAGAACGTACTCGCCGGGGTCCGCGTCGCTCCGGGCACGTCAGCCGTTGACGACCGTCACCTCTCCGATGCCCAGCGCCCTGACAGGCTCCGCGATCTGCGCGGCGTCCCCGACGAGGACGGTGACCAGACGGTCGACCGGGAAGGCGTTGACCACCGCGGCGGTGGCCTCCACCGTGCCGGTCTCGGCCAGGCGGGCGTACAGCTGGGCCTGGTAGTCGTCCGGGAGGTGCTGCTCGACCTGGTCGGCCAGGGTGCCCGCGACGGAGGCAGCCGTCTCGAACTTCAGCGGAGCCACGCCCACGAGGTTCTGCACCGCGGTCTCGCGCTCGGCGTCCGTGAGCCCTTCGGCCGCCAGCGTGCGCAGGACCTTCCACAGATCGTCCAGCGCGGGCCCGGTGGACTCCGTGTCCACGGAACCGCTGATGGCGAGCATCGCGGCACCGGTCGCCCCGGAGGCGGATCCGGGTGCGGTCGAGCGCAGCACCTGCCCGAAGGCACGGACCCCGTAGGTGTAGCCCTTCTCCTCGCGCAGCACGCGGTCCAGCCTGGAGGTGAGCGTGCCGCCCAGGCAGTACGTGCCGAGGACCTGGGCGGGCCACACGCTGTCGTGCCGGTCGGCGCCGATCCGGCCGATCAGCAGCTGGGTCTGCACGGCTCCGGGACGGTCGACGACGACCACACGGCCGGTGTCGTCCGCGGTGATCGCCGGTACCGGGCGGGACTCGGCGGCGTTGCCCGACCAGTCTCCGACGGTGTCGGCGAGCAGTGCGTCCAGGTCGACCCCGGTGAGGTCGCCGACGATCACGGC
Source organism: Streptomyces sp. NPDC025273 (assembly GCF_040638585.1). Classification (NCBI taxonomy): domain Bacteria; kingdom Bacillati; phylum Actinomycetota; class Actinomycetes; order Kitasatosporales; family Streptomycetaceae; genus Streptomyces; species Streptomyces sp. NPDC025273. The sequence goes on from NZ_JBEZYP010000011.1 coordinate 162,119, forward strand.
CGTCGCGGTGGACGGGCGGACATGCGCGTCGTAGAAGGCGCGCACGGCCGCGGCGTCGATCCGGCGCACCGTCTCCTCGGTCCCCTGGCGCGGGCGCGACATCCGCGCCGTTGCCGGGAAGAGCTCCTTGGAGAGCTGCTTGGCTGCGCGGCGGGCCGGATTGGCCTGCTCGTGCGGGATCTCGTCGAGACGGTTGCCGACCAGGCGCTCCACCTCGCTCTCCGAGAAGGCGGGCGCCCGCAGCGCCTCGGCGACCAGGCCGAGCGCCTTGGCCAGCCGGGATACCGGGACCTCCAGGGAGACGCGGACGCCGGGGTGGTCGGCGGACGCGTCCAGGGTGGCGCCGCAGCGCTCCAGCTCGGCGGCGAACTCCTCCGCGGAGCGCTTGTCCGTTCCCTCGGACAGCGCCCGCGCCATGATCGTGGCCACGCCGTCCAGGCCCTCGGGCTCGGCGTCCAGGGGCGCGTCCAGGAAGATCTCCACGGCGACGACCTGCTGGCCGGGGCGGTGGCAGCGCAGCACGGTCAGGCCGTTGGGCAGGGCGCCGCGCTCGGGTGCGGGGAAGGCCCAGGGCCTGGCCTCGCCTGCGGTCGGCTGCGGGTGGTACTCCATCGCTACTCCAGTCACGGCGGCGTCGGTCACTTGTCGGCCCCCTCGTGCGCGTCGGTGCCGTCCGTCTCGTCGGCCGGTTCGACCGGCTCGTAGACAAGGACGGCCCGGTTGTCGGGACGCAGATGCGCCTGGGCGGCCGCCTGGACCTCCTGGGCGGTGACGTCGAGAACCCGCTGCACCGCGGTCAGGGCGAGCTGCGGGTCGCCGAACAGGACGGCGTACCGGCACAGTTCGTCCGCGCGGCCCGCGACCGTGCCGAGCCGGTCCAGCCACTCCCGCTCCAACTGGGCCTGCGCCCGCTCCATTTCCTCGGGCGTGGGGCCCTCGGCGGCGAACCGGGCGAGCTCCTCGTCGACGGCCGCCTCGATCTGCGGCACCTCGACGCCGCCGGACGTCTTGACGTCCAGCCATCCCAGCGAGGGCGCCCCGGAGAGCCTGAGCAGCCCGAATCCCGCGGCCACCGCCGTACGGTCCCGGCGGACCAGGCGGTTGTGCAGCCGGGACGACTCGCCGCCGCCGAGCACGGTCAGCGCCAGGTCCGCGGCGTCACACTCCCGGGTGCCGTCGTGCGGCAGCCGGTACGCGGCCATCAGGGCACGCGCGGGGACCTCCTCGTGGACCACCTCGCGCAGCTGCTCGCCGATGGTGCCGGGCAGCGTCCCGTCTCGCGGCGGCTGCTTGCCGTCGTGGGAGGGGATGGAGCCGAAGTACTTCTCGATCCAGGCGAGCGTCTGCTCCGGGTCGATGTCCCCGACCACCGAGAGCACCGCGTTGTTCGGCGCGTAGTACGTACGGAAGAACGCCTGCGCGTCCTCCAGCGTGGCAGCGTCCAGGTCGGCCATCGAGCCGATCGGCGTGTGATGGTATGGGTGGCCCTCCGGGTACGCGAGGGCGGTGAGCTTCTCGAACGCCGTGCCGTACGGGACGTTGTCGTACCGCTGGCGGCGCTCGTTCTTCACGACGTCGCGCTGGTTCTCCATGGACTCTTCGTCGAGCGCGGCGAGCAGGGAGCCCATCCGGTCGGCCTCGAGCCACAGGGCCAGCTCCAGCTGGTGCGTGGGCATCGTCTCGAAATAGTTGGTGCGCTCGAAACTGGTGGTGCCGTTGAGGGAGCCCCCCGCGCCCTGCACCAGCTCGAAGTGCCCGTTCCCCTTGACCTGGCCGGACCCCTGGAACATCAGGTGCTCGAAGAGGTGAGCGAGGCCGGTGCGTCCCTTGACCTCGTGGCGGGAACCGACGTCGTACCAGAGGCAGACCGCCGCGACCGGGGTCAGATGGTCCTCGGAGAGCACGACGCGCAGGCCGTTGGCCAAGCGGTGCTCGGTCGCCGTCAAGCCGCCGGAACCGGCCTGGGCTGTGGCCGTGTGACCCATGGGCATGTACGTCCCTTCGATCGATACAGGATTTCCTGCCGGACCTGCCACTGTAAGCAAGCGCACGGGCACCTGGCGAAGTTCCCGTTCCGTGAATGTTGTCGTAGATGCTGCCGTAAACAGGGGCTCCGGGGACGCCCGGGAGACCACTTCGGACGGGTCGAGGTCGGCGTTGTCGGTACGGCGGTCCACAATGGTCGGCGTCAGAACCTGAGGTTGCCCGACAGAATCTGTGAAGGAGTCGCAGCCGCGATGGCCCGCCGCAGCACGAAAACCCCGCCGCCGGACGACTTCGAGGAGAAGATCCTCGACATCGACGTCGTCGACGAAATGCAGGGCTCCTTCCTCGAGTACGCGTACTCGGTGATCTACTCCCGCGCTCTGCCCGACGCCCGCGACGGCATGAAGCCGGTGCACCGCCGCATCGTGTCCCAGATGAACGAGATGGGGCTGCGCCCCGACCGCGGCTATGTGAAGTGCGCCCGCGTCGTCGGCGAAGTGATGGGCAAGTTGCACCCGCACGGTGACGCGTCGATCTATGACGCACTGGTGCGCATGGCACAGCCGTTCTCGATGCGCCTGCCCCTCGTCGACGGTCACGGCAACTTCGGCTCGCTCGGCAACGACGACCCGCCGGCCGCCATGCGGTACACCGAGTGCCGGATGGCCGATGCCACGTCGCTGATGACGGAGTCCATCGACGAGGACACCGTCGACTTCCAGTCGAACTACGACGGCCAGGAGCAGGAGCCGGTCGTCCTCCCCGCGGCGTACCCGAACCTCCTGGTCAACGGCGCGTCCGGGATCGCCGTCGGCATGGCGACCAACATGCCCCCGCACAACCTCGGAGAGGTGATCGCCGCCGCACGCCATCTCATCAGGCATCCGGGCGCCGACCTGGAAACCCTGATGCGCTTCGTCCCCGGACCCGACCTGCCGACCGGCGGACGGATCGTCGGCCTCGGCGGCATCAAGGACGCGTACGCAGCCGGGCGCGGCACGTTCAGGATCCGTGCCACCGTCGCCATAGAGAACGTCACGGCCCGGCGCAAGGGCCTCGTCGTGACGGAACTCCCCTTCACCGTGGGCCCGGAGAAGGTGATCGCCAAGATCAAGGATCTCGTGGGGTCGAAGAAGCTCCAGGGCATCGCGGACGTCAAGGACCTCACCGACCGGGCGCACGGTCTGCGCCTGGTGATCGAGGTCAAGAACGGCTTCGTGCCGGAAGCCGTGCTGGAGCAGCTCTACAAGCTGACGCCGATGGAGGAGACCTTCGGCATCAACAACGTGGCGCTGGTGGACGGGCAGCCGCTCACCCTGGGGCTCAAGGAGCTCCTGGAGGTCTACCTCGACCACCGCTTCGAGGTCGTGCGCCGGCGCAGTGAGTTCCGCAGGACCAAGCGTCGCGACCGCCTGCACCTGGTCGAGGGTCTCCTCGTCGCTCTGCTCGACATCGACGAGGTCATCCGCCTCATCCGGGACAGCGACAACTCGGCGCAGGCGAAGGAGCGCCTGATGGAGCGCTTCTCGCTGAGCGAGATCCAGACGCAGTACATCCTGGACACCCCGCTGCGCAGGCTGACCCGGTTCGACCGGATCGAGCTGGAGGGCGAGCGCGACCGGCTCGCCGGCGAGATCGCCGAGCTGACGGCGATCCTGGAGTCGGACGCGGAGCTGCGCAAGCTCGTCTCGGCCGAACTGGCCGCGGTGGCGAAGAAGTTCGGCACCGACCGGCGCACGGTGCTGCTGGAGTCGGCCGGTTCTCAGGTAGCCTCCGTACCGCTGGAGGTCGCGGACGACCCGTGCCGGGTGCTTCTCTCCTCGACGGGCCTGCTGGCGCGTACGGCCGGCGCCGACCCGATCGTCGTGGCCGAGGACGCCAGGCGCACCAAGCACGACGTGATCGTCTCGGCGGTCGCCGCGACGGCGCGCGGCGATGTGGGTGCGGTGACGTCCACCGGGCGGCTGCTGCGCCTCTCGGTGATCGATCTGCCGCAGCTGCCGGACACCCACGCGGCGCCCAATCTCTCGGGAGGGGCTCAGATCTCGGAGTTCCTGACGCTGGGCACGGACGAGGAGCTCGTCTGTCTGACCACGCTGGACGAGGAGTCCTCCGGACTGGCCATCGGCACCCTGCAGGGGGTGGTGAAGCGCGTGGTGCCCGACTATCCGGCGAACAAGGAGGAGTTGGAGGTCATCACGCTGAGGGACGGTGACCGCATCGTCGGCGCGACGGAGTTGCGTACGGGCGAGGAGGACCTGGTCTTCATCACCTCCGACGCGCAGCTGCTGCGCTATCCGGCGGCGCAGGTGCGTCCGCAGGGCCGTGCGGCGGGCGGCATGGCGGGCGTCAAGCTCACGGCGGGTGCCACGGTGCTCTCGTTCACGGCGGTGGATCCCGCGGCGGACGCCGTGGTGTTCACGGTGGCCGGTTCGCACGGCACGCTGGACGATTCGGAGCTGACCTCGAAGCTCACCCCCTTCGACCAGTACCCGCGCAAGGGGAGGGCCACCGGCGGGGTGCGCTGCCAGCGCTTCCTCAAGGGGGAGGACGTCCTGGTGTTCGCCTGGGCGGGCGGTGTTCCGGCCCGGGCCGCGCAGAAGAGCGGCGCGCCGGCGCAGCTGCCTGCCCAGGATCCGCGCCGCGACGGTTCGGGGACACCGCTGGCCGGACCGGTCGCGGTCATCGCCGGACCGCTGTAGCCGTCCGGCAGTACGGCGGCGGGGCCGTTCGGGCTCCGTCGCCGTGCCGCTGTCACACGTTCACTCGCTGTCCGGCTCCCGCACGGTCTCGGCGTCTTCCGGCTGTCGCACGTACCGCAGGACGCCCCACATGCCGCGCTCCAGCTCCTCGGTGGCGTCCTGTGGCGTCTCCCGGCAGTCCGTGAGCTCCTTGTGCAGTGCCTCGGCGTCGATACCGGAGCCGATCAGCACCAGCTGCGTGAGCCGTGGTCCGTCCCGGGCCCACGGCTGCGGGACGAAGCGCAGGAACCTGCCCACGGCGTGCAGGGTGTAGCGGTTGCCCCGGTCCGCCGCGCCGAAGTCGGCGAAGCCCTTGATCCGGTAGAGGCCTCCGGGCCTGGAGTCGAGGAACGCCATGAACCGGCGGGGGTTCATCGGCACGTCGGCGGTGAAGGAGACGCTTTCGTACGCCGCGTGCAGATGGCTGCCGTGATCGTCCTCCGTCTCCTGGAGCAGGTCCTCGAAGGTCAGCTGACGGACGGCTTCGTCCTCGTCGGGCCGGAGCGCGGGATCGAAGAGCAGCTCCGGGTCGATCCGGCCGTAGGCGGCGCTGATGACAGCCGCCCCGCTGCCGGACGCCGCCACGGCCTCCCGCACGGTGTCCAGATCCGCTTCGGCCACCCGGTCCGTCTTGTTCAGCACGACGAGGTCGGCGACCGTGAGGTGGCGGTCGATCTCGGGGTGGCGCTCCCGTGTGGTCATGAATTCGGCGGCGTCGACGACCTCGACCAGTCCCCCGTACCGGACGCGGGGGTTCTCGCTGGCCAGCAGCATACGTACGAGTTCCTGGGGCTCGGCGAGGCCGCTCGCCTCGATGACGATCACGTCGAGGCGGGCGGCGGGCCTGGTCAGGGTCTCCAGGAAGGTGTCGAGCTCGCTCGCGTCGACGGCGCAGCACAGGCAGCCGTTGCCCAGCGAGACCGTCGAGCCGACCTGCCCGGCGACGGTCATGGCATCGATCTCGATGGACCCGAAGTCGTTGACGATCACCCCGATCTGGTTGCCGGCGCGGTTGCGCAGCAGATGGTTGAGCAGCGTCGTCTTGCCGGATCCCAGGAACCCCGCCAGGACGACGACCGGGATCTGCGGGGCGCGGGACGGGGTCAACAGGGGCCTTCCTCGGGGTCGGTCAGGGTGCGGGCACCGGGTGCGGCGGCGGAGTTCCGACATAGCGGGCCGCCGGGCGGATGATCTTCGAGTCCTCCGCCTGCTCCAGGATATTGGCGCTCCAGCCGACCATCCGCGCCGCGCAGAAGGTGGGGGTGAACATCTCGCGCGGCAGCCCGCAGAGTTCCATGACGACCCCGGCGTAGAACTCCACGTTGGTGTGCAGCTCACGCCCCGGCTTGAGCTCGGCGAGGATGGCCTCCACCTGGCGTTCCACCTCGACGGCGAAGTCGACGAGCGGGCCGCCGAAGCCCTGTGCGATCGAGCGCAGCATGCGTGAGCGGGGGTCCTCGGTGCGGTACACGGGGTGGCCGAAGCCCATGATCCGGCCACCGGCGAGGACCTGTTCGCGGATCCAGCCGTCGATGCGGTCCGGGGTCCCGATGGCGTCCAGGGTGTCCATGGCCCGGCTGGGCGCGCCTCCGTGCAGCGGCCCGGACAGCGCGCCGACCGCGGCGACGAGGCAGGCGGCCAGGTCGGCGCCGGTGGAGGCGACCACCCTGGCGGTGAAGGTCGAGGCGTTGAAACCGTGGTCGATGGTGGAGATGAGGTACTGCTCGACGGCCCTGGCCCGGGTGGCGTCCGGTTCGGCGCCGGTGAGCATGTACAGGTAGTTCGCGGCGAACGGCAGGTCGTCGCGCGGTCCGACCGGTTCGAGACCCTGGCCGAGGCGGTGCAGGGCGGTCAGCAGAGTGGGTACGGCGGCGCAGACAGCGAGTGCGTCGGTGCGGCGGCGGTCGGGGCCGATGTCGTACACGGGGCGGAATCCGGCCGAGGCCCCGAGCAGGGACAGCGCGGTGCGCAGTCCGGCCGACGGGCCGGAGACGGCGCTCGCCCGGGCGATGGCGGGCAGCGCCTCCCGCACCTCGTCGGGCAGGTGACGCAGGCCCGCGGTACGGGCGGCGAAGTCGGCACTCGCCGCCCGGCCGGGCAGCTCGCCGTGGAACATCAGGTACCAGACGTCCTCGAAGCCGCGGCGCTGCGCCAGCTCGATCGCCGAGTAGTGCCGGTAGTGGTAGAAGCCCTCGCGCCCGCGGACGTCGCCGAGCGCCGTGTCGGTCACGATCACACCGGCAAGGCCGCGGGGCACGTCGAGCGGGGCCGATCCGGTCCACGAAGCAGGCATTTCCGGTCTCTCCCTCACCATGAGTCGAACATTGATTCAACAGTCCATGACTGACTTCAGGCGTGTCAATATTGATTGAATCAATATCAAGTAGTGATGGGTGCCGATGGATGTCGATACGGTGGGCACCATGACGCGAGACGTAGCACACGGGACCGGCTCGGAACAGGCGGAGGCCGGGGACGCCGGACAGGCGCGGAGGCTGACGACCCGGGAGACGGCCGGACTGCTCGGAGTGAAGCCCGAGACCGTGTACGCCTACGTGAGCAGGGGGCAGCTCGGCAGCAGACGCGCTCCCGGCGGACGCGGCAGCACGTTCGACGCCGCCGAGGTGGAAGCACTGGCGCGGCGCACCGGTCGCCGGGAGCCCTCCCCCGCAGCCGGTGACCTGGTCTTCCGTACCGGCATCACGCTCATCGAGCGCGACCGGTACTACTTCCGCGGTGTCGACGCGACCGAACTCGCCCGCCACTACGGCTACGAGGAGGTCGCCGAGTGGATCTGGACCGGCGAACTCCGCCCGGGCGTCCGCTTCGAAGCGCCCGCCGAATCCCTCGCGGCCGCTCGGCGGACGGTGGCCGCCCTGCCGGTGCACAGCGGCTCGACGGACCGGTTGCGGGTGGCCGTCGCCGCTGCCGCCGCCGCCGATCCCCTGCGGTTCGACCTCTCCCCCCGGGGTGTGCTGAGCAGCGCACGCGGCCTGATCCCCACCCTGGTGGGCGCGCTGCCCTTGACGGGCGAGGAGGCCCGCGACGACGACTGCCTGGCCCGCCGGCTGTGGCCGAGGCTCTCGGGCCGGCCGGCCGACGCGGCGTCACTGTCCGTACTCGACACCGCTCTGGCTCTGCTGGCCGATCACGATATGGCGGCCTCGACACTGGCGGCACGCGTCGCCGCGTCCGCCCACGCCCATCCGTACGCGGTGGTCTCCGCGGGGCTGGGCGTCCTGGAGGGCCCGTTGCACGGCGCCGCGAGCGGCCTGGCGCACCGGATGTTGTCCGAGGTGGTGGAGCGGGGCGGCGCCGCCCCGGTCGTCGCCGACCATCTCCGCACCGGCCGCCGGGTGCCGGGGCTGGGGCACCGGCTCTACACGGTCGAGGATCCGCGGGCCCAGGTGCTGTTCGCCCTGCTCGCCGAGGTGCCGAGAGCGGCACCGGTGCTGGAGGCGGCCCGTGACGTGGTCGCCACCGCCGCCCGGCACGCCAACGTCGACCTCGCCCTGGCAGTCCTCTCGGTCGCGTGCGGCATGCCCGCGGAGGCCGGCGAGACGGTGTTCGCGGTGTCGCGCACGGCGGGCTGGATCGCCCACGCGCTGGAGGAGTACGCGGAACGGCCGCTGCGGATGCGGCCCAGCGGGCAGTACGCGGGACCGCGCCCACCGCAGCCGCTGCCCGGCCCGGCGGGGCCCACGCCTGCACATTAGCCACGATCAGCGGGAATTTCCGCGGGGCGGTCGGGCCGTCGAACGACGCAGGACCAGCTCCGGTTCGAAGAGGAGCTCGACGTGACCGGCCCCGGAGACCTCCCCTTGATCCGCGTGCCCAGCACCGGGGTCGGTCCCTGCTGGGCGAGCGCGCCGCCGACCACTTCGGCGAAGGCCGGGAAGATCGGGTTCTGCGGCTCGGGAAGGACCGGTGCGACCAGCCGCGCGGGACGCTCGTGACCGAGGACGTCGAGCGCGGAGAGGACGGACTGCCGGGTGGCGCCGGAGACGCCCGGCTTGCCGTTGGCACCCGGCTGACCGTGCTCGCTGACTCCCCCAAGGGGATGGCGGTGCGCCGCTTGCCGGCGGGCGGTGCCCGGCACGGACGGGCCGAAGGCCTCGGAGCCGTCCGCGGGAACGGAGATCAACGGGCGGAGATTTCCGGAACGCCGGATCGCCCCTTACCGTTCGTACGATGAGCGCCCCACCGACCACCTCGCGGGTCCCGCGCCGGTTCGGCTGGCCGAAGCGGGTCTTCTCCCAGGTGCTGCTGATGCAGCTGGCCATCGTCACCGGCGTCACGGTGCTGGTCACCGGCCTCTTCCTGGCACCGCTCAGCGCCCAGCTCGACGACCAGGCGATGCGCAGGGCCCTCGCGATCGCGCAGAGCACGGCGGCGCAGCAGCAGATCGCGGTGTCACTGCTCACCACCGAACCGGACCCCGACGGCCCCGTACAGGCCATGGCCGAGCGGATCAGGCGCTCCACCGGCGCGGAATACGTCGTGATCATGGACAGGCGGGGAGTGCGCTGGTCGCACACCGATGCCGCCCGGATCGGCGAGGTCGTGTCCACCGACCCCAGTACGGCGCTCGCGGGCAGGTCCGTGATGGAGATCGACAACGGCACCCTCGGACGCTCGGCCCGCGGCAAGGTGCCCCTGCGTGACGGCTCGGACCGGATCGTGGGGGCCGTGTCGGTCGGGATCGCGTACGACAGTGTCCGCGCCCGGCTCCTCGCGGCGATCCCTGGGCTGCTGGCCTATGCGGGCGGAGCGCTGGCCGTAGGGGCGCTGGCCGCCTACCTCATCTCCCGCCGTCTCCAGCGGCAGACCCATGACCTGGCGTTCTCCGACATCTCGGCCCTGTTGACGGAGCGCGAGGCCATGCTGCACAGCATCCGCGAGGGAGTCGTCGCGCTCGACCGCACGGGCCGCATCAGGCTGCTGAACGACGAGGCGCAGCGTCTGCTCGGGCTCGGCCCCGACGCCGCCGGCCGGCCGCTCGACGAGGCCCTGGGTGCGGGCAGGACCGCCGAGGTACTGGCAGGACGGGTGGTCGGGGACGACCTGGTGGCGGTCAGCGGCAACCGTGTGCTGCTCGTCAACCGGATGCCGACCGACGACGGCGGGGCCGTGGCGACCCTGCGCGACCGGACCGAGCTGGAGTACCTCGGCCGCGAGCTCGACTCCACCCGCGGCCTGATCGACGCGCTCCGCGCCCAGGACCACGAGCACGCGAACCGGCTGCACACCCTCCTGGGGCTGCTGGAGCTGGAGATGCACGAGGACGCGATGGAGTTCGTCACGGAGGTCGTGGGCGTCCACCGGGCCACCGCCGAGCAGGTCACCGAGAAGGTCCACGACCCGCTGCTGGCCGCCCTCCTGGTCGGCAAGGCGACGGTGGCCGCAGAACGCGGTGTCTCCCTGCGCATGGCGCCCGGGACACTGCTGCCGGACCGGCTGGTGGACCCGCGCGGCCTCGTCACGGTCGTCGGCAACCTGGTGGACAACGCCCTGGACGCCGCCGCCGGGTCGGCGGACGCCCGGATCGAGGTCGGGCTGCGGGCCGAAGGCCGTACGGTGGTGCTGCGGGTGCACGACAGCGGTCCGGGCGTACCGTCGGGCCGCCGTGAATCGATCTTCATGGAGGGCTGGTCCACCAAGGACCTCCCGGCCCACGGCAAGCGCGGCCTGGGGCTGCCGCTCGTGCGGCGGCTCGCGGAACGTCAGGGCGGCAGTGCGTCCGTGTCGGACTCGCCCGACGGCGGGGCGGTCTTCACCGTCGTTCTCCCGGAGGCACTGGGCGGACCGGACCCGGAGGGCGGCCCGTCGGCACGCGTACCCCCGGCGACGACAGGAGGCGCCCCATGATCCAGGTCCTGGTCGTGGACGACGACGTCCGGGTCGCGCAGATCAACGCGGCCTATGTCGCGAAGGTGCCCGGTTTCCGGGTGGCCGCCCTGGCCCACTCCGCCTCCGAGGCCCTCGCCCGGATCGGCGAGGTGCCGGTCGATCTGATCCTGCTCGACCACTATCTGCCGGACCGCAACGGCCTGGCCGTCGTGCGGGAGCTGCGCGCGCTCGGACTCCACACCGACGTGATCATGGTGACGGCGGCCCGCGATGTCGCGACGGTTCAGGCCGCGATGCGCCACGGCGCCCTCCAGTACCTGGTGAAGCCGTTCGCGTACGCGGGGCTGCGCACCAAACTGGAGGCGTACGCGGCGCTGCGCCGCACCTTCGACGGCGGCGGCGAGGCCGAGCAGACGGAGGTCGACCGGCTGTTCGGCGGCTTGTGGGCGACGGGCGGGTCGGATCTGCCCAAGGGCCATTCGCCGACGACCGCGGAGCTGGTCCGCCAGGCCCTGCGCACCGCCGGGGGCCCGCTCTCCGCACAGGAGATCGCGGAGAGCGCCGGCATGAGCCGGCAGACCGCCCAGCGCTATCTGAAGCTGCTGGAGCGCACCGGCCGGGTACGGCTGTCGCTGCGGTACGGCGAGACGGGCCGCCCGGAGCACCGGTACACCTGGGCCGCGGACTCCTGAAGCCGTCCCCCTCCCGAGGCGGGCCTACGCGGCCCCCGCCCCGGTGAGCGACCGGACCTCGGTCTCGGCGTGCTTGGCCTCGTCGGGCGGCTCGGGCGAGGTGACCGTGCCGATCCAGCCGGCGAGGAAACCGCACGGAATGGATACCAGACCCGGGTTCTCCAGGGGGAAGAGCTGGAAGTCCACCCCGGGGAGGAGCGAGGCCGGACTTCCCGACACCACCGGCGAGAACAGGACGAGCAGAACAGCGGGGATCAGGCCGCCGTAGACGGCCCAGACCGCTCCGCGCGTGGTGAAGTTCCGCCAGAACAGCGAGTAGAGGAGCGCCGGAAGGTTGGCCGAGGCGGCGACCGCGAAGGCCAGTCCCACCAGGAACGCGACGTTCAGGTTCTGGGCGAGCAGCCCGAGGGCGATGGCCACCACGCCGACTCCCGCCGCGGCCACCCTCGCCACGGCGACCTCGCTGCGCTGCTTGGCACCCGGACGCCGGAACGTCGCGTAGAGGTCGTGGGCCACGGACGCGGACGAGGCCAGAGTGATCCCGGCGACGACCGCGAGGATCGTCGCGAAGGCGATGGCGGCGACGACGGCGAAGAGCACCGTGCCGCCGGTGGTGCCCTCACCGCCACCGAGTGCGAGCGCCAGGAGCGGGACCGCGGTGTTCCCCGAGGCGTTGGACGCCCTCACGTCCGCGGAACCCACCAGGGCGGCCGCTCCGAACCCGAGCACGATCGTCATCAGGTAGAAGCTGCCGATCAGCCCGATGGACCAGACGACCGAACGCCGTGCCGCGCGGGCGGTGGGCACGGTGTAGAAGCGCGACAGGATGTGCGGCAGGCCGGCGGTGCCGAGCACGAGTGCCAGGCCCAGGCTGACGAAGTCGAAGCGCGCGGTCCAGCTCCCGCCGTACCTGAGTCCGGGTGAGAGGAAGTGCCTGCCGTGTCCGCTGCGTTCGGCGGCGGTGTGGAGGAGGGCGTTGACGTCGCCGTGGAAGTGTGCGAGGACGAGCACGGTCAGCACGACGGCTCCGGCCATCAGCAGGACGGCCTTGACGATCTGGATCCAGGTCGTGGCGCGCATACCACCGAGCGACACGTAGACCACCATGAGAGCCCCGACACCGACCACGGTCCAGGACCGGGCCGTGTCGCTCGTGCCGCCCAGCAGCAGGGCGACGAGGCTGCCGGCGCCGACCATCTGCGCCACCAGGTACAGCACGGAGACCGTGACGGACGACGTACCCACCGCGGTGCGCACCCGGCGCTCGGCCATACGGGCGGCGACCACGTCGGCGAGGGTGAACCGCCCGCAGTTGCGGACGAGTTCGGCGACGAGGAGCAGGACGACGAGCCAGGCCACGAGGAAGCCGACCGAATACAGCATGCCGTCGTAGCCGAAGAGGGCGATCAGCCCCGAGATGCCGAGGAAGGACGCGGCGGACATGTAGTCACCGGCGATGGCGAACCCGTTCTCCATGGGTGAGAACAGCCTTCCGCCCGCGTAGAACTCCTCGGCGGATCCCTGCCTGTTCCGGCTCACCCAGGTGGTGATGCCGAGCGTCACGGCGATGAACACGCTGAACAGCAGCAGCGCCAGCGTCTGGTGATCCCCGCTCACCGGCCGGCCCCTCTCGTCATCTCCTGGGTGTCCCAGCGCAGTTCCAGCGCGGCCCGGTCCCGGTGCAGGCGGGCATGGCGCGCATACGCCCAGGTGAGCAGGAACGTGGTGACGAACTGTCCGAGCCCCGCGATCATCGCCACGTTGAGAGCGCCGACGACGGGACGCGCCATCAGACCGGGAGCCGTGGTGGCGGCGACGACGTAGGCGAGATACCAGAGCAGGAAGGCCGCCGCCGCGGGGACCACGAACCTCCGGTAGCGGCGGCGCACGTCGCGGAAGGCCGCGCTGCGCTGCACCTCCAGGTAGATATCGGCTGCGCTGTGGCTGTGCCGCGCCGCGGGCCCGGGCCGTGTGTCGGGCACGGTGCCCCCCGTACCGTCCGGCTCGCCCCACTCCGGGACCGGCGCGTCGTACCACGGGTCTTCGAGCCGCGTCACCACGGCATCCGGCACTGCTTCCTTCTCCACCGAACAACTCCCTTGTCCACGAGCCTTTTCGGCCGCGTAGCCAAGAATGGGCAGATCGGGAAGATCCCGAGCACTTCATTCACCGGGCTTCACCTTTTCAGGTGAAGGAAGTGCCGGGCGGCCGCGCGAGACCGGCCGGAAGCGAAGGGCCGGCGGGAACGCTCGGCGCGGCGCCCCGCTCCGGCGCCCGCCGGAGCGCCCTCGTCGCAGGGCCGGCCTCGCCGGGCACCACGGCCTCGATCACCGGAACACGGCCTCGATCCCCCGGAACACGGAAGAACCCCGCCCGCCGGTCTCCGGGATGCTGGAGGACCCGAGGCCTCCGACGCCGCGGGAACACCGGAGTCAGGGGATCGGCCCGAGGGGGTGACCATGGGCGGAGACGACGTCTCCGCCCATGGGGGAAGGAATCAGACGTCGATGCGCGAGCGGTCCAGCGTCGCCGCCGAGCTGGTGATGAACTCCTTGCGCGGCGCGACCTCGTTGCCCATCAGCAGGTCGAAGACCTGCTCGGAGGATTCCAGGTCGCCGATGTTGATCCGCCGCAGCGTGCGGTGGCGCGGGTCCATCGTGGTCTCTGCCAGCTGGTCGGCGTCCATCTCACCGAGACCCTTGTAGCGCTGGATCGAGTCCTTGAACCGGACGTTCTTGCGCTGCAGCTCCAGCAGCGTCTGACGCAGCTCGTTGTCGGAGTAGGTGTAGACGTACTTGTCCTGGCCCTTCTTGGGCTGGACGAGCTCGATCCGGTGCAGCGGGGGCACCGCGGCGAAGACCCGCCCCGCCTCGACCATCGGCCGCATGTAGCGCTGGAAGAGCGTGAGCAGCAGACACCGGATGTGGGCGCCGTCCACGTCGGCGTCGACGAGCAGGACAATCTTGCCGTAGCGAGCGGCATCGATGTCGAACGTACGCCCGGAACCCGCTCCTATGACCTGGATGATCGCGCCGCACTCGGCGTTCTTGAGCATGTCCGACACGGACGACTTCTGGACGTTGAGGATCTTCCCCCGGATCGGCAGCAGAGCCTGGAATTCGCTGTTCCGGGCCAGCTTGGCGGTACCGAGCGCCGAGTCGCCCTCCACGATGAAGAGCTCACTCCGCTCCACGTCGTCGCTGCGGCAGTCGGCGAGCTTCGCGGGCAGCGAGGAGGACTCCAGCGCGGTCTTGCGGCGCTGCGCGTCCTTGTGCTGGCGGGCCGCGATGCGGGTGCGGGCGGCGGCCACCGCCTTGTCCAGCACCGCCCTGGCCTGGGCCTTGGCGTCGCGCTTGGTGGAGGTCAGGAATGCCTTGAGCTCCTTGGACACCACGTTGGCCACGATCCGGTTGGCCGCCGAGGTGCCGAGCACCTCCTTGGTCTGCCCCTCGAACTGGGGCTCCGCCAGGCGTACGGTCACGACCGCGGTGAGGCCTTCGAGGGCGTCGTCCTTGACGATGTCGTCCTCGGCGACGCGCAGCAGCTTCGCCGAGCGCAGGACCTCGTTGACGGTCCTGGTGAGGGAGCGCTCGAAGCCGGACACATGGGTCCCGCCCTTGGGGGTGGCGATGATGTTGACGAAGGACTTGACGTTGGTGTCGTACCCGGTGCCCCAGCGCAGTGCGATGTCGACGGCGAGCTCACGGGTGACCTCGGTCGCCGTCATGTGACCACGCTCGTCCAGGACCGGGACGGTCTCCTTGAACGTCCCCGTGCCGGTCAGGCGCTGGACGTCGCAGACGGCCTTGTCCTGGGCCAGGTAGTCGCAGAACTCGCTGATTCCGCCGTCGAAGCGGAACGTCTCCTCGGTCTTTCCCTCGCCGTCGATGCCCCGCTCGTCCCGGACGACGATGGTGAGGCCGGGGACGAGGAACGCGGTCTGCCGGGCCCGCTGGTACAGCGTCTCCAGGTTGAGCTTGGCGTCCTTGAGAAAGATCTGCCGGTCCGCCCAGTACCTCACCCGGGTACCCGTACGGGTCTTCGGAACGCGCTTCCCCTTGCGCAGACCGTTGGCCGGGTCGAAGGGGCTGTCCGGCCCCTGCTCCGTGAACATGCCCGGAACACCGCGCCGGAAACTGATCGAGTGGGTCGAGCTGTTGCGGTCCACCTCAACGTCGAGCCGCGCGGAGAGCGCGTTCACGACCGAGGCCCCGACTCCGTGCAGGCCGCCGGAGGCGGCGTAGGAGCCGCCGCCGAACTTGCCGCCGGCATGCAGCTTGGTCATGACGACCTCGATGCCGGAGAGCCCCGTCTTCGGCTCGACGTCGACCGGGATGCCGCGGCCGTTGTCACGGACCTCGACGGAGGCGTCGTCGTGGAGGATGACCTCGATGGTGTCGCAGTAGCCTCCGAGAGCCTCGTCGACCGAGTTGTCGATGATCTCCCAGAGGCAGTGCATGAGTCCGCGGCTGTCCGTGGACCCGATGTACATCCCGGGCCGCTTGCGGACCGCTTCGAGCCCCTCGAGTACGAGAAGGTGCCGCGCGGTGTAGTTGGAGCTGTCCCTGTCTGCGCCGCCTGCTCCGGTCAGCAGCGCAGTGGACGGCACGGAATCGGCGGTCACGCGGTTCGCTCCTCGCTGAATTTCATCTGGGGCCCAGTGGGTAACGGGCTCGGCCTCGGTAGCCGCTGAGAGCCTACCGAGGCCTGGTAGAGCGGTTGTAACGCCACCCAGGGGGAATCCTTATGCTAGACCAGCTTCGTATACGCGTTCGATCATTCGTTGGAGTGACGTGCACATCACGTTCCCTTCGAGGCATGAACCATTTAGGCTCCGGGCACGTCCTCATGAACAACCGGCAAGCCAGCCGGCGGACGGGCCCACACAAGCAACGCGAAACCGTAGCGCTACGCAATACGGCACATTCGCCGCCAACCGGCAACGGACAGCCATCCCGAGAAGAATTTTCGAAGAAAAGCCACGAGCGGGAACGTTTTCGGCCTGGTTGGATGTTGACCCTGGTACGACAGCTCGTCGAGCTAGAGAAGAGGCGACGTGACTACTGTTCTGACCCCCGCGAGCCCGCTGACCGCAGCAGACCGCTGTGACCGTTGCGGCGCCCAGGCATATCTGCGCGTCGTCCTGATCAGTGGCGGTGAACTGCTCTTCTGCGCCCACCACGGGCGCAAGTTCGAGCCGGAACTCAAGAAGATCGCCGCGGAAATACAGGATGAGACAGATCGGCTCACTGCCGTGCAGGCAAGTGCCGCCGACGAGGAACAACACTGACACCTCGCATCCACGACGAGCCAGGGGTCCGGTCCAGGACCGGCCGACGGGCGGCCTTCCCACACGGGAGGCCGCCCGTTCTCGTACCTCCGGACCTGACCGGCCGGCCTGGCGGTCAGGCCTGGCCCGCCATCCACCCGATCGCCGCCGAGACGCGGGTGTACACACCGGGACTGCCCGGGCTCCCGCAGCCGCTCCCCCAGGAGACGAGCCCGATGAGGCGCCCACGGGCCACCAGCGGGCCTCCACTGTCGCCCTGGCACGCGTCCCGCCCCCCGGCCGTGTTACCGGCGCAGAGCATCGATGAGGCGTCGTACAAGCCCTGCGGGCCGCCGGGGTACGCCCGCGCGCAGGCACTGTCCGACAGCACCCGTACCTTCGCGGCATGCAGGAGGGACGCGTAGGCGCCGTACCCGGTCGTGTCCCCCCAGCCGTACACCGTCGCGGCCGTACCCGGCTCGTACGCCGCGTCACCGGCCCCGGCCATCGGGATGACGCTCCTTTCCGGCAGCGCCCCGTCCAGGGTGAGCACAGCCAGGTCTCCGGCGTTCGTGCGTGGGTCGTACCGAGGGTTGACCCAGGCCGAGCGCACCGGGATCTCCCGGCCCCCGGGCCCGCCCAGCTCGCCCCGGCCGCTGATGATCCGCAGATCGGGGACCTCCGGGACGGCGGCACCCAGGACCTCCTGCCTCAGGCAGTGCGCGGCCGTGAGGACTTTGGTGGGGGCGATCGCCACCCCGCCGCAGAACTGGCCCGCGCGGGTTCCTCCGAACCGGTCACGGCTCGACAGAGCCACCGTCCAGGGACTGTCCGCGACAGGGACCGGCCTGCCGCCCACCACGATGCCGTCCGCGGCGGCGGGGGCCGGCGGACCGGGTGGTATGACGGCCGCGACGGCCGCCAGGGCACACGCCATGGGGAGGACACGGACGACAACGTGGGGCATGAGGGCTCCTGACGCCGAGGTGAACAGTGCCCACTCAGCGTCATCCGCACGGGTGTGCGCCGCACCCCGCGCACGGACGGAGGGCCCGGAACCTCTCCAGGTTCCGGGCCCTCCGTCCGTGTCCGTCCTCGGCCTAGTCGAGGTAGTCGCGCAGCACCTGCGAACGCGACGGGTGACGAAGCTTGGACATCGTCTTCGACTCGATCTGACGGATGCGCTCGCGCGTCACGCCGTACACCTTGCCGATCTCGTCCAGCGTCTTCGGCTGACCGTCGGTGAGGCCGAAGCGCATGGAGACCACGCCCGCCTCACGCTCGGAAAGCGTGTCGAGCACCGAGTGCAGCTGCTCCTGGAGCAGCGTGAAGCTGACCGCGTCGGCCGGGACGACCGCCTCGGAGTCCTCGATGAGGTCTCCGAACTCGCTGTCCCCGTCCTCGCCCAGCGGCGTGTGGAGCGAGATCGGCTCGCGGCCGTACTTCTGGACCTCGATGACCTTCTCGGGGGTCATGTCGAGCTCCTTGGCCAGCTCCTCCGGGGTGGGCTCACGGCCCAGGTCCTGGAGCATCTGGCGCTGCACCCGCGCGAGCTTGTTGATGACCTCGACCATGTGCACCGGGATACGGATGGTGCGGGCCTGGTCGGCCATGGCGCGGGTGATCGCCTGACGGATCCACCAGGTGGCGTACGTGGAGAACTTGTAGCCCTTGGTGTAGTCGAACTTCTCCACCGCGCGGATCAGACCGAGGTTGCCCTCCTGGATCAGGTCCAGGAAGAGCATGCCGCGACCGGTGTAGCGCTTGGCCAGCGACACCACGAGCCGGAGGTTGGCCTCCAGCAGGTGGTTCTTGGCGCGGCGGCCGTCCTCGGCGATGATCTCCAGCTCACGCTTGAGCTTCGGCGCGAGCTTGTCGGAGTTGGCCAGCTTGTCCTCGGCGAACAGGCCTGCCTCGATGCGCTTGGCCAGCTCGACCTCCTGCTCGGCGTTGAGGAGGGGAACCTTGCCGATCTGCTTCAGGTAGTCCTTGACCGGGTCGGCCGTGGCGCCGGCGACGGCGACCTGCTGCGCGGGCGCGTCGTCCTCGTCGTCGTCGGAGAGGACGAAGCCCTTGTTCTCGCCCTCGCCCTCCTCTTCCTCACCCTTGCCGGCCTTGACTTCCTCGGCCGCCTCGTCGCCGTCGAGGAGCTCTTCGTCCTGCTTGCCGGACTTCTTGGCCGCGGTCTTCTTGGCCACGGTCTTCTTCACGGCGGTCTTCTTGGCAGCCGTCTTCTTGGCTGCGGTCTTCTTCGCCGGAGCGGCAACGGCGACGTCGTCCGCCGCCGCGTCCGTACCCCCGGCCGCCGGGGCGGCAGTGGCGACGGTCCGCGTCACGGTCGTCTTGGCCGCGACGGTCTTGGTGGCGGTGCGCTTGACCGGGCTCTTCGCTGCGACGCTCTTGCGGGCGCGCTTCGGCGACTCCGCGGCACTGACCATCAGCGTCACACCCTCTTCCTCGAGGATCTGGTTGAGGCTGCGCAGAACGTTCTTCCACTGGGTTGGCGGAATCTGGTCAGCCTCGAAGGCCCGACGCACGTCATCGCCGGCGATCTGCCCATCAGCCTTTCCCCGCTCGATGAGCGCCATCACAGACTCGGACTCGGCGATCTCCGGCGGGAGCGTACGGGATGTGCTGGCCGACACGAACAACCTCTCGGAACGATGGAAACGGCTTCCGGTCCGGCCCTGGAGAGGGCTGGAACCGACGTCCGGCGGCTGGGGATGTTGCCGACGGCGCGGGCTTGGCCTCAGAACTGCACAGCGCACTGTGTGGCTGCTGTATTCCTTCCGCGGCGGTCACCTCTTAAGTCATCGCACTGTTTCGAGGAGTGTTACGCCCAAATCGCGTGGCCCCAGTCACACCTCATGCGCGACAAACGGAACCAGGACCTATATATACGTACAATTATGCCGCCGGACCACAGGGGCCCGGCGGCACGCGGTCCGCACGCCCCGGCCGTGTCGTGCTCAGTGCTCGCGAGGCGCGGGCACCACGGGCTCCCCGTCCAGGTGGACGACGAGCAGTTGCCTCATCGCAGCCTCGGCGGCGGCGGAGTCACCCGACGCCAGAGTCTCGACGATCCGCGCATGGTGTCCGAGCGACGCCTCGGTGGGCCGGTCGCACCCCGCGACGGGTCCACCGGAGACGTGCAGAGCCGCCGACACGATGCCGGACAGGTGCTCCAGCATGCGGTTGCCCGCTGCCTGGATGAGCAGGGAGTGGAACTCCGCGTCCGCCCGGGAGAACGTGATGCCGTCCCCTTGCCCCATCGCGTGCCCCATGATGTCGATCATCTCGGCGAGGCGCTGCTGGATGTCCTCACGCCCATGGCCTGCGGCCAGCCGGGCGGCCAGCGGCTCGATCGTCCAACGGAGCTGAGCCAGCTCGCGGCGCTGGTCGTCGCGCTGAGGGCCGAAGGCCCGCCATTCGATGATGTCGGGGTCCAGGAGGTTCCAGTCACTGACCGGCCGGACCCGGGTGCCCACGTTGGGCCGGGCGCTGACCAGGCCCTTGGCTTCGAGAACGCGCAGGGACTCCCTCACAACGGTGCGGGAGACCTCGAATCGCTGACCGATCTCTTCCGGAACGAGCGGCCGATCGGCACCGAGGTCACCGGAAACGATCATCTGGCCGAGCTGCTGGACCAGTTGGCCGTGAAGACCACGGCCGCGACTGGCCGTGCCGCGGCGGCTCGCCCGCCCCAGTTCGGAATCGGAACCACCCCAGGACCGGAGGGCGGCGCGCTCGCCGGCCGGCACCTCCGTACAGGGATAGCGGTCGAATTCGCCCGAGCCGGCGAGGCCGGAGTCGGCGGAGCGGGCGGCGGTCATCATGGTGTGCGCAAGGGTACTCACGCATCCTTTGTCGGCGTGGCTCACCCAGCCCTTGAGGTCTTTGGTGAAAAGCACACGAAAGGGTGATCAGCACCCGCCTCGCAATTGACGCGTTATCGGTAGAAATCGCACACCCTCAGGAGAGTTGCACACACTCGGCCACCACGCCGTGCACCACACTCACCAACGGGCTCTCCCTCGAAGACTGGTGAACACGTACGCGCAGATCAGGGCCGACAACGACAGGGAGAGCGCCACCCCCACCGGATGCGCCACGATCCGCACCGCCGCCATGGCCCAGCGGTCGGTCTCGTACGGCCATTGCAGCCAGGCGAGTTCACGCAGCCGGCCCGGGAGCCCGGTGATCGAACGGACGGACGGCCCCGCGAGCAGCTTCTGCACCAGCGGAACGACCAGCACGGGGACGGCGAGCACGGCGGCGACCCCGGCGCCCGTCACACGGAAGACGCCGGCGGCCAGCAGCCCTGCCCAGGCGCACCCCACCGACAGCCCCGCCCAACTGGCTCCGAGCCGAGCGGCATTGGCCGGTACGTGAACCAAGTCGCCTCCGTAAACGAGGCGCAGGGCCTCGGCATCCGCCAGCACGGACAGCAGGGCCAGCAACAGCGCGACGGCGGCGGACACCATCATCTTGGCCAGCAGGAGCCCGAGGCGCCGCGGGACCGTCCCGCGCCCCGCCGCGAGCGCCGGGTAGCGGAACTCGTCGCCGAAGGAGAGGGCGCCGAGCAGGCCGGCACCGAAGGCCGCGGGAGGGAGCGGCAGCAGATCCGGCCAGGCGACCAGCAGATCGGGCAGGGGTGTACGGCCCGAACGCGCCAGGAGCACGGACAGGCCCGCCGACGCCACCAGAACGGCCACCATGATCATGGCGGTCGTCCTGACGCCGAAGAGGCGGCGCAGTTCATAGCGCACGGGTCGGAGCGGACCACGGGCAGGACGGACGGGAATCGGCGGGGGCAGCTCCGAGACCGCCACCGAAGACGCCTGCCCCGGCACGGTCCTTCTCGCCGGGCCGGCACCGGGATCCGCGACCGGACCCGCATCACCGGTCTCGTCGGCGAGTTGATGCACGGGCACGCCGTGCCGGTACGCCGTGTCACCGATCTCCGCACAGCTGCTGCCGTACACCGACAGCCGGCTGCCGTCCTCGGCGACGACTTCGACGGAGCGCCGGGCCGCGCGCGCCTCACGGCTGACCACGGCGGCCAGCCGGGCAGCGTGGGGTGTCCGCACCGCGACCCTGGGCCGCAGGCGGGTGCGGGAGAAATCTGCGACGTCCTGGTCGGCGACGAGACGGCCGTCGCCGATGGTGACCACACGGTCGGCCGCGCGGGCGGCCTCCTTGGGGTCGCTGGTGGTGTGCAGGACGGTGCCGCCTTCTGCGGCGTGCGCGCGGAGCAGGCCGTGCAGCCAGCTCTTCTCCCTCGGGGAGAGGCCCTTGGCCGGCTCGTCGAGAACAAGCGTGTGCGGATCTCCGAGCAGCGCCGACGCGAGGCCGAGTCGACGGTCCATGCCTGCCGAGAGGGTCCCGATCCGCTGGTCACCCAGCCCGGCCAGACCGACGACGTCGAGCAGTTCGTCGGCTCGTGACACGGGAACCCCCGCAGCGGCGCAGAGCATCCGGAGCTGGCCGCGGGCGGTGCGTGCGGGATGACCCGGTACGTCACCGAGCAGCACACCCACTTCGCGGGCCGGGTGGCCGATACGGTGCAGGGGCCGGCCGCGGAAGTAGGTGACGCCCCGCCCCGATTCGAGTTCGAGCATCAGACGGAGGGCGGTGGTCTTGCCTGAGCCCGGGGCGCCGAGCAGTACGGTGACGCGGCCGGAAGGGGCCTCGAAGGTCAGGTCGTCCACGACGGGGGAGAGGTCGCGGCGGGGAGTGCTGGTGAGTCCGATGGCCTGGAGCATCGCTTCTCTCGCGGAGGGTGAGACCGCTCGGCGGCAGGGTGGCGTACCCCAGCAAGATAACGCGACATTTCAGACTTTTGGTGCAGCATTGTTCCGATGGGCGTTCCGCACGTCCAAAACGCCTGGGCGTGCGGAGCGCCGGGCCTGGTCGAACTTCCGCCCGCCCCGGGCGGCTACGGGCTTCCCGCTCCGCACTCCGGGACCAGACCGGCGGCCTCGAACCTCGGGCTCAGACCTCCGGTCTCAGCATCGGAGGATTGAGCACGGTGGCCGCGCCGGCCCTGAACAACTGCGCGGGGCGACCCCCCTGCCGTGTGGTCGTGCCGCCGGACGGAACGAGGAAGCCGGGCGTGCCCGTCACCTTGCGGTGGAAGTTCCGTGGGTCCAGAACCACACCCCACACCGCTTCGTACACCCGGCGCAGCTCTCCGACCGTAAACTCGGGCGGGCAGAACGCCGTGGCCAGCGAGGAGTATTCGATCTTGGACCGGGCCCGCTCCACCCCGTCACCGAGAATCCGGGCGTGATCGAAGGCCAGCGGCGCGGACTGATCGCCGTCACGGCCGAAGCCGCCGTCGGGGCCGAGGAGATCCTCGACGGGGGCCCAGCGCGCGCTGTTGGCGTCACCACCCGCACGGGGCGCGGGAAGATCGGGAGCCAGCGCCAGGTGCGCGACGCTGACGACCCTCATCCGCGGGTCGCGCCCCGGGTCCCCGTAGGTGGCCAACTGCTCGAGGTGGGCGCCGTTCCCGACGGCGGGGGTGGCCGGATCCTGCGCGCAGAGTCCGGTCTCCTCGACGAGCTCACGCGCTGCCGCGGCACCGAGATCCTCATCTGTTCTGACGAATCCGCCGGGCAGGGCCCACCGGCCCAGGAACGGCGGCTCGCCGCGGCGCACCACCAGTGCGCAGAGCGCGTGACGGCGCACTGTGAGCACCACCAGGTCGACGGTGACTGCGAAGGGCGGGAAGGTCGACGGGTCGTAGGGCGGCATGCAGAAATCATAGTCGTCTGCCTGACGATAAACACCTCCTTCGCCATGTTGGCCCGCCTCCCCAACGATGTTGGTCCGCCTGCCCGCACGTCGCCCGTCCGCCTTCCTCCGGCCCGATGCCGCACTCCGCCGCGACCGCCCCCGTGCGGCCCGGTGGAACGCGGTCGGTCAACGGCCGCTCCTGGCGCCGCGCCGCCCCCGCCCCTGCGCCTGCCCCTGACGCCGCGGGGCGCGGGCACGACGCCGGGCCACGGCCGAGCCGGGGCGTCCGGTGCCGGGCGTCGTCCTGGTCGCCCTCCTCCGCTTCGCAGCCGGTGTGCGCGTGGACCTCGTCCCCGGCCGTCGCACGCCGTGTCCGTTCCGTCTGCCGTCGCCGCCGCTTTCGCGCTCGCCGTCGCTGCCGTGCCGGGCACGCACGCCGCGCTCGCCGCGGAGGCAGCGTCGCAAGGTTTCCGGGTCCAGGCCTTCGTTGCACGCCTGGTGCAGCAGCTGGGCGAACGTGTAGTCGGGATCGGCCCGCAGAGCGAGCCCCAGCGCGACCCTGGCGCCCGGCTCGTCACCGGTGGACCAGGAGACCCAGCCGGCCAGGGTCAGCGGCGCGGCGGAGTGCTCCACGTACGGGCCGACGCAGCGGCGGGCGAGCGCCCGCCACAGCCGCAGAGCCGTCTCCGCCTCACGGCCCTCCATCCACTCCGCGGCCCGGTCCCTGGTCTCGCGGTCCTGCAGCCCGAGGATCACAGCCGCGGCCTCGTCCGTACCGATCAGGCGGTCGTCGTCCGCGTCGGCGGACACGGACGCAGGCGCCCGCCCAAGGCGTTCCATGAGCTCACGGGCAAGCGTCAGGGTCTCCCCCGCGACCTCGCCCCGTCCGTCGGCGTCGAGGATCCTGGACACCAGGACGGCCCCCGCGGAGTCCAGCGCCCTTTCCTGTTCCGCGCCCGCGGAGGCGCCCCACGGCGTGAGCCGCGCCTCCATGTCCCGCAAGGATCCGCGCACCTGAATACCGGCGTACGCGGCTGCCGCCGCCATCACCGTCGTCCCCGGGAGTGCCAGCGGATTGCCCTCGGCCGGGCAGCAGCGCTCGTCGGGGCAGCAGTAGGACCAGTAGCGGCCGTCCGAGATGCAGAGCGCTTCGAGCACGGGAACGTCGAGCGCCCCGCAGGCCGTGCGCAGCCGCTGTGCCAAGGGCCTCAGCCGCTCCATGGTCTGATGGCCGCTCTCTCCCTCGGCGGGGTCCTGGCAGAGGAAGACGACGATCGCGTCCGGGCGTGACTCACGCCTTTCACTGCCCGAGATCAGGCACTGCGCCAGCTGGTCCGCCACCGGTGCCCACTCCGTCGGCGATGGAGGAATACCCAGGCGGAGCCGGCCGCCGAAGCGTCCCCGCCCGCCGTGGAGGGCCACCATGACCACGCTGTCGTTCGGATGGAATCCCATCAGGTACGGAAGGGCGTCGGCCAGCTCGGCGGGACCGCGCAGGGTGATCTGCTGCTCGTCGGCCGGTTCGGTGGATTCGTGGTGCTTGTTCATGGCATGACCGTCCCGCGGTCCGCCGTTTTCCGCGACCCCTGTGGATAAAGTTGTCCACAGGGGCGGGCGGTCGTTCGCGGTTTGCCGCGGGCATCGGGTTGCATGGGGGCATGACCAACCCAGACCGCGCAGAGCTCAGGGCCTCGGCCGATTCCGTACTCGCCCGCCTCGTCGGGGACGCCACCGGCGCTGCCCGGCTGCGTGAGGACCAGTGGCGGGCCATCGAGGCGCTCGTCGCCGACAAGCGCAGGGCCCTGGTCGTGCAGCGGACGGGATGGGGCAAGTCCGCGGTGTATTTCGTGGCGACCTCTCTGCTGCGGGCGCAGGGCAGCGGCCCGACCGTGATCGTCTCGCCCCTGCTGGCGCTGATGCGCAACCAGGTGACCGCCGCCGCCAGGGCCGGCATCAGCGCCCGCACCATCAACTCCTCGAACACCGAGGAATGGGACACCGTACGGGCGGAGGTGGCGGCGGGGGAGGTGGATGTGCTGCTGGTCAGCCCCGAGCGCCTCAACAACCCCGACTTCCGCGACCAGGTGCTGCCGGAGCTCGCCGCCGCGACCGGTCTGCTGGTGGTCGACGAGGCACACTGCATCTCCGACTGGGGGCACGACTTCCGGCCGGACTACCGACGGCTGCGGACCATGCTCGCGGATCTCCCCCCGGGCGTCCCGGTGCTCGCCACCACGGCGACAGCCAATGCGCGCGTGACCGCGGACGTCGCGGAACAGCTCGGCACGGGCGCGGGCACCGACGCGCTGGTCCTGCGTGGCCCGCTGGACCGGGAGAGCCTGAGTCTCGGTGTGCTCCAACTGCCCAATGCCGCGCACCGCCTGGCCTGGCTGGGCGATCACCTCGGCGAGCTCCCGGGCTCCGGGATCATCTACACGCTCACGGTCGCGGCCGCCGAGGAGGTCACGTCGTACCTGCGCAGGTGCGGGCACACGGTGACCTCGTACACCGGCCGGACGGAGAACGCCGACCGGCAGCAGGCCGAGGACGATCTGCTGGCCAACAAGGTCAAGGCCCTGGTGGCCACGTCGGCGCTGGGCATGGGTTTCGACAAGCCCGACCTCGGGTTCGTCGTGCACCTCGGATCGCCGTCCTCCCCCATCGCGTACTACCAGCAGGTCGGACGTGCGGGACGTGGGGTCGAGCACGCCGAGGTCCTGCTGCTGCCCGGCAAGGAGGACGAGGCCATCTGGCAGTATTTCGCCTCGGTCGCCTTCCCTCCCGAGGAGCAGGTGCGGCGCACCCTGGATGTACTCGCCCAGGCGGGCCGCCCCCTCTCGCTGCCCGCGATGGAGCCCTTGGTCGATCTGCGGCGCACCCGCCTGGAGACGATGCTCAAGGTTCTGGACGTCGACGGTGCGGTGAAGCGGGTGAAGGGCGGCTGGATCTCCACGGGCGAGCCCTGGGTCTACGACGCCGAGCGCTACGCCTGGGTCGCCCGGCAGCGGGCCGCCGAGCAGCAGGCCATGCGGGACTACGCCTCGGGTACCGGCTGCCGCATGGAGTTCCTCCGGCGCCAGTTGGACGACGAGGAGGCCACGGCGTGCGGACGCTGTGACAACTGTGCGGGAGCACGGTTCGACGACAAGGTCTCCACCGACACCCTGGACGAGG
Source organism: Streptomyces sp. NPDC025273 (assembly GCF_040638585.1). Classification (NCBI taxonomy): domain Bacteria; kingdom Bacillati; phylum Actinomycetota; class Actinomycetes; order Kitasatosporales; family Streptomycetaceae; genus Streptomyces; species Streptomyces sp. NPDC025273. The sequence continues at coordinate 188,572 of NZ_JBEZYP010000011.1, forward strand.
CGCGGGGCGAACTCGGCCGTCCCGGGGTGGAGGTGGAGCCCCGCAAGATGTGGCCCACCGGGCTGGCGGCGGTGGGAGTGGATCTCAAGGGCCGCATCCCGGCGGGCGAGCTGGCGTTCCCCGGCCGGGCGCTCGGCAGGCTCTCCGACATCGGCTGGGGCAACAGGCTCCGCCCGATGCTCGCGGCCGAGGCGCCGGACGCCTCCGTTCCCGACGACGTGGCGAAGGCGGTGGTCACGGTCATCACCGACTGGGCGAAGGGACCGGGCGGTTGGGCCTCCGGTGCTCCGGACGCGGCGCCCCGGCCCGTCGGTGTCGTGACGGTGGCCTCGCGTCGCAGGCCACAGCTGGTCCACTCACTGGGCAGCGGTATCGCCGAGGTGGGCCGGATGCCCCTGCTGGGAACCGTCTCCTACGCACCGGGGACCGAGGATCTCCGCTTCTCACAGACCAACAGCGCCCAGCGGGTGCGGGCCCTGCACGAGGCCCTGGTCGTGGAGTCCTCACTGGCCGAGGCGCTCACGACGGCGGGAGGCCCCGTCCTGCTCGTGGACGATCTCTCCGACACCGGCTGGACGCTCGCCGTCGCGGCCCGGCTCCTGCGCCGGGCAGGCGCCGAAGGGGTGTTTCCGCTGGTCCTCGCCGTTCAGGCATGACGATGGCTTCGTCCCGGCACCGAACGGGCAGGGATATCTGTGTCATTCCGCCCGATATCCGTCAGCCGCACCAATTGCTCGTTGCCGCCTGCCGATACGACAGGAAGAATTGGACTCGCTCCCCGCACCGTCCCTTCGCGGGCCAGGAAGGGCTGTGCCGCGGCGCGCCCTCACTCGACCCTGCCCGCACCGTGGGCGCGTAGCGAAGGGAGGACCATGACCTTCGGATTCGCTCCGTCCGCAGCCACTTCACTGTCGGCGTCCCCGGTGTCCGCGGGCTCCGTCAACAGCCTTGCCCGGATGCTCGAACCGGCCGAGTGGGCGGCGGCCGGCATACCCCTGCTGCGCAACCCGCGTGAGGTCGTCAGCGGCCTCCACGCGCGGCACAGACCGACCCCGGCCACCGCCGTCGTCGCCGTCCTCGACCATGAGGAACGGCTCACGGCCAGCGCCTCGTTCGCCCGGCGCACCACCATGGCCGCCGACGGCTGGGAGTTCCGCAACTCCTTGCTGGCCCATCTGCGCCGGGTCGTGCCGCACGACCTGCGCCGCCGCACCCCCGTGCGCACGGCGGTCCTGCTCTACTGCCGCGAGGGGGACGAGCGGTGGACCGAGGAGGACGGGGCGTGGATGTGGGGGCTGCGGGATGCCTGCACGCTCCACGGTCTGCGCTGCGGGGCGTACATCACCCTGACTCGGGGAGGCTGGCAGGTCCTCGGCGAGGGCAGGGGCGGCCGCCGGCCCAGTTCCCTGTCCCAGCCGTCCGCCCTGGCCGATGCCTTCGCCGATGACGATCCGGCTCCGCTGCGCACCGGTGGCGGGGCCTCGGAGGCGCTGCGGAGGACCGCCGCCCGCTGAAGACGGGACGTGGGTCCCGGTCGCCCTCACGGACGGCCGGGACCCACGGGAGTACGGCTCAGACGCCGGCGCCGAGCACGGAGTTGATGGTCTGCGGGTCTCCGCAGGCGATCAGCAGCGCACCGGCGCGCTCACGCGCGACGGACAGCGCGCGGGCGGTGCTGTCATCGATGCCGCCGTTCACGGCGACGACGACCACCGGACGGGACGCGCAGCGGTCGATCTTCGACGCGTGCGCGAAGAAGACATCGTCGCCGGCGTCGTGCTGGGCCCAGTACACGGCCTCCCCGAAGGAGAGTTCGTGCGCGGCCCAGGGGTGCTGCTCGCCCGTGGCCAGGACCAGGATGTCACCCGGTGCACGGCCCGAGTCGAGCAGCAGGTCGACGGCCTCGTCGGCTGCGTCGAGCGCACCGTCCACCGGGGTCGGGATCAGCTGGAGCTGCGCCGCGGAACGATTCTCCTGCTGTGTGCGCCCGGCAGGGCGCACCGCGGCGGGAGGGGCGGGTGTGGGACGCGGCGCGGGCCGCGCGGGGCCGGGGCCCGGATGTCCGGGACGCGGCGTGGCCGCGGAACGCGGACCAGGTACGGGGCGGGGGGTCGGCGCGGTGCGGCCGGCGGCCGGAGTGACGCGGGGACCCTGGGCGCTCTCGGGAATCTGAGGCTCCTCGGGGATAAGAGGCATGAGTGGTTGGTTGTCCATCGGAACTCGCCGGCGCTGCGCGCCGGGTGGGTACGCCTGTGCGATCAGAAGTCGAAGCCGAGCTGGCCCCCGCTTTCCGCTGCCGCCGCCTCGGCGGACGATCGGACCTTCTTCAGATGCTGCCACCGCGGCAGCGCGTCGAGATAAGCCCAGCTGAGGCGATGGTGAGGTGTGGGTCCCCACTCCTCCAGCGCGGCCCGGTGTACCGGGGACGGATATCCCGCGTTCGCGCCGAAGGCGAAGTCTGCGTACTGCCCCGAATCCGCGCCCAGTTCGGCCATCATCGTGTCCCGGCGGACCTTCGCGATCACCGAGGCCGCGGCGACGGCGATACAGGACTGGTCACCCTTGATCACGGTGCGGACGTTCCAGGGCGAACCCAGGTAGTCGTGCTTGCCGTCGAGGATCACGGCGTCCGGCCGTACGGGCAGGGCATCGAGGGCCCTGACCGCGGCGAGCCGGAGTGCGGCTGTCATGCCGAGGCCGTCGATCTCCAGCGGTGAGGCGTGCCCCAGCCCGTAGGCCGTGACCCAGTCCTCGAGCAGTGGTGCGAGTTCCGCACGGCGCTTGGGACTGATCAGCTTGGAGTCGGTGAGGCCCTCGGGGGGTCTGCGGAGGCCGGTGACGGCCGCACACACGGTGACGGGGCCGGCCCACGCTCCGCGTCCGACCTCATCGACACCGGCGACGGTCCTGGCACCGGAGGTAGCGCGCAGTGAGCGCTCGACGGTGTGCGTGGGTGGTTCGTACGGCATGGCGCCTGCCAGGGTACGCCGATGGTCACGCCAAGAACACCCCGGGGCACCGGTCGACAGGACTCTGTCCGCGTCCGGCCGTGCGCGGAACGCGGCCGGCCCGGTGCGCCGCGGCGTCCGTCGGGGGCTCACACACGAAGGCACGGGCCGCACGGACGGGAGGCGCGGGTCTCACGTACGGCAGGGCGACACCACCACCTGGTCGGTCACCGGCGTGCCGCCACCTCCGACCATTCGCTTCCGCACGCCTCTTCGCGTTACGTCATCATCGCAAACACGGCGTCGAGCACCATTCCACTCCTGGCGTCCCACCGGTACCCGGCCGGTGCGACACCGTGGCCGAGGACCTCCCGGAAGGCCGCAGTGGGGTTTCGATCATGCCACGGAGGCCCAAGGCCTACGCTCGGCCGGTCGCACTCGCGAAGGAGCGGTCGCCGAACAGACCCGGGCCTCGCGCGTGGAACGGTCCGGACACCACTGCGGGCCGCCCTCCGGGAGACGGCCCGCACGGTGCTGCCCGGACATCAGCGACGTATCCGGAATCAGTACGGGTCGTAGGAGTCCTCCTCGTACCCCTCCCGCTCGCTGTCGTACCTGCCGAAGCCGTAGCACGCGCTCCCGTGGTCCTCGGCGGCATGTTCCCTCAGGATGTCCCGGGCCCTGGCTTCGCCCCAGCTGGAGGCGTACCACGGGGCGTCCGAGGCCTCCAGGTCGCGCTGGATCCTCTCCAGCGCACAGGACCGCAGCGGCTCCGGCAGGGTGTTCAACGCCGGTACGGCATCGGCCGAGAGATCGCGAAGGTACAGGATGTCGATCGTCCTGTCGGAGCGGTACCGCTGGACGCTCTGCTCCGCGATCAGCCCGTCGGGCGAGATCAGCCCGAAGACGAGGACACCGGTGGCGGCACTCACAGCGATGGCGCGCGGCAGCAGCTTCGCGCCGAAGACGCCCGCCGCGAGGATGAGGACCAGCACGACCCCGAGCCAGAGCTCCACGGCGGTGACGGAGATCCGCAGCCTGGTCAGGCCGAAGGCGTCCACGTACAGGTCCATGCGGCGCAGCGCGGAGGCCACGACTACGAGCGTGAGAACGCACAGGACACCGAGCACGCTCCGGACCAGAGTGCGGTCGCGCGCTCCGCCGCGCGGGGCCCAGCGCAGTGCGAGTGCGATGACGAGCAGGGTCAGGACCGTGGCCCAGAGCAGCTGCCAGAAACCCTGGCGCGCGTACGCGGCCGGGGTGAGCCCGGTCTCCTCCAGCACCTTGTCGTAGCCGCCCAGCAGGACGGCCAGCTGGAGTGCGATGAACGCCGCGAAGAGCAGGTTGAGCCCGATCAGTGGCAGTGCCCACTCCGCCCGGCCCCGCGCCGGTCCCGGGCGGACGGTGATGCCGTCCCAGCGCACCGGCGCGGCAGCGCTGTACGCGGCGGCGAGGGCACCGGCGAGGCCGAGCACGAAGAGGAGCACCCGCCACGGGCTGTCACCGACCGACGCATCGGGGGTGAGGCTGCCCAGGAGGTCGGCGAAGGCGGCGTCGGCACTGGCGAAGAGCGCACCGAACACGACGAGCAGCACGAGGGCGACCGCGGAGCTGCGCACCGCGGTCCGCACACGGCCCTGGGAATCGTCCGCACGGTCGCGCACACCACGCCAGCCCCAGCGGAGGCCGGCCGCGACCGACGGGAACAGCCCCAGCGATCCGAGCAGCACCCCCGGCCAGCTCCGGCTGCCGTGCAGGGCGAGCGAGCCGAGGGCCGCGGCGGACACCACGGCGAGGAAGGTCGGCCATCCCGCGTCCCGGAGCGCCGGTACGGTCAGGAGTGCCAGGCCGCCGACCGCCCAGACCGCGGTCCAGGGCCGGAGTCCGCGGCCTGCTGTCCGTGCGGCGAAGAACGCCGCGAGGGCCGCGGGCACCGCGACGATCAGCAGGTTCAGGCCCAGGCCGTCGCCGAGCAGCAGAGCGCTGAGCACTCCGGTGGCGAGGACGGACCAGAGCGTCGCGGCTCCGATCGCGGGCGGCTCGGAGGGCCTCAGCCGGGACAGCGTGCCGGGCTGGTACCCCTGTGCACGGCGCTGCCATGGATCGGACGGGGGCGGCGGTGCCTTGAGGTACGCGGGCACCACCGGCACGTACGGCCCGGAATTCTGTGGTGGGACCGACGACGCCGCCCCGACGGACTCCTGCGGTGCCGTCCCCTCCCGGCCGGGCACCCCGGAGGCTGCACGGCTCCGGGCCCCGGGCACGGCGCCGGGTGCGGACTTCACGGCGTCCTCGGACGACGCCGACGTCTCCGGCCGGCTGTTCGGCCCGGACGGTTGATCGGACATGGGACCCCTCCCCCACCGGGTCCGTCGCGCGGCCGCATCGCGGCGCGGTGGCCCGGACTCTCTCAGGCGCACGCCCTTCAAGATCAATGAGGGCTGTGTGGCCGAAAGGGTAGCCCTGCTCGGACCTGTCGACCGCCCTGGGGGCGCGCTGTGGCAGGACCGTGACAGTGGGCGGGGCACGACGGGCGGGACCGTTCCCGGCGAACAGTGCGGCGCCGGGCCCGGAACGACTCGGAGCCCTTCGGCGGACGCAGACCGGCGGAGGGTCAGCCGGGCGACCGCGGGAGCCAGTCCGGCGGTTCTTCCGTCCGGGCCAGCCAGTCGGCCGGCGGAGCACCGGCCGCGCCCGCGGCGACCACTCCGCCGACGATGGCGCACGTGGTGTCCACGTCACCGCCGGCCTGAGCCGTCACCCAGAAGGCCCGCTCGAAGTCGCCGAGGCTTCGCGCGGCCGACCAGAGAGCGAAGGGAACGGTGTCGTGCGCGCTGGTGCGGCGCCCGTTGCCGAGCACCGCGGCGACCGTCCCCGCGTCCCGATAGTCCAGCATGTCGCGCGCCCTGCGCAGCCCGGCACCGACGGCGCTGCGCGGCACGAGCGCGACGACACCGTCCAGCAGTGCCTCCGGCGTGGGCGGCCCGTCCGGCGCGGCCACGAGCGAGGAGGCGGCCGCTACGGCCATGGCCCCGACCACGGCCTCACGGTGCTGATGCGTGGTGTACGAAGAGATCTCCGCCTGATGCGTGGCCTGCTCCGGGTCATCCGCGTACCAGGCGCCCAGCGGTGCGATACGCATGGCCGAACCGTTCCCCCAGGAACCCTGTCCCTGGAAGAGCGCGGACGCCAGCTCCCGCCAGTCGCCGCCCTCCCTGACCAGCCGGAGCATGCGGTTCACCGCGGGCCCGTAGCCCCGGTCGAAATCGTGGTGCCGGGCGAAGGACAGGGCGAGCGCGTCCTGGTCGATGCGCCCGTGGGCGGCCAGCACGGCGACCACGGAGCAGGCCATCTCGGTGTCGTCGGTCCACTGCCAGTCGCCGGGCGGCAGAGCCCTGCTCTTGAGCAGGGGATAATGGGCCGGGACGAAGAACTGGGAGCCGAGGGCATCTCCCACGGACAGTCCACGCAGGCTGGCCATGGCACGTTCGAAGCGTCGGTCGGAAGCGGAGTCAACGGTCATCGCCCTGCCACTCTATCCGGTGATCCCGTACGGCTCAGGGGTGCGCCACCGCTCGAAGGGCCGGTCGAGCGTATAGCGGCCGTTCTCACCGAGCAGCAGCGTTCTGGTCTCGCCGTTCCCAGGATTGGACAGCGATTCGAACTCCGCCACCGACCAGTGGAACCAGCGCATGCAGAAGAGCCGCATGGTCAGTCCATGGGTGACCAGCAGGACGTTCTCCGGATGATCGGGGTCCTCGAAGCTGCGGTGGAGGCTCTCCAGGAACGCTCCGACACGGTCGTACACGTCGGCACCGGACTCTCCCTGCGCGAAGCGGTAGAAGAAGTGTCCGTACGCGTCCCGGTAGGCCTTCTGCAGCCGGACGTCTTCCCGGTCCTGCCAGTTGCCCCAGTCCTGCTCGCGCAGCCGGGGCTCCTCCCTGACCCGTACGTGCTCCAGGTCGAGACCGAACGATCTGAACGTCTCGTGCGTGCGGCGGTAGGGCGAGACGTAGACGCTGACCCGCTCGGCCCCGAACTGTTCGCGCAGCCCGGCGCCCGTCTCCCGCGCCTGACGCAGACCGGTCGCGGTCAGCCTCAGCGCGTGGTCGGGTTCCCGTTCGTAGACCGTGTCGTCGGCATTGCCCTCGGACTCACCGTGCCGGACGAGAACGATGCGGTGCGGTCGTGCCATGTATCGAGCCTAGATGCCGACCGGGGCGATCGAGCAGTCGTGCGAGCCCCCTCCGCCACATGTGACCAAGGAAACGACCGACGCGACCGTGAAACCCACCGAAACGCCACAGGTCAGACCGTCCAGGACGGTTCCAGCTGCACCACGTCCCCCGTCAGGGCCTCGACGTCCCTCTCGGTCTCCGCCCGAGCCGAGAGCCGGGCGATGCTCTCGGGCCGGTACTTGCCCCGCTCGGCGCTCGACTGCCACATCGACAGCACCAGGAACTCGCGCCCCGGTGCCTCCCCGAAAACTCCGCGCAGCATGCCAGGAGAACCGGCCATCGCCGGGTTCCACACCCGCTCCTGCATGAGGGCGAAGTGGTCGACGCGGTCCTCCCGCACCTGGCTGTGCGCCACCCTGACCACGTCCGCGTCGGTGAAGTGCGGCTCGAAGCCGGTCTTCACATCGAACCGGTACTCGAAAAGCTTGACCTGCATGTCCCTGTACATGCCGGACTGCCCGGCGGCCAGCCTGTCGTGTTCACGGGCCATGAACGCGTCGTAGAAGACACGGTTCTCCCAGAAGGCGAACACGTGGGCGACCTCGGGCCGCCCCCGGCTCCACCCGCCGCCCTGGCCCCTGAATCCGGGTTCGTCGAGCAGCCCCGCCCACTTTCGCTGCCCCCGCCCGAAACCGCGACGGTCCACCACGGTGCAACGAATCCACTTGACCAGCACTGCGCCATCGTACGGCGCCCGGAGTGGCACGGGTCACGCGCCTGACGGGCCGCCAGCAGGAGGGCATGGGCGCCGGACCATATCGGGCCACGCGATGGCCCGATTCCGCCTTCCGTTCCCAACGCGGTTGGATCCACCGACAGTTACGGACATGATCTGAGGTGCAAGAGTTCCGTCGGCCCATCAGCAGGAAGGGAAGTCCGATGAGCACTCCCAAAAAGGACATCGACAAGGTTGAAGTGAGGGTCAAGTGGGACCCGAGTCCGACCGGTGAGCCGGCCAACGACCTCGACATCATCGCGGCCACCTACGAGACGAGCGCGCCGTACGGCAGCCCCGCGTACCTCGTGCACTTCGACAGCAGGTCGCCCGACGGCACGATCACCCTGAACCGGGACAGCAGGACCGGTCTGGGTTTCGGTTTCGACGAGGTCATGACGATCGAGCTGAACCGGCTGTCGGACGCGTACGCCAGGGTCGTCGTCGGCGTCGCCATCCAGCAGCGCGACGGCCGCAAGACCTTCGGCCAGATAGAGCAGACGGCGGTGCAGATCCGTGAGGGCTACACCAACCTGGTGGAGGACGACTTCTCCGGAGTGCACGCGGCCACGGCGGCCGTGGTCGCCGAATTCACCCGGGACGCGACGGGATCCTGGGGATTCCACGCGGCCGTTCGCGGATTCGACGGCGATCCTGATTCCTTCGCCGCGGTGATGGGAAACCGCGTGGTCTGATATCCGACGGGCCCGCGCACCCGGGTCCCGGCGAGAACCGCGTCCGGTCCACGACGCTCGCACCCGGACGTCGACGGCCTGCCGGGAGCGATGAGCGCTGTCCCGGAGGACGGGCGGGCCCCCTACGAACTGATCGCGGACTCCGGCCCGCCGCGGACGCGGACACGCCGGACACCGGTCAGGCGGCCCAGTCCGCCAGGACCTGGCGGCGTACACCCGAGCTCCTGAGCCCCGGAACCCACGATCGTGTTCCCCGGCCCCTGGGACAAGCGGACCGGAACAGCCGCGAGGTGCCCGACGCCGTCGTCGGGGACGTCCTCGCACTCAAGGACCGGCCTGTTCCCCGTGGCCGGTGCCGATTCCGCACCCGTGAATCCGCGGCTCGCCGGAACCCGGACCTTCGGCAGCGGCGTCGTCCTGCACCACCACCGCCGCCCGCGACCGGCACGGCGAAGACGTGACAACGGGGGAGGGGCACCGGCCATGGCCGGTGCCCCTCCCCTTCAGGCTTCGGTCCGCTGTCAGCTGCAGCCGCTGGTCGAGCCGCAGCCCTCGCAGATGTAGCAGGACCCCGCGCGCTGCATCTTCGTACCGCAGGAGAAGCAGAGCGGAGCGTCCGCGCTGATGCCGAGCTGCATCTCGACCAGCTCTGCCGAGGTGTGCGCCGTCCTCGGAGCGGGCTTCTCGGCAGCGCTCTCCTTGGGCGACGCGACCGCCTTCAGCGGCTCCATCTGGAGGGGAGCGGACTGCGCCAGGCTCTCGACATCGAGCTCGTCGTCCCCGAAGGAGGGCTCGTACGAACCGGTGTCCAGGTGACGCTGGCGCTCCTCGGCGGAGTGGATGCCGAGCGCCGAACGGGTCTCGAACGGCAGGAAGTCGAGCGCCAGGCGGCGGAAGATGTAGTCGACGATCGACTGCGCCATCCGCACGTCCGGGTCGTCCGTCATACCGGCCGGCTCGAAGCGCATGTTGGTGAACTTGGAAACGTACGTCTCCAGTGGCACGCCGTACTGCAGACCCACCGAGACCGCGATCGAGAAGGCGTCCATCATGCCCGCGAGGGTCGAGCCCTGCTTGGACATCTTCAGGAAGACCTCACCCAGACCGTCGTCCGGGTAGGAATTGGCGGTCATGTAGCCCTCGGCTCCACCCACCGTGAAGGAGGTGGTGATCCCCGGACGGCCCTTGGGCAGACGCTTGCGGACCGGGCGGTACTCGACGACCTTCTCGACGGCCGTACGAATGGTGTCCTCGGCCTTGGCGGTGACCGCCTCCTTCGCCTTCTCCTTGGTCTTGGCGGAGAGGGGCTGGCCGACCTTGCAGTTGTCGCGGTAGATCGCGAGCGCCTTGACGCCCATCTTCCAGGCCTCGAAGTAGACCTCCTCGACGTCCTCGACGGTCGCCGTCTCCGGCAGGTTGACCGTCTTGGACAGGGCGCCCGAGATCCACGGCTGGATGGCCGCCATCATGCGGACGTGGCCCATCGCGGAGATGGAACGCTCGCCCATCGCGCAGTCGAAGACCTCGTAGTGCTCGGTCTTCAGACCGGGGGCGTCGATCACGTTGCCGTTGTCGGCGATGTGGGCGACGATCGCCTCGATCTGCTCCGGCTGGTAGCCGAGGCGGCGCAGCGCCTGCGGCACAGTGCCGTTGACGATCTGCATCGAGCCGCCGCCGACCAGCTTCTTGAACTTGACCAGGGCGAGGTCGGGCTCCAGGCCGGTGGTGTCGCAGGACATCGCGAGACCGATGGTGCCGGTGGGGGCGATAACCGAGGCCTGCGCGTTGCGGAAGCCGTTCTTCGCGCCGAGGCGGATCACGTCCTGCCAGGCCTCCGTGGCGGCGGCCCAGATCGGCGAGTCCAGGTCGTCCACGTGGACGGCCCTGCCGTTGGCATCGGAGTGCTGCTTCATGACGCGCTGGTGCGGCTCGGCGTTGCGGGCGTAGCCGTCGTACGCACCGACGACCGCGGCGAGCTCGGCGGAGCGCCGGTAGGAGGTACCGGTCATCAATGACGTGATGGCCCCGGCGAGCGCACGGCCGCCGTCGCTGTCGTACGCGTGGCCGGTCGCCATCAGGAGGGCGCCCAGGTTGGCGTACCCGATGCCCAGCTGGCGGTAGGCGCGGGTGTTCTCGCCGATCTTCTGGGTCGGGAAGTCCGCGAAGCAGATCGAGATGTCCATCGCGGTGATGACCAGCTCGACGACCTTGGCGAAGCGCTCGGCCTCGAAGGACTGGTGTCCCTCACCGTCGTCCTTGAGGAACTTCATCAGGTTCAGCGAGGCGAGGTTGCACGAGGTGTTGTCCAGGTGCATGTACTCGCTGCAGGGGTTCGAGCCGTTGATCCGGCCGGACTCCGGGCAGGTGTGCCACTGGTTGATCGTGTCGTCGTACTGGATGCCCGGGTCGGCACAGGCCCAGGCCGCCTCGGCCATCTTGCGGAAGAGGGACTTGGCCTCGACCTCTTCGATGACCTCACCGGTCATGCGGGCGCGCAGGCCGAACCTGCCGCCGGACTCGACGGCCTTCATGAACTCGTCGTTCACGCGGACCGAGTTGTTGGCGTTCTGGTACTGGACGGACGTGATGTCGTCGCCGCCCAGGTCCATGTCGAAGCCCGCGTCGCGCAGGGCGCGGATCTTCTCCTCCTCCTTCACCTTGGTCTCGATGAAGTTCTCGATGTCGGGGTGGTCGACGTCGAGAATGACCATCTTGGCCGCGCGGCGGGTCGCGCCACCGGACTTGATCGTTCCGGCGGACGCGTCGGCGCCCCGCATGAAGGAGACAGGGCCGGAGGCGTTACCACCGGACGAGAGCAGTTCCTTGGAGGAGCGGATACGGGAGAGGTTCAGGCCGGCGCCCGAACCGCCCTTGAAGATCATTCCCTCTTCCTTGTACCAGTCGAGGATCGACTCCATGGAGTCGTCGACGGCCAGGATGAAGCAGGCCGAGACCTGCTGCGGCTGGGGTGTGCCGACGTTGAACCAGACCGGCGAGTTGAAGCTGAAGATCTGGTGCAGGAGGGCGTACGCCAGCTCGTGCTCGAAGATCTCGGCGTCCGTGGGAGAGGCGAAGTAGTCGTAGTCCTCGCCGGCCTTCCGGTACGTCTTCACGATCCGGTCGATCAGCTGTCGCAGACCGGTCTCGCGCTGGGGCGTGCCGACCGCACCCCGGAAGTACTTGCTGGTGACGATGTTGACCGCGTTCACCGACCAGAAGTCGGGGAACTCGACGCCACGCTGCTCGAAGTTGATCGAGCCGTCGCGCCAGTTGGTCATGACGACGTCACGGCGCTCCCACGCGACCTCGTCGTACGGGTGCACGCCGGGAGAGGTGTGGATGCGCTCGATGCGCAGGCCCTGCTTGGTCGCAGTCGACTTGGTCCCCTTGGTGCGGGAACCTCGTGCCGGGCCGCTCGCCGTCTCTGTCATGCCGCCTCCCATATGTGGGCAAAAACGCCCTGAAATGCCCATATCTTCCCAGGGCACAGTCTGTGTCTGATGCTCCGGACGCCACGTACGGCGCCACGGAACAGGTCTTGTTGCCGCCCGCTTGGGGCCTTGCCGCTCCCACCGGCCGGCCGGTGATCAGTCAGCGGCGACAGCGGCAGGGGCGGGGACCTCGCCGGTCTCGCCGCTCCCGCCCTTCTCCGCGGGAGGCCGTCGCTCGCGGAGTTCCGCGATGGCGGCCTCGAAGTCTTCGAGCGAATTGAACGCCCGGTACACGGACGCGAAGCGCAGGTACGCGACGAGGTCGAGCTCCTGCAGGGGGCCCAGTATGGCGAGACCGACGTCGTGCGTGGTCAGCTCCGCGCTGCCCGTGGCCCGCACCGCCTCCTCGACCCGCTGCCCCAGCTTCGCGAGTGCGTCCTCCGTGACGGGACGCCCCTGACATGCCTTGCGGACACCCGAGATGACCTTGGTCCGGCTGAAGGGCTCGGTCACGCCGCTCCGCTTGACCACCATCAGCGAGCAGGTCTCCACCGTCGTGAAGCGACGGGAGCAGTCGGGGCACTGGCGCCGGCGCCGGATCGACGTCCCGTCGTCCGTGGTGCGACTGTCGACGACCCTGCTGTCGGGGTGCCTGCAGAAGGGGCAGTGCATGGTTTCCCAACCCTCCTTCACGGCACGACTGAATGGCCCGCCCAGGTCCGGACGAACCCTTCGAGGCAGTCACCAGCATAGGCGATGAGCTCGGCCCCGAGAGACCAGGACCACTACTTCTGGGCGGCCGTGGCGATCCAACCACTAGATCTAGGGTTTTACTCCACTCCAGCCCTAGCGCGTGTCGCGCTTCCCGGGCGGCCCGGAGGCAGCGTACGGCCCGGCACGAGAGTAAGGGAAACGCACGGTCGCCAGGCGCGCGGACCCACGGGTGACAGACTGGCGCGGGCACGTCGCGGCACCCCTCACGGCCACACACCGGCCCGTCCGCGGACACACCCCCCGCACACAGGCGGCAGGCCGGTGAAGGCTAGCGTGAACCCCGGATCCGTCACGGGATCCAGGCTCGGGTCCGGATGGCATTCGCGCTCCGATCCGGATGGCAGCCGCGGCCGGACCGGGGCCGATCCGGCCGGTGGATACGTGCTCATACACCGCGCGGCCAGCTCGTGACAGTCCTTTATTTGTTTTTCACTCGAACGTGTGTTTGGCGCAACCTTTCGAAAGCTACTACCGTTGCCTCACTAGGGAGACCATTCGAGAGGGGCCGACGTGACCACCACCGCAGACAGTGCCACCATCACTGCCCAGGACCACCGCTCCCAGAGCCGACTTGAGCCGGTGCATGCCATGAATGACTCAGTCACGAACACGGAGGGCCCGGAGCCCGCGCGACCTGCGCGCTCCTTGCCCGGCCGCCCTCCTGGAATCCGGGCTGACAGTTCAGGGCTCACGGACCGGCAGCGGCGCGTGATCGAGGTCATCCGGGATTCCGTGCAGCGCCGGGGCTATCCCCCGTCGATGCGGGAGATCGGTCAGGCCGTGGGGCTGTCCAGCACCTCGTCCGTCGCCCACCAGCTGATGGCTCTGGAGCGCAAGGGCTTCCTGCGCCGCGACCCGCACCGCCCCCGGGCGTACGAGGTCCGCGGTTCGGACCAGCCCAGCACACAGCCGACCGACACCACGGGGAAGCCGGCCGCTTCGTACGTACCGCTGGTCGGCAGGATCGCCGCAGGTGGGCCGATCCTCGCCGAGGAGTCGGTCGAGGACGTCTTCCCCCTCCCCCGCCAGTTGGTCGGTGACGGCGAGCTGTTCGTCCTGAAGGTCGTCGGCGACTCGATGATCGAAGCGGCGATCATGGACGGCGACTGGGTCACGGTCCGACGCCAGCCCGTCGCGGAGAACGGGGACATCGTGGCCGCCATGCTGGACGGCGAAGCCACGGTGAAGCGGTTCAAGCGCGAGGACGGCCATGTCTGGCTGCTCCCGCACAACTCCGCGTACCAGCCGATTCCCGGCGACGAGGCGACCATCCTGGGCAAGGTCGTGGCGGTGCTGCGACGGGTGTGACATCCGCCGGTTCGGACCGGGCCCCGGGATCCCTGCGCCGGTTCCGGGGCCCTGTCGTGTCCGCCCGCAAAATGGCCGTCCCCGTTGCGTCCGTCCGCACGGGCGGACCCGTACGCGTCCGGGCCGGTCTACCCGGCGGCCTTGGCCGCCGCGTCGATGGCAGCGAGCGAGCGCCTCGCCTGGTTCCGGTCCGTGGTGTACCAGAAGTCCGGCAGCGAGGCCCGCAGATAGCTCCCGTACCGGGCGTTGGCCAGCCGGGGGTCGAGTACGGCGACGACCCCCTTGTCCCCCGTGGCACGTACGAGTCGGCCGGCGCCCTGAGCCATGAGCAGTGCGGCATGGGTCGCCGCGACCGCCATGAAGCCGTTGCCACCCGCTTCCTCGACCGCCTTCTGGCGCGCGCTCATCAGCGGGTCATCGGGCCGCGGGAAGGGAATCCGGTCCATGACCACGAGCTGGCAGCTCGGCCCGGGGACGTCGACGCCCTGCCACAGCGACAGCGTCCCGAAAAGGCAGGTCTCGGGATCTGCGGCGAAGTTCTTGATCAGTTCCCCGAGCGTCTCCTCGCCCTGCAGCAGGATGGTTCTGTCCTGCCGGCCGCGCAGCTCCTCGGCCGCGGCCTGGGCCGCCCGCATCGAGGAGAACAGCCCCAGCGTGCGCCCCCCGGCCGCGTCCACCAGCTCGGCGAGCTCGTCCAGCATGTCGGTGCGGGATCCCTCCCGGCCGGGCGTGGCCAGGTGCCGGGCGACATACAGGATGCCCTGCTTCGGATAGTCGAACGGGGAGCCGACGTCCAGGCCCTTCCACTGCGGGACGTCGTCGCCCGCCGTGCCTTCGGGCGCGAGTCCCAGCGAAGCCCCCACCCCGTTGAAGTCCCCGCCCAGCTTGAGGGTGGCCGAGGTCAGGACCACCGAGCGGTCGGCGAAGAGCTTCTCGCGCAGCAGCCCTGAAACGGAGAGCGGGGCGACACGCACGGACGCGCCGAAGCGGTCGTGACGCTCGTACCAGACGACGTCGTACTCGGAACCCTGGGTGATGCGCTCCGCGACGCTGTGGACGGACTCGACCGATGCCATGGCCTGTTTCCGGACGGCGTCCTCGTCCTGGACGGACTTGTCCCGGGTGGAGCCCAGAGCGGAGATCACCGTACGGGCGGCGTCGCGCAGCGCCATCAGCGCATAGCCGAGGTCCTCCGGAACCTCTTCCAGACGTCCCGGAAGGGCCAGCTCCATGACCCGCTCGAACCCCTCGGAGGCGGTCTGGAGGGCGTCGGCCGCCTTCTCGTTCACCAGCTTCGCCGCACGGCGCACCGCACGGTTCACCTGGCCCGGGGTGAGCTCGCCGGTGGCCACCCCCGTGACCCGCGAGACCAGCTCGTGGGCCTCGTCGACGATCAGCACCTCGTGCTGCGGGAGCACCGGGGCGCCCTCGATCGCGTCGATGGCGAGCAGGGCGTGGTTGGTGACGACGACATCGGCGAGCTTGGCCCGCTCGCGGGCCGCCTCGGCGAAGCACTCGGCCCCGTACGCGCACTTCGTCGCACCCAGGCACTCGCGCGAGGAGACCGAGACCTGCGCCCAGGCCCGGTCCGACACACCCGGGGTGAGGTCGTCCCGGTCCCCGGTCTCCGTCTCGTCCGACCAGTCCCGCATACGCAGCAGGTCCTGGCCGAGCTTGCTCGACGGAGCCGCCGCCTCGAACTGGTCGAAGAGCCCCTCCTCCTCGTCCTGCGGGACCCCTTCGTGGAGCCGGTGCAGGCAGAGGTAGTTCGACCGGCCCTTGAGCATCGCGAACTGGGGGCGGCGGCGCAGCAGCGGGTGCAGGGCCTCGACCGTACGCGGAAGGTCCCGCTCCACCAGCTGGCGCTGGAGGGCGAGGGTAGCCGTGGCCACCACGACACGCTCCCCGTGGGCCAGCGCGGGCACCAGGTAACCGAGGGACTTGCCCGTGCCGGTACCGGCCTGGACGAGCAGGTGGGCGTTGTCGTCGACGGCCTCGGCAACGGCCTCGGCCATGGAGACCTGGCCTGGCCGTTCCGTACCGCCGACGGCGGTCACGGCGGCGTGGAGGAGCTCGGGGAGAGATGGCTTCGTCATAGCCCGACCACCCTACGGCGCGGCAGTGACAACAGCGATCGGTCCCGGACTCACGCGGAGGGGTGCAGCGGGTTGGGGACCGTGCCGTGGACGGCGGCGTGCGGACGCTCCGGCCGGTCACGGTAACCGTCCAGATGCAGACGGTTGCGGTTCAGGCAGAGCCGTTCGATCGTGGGTGTCAGCATGTCGAAGATCTCGAACCGCTCCTTGAGCTCGGGGAAGCGCGCGTGGTGGCGCAGGATCTCGGCACGGACGAGTGACCAGAATTCACCCTCCGGTACGTCGAGCTGGTCCTCGCAGAGCGGGGAGAGATAGCGGAACACGCCCACCAGGAGCCCCGCGTGGATGAACTGGGTGAGGAACGAGGGGTCTTCGGTCAGCAGGATGTCGCGGACGTCCGCCGGCATCCCGTCGTGCTCGGGCAACGGCCGGGCGCTGACGTTCACGTCGTCGACGAAGTCCTTGATCGCCAGGCATACCGGCACGTCGTTCTCGTCGAACACGACGATGGCGTTCTCACCGTGCGGGGAGAAGACGGTGCCGTAGCGGTACAGGAAGTGCAGGAGCGGCGGCAGCAGCACGGCGAAGAGGCGGGTCAGCCAGGCGGCCGGGGTCAGACCGGAGCGGGCGACGAGCTCGGCGGTGAAGGCACGGCCCTCGGGGTCCGTGTGCAGCAGCGAGGCCAGCGTGCGGGCCCGCTCCCCGGGTGCAAGCCGCGGCTGCAGGGGCTCCCGCCAGATCGCGCCGAGGATCTCCTTGTACTGGTAGGGCGCCTCGGGGAGGTGGTCGTAGAGCGGATGCTCGACCGCCACGGAGGCGACCTCACCGAGCAGGATGACCCCGCAGGTGTCCCGCAGGAAGGGGTCGTTGTCACACAGTCCCTGGACCCAGGCGGTGACCGCCGGGGCGGCGAGCGTGCGGGCGGTCGGAAGGCCGCGCCAGACGAGGGTGTTGAGGATCGACAACGGCAGTTTGACCGTGTGCCGGTCGGGCCGGCCCACGTTGGTGAACGTACGGATGGACTGCTGCGGGAGCCTGAGGTCGGCGTCGGCGTGCAGGGGCACGATGGCGCCGTCGGCGATCGCCGGGGCGAAGAGCGGGACGATCCACTCGTCCCATTGCCACGGATGCACCGGCAGGAGCAGGTAGCCCTCGGGGTCGAGTCCGCGGGCGCGCAGGGCGGCGGCGAAAGAGGCCCGGACGGGTGGGTCGAGCTCTTGGGCGTAGAGGCGCTCGGGGGAGGCGAGCCGGGTCACACCCCGGTAGGTCGCCATGTGCTTGCCGACCGCGATCCAGGGGAGTCTGGTCGCCGAGCGCGCTTCGGGGGTGAAGCGGGCCGCGTCGGCGGCGGAGAAGCCGAGACGCCCCTTGTTGGCGACGAGCCAGGGGTGGCCGGTCTGGTGCCCTTCGAGGTCGGCGTAGGGGAGATCGGCGAGCTGTGCCGCTCGGAGCGCGGTGTGGTCCAGCCGGGCGTCGGCCACGAGTGTGCTGGTGAGCTCACGGACGAGGTGCCCGAGGGTCGCGCCGTCGAGCCCGAGGAGGCGGCGGGCGCGGGCGAGGAACCGCAACGGATCGCGGAACGCCGTGCCGTGGCCACGACCGTCCGGGGCCGTCTCCCAAGTCCCCTCCGCGGCCGTCCCCGCAGGGGTCTCGCGGATCGATTCGGGGTCCACGCGCCAACTGCCGTACACACCGCGCCGGGCACGGAAGTGCAGGGTGGCGCCGTCGTCGAGCACCAGGGCGTAGCCGCTGGTCCTCCCGTTGCGGGCCTCCTCCCGCGGGGCGGGGGCCACGACCTCCTCGTAGGCGAATTCACCGAGCATCTTCGCGAGCAGCCGCACCGCCGCCCGGTCCCACAGCCGCGGGTTCAGTTCCGGTATGTCGAGCGGCAGGTGGGGCTCCGGCGGTGTGTGGCTCGCAGGATATGTCGGCACGGGGACTCCTCCGGGTGTGACCGATGGGGTTCGAGCGGTGGGTGTGGTGCGGCAAGTCGTTCACAGCTGGGCACGGTGGGCTCGGTCGCGGACCATCAGGGCGGCCCGCTTGTCGGGGAGTTCGACCTCGGCGGCGAAGCGGAATCCGGCACTCAGGAAGGCCGAGACGGAGGGGGTGTTGCGGAGGTCCGGCTCGGCGACCACGCGGGCGCAGGGCGGACGGTTGTCCAGCACGAGGTCGGAGACGGCCCTGAGCAGTACGGTGCCGATGCCCCGGCCCCGGTTGCCCACGCCTCCGATGAGGAGGTGGACGCCGGTGTCGTGTGGCCGGGCCGGGTAGTGGCGGGCCAGCGGGTCCAGGTCCGCCCGGTAGATCTCCCAGTAGCTCATGGGCCTGCCGCCGAGCACACCGAGGCAGGGAACGCTGCGGCCGTCGCCTTCGAGCTGCCGGCACAGATGCCCGGCGGTGACCGACTCCGGTCCGGCGAGCTCCCAGAAGGCGGCGACCGCGGGGTCGTTCATCCAGCGGCTGATCACCCCGAGGTCGCGTTCGACCTCGACGGCGACCAGCTGGAACACCCCGGCGGGCGTGGTGACGGGGCGCCAGGTGTCGGGCAGGCCGATCAGATCGGGAGCGTCCGGCCGGGAGACGCTCGCCGGCGGGCGGTCGCCGAGCAGGGCGAGCAGCTCCTCGGTGAGCCGCAGCTCCAGGGTGTCCTCGACGCCGGTGGCGCCGGGTGGGGCAACGGCGCCGGTTCCGGCCTCGGTGTGCGCGTCGGCTGGATGCACCGGGACGCTCTCCTCTCGTGGGTGCGGTCGGTCGTGTCTCTCAGCTGTGGAGGGGGTTGGCGATGGTGACGTATACGGACTGGGTGTCGACCGGCCCGACGAGCTCGTCCAGGCCGTGCAGCCGGGTCAGCAGATTCGCCTTGCAGCGCAGCTGCGTGGTTCCGAGCAGGTACGCAGGCAGCGGGGAGCCCAGCGTGACGTTCCGTTCGAGGAACTGCCGGAAGGCGGCGAGGAGCAGCCTCTCGTCGGCCAGTCGCTGGGCGCCGAAGGCTCCGATGAGCCCGAAGACGTTGTTGATGCCGAGGTAGTAGGCGAGACGTTCGTCGGTGACCGCGTCGGAGACGAAGGTGTCGCTGACGGCGCCGATGCCGGGAAGCCGGCGCTCCAGTGCGGCACGGTGGGACTCGCGAAAGTAGTAGCCCTGGTTGTCGCGGTACCTGCCGCCGACGGGCCAGCCGTCCAGGTCGAGGAGCACGAGCGTGTTCTGCTGGTGGGCTTCCAGGGCGACGCCCGCGCGGGCGTCGAGCCAGAGGACGGGCAGGACCACACGGTCGAGGTAGCGCAGGAACCACTCGGCACAGACGGCTCCGGTCGTCCGGCCCGTGCGTGCGGCGAGGTCCGAGACGGTCTGCGCGAGCCGGGAGTGCGCACCGGCACGTCCCGGCCAGGGACGCGGGGCGGTGAGTCCGGCGATGCACACGGCGTCGTCGGCCGGGCCGAACGGATTGTGCCGGAGCATGACGTCGAGGCCGGGGACGGGGCTGCCGTCCGGAGCGTCGACGGCGAGCCAGGCGGGGTCCCGGACGATGTCGAAGCCCGGGTGCGCCGCCTGCCACTGACCGGCCAGTCCGGTGCTCAGCAGCCGGTGGACTTCGACGCCGCGGTGGAGTTCCTTGCGCAGGTTCTCCCGGCGGGAGTTGGTGATGCGGACGCCCAGGGAGAGCTTCAGCATGACCTCGGCCCCCGGCCGGTGCACGGTGCGGACGGAGGAGGTGGGGTACCAGCGTCCCCCGTGGGGACCGAGGTCGTGCAGGAGGCCCTTCTCGCGGAGCGCGGCGACCTCCGGGCGGCGCACCAGATCGGCGGCCTGCCAGGGGTGGAGCGGGAGGGCCGCGGTGCCGTCGGGGAGATGCAGCCCGTCGGCGTGGGGTGCGAGGAGCTCCTCCGCGGAGACCGGGCGGCCTGCCTGTGTCCAGGACGACTCGGTGGCCAGTACGGACCGGTCGACGGCCATCCAGTGGAGCGGGAAGGAACCGCGCAGTTCGGGCGAGTAGAGGAGCGTTTCGGATTCGGAGAGGCCTTCGCGGCTCTTGGGCGTGGGGTGCAGGGGGTGGCCGAGGACGAGGGACTGTTCGGCGGTGAGGAACAGGTCGGCCTCCGGGGACGCGTCGGGGATGCGCCTGCGCTCCGCGATGAAGCCCCCGGTACGGCGTACCGAGTCGGCGACCCTGGCCACGAGGTCCGTGCCGGCGTTCCGGTCGCTCTCGCGTCCGAGGAGCGCGGCCACGGTGACGGCGTCGACGGCCGGTGCGCCGACCGGTGCGGTCTCCAGGACGGGGGCGCCGAAGCGGTGCCATCCCGTGGCGGACCAGTGGCCGACCGGCACGAGGAGAGCCGTGCCGCTGGCGGGGAGCGGGATGCGCAGGGTGCTTCCCTGCGGCCGGGGCAGGTCGTTCTCCCGGGTCCAGCAGCGCAGCAGGTTCTCGGTGCCCGCCGCGTCCGCGGCCCGGACGGGTTCGGGGTGGTCGAGCGGGTCCACGGGGCCGGGAGGCCGCGGTCCGTCGGGCCCGGCAGCCGGGAGCGCACGGGTGGGGGCGGAGGTCCCCGCCGTGTCGCGCAGGGTTCCGCGGGGGCCTGCCTTCTGGCGCGGCACGGTCTTCGACTCGACGGCCAGGAGGCCGTCCGGCAGGTCCTGTCCTCGCTGCTGGCTGGTGAGAGGGCCGTCGGCCTCGGGCGCAGGGGTGGGGTTCACGGCGGTCTTCCTTGTGAGGGGTCCGGGTCAGCGGGTCGGCCCGGCAGCGGCCCGACGGTGCGGGGAGCGCTCTGCCGCTCGCAGCGCGTCGGCGAGGCGGTCGACGACCGCTGTCGCCTGTTCGTCGGTGAGCGTGAGAGGGGGGAGCAGTCGGACCACGGCGCTGTGGCGGCCGCCGAGTTCGACGATGAGGCCGCGGTGCAGGCATTCCTGCTGGACCGCGGCGGCGAGTACGGGGTCGGGCGGCGGGGCGGAGCCGCTCTCCTCGGTGACGGTGAGCGGGGCGGACTCGGGGTCGACGAGCTCGATGCCGATCATCAGGCCGCGGCCCCGTACGTCGCCCATGCTCGGGTGGTCGGCGCTCAGGGCCTGCAGGCGGGCGAGCATGCGCGCGCCGAGCGTCGCCGCGCGCTCGGCGAGCCGGTTCTCCCGTACGTACGAGAGGGTGGCGGCACCGGCCGCCATGGCGAGCTGGTTGCCCCGGAAGGTACCCGCGTGGGCGCCCGGCTGCCAGGTGTCGAGTTCGGCGCGGTAGACGATCACGGCGAGCGGCAGCGAACCGCCGATGGCCTTGGAGAGGACCATCACGTCGGGTACGACTCCGCTGTGCTCGACGGCCCAGAACGTGCCGGTCCGGCCGACGCCGGTCTGCACCTCGTCCGCGATCAGCGGGATGGAGCGGGTCCGGGTGATCTCCCGCATCCGGCGCAGCCAGCCGTCCGGGGCGGGATTCACCCCGCCCTCGCCCTGGACGGGCTCCAGGATCATGCCCGCAGGGGAGGGCACCCCGCCCTTGGGGTCGTCCAGGAGGTACTCGGTCCAGCGCGCGGCGATGTCCTCGCCCCGCTCGCCGCCGGTCCCGAAGGGACAGCGGTAGTTCTGCGGGAAGGGCAGCCGGGTCACGCGCACGTCCGGGGCGCCGCCGGACGCGGCCAGCGCTCCGGCGGTCATCCCGTGGTACGCGCCGGTGAAGGTGAGGAGCTCGCCGCGGCCGGTCGCGGCACGCACCAGCTTGAACGCCGCCTCCACGGCGTCCGTCCCCGCCGGTCCGCAGAACTGGATCCGCCCGTTGTCGGCGAGATCCCCGGGCAGGGTGGCGAACAGCTCGGTCGTGAACGCGTCCTTGACGGGTGTGGCGAGATCGAGGACGTGCAGCGGCGCGCCGGAGTCGATGACGTTCCTGATGGCTTCGAGCACCACGGGGTGGTTGTGGCCGAGGGCCAGGGTGCCCGCCCCGGACAGACAGTCGAGATAGCGGCGCCCGTCCGCACCCTCGATCGTCATGCCCCTCGCCCGCACCGGCACGATCGGCAGGGATCGCGCGTAGGTACGGGCCGCTGATTCACGCAGTGCCTGACGCCGCAGGATCCCCTCGTGCGCAGGGGGAAGTGTCACCGGAGCTGGTTCGGTCACGGCCACGGCTGTGGGTCCTCCTGCTGTCACAGTTGCCTTGCACGGCGGTACGTCGCCCCAGGTACGGACTGTTCGCGTGAACGCTGTCCGGGTGTCCCCCGTACGTACCAACGACGCGGAACGCGAGGGATCACGGGTAAATCGGAAGATCCTTGCGCAGACGGAACCGTGGACCTGCCTCGTACCGTCCCCATCGGCACCGGCATAGTGGGGGCCGCACTCGGCACGGGGCTGCCCCCGTCGCCCTGGGTGTGTGCCGCAGTGCCGCCAGGCAGTGCCGAGCGCACCGGGCACCGCAGTGCAGTACCGAAGTCAGTGACGAAGTCCCAGGGGGATCACCAGATGCGACCCATGCGCCCGATCGACACCGCACGCCGTGGGAGGAGCCCTCGCCGCCCCTCCCCCGTGTTCGCCGCAGCCGCCCTCGCCGCTGTCCTGACGCTCACCGTCACCGCCTGCGGGCCGGAGGAGAACGGGGCGGGCTCGTCGAGCGATGCCGGCAGCCAGGCCTCCGACGGCAAGGTCACGATCCCGGACGATCTGAAGGACCGGCTCAAGGAGCACGGGATCGACCTCGACCAGTGGAGGAACGGCGAGTGGAAGAACTGGGACAAGGACACGTGGCTGCGTGAGGCCAAGGACTACGTCAACCCGATCATCGAGGACCTCTGGGACCCGGACCGGATGCGGGATGCCGACAAGGCCCCGGAGAACCCCGTCGACAACGACATCTCGGGCGACGACGGTGTGACGGATCCGGCCCCCGCCCCGGTCGAGGCCGCCGGTCTGCCGACGCCGTACCACGACAACGCCCCGGAGTCCGGCAAGCTGTTCTTCGACGGCCCCGAGGGATCCATGGTCTGTTCCGCGACCGTGGTGAAGGACCCGGCCAACCCCGGGAAGTCCAACATGGTGTGGACGGCGGGGCATTGCGTGCACGCGGGCAAGAAGGGCGGCTGGTACCGCAACATCGCCTTCGTCCCGTCGTACAACAACACCGGCCTGTCGGTGGCGGAACTGCAGAACGCACCCAAGGAGAAGGTCGCTCCGTACGGCGTGTGGTGGGGCCAGTGGGCGCAGACGTCCGAGCAGTGGATCGCCCAGGGTGCCGCGACCGGCGGCCAGGGTGCCCCGTACGACTTCGCGGTCCTGCAGGTCACCCCGGAGAAGGGCTCCACGGGCAAGTCCCTGGAGGAGACCGTCGGTTCGGCGCTCCCTGTCGACTTCAACGCCCCGGCCGTCCCGGAGATGGACAGCATGACGGCGACCGGCTATCCGGCGGCTCCGCCGTTCGACGGCCAGAAGGCGCTCCGGTGCACGGACAAGCCCGGCCGGCTCTCGGTCTTCCGGAACGAGCCGACGATGTACCGCATCGGGTGCACGATGACCGGTGGTTCCTCCGGCGGTGGCTGGGTGGCGAAGGGCCAGGACGGTGAGCCGGCCCTGGTCTCGAACACCTCGATCGGCCCGGTGACGGCGGGCTGGCTGGCCGGCCCCCGTCTCGGCGAGGAGGCCAAGGGCATCTACGACTCGGTCAGCAAGAAGTACGCGGGACGGTAGGCCCGGATCCGGGGTCCTCGGTGCGGCAGTCGCCGGCCGGGGACCCGGCCGGCCACACGCACCACAGCCGGCAGGCCCGGCCCCCTGCCTGCGTGAGGGGGCCGGGCCTGCCGGCTGAGCGCTGCCCGGGCGGCGCGGTGGTGGATCAGGGAGCCACGGGAACGAAGCTGGACAGCTCCGCACCGAGCTCCTCGTGCACCCGAGCCTTGAGCAGGGTGCCCTCCGCCGTGTGCTCCTCGGAGATCACCTCACCCTCCGCGTGCACCCGGGAGACGAGTCCGCCCTGGATGTAGGGCACGAGGGCCTCGATCTCGACGGACGGCCTCGGCAGCTCGGCGTCGATGAGCGCGAGCAGCTCGTCGATGCCCGCACCGGTGCGTGCCGACACGGCGATCGCGTGCCTCTCGTTGCGCAGCAGCCGCTGGAGGACCAGCGGGTCCGCCGCGTCCGCCTTGTTGATCACGACGACCTCGGGCACGTCGACCGCCCCGACCTCGCGGATCACCTCACGGACGGCGGCGAGCTGCTCCTCGGGCACCGGATGGGAGCCGTCCACCACGTGCAGGATGAGATCGGACTCGCCGACCTCCTCCATGGTGGAGCGGAACGCCTCGACCAGGTGGTGCGGAAGGTGGCGCACGAACCCGACGGTGTCGGCCAGGGTGTAGATCCGGCCGCTCGGCGTCTCGGCCCGGCGCACGGTCGGGTCCAGGGTGGCGAACAGCGCGTTCTCCACCAGGACGCCCGCACCGGTGAGCCGGTTGAGCAGGGAGGACTTGCCCGCGTTGGTGTATCCGGCGATGGCGACCGAGGGCACCTTGTTGCGCCTGCGCTCCTGGCGCTTGATCTCGCGGCCCGTCTTCATCTCCGCGATCTCCCGGCGCATCTTCGCCATCTTCTCGCGGATCCGGCGCCGGTCCGTCTCGATCTTGGTCTCACCGGGGCCACGGGTGGCCATACCGCCGCCACCGCTGGATCCGCCGCCGCCCATCTGCCGGGAGAGCGACTGACCCCAGCCGCGCAGGCGGGGCAGCATGTACTGCATCTGTGCCAGCGACACCTGCGCCTTGCCCTCACGGGACTTGGCGTGCTGGGCGAAGATGTCGAGGATCAGGGCGGTCCTGTCGACCACCTTGACCTTGACGACGTCTTCCAGGTGGATCAGCTGGCCGGGGCTGAGCTCACCGTCGCAGACGACGGTGTCGGCGCCCGACTCGAGAACGATGTCGCGCAGCTCCAGCGCCTTGCCCGAGCCGATGTACGTGGCCGGGTCGGGCTTGTCGCGGCGCTGGAAGACGGCGTCGAGCACCTGGGCGCCCGCCGTCTCGGCCAGTGCGGCCAGCTCGGCGAGCGAGATCTCCGCGTCGTGCACCGTCCCCGACGTCCAGACACCGACCAGCACCACGCGCTCCAGGCGCAGCTGTCGGTACTCGACCTCGGTGACGTCCTCGAGCTCCGTGGAGAGACCGGCCACACGGCGCAGAGCCGCCCGCTCGGAGCGGTCGAGCTGCTCGCCGTCCCGCTCTCCGTCGATCTCGTGGCTCCAGGCGACGTCCTCTTCCATCAGGGCGTCGGCCCGGAGGCTCTCGGTGAGGCTCTCGGAGATGGGGTCCGTGGCGCTCTGCGCGTCCTGCGCGCCCTGGGGAAGGGAAGAAGAGGAGGTCATTGGATCCTTACGTCGATAGAAGTCCGATACGTCAGTCACAACGCGTGACCCCGCCGGATGATTCCCCGAGGGGGACGCACCGGCCGGCCGCTGTGCCGACGCGTCGATAGTGGCATGTCCTCGCCGGACTCGTCACTCGGGTTTGCGGGCAGTCGCGGAGCCCTGTGGGGAGCCCGCGCCCCGGGGCTCGGCGCTGCGCCAGTCCGGGTGCCCCGGCATGGGCGGCGTCTTCTCCCCGTACAGCCAGCCGTCGAAGAACGCGGTCAGGTCCCGCCCCGCGATCCTCGACGCCAGCCCCGTGAAGTCCGCGGTGCTCGCCGACCCGTCGCGGTACCTGCGCACCCAGGTCCGCTCCAGGTCGTCGAAGGAGGTCTCCCCCATCTCCTTGCGCAGCGCGTACAGGACGAGTGCGCCGCCGTCGTACACCACCGGCCGGAACAGGCTGATCTTGTGATCCGGGGACGGGACGTCGGGATGCGCGGGCGGACCGCCGGCGGCTCGCCATGCGTCGGACCGTGCGTAGGCCTCACGCATCCGCCGCTCCACGGGCTTGCGCGCGTGCTCCTCGGCGAAGCGGGCCTCGTACCAGGTGGCGTGTCCCTCGCTGAGCCACAGGTCGGACCAGACCGCCGGCGAGACACTGTTGCCGAACCACTGGTGGGCGAGCTCGTGGACCATGATCGATTCGATGTACCACTCGGGATGTCCCGCCTCGGTGAACAGGGACCGTTCGAAGAGCGAGAGCGTCTGGGTCTCCAGCTCGAAGCCGGTCTCCGCGTCCGCGACCAGCAGCCCGTAAGTCTCGAACGGGTAGGGCCCGACCTGCGCCTCCATCCAGGCCACCTGCCCGGGGGTCCTGCGCAGCCAGGGCTCCAGCTTCCTGCGGTCGGCCGCGGGCACCACGTCGCGTACCGGCAGCCCGCGTGGCCCGGTCCGGTGCAGGACCGCGGAGCGGCCGATGGACACCTGGGCCAGCTCGGTGGCCATCGGGTGCTCGGTTCGGTAGGTCCAGGTGGTCATGGCTCCGTGTCGGTGCTTGCCGGCAGGCAGGCCGCCGGCCACGACCGTGAGGTCCTCCGGCGCGGTGACCCGGAAGGTGAAATGGGCCTTGTCCGCGGGGTGGTCGTTACCCGGGAAGACCCGGTGGGCGGCGTCGGCCTGGTTGGCCATGGCGAGCCCGTCGGCCGTCCGGACCCAACCGCCGTTGGCCTGGTCGCCGGACGGATCGCTGGTGTGCCGGACGGTGAGGCGTACCGGGACACCCGCCGGGAGCCGGGCGGGTGCCTGGACGACGAGGTCCTCCCCCTCGGTGGCGAACTCGGACCGCAGGCCGTTGACGTCGACGGACCGGACGGTGCCCCGGGCGAAGTCGAGGTTGATCCGTTCCAGGGGTGCGGTGGTGCGCGCCTCGATCCTGGTGACGGCGTCGAGCGGCTCGGTGTTACGGCCCACGTAGTCGAGGGAGATGTCGTACGAGAGGACGTCGTACCCGGGGTTGCCGAGCAGGGGGAACAGGCGGTCGCCGATGCCCAGCGGTACGGGCGCGGGCAGGGTCGCGGCCACGAGGGTGGCCGAGGCGGTGGCCAGCAGGGCGGCGCGCAGTCGACGGGAGGTGAGCGGCATGGACTACGGCTACCAGCGGGAACTCGCCGTGCGGGGGTGGCGCGCGCCGCACCACCCGAACGGGGTCGCCGGGAACGGGCAGGAGGGGCAGGGGCGGTCCGTCAGACCGTGGTGGCGGGCTGCTGGGCCCGGCTCACGTCGTACACCCCGGGTACGTCGCGCATCGCCCTCATCAGTCCGGGCAGCCCTGCCGCGTCCGGGAGCTGCAGCGTGTAGGTGTGCCGGACGCGCTGTTCGCTGGGCGGTTCGACGGTCGCGGCGACGATGGCGGCGTCCGCCGTGGCGATGGCCTCGGTCAGGTCGGCGAGCAGCCGGGGACGGCCGAAGGACTCGGCGACGAGGGTGACCCGGTAGTCGGCCGTGTCGCTCCAGTCACCCGTGTCGTTCCAGCGGGCCCCGACGGCCGCCCGGCCGATCGCCCTGGTCCGGGCCACCGCCGGACACTCCGTCCGGTGCACGGTGACTCCCCCGCCGCGCACCGTGCACCCGATGATGTCGTCGGGCGGAACGGGCGTGCAGCAGCCGGCGAGGCGGACCGGTACGCCCGGCGTGTCGACGGCCACGCTCGCGGCCCGGCTGCCCTCCCTGCCCCGGCCCTTCGCCGCGTCGTCCGCGGGCTGGAGCTGCGGTCTCGGTTCCGCGGGCCTTCCGTGTGGCCCCTGGGCGCCGTCGGGATGGGCGTCGAGCCACCCGGTGATGGCGATCCTCGCGGCAGGCGTACGGACGTGGTCGAGCCACTCCGGTGAGGGCCCGGAGGAAGCGTCCTGGGCGAGCAGCGGCTGCACCGTGTCGCCGTCGTTCAGCACGGTGCTGAGTGTGGCCAGACGGCCGTTGACCCGGGCCCCGATGGAGCCGTGGGCCTCGTCGCCGTACTGCGCGTACGCGGCGTCGACGCAGCTGGCGCCCGCGGGCAGCCCGAGCGTCCCGCCGTCGGTGCGGAACACCGTGATCTCGCGGTCCTGGGCGAGGTCGGCGCGCAGGGTGGTCCAGAACGTGTCGGGGTCGGTTGCGGACTCCTGCCAGTCCAGGAGCCGGGAGAGCCAGCCGGGCCTGGTCGGGTCGCCACGCTCGCCGTCCACGGGCTCGGCCTGGTGCGGGGCGGTGCTGCCGTCCGCGGTGTAGGGGTTGCCGAGCGCGACGACGCCGGCCTCGGCGACCTTGTGCATCCGGTGGGTACGGATGAGGACTTCGGCGACCGCACCCTCCGGGCCGACGACGGCGGTGTGCAGCGACTGGTAGAGGTTGAACTTGGGTGCTGCGATGAAGTCCTTGAACTCGGAGATCACCGGAGTGAAACAGGTGTGCAGCTCGCCCAGGACCGCGTAGCAGTCGGCGTCCTCGCCGACCAGCACCAGCAGCCGTCCGAAGTCGGTCCCGCGCAGTTCCCCACGTTTCATCCTGACCCGGTGGACGGACACGAAATGGCGCGGCCTGATGAGGACTTCGGCCGTGACGCCGGCTTCCCGCAGGGTCGTTCTGACGCTTTCGGCGATGTCCGCGAGCGGGTCCTGCGCGCCCTCGGACGCGGCGATCAGGGACCGGGTGTGTTCGTACTCCTCGGGGTGGAGGATCGCGAAGACGAGATCCTCCAGCTCGGTCTTGAGTGCCTGTACGCCGAGGCGTTCGGCGAGCGGGATGAGCACGTCGCGGGTGACCTTGGCGATCCTGGCCTGTTTCTCGGGGCGCATGACGCCGAGGGTCCGCATGTTGTGCAGCCGGTCGGCGAGCTTGATCGACATGACCCGCACGTCGTTCCCCGTGGCGACGAGCATCTTGCGGAAGGTCTCCGGCTCGGCGGCCGCACCGTAGTCGACCTTCTCCAGCTTGGTGACTCCGTCGACCAGATAGCAGACCTCGTCGCCGAATTCCTCGCGCACCTGAGCGAGCGTCACTTCGGTGTCCTCCACGGTGTCGTGGAGGAGGGAGGCCGTCAGGGTCGTGGTCTCCGCGCCGAGTTCGGCGAGGATCAGGGTCACCGCCAGCGGATGCGTGATGTACGGCTCGCCGCTCTTGCGCATCTGGCCGCGGTGGGAGGACTCGGCAAGGAGATAGGCCCTGCGCAGAACGGTGAGATCGGCGTCCGGACAGTGCGCGCGATGGGCCTCCGCGACATGCCCGATGGCATCGGGCAGCCGGCCACGGGAGGCCGGCCCGAGCAGGGCCACACGACCGAGCCTGCGCAGATCGATCCTGGGACGACTGCGCTTGCGAAGGGGAGCACCTGGATTGGTGGCCTCTGCGCTCATGGGGCACCTCCGGCAACGTCGACCGGCGGTGGGGAGATGCGGATGCGCCTCCGGGCCGGTGCTTGATGCTACCGACCCCACCACGTGGCGCAGTCCCGCTCTCGCCCAGCGTGAAACGGATCACCCATTCGAGCGAAACCCTAGCGCGTCGATCCGAGCAGGCCGGGATCGATCACACCCTCGGCGACGATCACCGCCGGACCCGTCATGTCGACCCCGCCGTCCGGGTACTCGGTGATCACCAGCGTGCCGCCGGGGAGGTCCACCGTGTACGTGGCGGGCGAGCCGGTCTCCGCGGGGTCCACGCCGTCCCTGCGGGCGGCGGCGACGGCCACGGCACAGGCGCCCGTACCGCAGGAGCGGGTCTCGCCGGAGCCGCGCTCGTGGACGCGCATGGCCACATGGCGCGGTCCGCGGTCCACGACGAACTCGATGTTGACGCCGTCCGGGTAGACGGCCGCCGGGCGGAACGACGGTACGGAGCGCAGGTCCCCGGCGTGGGTCAGGTCCTCGACGAACGCGACGGCGTGCGGATTGCCCATGTTCACGTTCCGGGTGTCCCAGCTGCGGCCGTCGACCGTGACGGTGACTCCGCTCCCGGGCAGCACGGCCCCTCCCATGGAGACCGTGACGCAGCCGTCCTCGGCGATGTGCACCCGCTTGACCCCGCCCCGGGTGGCGACGGCCAGATCGCCCCGCTCGACGAGTCCGGCACGCTGCAGGTACCGGGCGAAGACGCGCACGCCGTTGCCGCACATCTCGGCGACCGAACCGTCCGCATTTCGATAATCCATGAACCACTCGGCCTGCTCGGCCATGCCCGAGGCGTCGGGGTGCGCGGCGGACCGCACGACGTGCAGCAGACCGTCGCCGCCGATGCCCGCCCGGCGGTCGCACAGCCGAGCGACGACGGGGGCCGGCAGGTCGAGGGCGTTGTCCGGGTCGGGGACGATGACGAAGTCGTTCTCGGTGCCGTGGCCCTTGAGGAAGGGGATCTGCGAAGCGCTCACGGTCCCACTGTACGAGGCCGCGCCGACAGCCCGCGGAACCGGTCCGTCCACCGGGACCGGCGGGGTCTTCCGCTCAGGAGCGGAGGCGGGCCACGCGCCAGACGGCGAGTGCGACCACTCCGGCGCACACGGCGACGTACAGCCCGATCACGCGCCAGTCGGGCCGTTCACCCGGTCCCCTGGCCGCCAGGCCCGGCCAGGTGTGGCCCACGCGGCGCGCCGCCATCATGCCCCAGCCCGCGGCGCAGCCGCTGATGAGCAGTCCGAGCATCGCCACGACGGCACCGCCGTCGCCGAACTCGAAGGCGAGCGGGAAGGCGAACATCAGGGAGCCGAGCGCGGCCAGCATGACGATCGGTGCGAGCTGCCAGATCCGCATGCGGCGGGCCGGGCGCAGCTCGACCTCGACCTCGGGGGTCACATCGAGCTCGTCGGGCCCGTCGGGGCTCAGACGTCCTGCCTCGTGCTGCGCATCCGGTGCGTCCTGGTCTGTGTCGCGAGGGCCGGCCTCCATCGCCACGCGCCCTCCCATACTCGGACTCCACTGGTCGATCGATGCTCGATGATGGCACGCTCCAGGGCACCGGAATGACGGGTGGAGCGTCCCGATGCCATCACGTGATCAGGATGTAACCGCTCGTTCGACCAACGCCAGCGCGCGGTGCGGGAGTTCCGCGCGCTGTTCCTCGGCGCCGCTCAGCCACCGCACGCGCGGGTCACGGCGGAACCATGAGTCCTGGCGGCGCGCGAAGCGCTTGGTGGCGCGTACGGTCTCGGCGCGTGCCTCGCCCTCGGTGCACTCCCCCGCGAGTGCGGCGAGGACCTGCTGGTAGCCGAGCGCCCGGGAGGCCGTGCGGCCCTCTCGCAGCCCCAGGCCCTCCAGGGCGCGCACCTCGTCCACCAGCCCGGCCTCCCACATCCGGTCCACCCGGACGCGGATGCGCTCGTCGAGTTCCGGGCGCTCGACGTCCACTCCGATCTGGACGGCGGCGTACACCGCTTCGTCGCCGGGAAGGTTGGCGGTGAAGGGCTTGCCCGTGATCTCGATGACTTCCAGTGCGCGGACGATACGCCGTCCGTTGCTGGCCAGGATGGCGCGGGCGGCCTCCGGGTCCGCGGCGGCGAGCCGGGTGTGCAGGGCCCCGGAGCCCTCCTCCGTCAGCTCCTGTTCGAGTCTGGCGCGCACCTCGGGATCCGTACCGGGGAATTCCAGGGCGTCGATCGCGCCCTTCACGTAGAGACCCGAGCCGCCCACCAGGACGGGGGTGCGCCCCTGGGCCAGCAGCCGGTCGATCTCCGCACGGGCGAGGCGCTGGTACTCGGCGACGCTGGCGACCTCGGTGACCTCCCAGATGTCCAGCAGATGGTGCCGGATCCCGCCGCGCTCCGGACGCGTCAGCTTGGCCGTGCCGATGTCCATCCCGCGGTAGAGCTGCATGGAGTCGGCGTTGACCACCTCACCCCCGAGCTGCTGGGCCAGGTACACACCCAGATCGGATTTTCCGGCAGCGGTGGGGCCGACGACGGTGATGACGCGGGGGGTGGGAGCTGATCTTCTCACTGAGACAGTGTCTCAAACTTCGGGACGATTCCCGAACGAGCGAGGTGACGTCCCGGGGCCGCGATCGTTGCCGCTGCGGGCGGCCGGACACGGCGAGTCACGCACGTTTGCCCCTCCGCGAGTAAAATGTCAGCACAGTCCCCAGCACGGAAGGTGACCCATGAGTTTCCTGGACAACCTGAAGGCCAAGCTGGCCCCGGCCAAGGACAAGGTCGGTGACCTCGCGCACCAGCACGGGGGCAAGGTCGGCCAAGGCCTCGACAGGGCCGCTCGCACGGTCGACCAAAGGACCAAGGGCAAGTACAGCGACAAGATCGTGTCCGGCACGCAGAAGGCCAAGGACGCGGTCGACCGACTGGGCCACCGCAACGAGGGCGGTACGCCTCCCGCACCTCCCGCGCCCTGACCCGGGCCAGCCGCACCTGAGGACCGTGGAGCGATCAGCCCCGCGGTCCTCAGGGGTGTCCCGCCCGTGCGGGTCACGTCCAGCGGCCCTCGTACGCGATCACGACCAGGCGGCCACGAAGTAACCCACGCCGTACGGGGCGTCCTCGTACAGCAGCCGTCCGCCCAGCCCGGCTCCCCGGGCGGCGCCCGCGAGCACCTGCCAGGGCGCCCGGCCCGCCACCTTCAGTTCGTACGCGAGCGACTCGTCCAGCGCGCTCAGCGCGGCCAGGTCCGCGCCGCCCAGGGCTCGCGCCGCCGCCACGTCGAAGTCCACCGCCCGCTCGTCCAGGTAGCCGGGTGCCTTGACCGTGCGGCAGGCACTGCCGTCACCCATCACCAGCAGGGCGACCCGGTCCGCACGGGTCGCGAGTTCCCGTCCGGCCCGCGCGCAGCGGTCGGCGGTCAGCGTCTGCCCCACCCCGAGTCCTTCGACCGGGGCGTCCGCCCACCGGTTGCGGGCCAGCAGCCAGCCGCCGACGGCGAGGGACGCGGGAAGCCGGCGCTCCGGTGCCGGGGAAGCGGCCGGTGCCTCCCCCAGGCACACGGTGAGGTCGACGCCGAACCCGGCGAACGAGCCCTCCGAGCCCGCGGGGAACACACCGCGGTCGTCCGCTTCGGCGGGCCCGGCCACGATCAGCAGATCGGGCCGGGCGGCGGCGAGTACACCCAGGGCGTCGGCGCACGCGTTCCGCGCGGCATCGAGCTCGGGTGCGGCTCCCGCGGCTACCTCGGGAACCAGCAGCGGCGGGCAGGGACAGACGGCGGCGGCGACAAGCATGCCGGTCAGCGTACTGCGGTGGCCTTCAGTCGCAGCCGCACCCGGGGGCCGCGGCGGCGGGCAGCGGGGCCGGGGCTCCGATGCCTGGCAGCCCCAGCATGACTCCGGCGGGCTTCGCAGCGGCCGCCCGGGTCCGCTTCTCCCAGGCGTCGCCCGACCGGGTGAGCCGGACGCCGAGGGGCGCCCCCTCGGCGAGCAGGTGGTGCGGGGCGGCGTAGGTCACCTCCACGGTCACCACGTCCCCGGGACGCACGTCCTGGGCGGGCTTCGTGAAGTGCACCAGGCGGTTGTCCGGGGCGCGCCCGGAGAGGCGGTGGGTGGCGCCGTCCTTGCGGCCCTCGCCCTCCGCGACCATGACCTCCAGGACGCGGCCGACCTGCTTCTTGTTCTCCTCCCAGGAGATCTCCTCCTGGAGGGCGGACAGGCGCATGTAGCGTTCCTGGACGACCTCCTTGGGAATCTGCCCGTCCATGTCCGCGGCGGGCGTCCCGGGGCGCTTGGAGTACTGGAAGGTGAAGGCGTTCGCGAATCGGGCCTCGCGCACCGCGTGCAGCGTCTGCTCGAAGTCCTCCTCGGTCTCGCCGGGGAAGCCCACGATGATGTCGGTGGAGATGGCGGCCTCCGGCATCGCGGCGCGCACCTTCTCGATGATCCCCAGGAAGCGCTCCTGGCGGTAGGAGCGGCGCATGGCCTTCAGGACGGTGTCCGAGCCCGACTGCATCGGCATGTGGAGCTGCGGCATCACGTTCGGCGTCTCGGCCATCGCGGCGATCACGTCGTCGGTGAAGTCACGCGGGTGGGGCGAGGTGAAGCGGACGCGCTCCAGCCCTTCGATCGTGCCGCAGGCGCGCAGCAGCTTGGAGAAGGCCTCGCGGTCGCCGATGTCGGAGCCGTAGGCGTTCACGTTCTGGCCGAGCAGTGTGATCTCGCTGACGCCCTCGGCGACGAGCGCCTCGATCTCGGCCAGGATGTCGCCGGTGCGGCGGTCCTTCTCCTTGCCGCGCAGCGCCGGGACGATGCAGAACGTGCACGTGTTGTTGCAGCCCACGGAGATCGACACCCAGGCCGCGTACGCGGACTCGCGCCGGGTGGGCAGCGTGGAGGGGAACGCCTCCAGGGACTCGGCGATCTCGACCTGCGCCTCCTCCTGGACGCGGGCGCGCTCCAGGAGCACCGGCAGCTTGCCGATGTTGTGCGTGCCGAAGACGACGTCCACCCAGGGGGCCCGCTTGACGATGGTGTCGCGGTCCTTCTGCGCGAGACAGCCGCCGACGGCGATCTGCATCCCGGGGCGCTTGGTCTTCATCGGGGCGAGACGGCCGAGGTTGCCGTAGAGCTTGTTGTCGGCGTTCTCACGCACCGCACAGGTGTTGAAGACGACGACATCGGCGTCACCGTCGGAGCCCGCCGGGGCCGGCACGTAGCCGGCGTCCTCGAGGAGCCCCGACAAGCGTTCGGAGTCGTGGACGTTCATCTGGCACCCGTAAGTGCGTACCTCGTAGCTCTTCTGGACGTCCACTGCTTCGCTCCGGTTGCCGCTGGTCATGGGACAAGGGTAGGCGGTGATGCCGCCTCTCCCGCCGCCGGAGCTTTTTGGGCCTTTGCCCAGGATCGGGCCTGGCCAGGACGGGGCGCGGCCTGGCAGGATCGCGCCATGCTGCACGCACTGCCCCGATTCGGCCGGCGACGCACCCTTCAGGGGGGCGCCGCCGCCGCCGTCGTCCTCGGGCTGCTGCTGTGGTGGGTGTCCCCCCTCGGGGAACCGGAACCCAGCGGCTCGCTCACCTTCTCCACCGGCGTACGCAGCGGGGTCTACCAGCGCTACGGGCAGCGGCTCGAGGGTGCACTGGCCAAGGACATGCCCAAGGTGTCGATACGGCTGAAGACCAGCGAGGGCTCCCAGCAGAACATCGAGCGGGTGGCGACGGGGAAGGCCGACTTCACCATCGCCACCGCCGATGCGGTCGCCACCTATCTGCAGAGCGGGAAGCCCGGGGGCGAACGGCTGCGCGGCTGCGTCCGGCTCTACGACGACTACGTCCAGCTCGTCGTGCCCAGGGACTCCGGGATCCGGACGGTCGCCGGTCTGCGGGGCAAGCGGGTCGGCGTCGGGCAGAAGGGATCGGGGGTGCTTCTCGTCGCGGAGCGGCTGATGAGGGCGGCGGGGGTCGACCCGGCCGAGGACATCACCCCGGTCGAGGCGGGCATCGACACGATGCCCGCGAGGCTGTCCGACGGCCGGCTGGACGCCTTCTTCTGGTCCGGCGGGCTGCCGACCGGTGCGGTGGAGGACCTGGCGGAGAAGTTCGCCATCCGGCTGGTCCCGCTTGAGGATCCGCTGATCCGCGAGCTCCAGGCGGTCGGCGGCTCCACCCGCCACTACCGCTCGGCCGCGATGCCGGCCGACGCGTACGACCACGCGCACCAGGGGACGGCCGTCCAGACGGTCGCGGTCGCCAACCTGCTGATCACGACGGACCGTACGGATCCGCTGATGACGGAGGCGTTCACCCGGACCGTCATCGACAGCCGGGACCGGATCGGGCGTGAGGTCCACGCGGCGCAACTGGTGGACCTGCGGACGGCGATCTACACCGATCCGCTGCCCCTGCACACGGGCGCCCGGCACTACTACCGCTCGGCCAAGCCCTGACCGTCCGCGTATGCGTGCGGGGGGTCGCGCGGCACGGTGACCGTCACCCGCAGTCCGTGCGGCTCGTTCCTGGCGTAGCCGATCGATCCGCCGCCCGCGGTGAGCAGGGCGCGCGAGATGGAGAGCCCGAGACCGGATCCCTTGATGTTCTGGTGCCGGTTGCTGCGCCAGAAGCGGTCACCGATGCGCTCCAGCTCCTGTTCGGTGAGCCCGGGCCCCCGGTCGGTGACGACGACCGTCGCACCGGCACGGCCGGACCCGGCGGTGACCCGGACCTCCTGGCCCTCCGGGGTGAACTTCAGTGCGTTGTCGATGACGGCGTCCAGCGCGCTGGAGAGGGCGATCGGGTCCGCCCAGCCGGTCAACGCGGCCGCGCCGTCCAGCGTCAGCCGTACGCCCTTGTCCTCGGCGAGCGGGCGCCACGAGGCGACCCTTTCGGCGGTGAGCGCGCCGATGTCCGTGAGCTGGAGGTCCGCCGCCGCGTGCTCGGCCAGCGCGAGGTCGAGCAGGTCGTCCAGGACCTGGGCGAGGCGCTTGCCCTCGGTGCGCACCGAGGCGATCTCCTCGTTGCCCTCGGGGAGTTCGAGGGCGAGGAGCTCGATCCGCAGGAGCAGCGCGGCCAGCGGGTTGCGCAGCTGGTGCGAGGCGTCGGCGACGAAGGCGCGCTGCTGTTCCAGCACGTCCTCGACGTTGTCGGCCATCTCGTTGAACGACCGGGCCAGGCGTCTGAGTTCCGGCGGCCCCCCGGACGCGGCGACCCGGGACCGCATCCGGCCGCTGGCGATGTCGTGGGTGGCCGCGTCCAGGATCCGCACGGGCAGGAGCACCCATCCGGTCAGGCGGAAAGCGGCACCGACCGCCACCAGCATGGCCGCTGCCTCACCGAGGCCGATGAGCAGCCAGCCGCGCAGCGTCCTGGCGCGCATGCCGCCGGTGGGCGAGTCGGTCACCACGACGGCGACCACGTCACCGTCCCGCACGACCGGTGAGGCGACGACGACCCGGCCGTCCTGCCAGGGCCAGACCTGGGGCGGGTCGTGGGAACGGCGGCCGAGCAGGGCCTCCTTGAACGCCTCGCGCCCCTCACCCGCGGCCGGCACCAGCCAGGAGTCGGGTGCCTTGGCGAGGGCCCTGTCGTCCCGGTAGAAGACACCCGCCTTGATCCCGTACACCGAGTTGTAGGCCTCGAGTTCGGTCTGGAGGATCCGCTGCCGTTCGTCGCTGCCGTCGACGGGCTCGCTGACGAACTGGGCGAGTGCCGCGAAACGCGCCGAGTCGTCGATCCGGTCGATGACGACGCGCTGCTGTTCCGCGGCGGCCACCTGTACGGCCAGCGGAAAGCCGAGGGCCAGCAGGACGGCGGCCATCAGGATGATGAGCAGGGGGAGCAGACGGGTGCGCACAGGGACCGTGCGTCCTCAGCCGGACGGCGCGACGAGCCGGTAACCGACACCTCGCACGGTCTCGATGAGAGCGGGGAGCCGCAGCTTGGAACGCAGCGACGCCACGTGCACCTCGAGGGTGCGGCCCGTTCCCTCCCAGCTCGTCCGCCACACCTCGCTGATGATCTGCTCCCGGCGGAAGACCACGCCGGGACGCTGCGCGAGCAGCGCGAGCAGGTCGAACTCCTTGCGGGTGAGCTGGACCTCCTGGCCGTCGACGCTGACCCGGCGGGTCGGCAGCTCGATGTGGACGGGTCCGAGCCGCAGAGCCGCGAGCGGGGTCGCCCCGGTGTCCTCGCCGGCGGTCCTGCGCCGGGCGACGGCGTGGATCCGGGCGAGGAGCTCCCCGGTGTCGTACGGCTTGGTGACGTAGTCGTCCGCGCCGAGGTTGAGACCGTGGATCCGCGAGCGGACGTCCGCCCGTGCGGTCACCATGATCACAGGGATCGCGGAGCGCTTGCGGATCTTCCCGCAGACCTCGTAGCCGTCCTGGTCGGGCAGTCCGAGGTCGAGGAGCACCACCCCGAAGGGTTCCTTGTCCGCGGGCAGCAGCGCCTGCAGGGCCTCCTCGCCGCTGCGGGCGTGCACCACCTGGAACCCGTGGCGCGCGAGCACGGCGGACAGGGCCGCCGCGACGTGGTTGTCGTCCTCGACGAGCAGCAGTCTCATGACCCCCCTCTCCGTCTCACGTGTACCGGGCGTGAAAACTATGCGTGATGGCCGGCGTCCGTTCCACCCGGCGCCCCTTCGTGTGCGACGACGATTCACGTCGTCCCGCATCAGGGCATCCACTCCGATGACGGGTGCCCCAGTCAAGCCCCTCCCCGTTACCAGCGGGTTTCCGTTATCCACCCGGTACGCCGATGCGCGCGTCGAGGCGTCCCGTTCACGCGGAGTGTCCGGTTGCGGCCGGATCGTTATGCTCAATTTCCGCTCAGATGTAATGACGCTGATCTCACCGCGTCACTAGGGTCTCCCCCTAACCGAGGAGGACGGAGCAAAAAGCCGATGAGCGGAGTTTCAGTGACCAAGGCCGCCGAGGATGCCGTACCTGTGGCGAACGACCTTGTCGTACTGAGCAACGTCAACAAGCACTTCGGCGCGCTGCATGTGCTCCAGGACATCGACCTGACCATCGCCCGTGGCGAGGTCGTCGTCGTCATCGGACCCTCAGGGTCCGGTAAGT
Source organism: Streptomyces sp. NPDC025273 (assembly GCF_040638585.1). Classification (NCBI taxonomy): domain Bacteria; kingdom Bacillati; phylum Actinomycetota; class Actinomycetes; order Kitasatosporales; family Streptomycetaceae; genus Streptomyces; species Streptomyces sp. NPDC025273. Next base: position 227,057 of record NZ_JBEZYP010000011.1, read on the forward strand.
CCACGCTGTGCCGCACGATCAACCGCTTGGAGACGATCGACTCGGGCGCGATCACGATCGACGGCAAGCCGCTGCCCCAGGAGGGCAAGGAGCTGGCCAGGCTGCGTGCCGACGTCGGCATGGTCTTCCAGTCGTTCAATCTCTTCGCGCACAAGACGGTGCTCGAGAACGTGATGCTGGGCCAGCTCAAGGTCCGCAAGATGGACAAGGCTGCCGCAGAGGAGAAGGCACGCTCGCTGCTCGACCGGGTGGGTGTGGCCACGCAGGCCGACAAGTACCCTTCGCAGCTCTCCGGCGGTCAGCAGCAGCGCGTCGCCATTGCACGCGCGTTGGCGATGGACCCCAAGGTCATGCTGTTCGACGAGCCGACGTCCGCGCTCGACCCGGAAATGATCAACGAGGTGCTGGAGGTCATGCAGCAGCTCGCCCGGGACGGGATGACCATGGTCGTCGTCACCCACGAGATGGGCTTCGCCAGGTCGGCGGCCAACCGTGTCGTCTTCATGGCCGACGGGAAGATCGTCGAAGAGGCGGCGCCCGACCAGTTCTTCAGCAACCCGCGCAGCGACCGGGCCAAGGACTTCCTTTCGAAGATCCTTCACCACTGATCCCGCACGGCTGCTCTCCGGACCAGCTGATCACTCACATCGCGTCAACCCCAGGGAATTCCACCATGCAGCTTCGTAAGGTCACCGCCGCCTCGGCCGCCGTGCTCGCACTCGCCCTCACCGCCACCGCCTGTGGCTCCGAAGACAAGGACGACGCCGCGGGCTCCGGCGGCGAGAAGATCACCATCGGCATCAAGATCGACCAGCCCGGTCTGGGACTGAAGACGCCGGACGGCAAGTTCGCCGGCTTCGACGTCGATGTCGCCACGTACATCGCGAAGGAGCTCGGCTTCGACGCCAAGAACATCAACTTCGTCGAGACGAAGAGCGCCGACCGCGAGACCGCCATCGAGCGCGGCGACGTGAAGTTCATCGCCGCGACGTACTCGATCAACGACGAGCGTCTGCAGAAGGTCGACTTCGCGGGCCCGTACCTCCTGGCGCACCAGGACGTCCTCGTCCGGGCCGACGACGACTCCATCAAGTCGCCCGAGGACCTCAACGACAAGAAGCTCTGTTCCGTCACCGGTTCGACCTCCGCGAAGAACGTCAAGGACAAGCTGGCCCCCAAGGCTCAGCTGCAGAACTACGGCGGCTACTCCGAGTGCCTCACCGGCCTGGAGAACAAGGCCATCGACGCGCTGACCACGGACGACTCCATCCTCGCCGGATACGCGGCGCAGGACGCCCACAAGGGCAAGTTCAAGCTGGCCGGCTTCAAGATGACCAACGAGAACTACGGCATCGGCCTGAAGAAGGGCGACGCCGACCTGAAGAAGAAGATCGACGCCGCGCTGACCAAGATGGTCTCGGACGGTTCGTGGGACAAGGCGGTCGAGACCAACTTCGGTCCCGCCAACTACAAGAACGAGCCCGCCCCGAAGATCGGCAACGTCGTCAAGTAGGACTCCCATCGCCGGCGGTCCGAAGCCGGGCTGATGAGGTGCGCCGCCGCGGAGGCGGCGCACCGAGCCCTCCCCACACGTGGAAGCACGGGAGATCGTGTTCGACTTTCTTGAAGGTTACGACCTACTGGGGGCCTTCTGGGTGACGGTGAAACTCACCGTCTACTCCGCCCTCGGTTCCCTCATATGGGGAACGCTGCTGGCCGGTATGCGGGTCGGCCCGGTCCCTCTGATGCGCGGGTTCGGTACCGCTTATGTGAATGTTGTCCGTAACATCCCGCTGACCGTCATCATCGTCTTCGCCTCGCTGGGCCTCTTCCAGACCCTGCAGGTCACCCTCGGGGGCGGAGACGACTTCGAGGCCATCAACTTCCGGCTCGCGGTACTCGCGCTCGCCCTCTACACCGCGGCCTTCGTCTGCGAGGCGCTGCGCTCGGGCATCAACACGGTTCCCGCGGGCCAGGCCGAGGCGGCACGGGCACTCGGGCTGAGTTTCACCCAGGTTCTGCGGCTGATCATCCTCCCGCAGGCCTTCCGCTCGGTCGTGAACCCACTGGCCAACGTGCTGATCGCGCTGACGAAGAACACCACCGTCGCCGCGGCGATCGGCGTGGTCGAGGCGGCGTACCTGATGAAGGACATGATCGAAGCAGAGGCTCAACTCATCCTGATCTCCGCCATCTTCGCGTTCGGATTCATCTGCCTCACCCTTCCGACCGGGCTCCTCCTCGGCTGGGTGAGCAAGAAGGTGGCGGTGAAGCGATGACGACGTCCGTCCTCTTCGATGCGCAGGGGCCCCGCGCCAAGCAGCGCAATGTCCTGTACACGGTCATCTTCGTCGCGGCCCTCGCGGCCGTGGCGTGGTGGGTCTACGTCAGCCTCGACGAGAAGCACCAGCTCGACTGGGTCAAGTGGGAGCCGTTCTTCACGAGCTCCCAGCCGTGGGAGACCTATATCTGGCCGGGGCTTCAGAACACGCTCAAGGCGGCGTTCTTCGCCCTGCTGATCGCGCTGCCGCTCGGGGCACTGTTCGGTATCGGCCGGCTCTCCGACCACCGCCGGGTGCGGATGCCGTCCGGGATCGTCGTGGAGTTCTTCCGCGCCATCCCCGTCCTGATCCTGATGATCACGGCGAACGCCGCGTACTCGGAGTTCACCGACATCGCCAGCGACGTGCGTCCGCTGTACGCAGTCGTCACGGGCCTGGTGCTGTACAACGCCTCGGTCCTGGCCGAGATCGTGCGGGCCGGGATCCTGTCCCTCCCGCGGGGGCAGACCGACGCCGCGAAGGCGATCGGCATGCGCAAGGGCCAGACCATGCGGTACGTGCTGCTGCCGCAGTCCGTCACCGCCATGCTGCCCGCCATCGTCAGCCAGATCGTGGTCATCGTGAAGGACACCGCGCTCGGCGGTGCGGTCCTCACCTTCCCCGAACTGCTCGCGTCGGTCCGCCCGATGAGCGCGAACTACGGTGCGAACACCATCGCGTGCTTCACCATCATCGCGCTGATCTTCATCGCCCTGAACTTCGCGATCACCTCGTTCGCCAGCTGGCTCGAAGGCAGGCTGCGGCGCGGGAAGAAGAGCACGGGCACGGTGGTCGGTGCCGGGCCCGACGGGGGTCTCAAGACCATCGGCACGCCGCCGCTCCGGATCGAGGACGGCGGCGCGACCTGACGGTCCGCCGACCATTGACCCACGGGGGGCGCCGGCGCAGCTGCCGCGCCCCCCGCCACGTTCCGGTGTCACTTGACGCAAGCACCGGCAATAGGTTGCATACGTTCTGTGATCGTGCCCCGAACCTACGCCGCCGCAACCCCTTCCTCCCTCCCCGTTCCGACTGCCGGCGCCGGAGGGTTCGCACCGTGGACCCGGTGATCGTCGTCGGCGCCGGTCCGGTCGGGCTGGCGCTTTCGCTCGCCCTCGCGGCTCAGGGCGTCCCCACCGTCGTGCTCGACGAAGGGCCCGGGAAGGACGAGCCTCGCCCGGCCCGCACCGTCGTCCTACGCGAGGACACCGCGGACCTGGTCGTGCGGCTCGGCTGCTCGACGCTCCGCGACGAGGGGCTGCGCTGGACCGGCTGGCGTTCCGTACGGCGCAAGCAGCTGGTGCGCGCCGTCCCGCTCGGCGAGGAGGAGGGCGCCGTTCCGCTGCCCGCGCCCGTCCACCTGCCCCAGCACGCCCTCACCCGGGGCCTGCGGGCCGCGGTGGCCGCACAGAGCCTGGTACGCCTGGTTCCGTTCAGCCGGATCGACACGCTGGAGCAGGACCCGGACGGGGTCACCGTGCACACCAGGGAGCCCCGTTCGACCTGGTGGCGCGGGAGTTATCTGGTCGGCTGCGACGGCGCGAGGTCCACCGTGCGCAAGCTCCTGGACATCAGGTTTCCCGGCCGGACGGCGGTGGAACGGCACGCCGTCGCCGCCCTCCGTGCCGATCTCCCGTGGCCCGGCGAGGCCGTGCTGCACCGGGCACCGCCCTGGCGTACCGGGGGCGCCGAGGTCACCGCCCGGCCGCTGCCGGACGGTGTGTGGCGGCTGGACTGGCTCCTTCCGCCCCGCGGGGAGCTCGTCACTCCCGATGCCCTGATCGCCCGGATCCGTGACACGCTGGCGGGCTGGTGCGGTGAGACCCCGGCCTACGAGCTGCTGGACACCGGCGTGTACACGCTGCATCACCGGCTGGCCCGGCGTTGGCGGTCGAAGCGGGCCTTCCTGGCCGGCGACGCCGCTCATCTGCTGGGGGCGCTCGGCACCCAGGGCCTGGACGAAGGGCTTCGGGACGCCGAGAACCTGGCCTGGAAGCTGGCGCAGGCCTGGCATCAGGACGCCTCCGACATCCTGCTCGACAGCTACCAGGCGGAGCGACGGGCCGCCGTCGCCTCCCGGCTGCGCGCCGCCGACCAGTCGCTGCCGATACTGCGGGGCGGCGCCGGTCTCCGGACGCTGGTGCCGGGCAGCGCGCGCGGCCACGACACCTTGCTGGCGGACGGTCATCTGGGCTGCGGCCCCCTCGGTGCGCCCCCTTCGTACACGTACTCCCCCCTCTCACCTCCACACGCCGGCGCGCACACTCCCGTGGGTACGCCCCCCGGTGCGCCGGTCACCGATGTGCGGGTCACGGCACCCGACGGAAAGACGGTGCGGCTGCGTGAACGGCTGGGGCAGGGGCATCTGCTGGTGATCCTGGTCGCGCCGGGCACCGGGGTGTGGGACCGGCGGCACTGGCTGACCGCGGGGGTCATGCCCCGGCTGGTGGAAGCCGTGGAGGCCCTGCCCGTGAAGGCCGAGCTCCTGGTGACCGAGAGCTATCCGGGGGCGACGGCCCACACCGTGCTGCTGGTCAGGCCGGACGGGCACCTCGTAGCGGCCTTCAGCGGGGTCCGGGCGGCGGAGCTCTTCGCGGCGGCCGACGCGGCGCGCGGGGGTCCCGTCACCACGGCGGACGCGGACGAGGCGCACGCGTCCACGGGCACCGGCCGGACCGCGGACGTCAATTGACCGCCGCAGGCGCACATGGTGTACTCTAGATCATGAACGACACCGACGTGCGCCTGTGGCGGAGGGTCCATATGGACCTCGTCCGCTATGCGGGCTGCGTGTGTCGCCCGTCCTGCTGACTCGCTTCCTCTGCCGCGCCGTGCTGTTCTCCGCACGACCGTGCTCCTACGCGAACTCCCAGGACGGTCCCTGTGCCTGCACCCACCCCTTCTCCGCCCGCGCCCGCGCCCGCTGCTGACGTCTGCGGCCCGACCGCGACGGAACTCCTCGACTTCGTCCGCCGTACGGCTGACGACGCCGCACTCGTCGCCGCGCTCCCGCTCGATCCCCAGGGCCGTACCTGGCTGCGGCTCGACGGCCCGGGCGGCAGTGAGGCCTGGCTGATCGGCTGGCCGCCCGGCACGGGCACCGGCTGGCACGACCACGCCGAATCGATCGGCGCGTTCACCGTTGCCGCGGGCGCCCTCAGGGAGCACTCGCTGGCCGCGCGGCTGCCCACCGACGGCTGGAGGACCCTCGAACTGAACGAGGGCATCGACCGGACCCGGCAGCTGACGACGGGGCGGGGCAGGGCCTTCGGACAGCACCATGTGCACGAGGTGCTGAACGAGTCCGGGGACGAGCACGCCGTATCCGTGCACGCCTACTACCCGCCCCTGCCGCTGATCCGCCGGTACAGCCGCGCGGGTGCGGTGCTCCGCCTGGAGCAGACCGAGTGCCCGGAGGACTGGCAGTGAGCGGCACAGGACAGGAGCGCGCGGAGCGGGCCGGGATCGACGAACTGCTGGAGCGGATCCGGGCGGGCTACGAGCGGGTCGGCCCGGCGGAGGCCGCGGCCGCGTCGGCCGGGGGCGCGCTGCTGGTGGACATCCGTTACGCCGCCCTGCGCGAGAAGGACGGCCTCATTCCCGGGGCGCTGGTCATCGAGCGCAACGAGCTGGAGTGGCGGCTCGACCCGCTCGGCAGCCACCGCGCTCCGGAGGCGGTGAGCCACGACCTGCCGGTCGTGGTGATCTGCAACGAGGGCTACGCGTCGAGTCTCGCGGTCGCGTCCCTGCGGCAGCTGGGACTGCGCGGGGCCACGGATCTGATCGGTGGCTTCCAGGCCTGGCGGGCGGCGGGACTCCCGGTCGTTCTCCCGGCTCCCGGCAGGGCCGAATGACCCGCTGACACACCCGAACGCCGCTCCCCGGTGGAGCGAATCGCTCGCGCGACGGACATTCACCTCATCACCGAGGATCGGAATGTACGGAGATGTCGCGCTGATGGAAACCGTTCGTCTCAGCCCTGACCAGCTCGACGCCCAGGCCTCCCGGCTCCATGACACGGAGGTGTGGCAGCAGATCGTCACGGGCTGGGAGCGCACCACGCCCGATCCGGTCCTTCCGCCTCCCGCCCCGGACGAGGCCACGTCCCTGTCACGGTCTCCGGCCGACTGGCGGGATCTCCTGTCCCTGCCCGTGGACCGCCTGGTCGAGGATGCGCTGCGGACTCTGCCCGCCCGGGTGCCGGGGGAACGCCGGCTCCCCGGGCGACTGGGCGCGGTGCTGCCCGAGCGTCTCCACACATGGCGCCGCGTCGGGCAGCCCGATGTGCGCCCTTCCGTCCACCTCGGCTACGCACGACAGGTCCTGACCGAGTGGGGCTGGCAGAACACCCCGTACCGGCTGCGCGACGCCCGCGGCGCACGGTGCCTGTGCGGGGCCATGCTGGCCGCGCACCGGCTGGGCTACGGCTCCCTCGACACCGTGGACCGGGCCGGCGCCTGGCTGATCACCGAACTGCGCTCACAGGGCTGGACCGGTCTGATCGGGCCGTGGAACCGGCACCCCGGCCGTACCGCCGCGGACGCCCTGTCGCTGCTCGACGCCACGATCCGCCGGGCGTCCCTGGCCGGCCACTGAGGAGCGGCCCCTGAGCGAACGGCTCTCCCCCGGCGAGGACGCCGTCGCGGGCTCAGGACCGGTCAGCGGTGGCCCCCTCCGCCACCGCTGCACCCGCCCCGGCATGCCCGTCCCGCCGTCCCCGCGTGCCTCTCCTGTGCCCTTTGCCCGCGTCGCCCCTGGTCCCGCCCCCGTGGTCGCCCGTAGCCCCGCGTCGTCCTGCCCCCGTCAGAGCGGCTCGTCCAGCCCTTCCGTGTCCTCGCCCTCCGCCTCAAGTGCCTGTCGCACCACACGCAGGGCCATCCCCTCCCCGTACCCCTTGCGCGCGAGCATGCCCGCCAGCCGGCGCAGGCGCTTGTCGCGGTCCAGTCCTCGCGTGGAGCGGAGCTTGCGCGCCACCAGCTCCCTGGCGGTCGCCTCCTCCTGTTCCGGGTCGAGCTGCCCCACCGCCTCGTCGATCACCACGGAGTCCACACCCTTGGTACGGAGCTCGCGTACGAGCGCGCGACGGGCCAGCCCTCTCCCGTGATGCCGGGACTCGACCCAGGCGTCCGCGAACGCCGCGTCATCGATCAGCCCGACGTCCTCGAACCGCGACAGCACTTCCTCCGCCGCACCGTCGGGGATCTCCCGCTTGCGCAAGGCGTCGGCGAGCTGCTTACGGGTCCTCGGGGTTCCGGTGAGCAGCCTCAGACAGATGTTGCGCGCCTGCTCCACCGGGTCTCGCGGTTCCCCCTTCTCGGCCCTCGACGAAGAGGGGGAACCGCTGCTTCTGGAGCGGGAACGGCGGCCCGCCCCCTCACCGGACCCGGCCCCCCGGCCGGACCCCGGAGAGCCTTCGGTGGACTCTGCGGCGAATTCGGGGCCGGAACCGGCTCCCATGTCGCTGCCCGGCCACTCCGTACGACGCGTCACGGCCTAGCTCTTGGCCGCCGCGGCCTTGGCGGGCTTGGCCTTGGCCGCGGAAGCGGACACCGGCTTCGCCGGCCCTTCGGTCGCCGCGGCAGCGGCTGCGGCATCGGCGGTCGCGGGCCCCTCCGTCGCCGGGTCCGCGGGGCGGACACCAATACCGAGCTTCTCCAGGATCTTCTTCTCGATCTCATTGGCGAGATCGGGGTTGTCCTTGAGGAAGTTGCGGGCGTTCTCCTTGCCCTGACCGAGCTGGTCGCCCTCGTACGTGTACCAGGCACCGGCCTTGCGGACGAAGCCGTGGTCCACGCCCATGTCGATCAGACCGCCCTCGCGGCTGATGCCCTGGCCGTACAGGATGTCGAACTCGGCCTGCTTGAACGGCGGCGCGACCTTGTTCTTGACGACCTTGACGCGGGTGCGGTTACCGACGGCGTCGGTTCCGTCCTTCAGCGTCTCGATCCGGCGGATGTCCAGACGCACCGAGGCGTAGAACTTCAGCGCCCGGCCACCGGTGGTGGTCTCCGGCGAGCCGAACATCACACCGATCTTCTCGCGGAGCTGGTTGATGAAGATCGCGGTGGTCTTGGACTGGTTGAGCGCGCTGGTGATCTTACGGAGCGCCTGGCTCATCAGGCGGGCCTGCAGACCCACGTGCGAGTCGCCCATCTCACCCTCGATCTCCGCACGGGGCACCAGGGCCGCGACGGAGTCGATCACGATCAGGTCCAGGGCACCGGAGCGGACGAGCATGTCCACGATCTCCAGTGCCTGTTCGCCGTTGTCCGGCTGCGACAGGATGAGGTTGTCGATGTCGACGCCGAGCTTCTTCGCGTACTCGGGGTCGAGAGCGTGCTCCGCGTCGATGAAGGCCACCGATCCGCCGAGCTTCTGCGCGTTCGCCACGGCGTGCAGCGTCAGCGTCGTCTTACCGGAGGACTCCGGTCCGTACACCTCCACCACACGGCCGCGCGGCAGACCGCCCACGCCGAGCGCCACGTCGAGCGCGGTCGATCCGGTGGGGATCACCTCGATCGGCTCGTTCGGCCGCTCACCGAGGCGCATCACCGCGCCCTTGCCGAACTGCCGTTCAATCTGTGCGAGTGCGGCGTCCAACGCCTTCTCGCGGTCGGTTCCTGCCATGGGTTCCACCCGATTTGCTTGAGTCGATCGCTTCACGTCACAGACGCTAACCCCTGCCACTGACAATGGGCATCGACGTCCTCCCGGCCTGTGGACAACTCCGCGGCCGGGCCCGGGAAAACCCGGCCGGAATTCCATGAGAATGGATGTTCGATTTTGATGTCAAGCGCACCCGCCGGGCCCACACGGCCGAGGTTACGGGCTTATAACAGTCGGCGGCCATCACGTCAGTGACGAGTGACAGGTATCCCGCTCGGGGGTGGCCGACGGCACGGCCGAGTGCGGCGCCGCTCGCTGCCGGGTCTCGTCTCTCTTCCGGAACGCCGGGCCGCCGGCCGATGTCACCGGATACCGCTGAGCGCGCCGGAGACCCCGGACCGGCCCCGCCTCGGCGTTACCGGTCGCGTTCCCGGCCTTCCCCGATCGCCCGGCGGATCCGCGTCAGCACCGGCTCGGCGCGGCTCCACCGGTGGGCACCGTGCATCCTCGGGTCGTCCGTCACGGCATAGCGCTTCACGTACGCGCCCAGGAACGCCTGGAGCGTCGCGATGGCCGGAATGGCGATCAGCGCTCCGACGGCTCCCATCAGCGCGGTGCCCGCGACCACCGATCCGAAGGCGACCGCGGGGTGGATGTCGACCGTCCTGGAGGTGAGCTTCGGCTGCAGCACGTAGTTCTCGAACTGCTGGTACACCACCACGAATCCGAGCACCCACAGCGCGTACCAGGGGTCGACCGTGAAGGCGATCAGCATGGGCAGCGCACCGGCGAGGTAGGTGCCGATCGTGGGGATGAACTGGGAGACCAGGCCGACCCAGACCGCGAGCGCCGGGGCGTAGGGCACCCCGAGGATCTCCAGCAGGACGTAGTGCGCCGCACCGGAGATCAGCGCCATCAGACCGCGCGAGTAGAGGTAGCCGCCGGTCTTGTCGACCGCGATCTCCCAGGCGCGCAGCACCTCGGCCTGCCGGGCGGGCGGCAGCACGGAGCACAGCGCACGCCGCAGCCGGGGGCCGTCGGCCGCGAAGTAGAACGAGAACAGGAAGATCGTCAGCAGCCGGAACAACCCGCCCAGGACCGTGGTGGAGATGTCGAGCACTCCGGTCGCACTGTTCTGTACATACTTCTGGAGCCAGTCGGAGTGCAGCAGGCTGTCCTGCACCTCGACACGGGAGAGGTCGGTGCGGAAGGTCCGATTGCCCCAGTTGATCACCGAGTCGAGGTACTGGGGGAGATCCTCGACCATGTCGACGATCTGGCCCGCGAGCATCGACCCGAGCAGGACGACGAAGCCGGCTCCGGCGATCAGCACCCCGAGGGAGACCACGAAGGTGGCGAGCCCGCGACGTATACCGCGGCCGGCCATGCGGCTGACCGCCGGCTCGATCGCGAGCGCCAGGAAGAAGGCGATGAGGATGTTGGTCAGCAGTCCGATGAGCTGGTCGAACGCCCAGCTGCCGAGCTGGAAGCACCCGTAGAGTGCCAGTGCCATGACCATCGCGCGCGGCAGCCAGCCGGGCATGCGGACGGGACCGGTGCCGGGCGGCGGGTGGGGTGGAGCGGCCGGCGGGACGGGCGGTGGGGCGGGCTGTTGCGTCTGGGCGGTCTCGTCTGTCGGTGCCACGGGACAAGTCTCGCTCACCGCTGCGACAGCCGGGACCGGGCGGCCGTGCCTACCGGTGGGGCCGCGGCGCTCAGCGTTTGTCCGCCGGAATGCCGACCGCCGAACAGACCCCGCGCCAGACGTCCTTGGCCTCCCAGCCGGCGGCCAGCGCCTCATGCACCGTACGGCCCCCGAGCTCGGTCATCACATGATCGCGCGCGAAGGAGTCGGCGTACCCCTCACCGAAGTGGTCCGCCATCCGCTCCCAGAAAATCGTCAACCGCATGCCTTCAGTATCCCGCTCCTGAGAGTGCAGCCGGGCCGGGTGGCCCTGCCGGTGCCGCTTCGCCCTCTACGGTCGGTCCATGGCTGGAACCGGAGCACACACCCTCGCCCGCGCCGAGCAGTTCATCTGGCTCACCGCCCGTGTCCTCGAGCAGCGGCGGTTCGCCCATCTCTTCCTGGACGGGAGCGCGGACGCCGTCGAGACCGCCCTCGCCTCCTATCTGAACGAGGACGGCGGCTACGGTCACGCTCTCGAACCCGACCTCCGTGGGCCGGTGAGCCAGCCTCTGCACACCGCGCACGCCCTGAGCGTCCTCGACTCGATCGGTCGTTGCGGCGGTCTGCGCGTCGAGCGGATCTGCCGCTATCTGACCGCTGTGTCGACGAAGGAAGGCGCTCTGCCCGCCCTGCACCCCTCGCAGCGCGGCTACCCCGCCGCCCCTTTCATCCCGGTCGTCGAGGACCCGCCCGCCGAGCTGCTGGCGACGGGCCCCGTGGTGGGGCTGCTGCACAGCAACCAGGTGTGGCACGCCTGGCTGTTCCGCGCCACCGACTTCTGCTGGGCCGCCGTCGACGCGCTCCAGCAGTCGCACCCGTACGAGATCGAGGCGGCTGTCGCGTTCCTGGACGGCGTGCCGGACCGGGCACGTGCCGAGGCGGCCGCCGACCGGCTGGGACATCTGGTCCGTGAGCAGCACCTGGCGGTGCTGGATCCGCGACGGCGGGCCGAGTACCCGGTGGCGCCCGGTTACGCACCGGGGGAACACCACTTCCCGTACGACTACGCCCGCACCCCCGGGTCGCTCGCGCGCCGCTGGTTCAGCGACGACGAGCTGGAGGCCTCCCTGGACCACTTGTCGGGCGAGCAGGAGGAGGACGGCGGCTGGCCGGTGGGCTGGCGGCAGTGGGCGCCCGGTACGGCCCTGGAGGGGCGCCCGATCGTGACGCTCAAGGCCCTGCAGACGCTCCGGGCCCACGGACGCGGTCTCCGCTGAACCAGGTCCAGTGCCTACGCCAGGGCGCGTACCCCGGCGGTGACCACGACGGCGGCGCCGACCACGACCAGGAAGGGGGCCCTCAGGACGAGCGCCAGGGCCGCTGCGGCGAGGCCCGCCGCCCGGGCGTCCAGCACCAGCTGCCGGCCGTCGCCGAACGTCTGCTGCGCGGTGAGAGCCGCGAGCAGCGCCACCGGCAGGAGCGCTGCCAGCCGCTGCACGAGGGGGCGCTCCAGCACTCCGGCCGGCACGAGCAGCCCCAGGAGCTTCGCGAGATAGCAGCCCACCGCGGTGAGTCCGATGGCGATCCAGATGTTCATCGGGGCTCCTGGTTCCTCGTCGTGCGGTCGGCGGTTGGGTCCGTGCCGTTCTTCCCGCGCCCCGTCAGGAAGAGCACGACGGGGGCGGCCAGGGCGGACAGGAGTACGGGCACGCCCGCCGGGAGGACCGGCAGCAGCCCCAGCGCCAGCAGGACCGCCAGCCCTGCGGTGACGCGTTCCTTGGTGGTCCTCAGCATCGGCGCGAGCAGGGCCAGGAACACGGCGGGGCTCGCGGCGTCCAGCCCCCAGGCGTCGGTGTCGCCGAGGGCCTTTGCCCCGAGGGCGCCGACCAGTGTGGTGAGGTTCCACAGCACGTAGAGGGTGAGCCCGGTGACGGTGAAGCCGATGCGTGCGGCACGGCGGGTGGGCTGGGGCAGTGTGACCGCGGTCGTCTCGTCGATGACCCACTGGGCGGCGAACGGGCGCAGCGCGCGTGGCAGGGAGAGCAGCTGTGACAGCCGCAGCCCGTAGAAGGCGTTGCGTACCCCCAGGAAGAAAGCCCCGGCCGCCGCGGTGTACGGATTGCCGCCGGCCGCGAGCGCGCCCACCAGGGCGAACTGCGAGGCGCCGGTGAAGACGAGCAGGCTGAGCGCGCAGGTCTGCAGCAGGGTCAGTCCGGATCCCGCGGACGTGACACCGAAGGCGAAGCCGGAGAGCCCCACGGCTATGCCCACGCCGAGTGCGTCCCGGACGACCGCGGAGTCCGGCTTCCCCGCGGTCGCCCGTGCGACACCGGCCGTGCCGTGGGGGACTCCGGTGCTCTGAGGGGGTGCTGTTCGTTCTGCCACGCCCGGCACGTTACGGGGAGGGAGCCGCACCGGTCTTGTACGTTCTTGCACGTTCGCGCTGGTAGGCGCCCGGAGGCACTCCAACGATCCGGGTGAAGTGACGGTTGAGATGGGGCTGGTCGGTGAAGCCGACGGCGGTGGCTGCCTCGGCGGGCGCGGTTCCCGCGTCGAGCATGCGTCGCGCGCGGCGCACCCGGGCGTCGGTGAGCCAGGTGTGCGGGGGCATTCCGTACTGCTTCCTGAAGGCCCGCAGCAGCGCGAACGGACGGGTGCCCAGCTCGGCGGCGAGCGTCTCCAGGGTGGGCGGCCGGTCCATCCGCTCCTCCAGTACGGCACGCGCACGGGCGGCGTCGCGGGCGCCCGCCGAGTGGAGTGCCCTGGCCGGCAGAAGGCTGCCGTGGCGGTCGAGCAGTCCGGCGACCATGACGCGCAGGACGCTGTCGGCGGCCAGCGCGTTGCCCTCCTCCGCCGCCCGGTGGACCTCGGTGATCAGCCGGGCGGCCCGCGGGTCCGCCGCGCTCGTCTCGGCGAAGCCGACGGTGCCGCGCAAGGTCGTCAGGTCGGCCGCGATGTCGTTGATCACCTGTGCGGAGGGATAGAGCGTGGCGTACACCCATCCCTCCGGCACTCCGGCACGGGCCGTGTGCGGCACCTCCGGGTTGATCATGACGACCGTGCCCGGACCCGCGTGCACGGTGCCGCCGGGCAGTCCGACGTCCTCGATGCCCTGGCTGATCGTGCCGAAGACGTAGCCCTCGTGGCTGTGGCGCGGGAAGGTGTGGCGGACGTACCGGGCGCGGAGCAGATCGAGGTCGGGCAGCTCCGCGTACTGCCAGTACCTCGCCCACTCCTTCGGTGCGTCCGCTGCCGCCATGGGGGCATTCTCGCAGGTCCGGGCGTATGTCCGCAGTCCATGCCGGTGAGCGGCGGGGTGCGTTCACCGGCCGTTGTCAGTGCCGGGGTGCACGATGGGTGGCATGGCCGGTTCCGCACTCGATTCGTTCTCGCCCGCGACCCGCAGCTGGTTCACGGGCGCCTTCGACGCGCCCACCGCGGCCCAGGAGGGCGCCTGGCAGGCCATCGGCGAGGGTTCCGACGTGCTGGTCGTCGCACCGACCGGATCGGGGAAGACGCTTGCCGCCTTCCTCGCCTCGCTGGACCGGCTGGCGGCCGTCCCGCCACCCGCGGAGGCGAAGAAGCGCTGCCGCGTGCTGTACGTGTCGCCCCTGAAGGCGCTCGCGGTCGATGTGGAGCGCAATCTCCGCTCGCCTCTGACGGGCATCCGCCAGGAGTCGGTGCGCCTGGGCCTGCCCGAGCCGGAGGTGCGGGTGGGGATCCGTTCCGGCGACACCCCTCCCGCCGAGCGCCGTTCCATGGCGACGAGGCCCCCGGACATCCTCATCACCACTCCGGAGTCGCTGTTCCTGATGCTCACCTCGTCGGCCCGGGAGGCGCTGGCAGGAGTCGAGACGGTGATCCTGGACGAGGTCCACGCCGTCGCGGGCACGAAGCGCGGTGCTCATCTCGCCGTTTCCCTGGAACGTCTGGACGAGTTGCTGCCGCGGCCCGCCCGGCGCATCGGCCTGTCGGCGACGGTCCGCCCGGTCGACGAGGTGGCGAGGTTCCTGTCGCCGCAGCGACGGGTGGAGATCGTCCAGCCTCCGTCGGCCAAGGAGTTCGACCTCTCCGTCGTCGTCCCGGTGGAGGATCTCGGTGAGCTGGGTGGCTCCCCTGCCACCGACGGCGGGGCCGGCCAGGCGGACAAGCCGTCGATCTGGCCGCATGTCGAGGAGCGGATCGCCGATCTCGTCCAGGCGCACCGCTCCACGATCGTGTTCGCCAATTCACGGCGGCTGGCGGAGCGCCTGTGCAACCGGCTGAACGAGATCGCGTACGAGCGGGCGACGGGCACCGTGTTCGAGGAGCAGACGTCCGGCGGACCGCCGGCGGAGGCCCACTCCCCCGCCGAGATCATGGCTCAGTCCGGGGCGGCCAGGGGGGCACCCGCGCTGCTCGCCCGTGCGCACCACGGTTCCGTTTCCAAGGAGCAGCGCTCCCAGGTCGAGGAGGACCTCAAGGCGGGCCGGCTGCCCGCCGTGGTCGCGACGTCGAGTCTGGAGCTGGGCATCGACATGGGCGCGGTCGATCTGGTGATCCAGGTCGAGTCGCCGCCGTCCGTCGCCTCGGGCCTGCAGCGGGTGGGCCGTGCCGGGCACCAGGTGGGTGCCGTGTCCACCGGCGTCGTCTTCCCCAAGTACCGGGGCGACCTGGTGCAGGCCGCCGTCGTCACCGAACGGATGCGCGTGGGTGCCATCGAGGCGCTGCGCATCCCGTCCAACCCGCTGGACGTGCTGGCCCAGCAGATCGTCGCCGTGGTCGCGCTCGACAGCAGGCAGGCGGACGATCTGCTGGCCCTCGTCCGCCGGGCCGCCCCGTTCGCCTCGCTCCCCGAATCCGCGTTCACCGCCGTACTCGACATGCTCGCCGGGCGCTATCCGTCCGACGCCTTCGCGGAGCTGCGCCCCCGCGTGGTCTGGGACCGCGTCGCCGGTACGGTCACGGGCCGCCCGGGCGCCCAGCGGCTCGCCGTCACCTCGGGCGGCACCATTCCCGACCGTGGTCTCTTCGGCGTCTTCCTCGCCGGTTCCGACCCGAAGAAGGGCGGCGGACGGGTCGGTGAGCTGGACGAGGAGATGGTGTACGAGTCGCGGGTCGGCGACGTCTTCACGCTGGGCACGACGTCGTGGCGGATCGAGGACATCACCAGGGACCGGGTCCTGGTCACCCCCGCCCCCGGCGTCCCGGGACGGCTGCCGTTCTGGAAGGGCGACCAGCTGGGCCGCCCGCTGGAGCTCGGCCGTGCGCTGGGCGCGTTCCTGCGGGAGGTCGGCGGGATGACTCCCGAGGACGCCCGGCTCCGCCTGCTCGCCGCGGGTCTCGACGCCTGGGCGGCGGACAACATCCTGTCGTACCTGGACGAGCAGCGGCGGGCCTGCGGCCATGTCCCCGACGACCGGACGATTCTCGTCGAGCGCTTCCGGGACGAGCTGGGTGACTGGCGGATCGTGGTGCATTCGCCGTTCGGCGCCCAGGTGCACGCTCCGTGGGCGCTCGCCCTGTCCGCCCGGCTCGGTGAGCGGTACGGCATGGACGCGCAGGTCATGCATGCGGACGACGGCATCGTGCTGCGCCTGCCCGACGCCGATCTGATGGGTCTGGATCTCCTGGACTTCGATCCCGTGCAGGCGGATCCCGGCGGGAAAGAAGACCGTGCTCCCGGCGGCAGCGATCCGGGACCGGGCTTCCCCGGCGCCGGATACGACAGCGACCAGCCACCCGTCGGCGCGGCCGATGTGGTCTTCGACAAGGGTGAGATCAGTCAGGTCGTCACCGAACAGGTCGGCGGTTCGGCCCTGTTCGCCTCCCGGTTCCGCGAATGCGCGGCGCGTGCCCTGCTGTTGCCCCGCCGCAGCCCCGGGAAGCGCACCCCGCTCTGGCAGCAGCGCCAGCGCGCGTCCCAGCTCCTCCAGGTGGCCTCCGAGTTCGGTTCGTTCCCGATCGTCCTGGAGGCAGTCCGGGAATGCCTGCAGGACGTCTTCGACGTCCCCGGTCTGACGGAGCTGATGGGCGATCTGGAGGCGCGCCGCATCCGCCTGGTCGAGGTGACCACCCCCGAACCCTCGCCGTTCGCCCGCTCGCTCCTCTTCGGCTACGTCGCGCAGTTTCTGTACGAGGGCGACTCCCCGCTGGCCGAGCGGCGGGCCGCCGCGCTCTCGCTCGACTCCCACCTGCTGGCCGAGCTGCTCGGACAGGCGGAGCTCCGCGAGCTGCTGGACGCCGATGTCCTCGGCGAGCTGGAGCGGGAGCTGCAGTGGCTGACCGAGGACAGGAGGATCAAGGACGTCGAGGGTGTCGCCGATCTCCTGCGCGTCCTCGGCCCGCTCACCGACGCCGAGCTGGCCGAGCGCGGAGCGGAGCCGCAGTGGGCGCAGGAGCTGGAGACGGCCCGGCGGGCCATCCGGGTCCGCATCGGCGGATCCGCCCATTGGGCGGCCGTCGAGGACGCGGGCCGGCTACGGGACGCTCTCGGCACCGCGCTGCCCGTCGGTGTCCCCGAGGCGTTCACCGAGCCGGTGAAGGATCCGCTCGGCGATCTGCTCGCCCGTCATGCGCGTACGCACGGCCCGTTCACCACCACCCGGGCCGCAGGCCGCTTCGGCCTCGGTACCGCCGTCACGGAAGGGGCCCTGCGGCGGCTCGCCGCGTCGGGCCGCGTCGTCCAGGGCGAATTCCATCCTGCGGGCATCGGCCAGGAGTGGTGCGACGCCACGGTGCTGAGGCGCCTGCGCCGGCGTTCGCTCGCCGCGCTCCGCCAGGAGTTGGAGCCGGTGCCACCCGCCGCGCTGGCGGGCTTCCTGCCCCAGTGGCAGCACCTCGGCGACAACAGCCTGCGCGGGATCGACGGGCTTGCCCGTGCCATCGAGCAGTTGCAGGGTGCCCCGGTCCCCGCGTCGGCACTGGAGAAGCTGATCCTGCCGAGCCGGGTCGGGGGATACTCCCCCGCGCTGCTCGACGAGCTCACGACCACCGGCGAGGTCGTCTGGGCCGGAGCCGGATCGCTCCCCGGAAAGGACGGCTGGCTCTCCCTCTACCTTGCCGACAGTGCCCCCTTGCTCCTGCCGCCGCCCCATCCGCTGGAGCAGACCGCACTGCACGAGTCGGTACTCACGGTCCTCTCCGGCGGGTACGGCCTCTTCTTCCGGCAGATCGCCGACCAGGTGCGCGCCACGACCCACCCGGACTGTACGGACTCCCAACTGGCCGAAAGTCTCTGGGACCTGGTCTGGTCCGGTCGTCTCACCAACGACACCCTCGCCCCGCTGCGCTCGCTCCTCGGCTCCGGTCGCACAGCGGGTTCCACCGCCCACCGCGCGAAGCGCAGTGTGCCGCGCGGCCGCTACGGGTCGCTGACCGCGGCCGCCCGTCCCGCGTCCCGCACCGGCCCGCCGACCGTGTCGGGTCGCTGGTCCCTGCTGCCCCCTGCCGAGCCGGAACCGACCCACCGTGCGCACGCCCTGGCCCGGACGCTCCTCGACCGCCACGGTGTGGTGACGCGCGGCGCGGTGCAGGCCGAGGGCGTCGAAGGCGGGTTCTCCGCGACGTACCGCATCCTCGCCGCGTTCGAGGACAGCGGGCAGGCTCGCCGCGGGTACGTGGTCGAGGGACTGGGAGCGGCCCAGTTCGCGATGGACGGCGCCGTGGACCGGCTGAGGGCCGCGTCCACCGCCCGCGACCGCACGGACCCCGGCACGGCCCCCCGCGCGCTGGTCCTCGCGGCCGCCGATCCGGCCAACGCGTACGGCGCCGCGCTGCCCTGGCCCGAATCCCCGGACGGCGCGGGGCACAGACCGGGCCGCAAGGCCGGGGCGCTGGTGGTCCTCGTCGACGGGGAGCTGACGCTGTACATGGAGCGCGGCGGCAAGACGCTGCTGGCCTGGCCGGCCGACCCCGCCGACCCGGCACTGGCCGCGGCGGCCGAGGCGCTCGCGTCAGCGGCCCGCACGGGAATGCTCGGCACGGTCACCGTGGAGCGCACCAACGGCGCCTCGTCGCTCACCTCCCCGTTGGGCCGCACCCTGGAGGCGGCCGGCTTCCTCGCCACACCGAGAGGACTGCGTCTGCGCGCCTGAGGCCAGGGGCTGCGCCGGCCCGCGGGGGTGCTGCGGGTCCCGTACGAGCCCGGCGCCGCGCATCATGGACGCATGCCCGAAGGTGACACCGTCCTGCAGACCGCCAGGCGTCTCGACGCGGCGCTCGCGGGTCATGTGCTGACCCGCTGCGACCTACGGGTGCCGCGGTTCGCCACGGCCGACCTGACGGGCCGGACCGTGCTCGACGTCACCGCACGCGGCAAGCACCTCCTCACGCGCATCGAGGACGGCCTCACCCTCCACAGCCATCTGCGGATGGACGGCGCCTGGCGCGTCTACCGGCCGGGCGAACGCTGGCGAGGCGGCCCCGCCCACCAGATCCGGGCCGTGCTCTCCAACGCGGAGCACACCGCCGTCGGCTACCGCCTCCCCGTTCTGGAACTGCTCCGTACCCAGGACGAGGAGCGGGTCGTCGGCCACCTGGGCCCCGATCTGCTGGGCCCCGGCTGGGACCCGGACACCGCCCTGCGCAATCTGCTCGCGGAACCCGCGCGCCCTCTGGGTGAGGCGCTGCTGGACCAGCGCAACCTGGCCGGGATCGGCAACGTCTACAAATGCGAGCTCTGCTTCCTGGCCCGCGTCACGCCCTGGCTGCCGGTGGGCGAGCTTCCGCAACCCCTCGCCACACGTCTGGTCGGCACGGCCAAGCAGCTCCTGGAGGCCAACCGCGACCGTCCGGCCCGGACCACGACGGGTCCCACCGCCGCCTACGGCCGGGGCGGCGCGCGCGAGCGGCTGTTCGTCTACGGCCGGGCCCGCCGCCCCTGCCTGCGCTGCCGCACACCGATCCGTTCGGCGGACCAGGACGACCGCCCCACCTACTGGTGTCCGAGGTGCCAGTCGGGTCCCACCGGCTGAGGGACAGAGCCGCCTCGAAGAACGGGCCCCGCAGAGGACGCTCACCCCTCAGGGAGCCGTCAGGTGCCGGGGCGCTCCGTCCGGGATCCTCCGCCGGCACCCTGCCCGTGCTCGCGTCCGGGCCGCGCGGCCGCCGCCACATGGACGGGAAGCAGGCTCAGCCCCCACCCGCCCGCCGCCACCGCCCCCTCGACGAGGCCGGTGTGCTCCGGCTCCAGCAGGAGCCGCAGCACGGCCCACCACCACACACCGCCGAGGACGAGCAGCGGCATCCATCGGCGCACCATGGCTGCCTCCTCCGGCCGACGCCAGTAGGGCGGTCTCCTGACGGGAGGGGCGCATCGGCGCGCTGTCCGGCGTGCGCAGCGCGCAAGGGACGCGCGCGCTCTCCCGGGGCCGCCGCGGGGAGAGTGTTCCGCGGCCCTTCCCGCAGTTTCCCCCGAGACGACCCCGCCTGCATCCTCCGCATCCCATGACTGTGCCCCCGCCCACCGGCGGGGGCACAAGCGACCGTACGGCCGGGCGGGGACAAGAGACCCCCGTCCCCGGGCCCTACCGCCCGTCGTCGTCGGTCAGGGAGTCCTTCACGCCCTTGGCGCGCTCACCGGCCTCGCCCAGAGCGCCCCCGGCCTTGGCCTTGGCCTGGTCGGCCTTGCCCTCGCTCTCCTTGCGCCGGTCGCCGGTGAGCTTCCCGGTCGCTTCCTTGGCCTTGCCCTTGAGCTTGTCCGCGGTGTTGTCGTCGGCCATGTTCGGCTCCTCGCTCGCTGGTCAGGTGGGCGGACGGTCAGGCGCTCTCCGCCTGGAACATCCACGCGTGCTTCTCGAGATCCGCCGTCAGCGTGATCAGGATGTCCTGGCTTACAGGGTCCGGATCAGCGGTCGCCTCGACCCGCTCCCTCATGCGGTCGATGACCACACGGAGGGCGTCCACGAGTGCCCGTACCGCGTCCACGTCCTTGATCCAGCCGTCGGGCACGGAGTCGATGGCCGTGGTCTTCGCGAGGGTGCGGGACCGCCCGTCCGGATTGACGCCGATCGCGGACGCCCTCTCCGCGACCGTGTCCGAGTGCTGCCGCGCCGTGTCCACGACCTCGTCGAGCTGAAGGTGCACGGACCGGAAGCGCGGGCCGACCACATTCCAGTGGACCTGCTTGGCCGCCAGGGAGAGGTCGATCAGATCGACCAGGGCGCCCTGGAGCGCGTCTCCCACGACCTTGCGGTCGCCTTCGGACAGTGGGCTCTTCACGACAGACATGCACTTCTCCGATCAGATAGCTGTGCAGACAGCTGTTCGGCTTGCCACCCGTCCACGATGGCACATACGAGACGAAACGGTCATTTGAGTGGCTGCCCGGAGGGGTGCCACCCGGCCTCACATCACGCCTGCCCGGCGTCCGCCTTCGCACACTCGGAAAGCCGAAAGCCCCGGCCGGTCCTCATGGGGACCGGCCGGGGCTTTCGTTGCACCATGAACCACGCAGGTCAGGCGGCTCTACCTTCTTGAACGGGTTGATCGAGCCATTCGTAGGGTTGGGTCGCCCAGGGGTGCTGGGTGTGGCTATCAGGCGGCTGCCGTCTCGTGGC
>NZ_JBEZYP010000012.1:0-228659 GCF_040638585.1 Streptomyces sp. NPDC025273
CGGCCGCGCGGGGGGCCGGCGGGCGGCCCGGCCCCGCTAACCCACGGGGGGGGGGGGGGGGGGCCCGGGGGGGGGGGGGGGGGGGGGCGGCCCCCCCCCCCCCCCCACCCCTGCGCCGGGTGGGTCAGCTCTTGCCGAGCAGGCTGTTCATCCTGGCGATCTCGGCGGTCTGCGAGGTGATGATGGCGTCCGCCATCTTCTGGGTATCCGGGAAGGCGCCGTCGGCCTTCTCCGTCTGGGCCATCGCCACGGCCCCTTCATGGTGCTGGATCATCATTTCCATGAAGGCGGTGTCGAACGCCTTGCCGGACGCCTGCTTCAGGCTGTCCATCTCTTCGGGGGTCATCATGCCGCCTGTGCCGTGCATGGAGTGGTCCATGGCGCCCTCGGCGGGAACCTGCTCGCCCCAGGAGGTCAGCCAGCCCGACAGGGTCTTGATCTCCGGGTCCTGGGCCATCTTGATCTGGTCGGCGAGCTTCTTGACCTCGGTGGCCTCGGCCCTGCCAGGCGCGAGGTCGGCCATCTCCACTGCCTGGCGGTGATGGGGGATCATCCCCTTGGCGAACGCGACGTCGGCGGCGTTGTGCCGGCCCTGGGAGGCCGGAGCGGACGAGGAGGCCGAGGACGACGAGCCGTGACCGTCGTGCCCGCCGGAGGTGTCACCGCTCGACCCGCACGCGGCGAGCACGAGGGACGCGGCGCCTGCGGTGACGACGAGGGCGGTACGGCGGATGAGGTTCTTCTTCATGATGGTGCGACTCCTTGGTGCGCCGCCCTGGCGGGCGGGCGCCGATGCGGAACGAGGATGTGCCGAAGCGCGGCATCACTCGCCGGTCGAGCCATGCGAGGAGGTGCCGTGCGGGTGGTCCTAGATCCGCAGGAGTTGCAGCTCAGAGAGGTCGGGTGGCGCTCGGCCGCCCTCAGGGGTCCCCGCCGCGCTGCCGGGCAGCGCCGCCGGTACGGGCGCGGCATCGAGAGTCGCGGCGAGCACGGGCGGCGCGTAGGGAACGCCGACACCGGTCGCCGCACACGTTGCGTCGGCGTGATGATTCGCTCCGCCATCGCCGTGCGAGCAGTCTCCGGCCATCTGATGGACGGCCGATTCATGCGCGGGCGCCATGGCGTGACCACTGGCAACCGTCGGCTGCTTCGCAGGAGCGGATCCCGGGCCGAGGCCGTGCATCGCGAGCACACCGGCCAGCACCGCCAGCACCAGCAGCAGAAAGCCGCGCCCCGCGGGGCGACGGCTCGAGGGCTGCATCGGGCTGGCCATGCGGTCATCCTACGGTCCGCCCCGGCGCCTCCGCCTCGCCCGATCCACCGACCGCGTGACGACTGCCAGTGCTTTTCGAGACGGCTCTCATGAGTCGATCCAGCTCCGCCCGACGGGCCCGCGCCCATCCGCCCACCCGTGAACCGCCGTGGCCACGGTCGCGACTGCCGCCCTGGCCTCCACCTTCGTGAGGTCCGTCGTCGGCGCGTCGCCTGCGCGCCGCACTCCCTGGCCGCCACGGGCGACGTAGCTCCCGACCGGCTGCTCGGATTGTCCTGTGGGGTGGGAGGCCTGGCCGGCGGCCGTCTTGGCGCACATCTCCAGCCACGCCTTCCCGAGACGGCACTTCGGCTTCTGCTGGCTGTCCCCGCTACCGACATCGGTGCGCCCTACGCGGTCCAGATCCGCGCTGACGTCTCACAGCCGAGCGCCCCACAGCTCTGGGCCGCTGTCGCAAGGCGCCCTGAGGTTCATGGCGCCTCGGAGTCAGCTGCGAAGCAGTACGGCCAACAGCCGCTCCACAGTCACCTTCGCGGCCTCTGCTCGTCCGGGAGCGCGGGTCATCAGCAAGTGGTGGATCGTGCCGACAAGCGCGAGCGCGATGGTGGCCGAGTCGGCGGCATCGGGCAACCGACCGCCTCGCTGCTCCGCCTGCAGGTAGACGGTGAAGGCCTGCTGGATCGCGTCGAACGCGGGCGCGCCGGACCGGAGACCCTCGCGGGCGTGGAGCACGGCTGCTGGGCATGTCATCGCCAGGCCCACCACTGCGGGAGGCAGAGCGTCCATCAGGGCGAGGGCGACTTCCCGCAGGTTGTGCGCGACCGTGGCCTGCCCGACCTTCGCCTCCAGCGCCTGGGCCTGGTGGGCACTGCGCGCGAACCGGTCCAGGACCAGTTCAGCGACGAATTCGTCCAGGCCGGCGAAGTGCGTGTGCAGGACACCCTTGCCGCAGTCCGCTTCCGCAGTGACGGCTCGGCTGGTCAGGGCCGCCGCGCCGTCACGGGCCACCACCCGTTCCGCAGCCTCGAACAGCCGCTCACGCACGTCAGGAATCGCCACACCACGAGGTGACACAACCGCCCCTTCCCTTTGACCCGTTGCAAGTATGGGCGCTCGCCCATACTGTTTGGGCACTTGCCCATACTAGAGCCGGGGCTCCTCACCGCGCCCGGCCGGAGGGAGTCACCCATGGGTCGATTCGCCAACACCGCACAGGCCGAGGCATGGAACGGCTACGAAGGCGAGCAATGGGCACGCAGCCAGGAACGCTGGGACGCCGTCAACGACGGCTTCAACCAGCCCCTCCTGGAGGCCGCGGCCGTCTCGGAGACCGATTCCGTCCTCGACATCGGCTGCGGAGCGGGCCGCACCACCCGCCTCGCGGCACAGCGCGCCCACCGCGGCCAGGCGCTCGGGCTGGATCTGTCGGGCCCGATGCTGGAGAAGGCCCGCGACAGCGCCCGACGGGAAGGCGTGGACAACGTCTCCTTCGTTCAAGGCGACGCCCAAGTCCACCGCTTCGAGGCCGCGAGGTTCGACAAGGTCATCAGCCGCTACGGCATGACCTTCTTCAGCGACCCCGTCGCCGCGTTCACCAACCTCCACCGCGCACTGCGGCCCGGCGGCCGGCTGGCCTTCATCTGCGCGGCCGAAGCCGAGACCAACGAGTGGCTTGAGGCACTGGCCTCGCTGAAGGGCATTCTGCCGCTCGGCGGCTTCGGAAGAGCGGGTGGGCCCGGCATGTTCTCGCTCACCGATCCCGACCGTATCCGCGCCCTGCTCGCGGCGGGCGGGTTCACCGGAGTCGACGCGCAGCGGGTGGAGGTACCGGGGAACTGGGGTGCCGACGCGGCGGATGCCGCGGCGTTCCTGCTCGACTCCGGCCCTGGACGCCACCTGCTCAACCAGGTCGGCCGGCCGGAGCAGACCGAGGCCCGCCAGGCACTGACAGCCGCCCTGCACCGCCACGAAGCGGACGGCGCGGTGTGGCTGCGCAGCGGTTCCTGGCTGGTCACCGCCGCCCGCGGGGCGGCACCGCACTGACAGACGCTTGAATCGGCCGGCTGCTGCCGCTCAGGAGCTGACCATGCGAGCGCCCGTCCGGGAGGTTTCCGCAATCTCGCCCTGGACCTGGTCGCCACCTTGCGCGACGGCATCGGCGACGCAGGACTGAAGGTGGTCGTCCATCATCGTCAGAGCGAAGGAGTGCAACGCCTTGGTGGCGGCGCCGACCCTTCACCACTCGCGCGCAAGATCGACTTCTTCGCGGGGTACCGGTGCATCCGTCACCTTCGGACGCCGCCACGGGTGTGCAATCGGCGCCGACACCGCCCTCCACCAAGCGTCGGAGGGAAGCTCCCCAGACGGTTCGAACGGCTCACCCGGCTGAGGAAACGCGGCTGCCTGCCCGGCCTCGTCCGCCGCGTCCTTCATCCACTCCCCCGGCTCGGCCCAGGCGTGCGGGGCCAGGTTGAAGGTGCCCCAGTGGATCGGCAGCACTACGCCGTGCGGCCGGTCCGCCTGCAGGTCGAGGTGCGCCCGGAGGCCCTCGGCTGGGGTCATGTGGATGTCCGGCCAGTACTCCGAGTAGGCGCCGACCTGGATCATGGTCGCGTCGAAGGGGCCGTGCTCGGCTCCGATGTCCTGGAAGCCGGAGAAATAGCCGGTGTCGCCGCTGTGGTAGATCCGGTGCTCGGGACCCGCGACGACCCACGACGCCCAGAGCGTGTGCTGCTGATTGCGCAGGCCGCGCCCGCAGAAGTGACGCGCCGGGGTGGCGGTGAGGCTGATCCCGGCGATCCGTACGGTCTCGTTCCAGTCGAGCTCATGGATCCGGTCGAGGGGCACGCCCCACCGCTCCAGATGGGCTCCGACCCCGAGAGGCACGGCGAAGACCGTTTCCGTCCCTGCCAGGGCCTTGATGGTGGGCAGGTCGAGGTGGTCGTAATGGTCGTGCGAGATCACCACCACGTCGACGGCGCCGAGCGCGGCCAGCGGCAGCGGCACGGGGTGCAGCCGCCTGGGCCCGGCAAAGGCGAAGGGCGAACAGCGCTCGCCCCAGACCGGGTCGAAGAGCACCCGCCTGCCGTCGATCTCGGCGAGCACGCTGGAGTGGCCCATCCAGGTCAGCCGCAGGCCCGTCGCGGGCGGGCGGGCGAGGTCGGCCAGGGTGCCGGCGTGGACGGGCACCGTACCGTCAGGCGACCTGCGGGCCCGTTGCTCCCGGTGGAAGTACACCTTGGCGAATTCGAGCATGGAACCGGACGGCCTGGTCCGTGCCCCCACCGGGTTCTGGAACACCCCGTCGGCGAAATTCGGCGATCGGCGTATGCGCTCCATGCGCGCTCCGGCCGGATCCGCTCCGAAGCCGCCGGGGCGCAGCGAGCGGAGTCTCGTACGGAGCGAAGGCTGGTTGTCTGCGCCGGTCACAACATCTCCTGATGGAGTCGGTGTCGTCTCATTACGGGCGGGAGGTGCGGCGGGGCGAGGGTTCGACGGTGGACGGAGGGGCACCGACCGCTCCCCGCACGGACGGCGCCGTGTCAGCCACGGGGCTGCCCGTACACGTGCTCGATCCGCAGTGTCAGGACGACCCTGCGGTCCTCGACCATCACCCGCCGGTAGTCGTCCCAGTCGGGGTGCTCGCCCTTGACATCGCGGTAGAGCGTGACCAACTGCTCCACGGCCGCGTCGTCACGCCGGGCGGCGGGCGGGGTCAGCTCGGCCGTGGCGTCGACGACGGTCCAGGCCCACCGGTCGTCACTGGTCACGTGGTAGCTCGCACGCGGGTCGCGACGGAGATTACGCGTCTTGGCCCGGCCCTCGGTGACGGAGATCCGGATCACCCCTTCCTCCGGGTAGTACGCGTGGTTCACGTTGGACAGCTGGGGTCTGCCGTCCCGCTTGAGGGTGACGAGCACCCCGCCGTCGTGCTCGCCGATGAGTCGGAGCAGTGCTGCGCGCCGGTGTTCGATGTCCGCCATGCCGACTCCAACGTCCGTGCACGCCGCAGGATTCCGCATCCGCCGCCCGTTGGTGTCACATCTTGCGGGGTCCCGCCCGTCGCCGCGGTGAGGGCCGCCCGCCGCGGCGGCACCCGGGAGCACGTCATGGCCTTCGGTAACCCAACGGTTGCGCCGTGCTCCGGTCCCCCACCTGATGGAAAGCTCTTTGACAGGTGTACGGCCCTGTCCTGATACTGACCGACGGTTCAGTAACGCCGATCAAGGAGCCGCTTGATGACGCCCCCGTCCGCCGCCCCGCATATCTCCCTGACCTGGACGGATCACGTCACCGGCACCCGGGGGTACCTCGTCGTGGACCGGCTCGTGCGCGGTGTCGCCAGCGGCGGGTTGCGGATGCGGCAGGGGTGCACGCTCGACGAGGTGGCAGGCCTGGCCCGTGGCATGACCATGAAAGAGGCGCTCCACTTCGACGCGGAGGACACCGGGGCGCGCTACATCCCGCTGGGCGGCGCCAAGGGCGGCATCGACTTCGATCCGCGCGCCCCCGGGGCCTACGGGGTGCTGCTCCGCTATCTGCGGGCCATGCGCCCGTACGTCGAGAGCGTCTGGACGACCGGCGAGGATCTCGGGCTGACCCAGGACCTCGTCGACCGGGCCGCGGCCGAGGCGGGGCTGGTCTCCACGGTCCAGGCGGTCTATCCGCTCCTGGACGACGAGGCGGCGGCCCGGCGGCGGCTCGCGGACGCGTTCGGCGTCACGGTGGACGGGATCGGGCTGGACGAGCTGGTCGGGGGGTGCGGGGTCGCCGAATCCGCGCTCGCCGCGCTGGACCGTGCGGGAGTCGCGTACGGCGATGCCCGGGTGTCCGTGCAGGGGCTGGGCACCATGGGAGGCGCGACGGCTCGCTTCCTCTCCCGGGCCGGCCTCACGGTCGTGGCGGTCGCCGATGTCAGGGGGACGATCGCCAACCCGGCGGGGCTGGACGTCGAGGCGCTGCTGGCCGCGCGGGACGCGTTCGGGACGGTGGACCGCGGCGCCCTGCGGGACGGGGACCGTGAGCTGCCTGCCGGCGCCTGGCTGGCGGCGGACGCGGAGGTGCTGGTCCCGGCTGCCGTCCCGTACGCCGTCGATGCCTCGAACCATGCCTCGGTGAGGGTACGTTGGGTGATCGAGGCGGCGAACATGCCGGTGCTGCCGGAGGCGGAGGCGCTGCTCCGGGAGCGCGGAATCATGGTGCTGCCGGACGTGGTCGTCAACTCCGGTACCAACGCCTGGTGGTGGTGGACCCTGTTCGGGGACGTCGGGGCGGACGCGGAGGAGGCGTTCGCGCACACCCGCCGCGCGATACGCGCCCTGACCGACCGGATGCTGGACCGGGCGGAGGCCGACGGCTGCACGCCGCGGGCGGCCGCGCACGCGATCGTCGCGGAGCGGCTGCCGGTGATGGCTGAACGGTTCGGCTGGTACCGGTAGGGCCACGGTCGCGGGCGACCGCTGCCGTTCGGGCACATTGGTTAGGGTGAGCGCGTGGCGAGGGTACGGCTGAGCGTGGCGGAGCGGCGTGAGGAGCTCCTGCGCGCTGCGGTCGAACAGATCGAGGTGCGGGGTGTGTCCGCGGTGCGGATCGCCGATGTCGCCTCAGTCCTGGGCGTGAGCAACGCACTGGTGCTCTACCACTTCTCCACCAAGGAGAAGCTGGTGGCGGCCGCGTTCGCGTACGCGGCGGAGGCGGATCTTGCCCATCTGCGCAGGCTGTTGACCCGTCGCACCAGTGCGGTACGCCGTCTCCGGGCGGCCGTCCGCTGGTACGCGCCGACGGGCCGGGCCAAGGGCTGGCGGCTGTGGATCGAGGGCTGGGCGGCCTCGCTGCGCGACCCCACGCTGCGCGAGGTGGCCGGCGACCTCGACCAGCGGTGGAAGGCGGAGCTGGCCGAGGTGATCGAGGAGGGCGCCGCCGCCGGTGAATTCCACTGCGCCGACCCGGTGTCCGTGGCCTGGCGGCTGACCGCTCTTCTGGACGGCCTGGCCGTCCAGATGACGTCGTACGCGGGTCCGCTCTCCCGGGCGACGATGCTGCGGTGGTCCGAGGAGGCACTCGCCCGCGAACTCGGCATCGAGCACACGGTACTGACGGCCTGACCGGTCTCGCGCGGTCAGCGGCAGGCCGCGGTAACCGGCCGCGGGCAGCAGCCCTGGTCAGGTCTGGCGCACCGGGGCGTAGGCCGCCCCTTCGAGCCCGAAGGTCCAGGCGACCCCCTCCTTCGCCGTCCTGGTCCGGGGCGGTACGCGCAGCCAGTACGTGCGGCTGGTCCCGTCCGGCTCCGGGGTCGAGTTGACGACTTCGACCATCACGACGTCCTCGTCGCCGTCCAGCGCGATCCGCCAGAGGATGCCGGTCTCGTCGCGGTGGACCGGCTCGGCGCCCGACTCGGTGAGATAGCGGTCGTATCCGTAGTACTCCAGCATCACGCGGCGCAGCTCCGCGTTCTCCTCGGCCCGTATCCGGTCGGGGGTCAGGGATGCCAGCCCGTCGAGGAATTCGGCCGGTACGGGCATGCCGCGCCAGGCGTGGAGCGCGAAGCCGTCACGGTAGGCGAGCGCCGGGCCGTCTCCCCGGTCGAGCCGTCCCGCCTCGTCGCGGTGGAGCGCCACGGGCCGTTCGCTGATCACGACGGCACGCTCGTAGGGCCACCACCAGCCGGCGTTCCTGGCGACCTCGGCCAGTCCCGTCAGCCGGTCGCCCCGGCCGTCGAAGGCGGCGAGCCACGCCGCGTCGTGCTGGCCGAGGACCGCGTCGAGCAGGAGCAGACGCACGGCGGACTCGTCCTCGGGCCGCGGGGCGAGCTCCGCGACGACCCCCGCACGTATGCGCTCGGCCAGCGCGGCCGTGGTCTCCCACAGCTGGGCCCCGGTTGCGGACCACAGGGCGGACCAGCCCGCCGGGCCCAGCTCGTCGTACATCCGACGGCGCTCCTCCGCCCAGGGGCGGGTGCGGACGTCCTCGCGCACCGAGCGCCCCGCGTCGGCGAGCTTCTCCACCGCCTCGACGGCCGCCCTGGGCGAGTCGGCCCAGATGATGCGCTCCGGCTCGGCGAGCCCGGCGCCGCGGTAGGCGAGCCGCACCCCGTCCTCGGCCGCGCCCCGGTCCGCCTCGCCCGTCGCCGCTGCCACGGCCCGCCATGCGTTCACGTACTGCATCGGTGTTCCCGTCCCCTGTCTGTTCCGGTCTGCTGGCCGCACATCACCGCGTCCATCACGTAGATCTCGTTCACCGCGTCCGCCCTGCCGTCGCACGCACCGCCGCGACGGTCAGTCGGCGACCATACGGACGGCGCCCGGGGCGTACTCCCGCTGACGCACCACGCGGAACCAGCCCTTCGGCAGCGCTATCGCCGCGTGCTCCTCGTGCACCACCCGTCCGCCGTCGGGGAGATGGAGCATCATCGGGCCGACCGGTCCGGCCTCCCGCATCAGCCGCCCCGGTCCCTGCACCGCGTGGGCGTGCCCGGTGACCTCTCCCAGCGCGAGCACCAGCCGTCCCCGCCCGTCGCGCGGTTCGCCCGGTGCGTCGAGGAAGTGCGCGGGCACCTCCGACTCGTCCAGCGCCACGATCAGTACATCGCCCTGCCGGTACACAGACGTCTCCCCTCAGTGACGGCACCCGCTGTGCCGGCCACGGATGGAACGCTACGGCGGGGGTCTGACAATCGGCCGCGGAACAGGCCCGGTCCGACCGTTGTCAGTGGGACTTGATACACCTTGCGGACAACAACCGCCCTCGCTATCAGGAGCTCAGTGCCATGTCCGGTGTGGATCACCTGCACGAGTTGCTCGGCCTTCCGGCCGTCGACTTCCAGCACGAGACCGGTGGGACCGCCCGGCCGGCGGCCGATGCCGTCGCCTGGCGCATCAGCGTCGATCCGTTCGACCCGGACACGGAGGACCGGACGTGGGAGCAGGAGTTCACGTCGTTCCTCGAAGCCGTCGACCCGGCCGGGGTCGAGGCTCTGATCATCGGGCAGTGGGGTGAGACGTACGAGGAGACGTCGTCGTACCCCATCGGTCTCGTCGTCGCCGCGGCCGACCGGCTGACGTCGCTGCGCGCGGTCTTCGTCGGGGACCTGGTGATGGAGGAGGCCGAGATCTCCTGGATCCAGCAGTCCGACGTCACGCCGCTCCTCACCGCGTTCCCCGGCCTGGAGGCGCTCGGCGTGCGCGGCGGCAGCGACCTGGTGTTCCCCCCGGTCAAGCACGAGTCCCTGCGGGCACTCGTCATGGAGTCGGGCGGCCTGCCCGTGGAGGTGGTGCGCGGCGTGCTGGACAGCGAGCTGCCCGCGCTGGAGGTCCTCGATCTCTGGCTGGGAGTCTCGGCCTACGGCGGCGACACGGACCTCCCGGCCCTGGCGCCGCTGCTCTCCGGCAACCGTTTCCCGCAGCTGCACCATCTGGGCCTGCGCAACAGCGAGATCGAGAACGAGATCGCGGCCGCGATAGCCTCGGCCCCCGTCGTCGCCCGGCTCCGCACGCTGGACCTGTCCTGCGGCACGCTCGGGGACGAGGGAGCGGCCGCCCTGCTCGAGGGCCAGCCGCTCACCCATCTCACCACGCTCGACCTGCATCATCACTTCCTGACCGAGCCGTTGGAACGCAGGATCACCGAGGCCCTGGAGCCGCACGGTGTGCGGGTCGACCTGTCCGAGCGTTGCGAGCCGTGGGACAACCGTGGCGCGGCAGGGCGCTACACCACGGTTGCGGAGTGAGGGCACGGTGACGATCGAACACCCCGACGCCTTTCACGGTCTGAAGGTCCTCACACTGCCCGTCCCCGACGATCTTGTACCGGGGACCCTGCCCGAGGCGGACTCCGTGGCCTGGCGGCTGGAGTGCGCCTGGAAGGGGCTGACGTTCCCGGAGCTCTGGCAGCACTTCCTCGGCACGGTCGACCCGACGCGGGTCCGGGCGCTGCTGATCGGCCCGTGGTGGCAGGACGACTACACCTCGTTCGCCCCCGTGGTGGAGCGGATCGCCGCAGACGCCCATCGGTTCACGGCCCTTCGCGCCCTGTTCCTCGCCGATGTGGTGGGCGAGGAGTGCGAGGTGTCCTGGCTGGAGATGTGCGACATCACCCCGCTGATCGACGCCTTCCCACTCCTGGAGGAGCTGACGGTGCGCGGCGGTGGGGACTCCGTCCCGGAGGAGGAGAAGCTGCGACTGCGGCCGGTGCGGCATCAGAAGCTGAGATCGCTGCGGTTCGAGTCCGGCGGCCTGCCCGGCCACGTCGTGCGCGCGGTCGGCGCGTCCGAGCTGCCCGCCCTGGAGCGGCTGGAGTTCTGGTTCGGTGCCGACTGGTACGGCGGTGACGCCACGGTCGAGGACATGCGTCCGGTGCTGTCGGGCGCCACGTTTCCCCGGCTGCGCCACCTGGGCCTGCAGAACAGCGAGATCCAGGACGAGATCGCGAGGGTGGTCGCCTCCGCCCCGGTCGTCGCCCAGCTGGATTCGCTCTCCCTCGCGATGGGCACCCTCGGCGACGACGGGGCGCAGGCGCTCCTCGACGGTCAGCCGCTCACCCATCTGACCTCGTTGGATCTGCACCACCACTACCTCACCGATCCGCTGGTCTCGCGTATCAGGGATCTGTGCGCCCGCGCCGGCGTCCAGGTCGACCTGGAGGAGGCGGACGACTGGGATCCGGCGGACGACGAGCCCCGCTATGTCGCGGTCAGCGAATAGCGTGCCGCCGCGCTTCGCGGTCGTCGGCAATCCCGGCAACCGCAGGGTGGCCCTCTTCCAGGACGCCGTGCGCGCCGCCGGGCTGCCGGACGCGCGCACCGTGTCCTGGCTGGAGGTGCTGAGGGGCGAGGCGTCCTTCCTGCCGGGTGAGCGCGTGCGCATCGACTCGCCGGGCGAGGACGCCGAGGTCGAGCGGCTGCTGCGCGGGGTCGACGACCCGACCAGAGTGGAGGGTTCGGCTCGCTGGTACGCCCGCTTCACCTCGGCGGTACGGGACGTGGCGCGGGCGGCGACGACGGCCGGAGCCGTTCTGCTGAACGATCCGGACGACATCACCGTCCTGTTCGACAAGAGGCTCTGCCACGGTGTGCTGGAAGCTGCCGGGGTGCCCGTGCCGGCCTCGCCCACATCGGGGCCCTCGGCGGCCCCGGTGCGGGGGTGGGCGGACGTGCGTGAGCTGATGGCCGCCCACCGCATGCCACGGGTGTTCGTGAAACCCGCGCACGGTTCGTCCGCCTCCGGAGTGCTGGCCGTGGAGACGGCCGGCGCCCACCGGGTGCGGGCGACCACGTCCGTCGAGCGGGACGACGAGGGAAGGCTCTTCAACTCCCTGCGGGTGCGCCGCTGCACGACCGAGCACGAGGTGTCGGCGGTCGTCGACGCGCTCGCCCCGGACGGTCTGCACATCGAGCGCTGGCTGCCCAAGGCGTCGCAGCGGGGGCGGGTGGCCGACCTCCGGGTCGTCGTGGTCGCGGGCCGGGCGACGCACGCCGTCGTGCGGACCAGCCGGTCCCCCATGACCAATCTGCATCTGGGCGGGGTCCGCGGCGATCTCGACGAGGTGCGGGCCGCCGTCGAGGCGGCGGGCGGCAGCTGGCGTGCGGCCCTGGCCGTGTGCGAGCAGGCCGCGGCCTGCTTCCCGGACACGCTGTGCGTGGGCGTCGATCTGCTGCCCGCCACCGGCTGGCGGCGCTTCGCCGTCGGGGAGGTCAATGCCTTCGGGGACCTCCTGCCACGGCTGACCGGCCTGCCGGGGAGCGGTGCGGAAGGCCTGGACACGTACGCGGCCCAGGTGGCCGCCGTGCTGAGGAACAACGAGGAACGGCCGAGGAACGAATGTGCGAGGAATGACCGTGCCATCACTGCCCCCTGACGCGCCGTCCGTCGTGGCGGACACCCGGAATCCCGATATGAACACGGTCGTGGGCAGTGACGATCTGCTGCTCGTCACCCTGGACACGCTGCGCCACGACGTCGCCGCGGAGCTGGCCGCCGCCGGCCGTCTGCCCAACCTGGCCCGGCATCTGCCGGGCGGTGTCTGGGAGAAGAGGCATGCGCCGGGCAGCTTCACCTACGCCTCCCACCAGGCGATCTTCGCCGGCTTCCTGCCGACGCCCGCATCGCCCGGCCGGCACCCGCGGCTGTTCGCGGCACGCTTCGCGGGCAGTGAGACCACCGCGGACGGCACCTTCGTCCATGACACCCCTGATCTGCTCTCCGGCCTGGTCGGAGCCGGATACCGCACGGTGTGCGTCGGCGGTGTCGGCTTCTTCGACCGTCGCCCGCCGCTCGGCTCGGTGCTGCCCGGAATGTTCCAGGAGAGCCACTGGGAGCCGGAGTTCGGGGTCGCCTCGCCGACGTCCTTCGAGGAACAGGTGGCCCGTGCCGAGCAGGTCGTCGCGGAACTGCCGCAGGAGCAGAAGCTGTTCCTCTTCGTCAACGTCTCGGCCCTGCACCAGCCCAACTGGTTCCACCTGCCCGGAGCCACCGCCGACGCGGGTGACTCCCGGGAGACCCACGCCGCCGCCCTGGAGTACGTGGACAAGCACATCGGGCGTCTCTTCGCCGCGGCGAGCAGCCGGCGCAGGTGTTTCGCCATCGTCTGCTCCGACCACGGCACGGCCTACGGCGACGACGGGTACACGGGCCACCGGCTCGGTCACGAAGCGGTCTGGACCGTGCCGTACGCCCACTTCTTCCTCGCCCCGGGGGCATCTCGATGACCGGCATCACCAGGCCCTACCAGAGCTATGTCTACGCCTACCCGCACAAGACGGCGTACCGGCCGCTCAACGGACAGGCCGCCGGCCGGCCCCTGCTGAGCGACCTGTGGGCGGCGGAGCGCAAGGACGCGCTCTCCCTCTATCTCCACATACCGTTCTGCGAGGTGCGCTGCGGCTTCTGCAACCTGTTCACCCGGATCGGCGCGCCCGGCGAGCTGACCGCGCGCTATCTCGACGCGCTGGACCGCCAGGCCTGCGCCGTGCGGGACGCGCTGGGCGAGGACGAGCCGGTCCGTTTCGCGGCTGCCGCGTTCGGCGGCGGCACCCCCACCTTCCTGACCGCCGGTGAGCTGGAGCGGCTCTGCGACATCGCGGAGAAGCGGATGGGCGCCGATCTGCGGTCCGTGCCCCTGTCGGTGGAGACCTCGCCTTCGACCGCGACGGCGGACCGGCTGGCCGTGCTCGCCGACCGCGGTACCACCCGGATCAGCATCGGTGTGCAGAGCTTCGTCGACGCCGAGGCCCGCGCGGCGGTCCGTCCGCAGCGCCGGTCCGAGGTGGAGGCGGCACTCGGCCGGATCCGTGACGCCCGTATCCCGGTCCTCAACATCGACCTGATCTACGGCATCGACGGTCAGACGGAGGAGACCTGGCGCACCTCGCTGGACGCCGCCCTGTCCTGGCGTCCGGAGGAGCTGTACCTCTACCCGCTGTACGTGCGCCCGCTGACCGGTCTCGGCCGCCAGGGCACCGCGGCCGGTCCACCGGACGGGTCGGACGCCGCCTGGGACGAGCAGCGGCTGCGCCTCTACCGTGCGGGCCGGGACCATCTGCTGGCCCAGGGGTACGAGCAGGTGTCGATGCGGATGTTCCGCCGCGCCGACGCCCCGCGCTCGGGTCCCGACGACTACGCCTGCCAGACCGACGGCATGATCGGGCTCGGCTGCGGTGCCCGCTCGTACACCTCCTCGCTGCACTACTCCTTCGACTACGCGGTGGAGATGCGGGAGATCAGGGGCATCATCGACGGGTTCACGGCGACCGGGGACTTCTCGCGCGCCGAGGTCGGCCGGTACGTCGACGGCGACGAGGCGCGCAGGCGCCATCTGCTGCAGTCGCTGCTCCAGGCACGGGGCCTGCGGTCCGAGGAGTACCGCGAGCGGTTCGGGTCGGATCCCCGGGCCGACTTCGCCGCGGAGCTGGACCTCATCGCCGGGCGCGGCTGGCTGGCCCCGTCCGCGGCCCCCGGTCTGCTGCGGCTCTCGCCCGAGGGCCTGGCCCACTCCGACGCGCTGGGCCCGGAGCTCTTCTCCCCCGCCGTACGGGCCGCGATGGCCGCGTACGAGCTGAAGTGAGCCGCCCGATGCGCTCGGCCGTCCGGACCGCGCACGCGACGAACAGGGGCCGATGAGCATGGACCTGACGATCCTGTACCGGGGCCCGCTGTCCTCGTGCGACTACGACTGCCCCTACTGCCCCTTCGCCAAGCGGCGGGACAGCGGCGAGCAGCTGCGCGAGGACCGGGCCGCCCTGGAGCGGTTCACGGCCTGGGCCGGCGCGCAGAGCGGCGACCGGCTGTCGGTGCTGTTCACCCCGTGGGGCGAGGGGCTGGTCCGCTCCTGGTACCGGCGGGCGGTCGTGGAGCTGTCGCGGCTGCCGCACGTCGGCCGGGTCGCCGTCCAGACCAACCTCAGCGCCCGTACCGGCTGGCTGACCGGCGCCGAGCGCGACAAGGTCGCCCTGTGGTGCACGTACCACCCGGGGCAGACACCGTACGAGCGGTTCCTCGGCAGGTGCCGGGAGCTGACGGACCTCGGGGTGCGGTTCAGCGTCGGGGTGGTGGGGCTGGACGAACACCTGCCGGAGGCCCGGCAGTTGCGTGCCGCGCTGCCCGACGAGGTGTACCTCTGGGTCAACGCCGCCGAGGGGCACGCCTATACGGACGAGGAGGCGGACCGGTGGACGGAGCTGGACCCGCTGTTCCCGTACAGCAGGCACCCCCACAGTTCGGCGGGGCTGCCCTGCCGGACGGGCGAGTCGGTCATCTCGGTGGACGGTGAGGGGACGGTGCGGCGCTGCCACTTCGTCCGGGCCGAGCTGGGCAACCTCTATGACGGCAGCTACCGGCGCTCCCTCGGCCCCCGCGGCTGCCCGGTCGAGGTGTGCGACTGTCACATCGGTTACGTGCACCTGGAGACGCTGCCGCTGTACGACGTGTTCGCGGGCGGTGTGCTGGAGCGGATACCCGCCCGTCGGCAGACCGTCGCGCTGTCGCCGGTCAGGCTCGCGGAGCGGCGCCCGGGCCCGGCGGACGCACCATGAAGACGTCGACCGGGTCCTGGGCCTCCTGGACGAATCCGTGTCGCTCGTAGAGCCTGCGGGCGGCGCTGCCGCGCAGGACGTTCAGCCGTACGGCCACACCCTCCCGGTCGGCGTCCTCCAGCACCGCGCGCAGCACGGCGGATCCGAGACCCCGGCCCTGGTGGTGCGGTGTCAGGTAGAAGTGCTCCAGCAGCTTCCCGTCGGCGGCGGGCCGGACCGTGACACATCCCGCGAACTCACCGCCGGCCATGACGAGGGAGGTGTAGCGCGTGGTGAACGCATCCCGCAGCCGCTGCCGCACCCGGTGCTCGTCGTAGCGCCCGAGCCGCTCCAGGTCCGCGCGCATGACGAGGGCCCGCAGCTCCGCGACCGCCTCGACGTCCTCGGCCCGCGCGGCGCGCAGCACCCACTGCGCGCCGGGCGCCGGACCGGACGGCGCGCAGGCCACCGGGTCCGGTACCGCACTGTCCGTCAGGGGACTCACAGCGGCAGCAGGTCGGGGCGCTTGGCCTCGACATGGTCGCCGGAGGACTCGCCGCGCAGCCGCCGTCCGATCCACGGCACGAGGTACTCACGCGCCCAGTGGATGTCGTCGCGCCGCACCTCGAACGTCCCTCGCTGCGCCTGCGGCGGCCACACCTGGTCGGGGTCGGCCGGTACGTCGAGTCCCAGGACCTGGGCGGCGCGCAGCGCGACCCGGGTGTGCCCCTCGGGCGAGAGATGCAGCCGGTCGTCGTCCCAGGCGCGCCTGTCCTGCACGGACCGCAGCGACCACAGGTCCAGGACCGGGCAGTCGTAGCGGTCGGCGATGGACCGGACATGGGCGGTGTACGTGGCGATCTTGCCGCGCAGGTGCCGGAGCACCGGAACGTGACGGGTGTCGAAGCCGGTGGTGACCATGACGGTGCCGACCACCCGCGTCAGTTCGGCGACCGCGCGCTCGAAGCGCTCCGCGACGTCGTCCGGGTCGGAGCCGGGCCGGATGATGTCGTTGCCGCCCGCGCAGAAGCTCACCAGATCCGGTGCCAGCTCCTTGGCGCGGGGGACCTGTTCCTCGACTATCTGGTCGAGGAGGCGTCCGCGTACGGCGAGATTGGCGTACCGGAAGTTCCCGTGCGGGCCGGCCGCCGCCGCGGGGACCGTGAGCTGGTCCGCGAGGATGACCGCGAACCGGTCGGCCCAGCCGAGGGGTCTCCCGTCGGGGCCGGGGTCCCCGACACCTTCGGTGAAGCTGTCGCCAATCGCTGCGTACGACCCGATGATGCCTCGTCGTGTGTTTCTCGAATCGTCTGCCACAAGCGCATATCCTGCACCTTCGAATGTGACCTACGCGACCGTAATACAGGGTTGACGGGTGGTGAGAAAGACCACCCGGTCAGGTTTTGGTAAAGCCGGAACAGAAGAGGGGCGGCGCGCCGCCGCGCACCGCCCCTTTTCTCCGCGTCACATGAGGACACTCATGCCGGACGCCTGCCCGGAGACGCTCAGATGGAGACCCCGTGCGAGCGCAGGTAGGCGATCGGGTCGACGTCGGAGCCGTAGCTCGGGCCGGTGCGGACCTCGAAGTGGAGGTGCGGGCCGGTGGAGTTGCCGGTGGAGCCGGAGAGGCCGATCTGCTGGCCGCCGGTGACGGTCTGGCCGGCGGAGACGCCGAGCGACGACAGGTGGGCGTACTGGGAGTACATGCCGTCGCTGTGCTGGATGACGACCTCGTTTCCGTACGAACCGCTCCAGCCGGCCGAGACCACGGTGCCCGGGCCGATGGACCGGATGCTGGTGCCGGAGGCGGCCTGGAAGTCGGATCCCGTGTGGTAGCCGCTGGACCAGCTGGCACCGGAGGCGCGGTACGGGGTGGTGACGTTGGCACCGGCGACCGGGGAGGCCCAGCCGGAGCTGTTGCCCTCGGAAGCAGCGGTGGAGTCGGCGGCGTTGGCGACCGTCGTCGTCTTCCTCTCGGCCGGGGCGGTCGGCTCGGGAGCCGGCTCGGCCTTCGAGGGCGCGGCCTTGGAGGGGGCGGCCTTCGGCGCGGACTGCGTGGCCGGACCGGACGCCTTGGCGCCGAGGGTCAGCTTCATGCCCGGGAAGATCAGGCTCGGGTTGTCGCCGACGACCTCGCGGTTGTCCTTGTACAGCTTCTCCCAGCCGCCCTTGAGCTTCTGGTCTGCCGCGATCTTCGACAGGTAGTCGCCCGGGACCACGGAGTACGTCTTCGGGGCGCTCTGCTTCTTCGCCACCGAGGCGGCGGGCGTGCTGTGCGCCGCAGCGGCGGCGGACTTGGCGGCAGGCGCGGCCTGGTCCGCCGCGTGCGCGCCGGTGGCGCCGATCAGCGGAAGAGCGAGAACGGCGCCGCCGGTCCCGACGGCGAGGACACCGCGGGAGATCGGGCCGGTCCTGGTACGACGGTGCTTACCCTTTGCGGGCATGGGGAATTCCTCTCCGGCGCCTACGAGGTGAGCTGTCGGATTCGGGCTGGAGATGCCCGGTCGCGCTGGACGCGACTTGACCCCGAGCCGTTCCGGATCACTCCGGTCGGCGGCTTACCTGGTTCCCCCGCTCCTGCCACACGTTGGTCGGTGCGGATTCCGGGCGGCGGCAGGATTAGGCGTTCCGTCCGGATTGACCGTGACCGTAAGCGAGCCAGGACGCCGGGAACAAGCCGTCGGTTGCGAACCGGAATCCGCTCCGCATTTCCCGACCGGAATTCCGGTCACACTCCGTGGATTACGGATCTTGGCTTTCCGCGCAGAGTCCGGAATACCCGCATCCGATTCCGCCACACACCGTCACGGATATGATCCCGCTCACCTGCCGCCCACCATCTCCCGCACAAGCAGGGCATGTTCCGCTAAATACGCCAATCCGGACATCACGCCGCTTCCCTCCCTTTTGAGCCGAGCCGAAAACGGGACGAAGGCCGAGACGGTTGCCCGATGAATGCATGTCGTATCGTCGCGAGCGTGCCCTCGTCGGCGAGCGGCGCCGACGCCAGACACTCCAGGAGTCCTTGTGACGCAACTGCCAGAGGTTCCGTCGACCGACACCGAGCTGACCGGTGTCCGCAATTTCCGCGATGTGGGCGGGCTCCCGACCGTGGACGGCCGGAAGGTGCGGCACGGGCGCCTCTACCGCAGTGGACACCTGGCGCACGCCACCGAGGCCGACGCCGCCTTCCTCGCCGGCCTCGGCCTGCACACGGTCTTCGACTTCCGCAACGCGGCGGACCACAAGCTCGACGGCCACGACGTGGAACTGCCCGGCGTCCGGAATGTGAGCATTCCGCTCTCCGACCCGGCCGACGGCGCCGAGTTCTGGCGGCTCGTGCGCGACGGGAACATCCAGCAGTTGCGTTCGATCCTCGCCGACGGCAAGGGGACGGACCGCATGATCGCCTCGTACCGGTCGATCATCAGGGACCGTACGGCCGAGCACAGCCGGGTGCTGCACGCGCTGGCCGAGGACAGCGTGCCCGCGCTGATGCACTGCGCCGCGGGCAAGGACAGGGCCGGCCTCTCGATCGCGGTCTCACTGCTGGCCGTCGGCGTCGAGAGGGAAGCCATCGAGGCCGACTACCTGAAGTCCGACCACGCGCACCGCCGCTACAGGGTGCGGCGCAGCGACACCTCGTCGGCGGGGATGTCGGACGAGGTGATGGAGCTGCTCAATCCGCTGTTCGCCGCGCACTCCGACTACCTCGACGCCGCTTTCACGACGATCGAGGAGACCTGGGGCAGCACGGACCGCTACCTCTCCGAGGGTCTGAGGCTCACCCCCGTGACCCGCGAGAGGCTGCGCGAGCGTCTCGTCGAGGACGCCTAGGACCGGCGCGGCGGGTCAGCCCTTCGCCGTGCGCGGCCGGCCGTCGCCGGGGGCCGAGCGGGTCAGCCCTTGCCCGCCACGGTGAACAGGATGAAGAGGAAGGCCGCGATGACGTGCCCCGCCACCAGGTACGCGAAGAGCCGGATGACCACACCGCGGGGCATCTTCCGCTCCTGCGAGTCCGCGCCCTTCTCCCTGCGCGGGGTGAGCGGGTCGTAGTCTGTTGAATCGGACATGACAGTCCTCTCTTTCGACCGCTCGGGCCGAGGTGGACGAAGGGGGTGCGGGACGATGGGGCGGGCGGGGTTCACACGCGGTGGACCTCGTCGCCCAGACAGAGTTCGGCGGCGGGACTCTGCAACAGCGTGTGGACGAACAGCAGCCGCACGCCTCCGCGGTCGAGCGCGGCGATCCGGTGCGGAGTGAGTGAGTCGTAGTGCGCGCTGTCACCGGCCTCGAGGTCGTGCACGGTCTCCCCCAGGACCACCCGCAACCGCCCGTCGAGGACGTACAGCCATTCCTCTCCGGGATGAACACGCACGAGATCGCTCTGGGCTCCGTACGGGACGCTCACCCGCAGCGCCTGCATGGCGCGGCCCGGTGCGCCGGCCTGGTGGTACAGCCAGCCGTCGGCCTCCGTGCCCGTGGAGGCGGCAGTGCCGGTGGAGGCGGCAGTGCCGGAACCCCCTGGGGAGGGGGGCCTCCCGAACGTCCTCCCCGAGGAGCCACCCACGGCACCGCCGCGGACGATCGCGTCACGTTCGGGCGGCATCTCGCCGAGGAGCTCGGAGACCGTCGTACCGTAGATGCGGGCGAGTCCGAGCAGCATGGGCAGCGAGGGCTGCCTGCGGCCCGTCTCGAGCCGGGAGAGGTGCGCCGGGGAGAGCCCGGCCCGCCCGGCGGCGGTCTCCAGGGTGAGACCTCGGTCGCGACGCAGGTCGCGCAGGCGTGGCGCGACCCCCGGCAGCTCGTCGGCCACCCCTCCTTCGGGAGGATTCATACCTCCATTGAGCCAGGATCTTTCCTCTCAGGCAAATTTCTTACCCCAGAGGCAAAACATCCGGTGCTCAGCGGTGGGCGACCGCCTGCTTCACCAACGTCCTGCCGAAGTCCCACATCAGCCCGCCCCCGCTGTGCGCGTCGTCCATGACGGCCGTGAAGGCGGTCACGAAGCGGTCCACCTCCCGCTCGCCGATGACCAGCGGCGGGATCAGCTTGATCACCTCCAGATGATCGCCGGAGACCTGCGTGAGGATCCGGTGCTTCTGCAGCAGCGGAACCACCACCATCTGCGCGAAGAGCCCTTTCCGGGCCGCCTGCAGCATCGTCCAACGGCTACGGAGTTTCAGCGAGGAGGGCCGGCCGAACTCGATGCCGATCATCAGCCCCCGCCCGCGGACCTCGTGGAGCAGCTCGTAGTGGCCGACGAGTGCCGCGAGCCGTTCCCGCAGGAGGTCTCCGGTGCGGCGGGCGTTCGCGACGGTCTCCTCGTCCTCCATCACGGCGAGCACCGCGAGTCCGGCCGCCATGGCCTGGGCGTTCGACCCGAAGCTCGCGGAGTGGACGAGGACGCGGTCCATGGAGGAGTAGACCCGCTTGAAGATCCAGTCCTTTCCGAGCGTCGCCCCGACCGGCACGTAGCCGCCGGAGAGCGCCTTGGCCACACAGACCAGATCGGGCTCGACGCCCTCCTCGTGCTGGTAGGCGTAGAAGTCCCCGGTCCTGCCGAGCCCGGTCTGCACCTCGTCGGCGATGAGCACCGCCTTGTGCCGGTGCAGCAGCTCCTGCGCGGCCCGCAGGAAGCCGGGAGGCGAGGCCTGGACCCCCTTGCCCTGGATCGGCTCGACGACCAGAGCGGCCACGTCGCCGCGCTTCAGCTCGCGTCGCAGGGCGTCGAGGTCGCCGAGCGGGATCTCCGTATCGGGGAGCAGGGGCGCGAAGCCGTCCCGGAAGCCGGACTCGCCGTTGACCGAGAGCGAGCCGGTGGTCAGCCCGTGGAAGGCGTGCGCGCAGTACAGGACGCGCGGCTTCCCGGTGGCGTACCGGGCGAATTTGAGCGCGGTCTCGACCGCCTCGGTCCCGCTGTTCCCGAAGAACACCCGGTCCAGATGCGGGCTGTGCGCCAGCAGCCGCTCGGCCAGCAGTCCGGGCAGCGGCTGGCAGTCGAAGCGGGTGAGGTCGGCGAGCGAGGCGTCGAGTACGTCGTGCAGCGCCTTGCGCACGACGGGGTGGTGCCTGCCGAGCCCCATCACCCCGAAGCCGGCGAGCATGTCGAGGTAGTCGTTGCCGTCCGCGTCCCAGAAGTACGCGCCCTCGGCCCGCTCGTAGACCTTGTCGAAGCCGAGGGTGCGGAGCATGCGCGGCAGCTGGTGGTTGAGGTGCCGGGTGTGCAGCTCGTAGCGCTCGGCGCCGCGTTCCGAGAGGAGCCGCGCCAGATCGAATCCCTCGGTCCCGTCGTCCTTCATTCCCCACTCTCCTTCGCCGCGATCCGGTCCTCAGCCGCCCTGATGCGGGCCGGCGCCGCGCCGATCCCTCCGGCGATCTCCCGGGAAGTGAGCCCGATGTCCGCCGGCACCTCGCCGCGCCCGAGGAACCGCTCGGGGAGGCCGTACGTCCGCAGCGGTACGTCGACGCCGGCGTCCCGCAGTGCCTGTCCGGCGGCCGGACCGACTCCGCCCGCCCGGCTGTTGTCCTCGACGACCGCCACCATCCCGTGCTGTCCGGGGCGGCGCACCGCGATCGGCCGGGCCGGCAGCCCGGGGTACCCGGTGCGACGGGATCTCCGGTGGTCATGACCTCACCGGGTCCCGCCGACGGTCTCCCGTGCCGCGCGCAGGGATTCCTTCAGCGATCCCATGGTGGCGAGTACGGCGGTCGGCTCGTAGCCGCAGTGGGCCATGCAGTTGGCGCACCGCGGGTCCTTGCCGCGGCCGTACTTCTCCCAGTCGGTGTCCTCGATGAGCTCCCGGTACGTGGGGACGTATCCGTCGCTCATCAGGTAGCAGGGTCGCTGCCAGCCGAAGAGTGAGTAGTTGGGGATCGCCCAGGCCGTGCACGGGAAGTCCGCCTTGCCCTCCAGGAAGTCCAGGAAGAGTGGCGAGTGGTTCAGCCGCCAGCGGGCCCGGTTGCCGCCGGCGAAGGACTTCTTGAAGAGCTCACGGGTCTGCTCCACGCCCAGGAAGTGCTCCTGGTCGGGTGCCTTCTCGTAGGCGTAGGCGGGCGAGATCATCATCTCGTCGACCTTCAGCTCGTCGTTGAGGTAGTTGAGGACCTCGATGACCGTCTGCGGGGTGTCGGTGTTGAAGAAGGTGGAGTTGGTGGTGACCCGGAAGCCGCGCCGCTTGGCCTCCTTCATCGCCTCCACCGCCTCGTCGAAGACGCCTTCCTTGGCGACGGACTCGTCGTGCCGCTCACGCAGCCCGTCGATGTGCACGGCGAAGGCGAAGTACGGCGACGGCGTGAACTTCTCCAGCTTCTTGCGCATCAGCAGGGCGTTGGTGCAGAGGAAGACGTATTTCCTCTTCGCCACCAACTGACGCACGATCTCGTCGATCTGCGGGTGCATCAGCGGCTCGCCACCGGCGATGGACACCATCGGTGCACCCGATTCGAGCACCGCCCCGACGGCCTGGGCCACGGGCATGCGCTGCTTGAGGACTCCGGCCGGATGCTGGATCTTCCCACAGCCCTCGCACGCCAGATTGCAGGCGAACAAGGGCTCCAGCTCGACGATCAGCGGGAACTTGTCCCGTTTGCGGAGCTTCTGTTCGATGAGATACGTCGCAACCTTGATGGACTGACGGAGCGGCATGGCCATCTGGGCTCACCTCCTGGGGAGCAGCAAAGATCGGTGCCATTCATGGAAAGCCGGAAGGACAGCACGAAGAACGCGGAATGCCGATATTCCACCGCGGACCGTGCCGATGCGGACGAGCTCATGCTCCGGAGCGTCCACGACCACCCGTACGGCCGCAACAGGGCCCGCCCCGGTCCGTACGGCGGTGCGGAGGGTGGCGGCGGACTCCATGTCCACCGCGATGGCGCCGG
Source organism: Streptomyces sp. NPDC025273 (assembly GCF_040638585.1). Classification (NCBI taxonomy): domain Bacteria; kingdom Bacillati; phylum Actinomycetota; class Actinomycetes; order Kitasatosporales; family Streptomycetaceae; genus Streptomyces; species Streptomyces sp. NPDC025273. Next base: position 23,160 of record NZ_JBEZYP010000012.1, read on the forward strand.
TGGCCCTGAGCCCGGCGCGTTCGGGTCCCCGGACGACATGGCCGGAGCCGGTCAGTGGCCCGGTGTGGACGGCGCGGCCGGGTGACGCCCTGGCCAGGGCGTCGACGAGCAGGCCCGTCCCGACGCAGGGCGTCGTGCCTCTCTCGTCCCGGGTCTCCTCGGCCACCACGAGGTCGCCGGGGTGCATGCCGGGGGCCAGTCCGGCGCAGAAGCCGGAGGCGATGACAGCGGCCCCGTGGGCGCCGTCCCGCCCCAGTGCGCGCCGGACGGCGTTCTCGGCGGCCTTGGGGCCCATCCCGGTCCTGATGACGGTCACCGGACCGGGAGCGCCCTTCCCCCGGCCCGAGCGCAGGGCGATGTGCTCGATGCCGAGCGCACAGGCGATGAGCAGCGGCGTGGCGGGGGCGGGTGGTCTCCGGTCGTCCCCCATCCGCTCAGGCCCCCTTACCGGTTCCGGTGGCAAAGGGATCGCCGTAGACGTACCGGCCGAGCGCGGTGAGCGGGAACACCTGCCGGTAGAGGTGGTAGTTGATGGAGAAGTCCCAGGGGAAGCCGGTCCCGGTGAAGTACGGCTCGTCCCAGGAGCCGTCGGCCTGCTGGGTTCCCGCCAGCCAGCCGATGCCCCGCTCGACGGCCCTGCTGTCACGCTCCCCGGCGGACAGGAGCGCGAGGAGTGCCCAGGCGGTCTGGGAGGCGGTCGACGCGCCGTGTCCGATCCACTTCTCCTCCTGGTAGGAGCGCAGGTCCTCGCCCCAGCCGCCGTCGTCGTTCTGGACGGACTCCAGCCAGCGGACGGCCCGCCGGACCGAGGGATGCGCCGCAGGCAGTCCGGCCGCGATCAGCGCGGGCACCACGGAACCGGTGCCGTAGATGTAGTTGACGCCCCATCGGCCGAACCACGCGCCGCTCGCCTCCTGTTCGGCGAGCAGCCACTCGATGCCCCGGCGGGTACGGGGGTGGCTCGCCCGGCCCTCGACGGCGAGCATCTCCACCACGTGCCCGGTGACATCGGCCGACGGCGGGTCGATGACCTCGCCGAAGTCGCAGAACGGCAGCCGGTTGGGGAAAGGGCTGGTGTTGTCCGCGTCGAAGGCGCCCCAGGCCCCGTTGCGGGACTGCATGCCGAGGTTCCAGCGCACCCCGCGCTCGATGGCGGCCTCGACCCGGCCGGGGTCCGGGTGGCGGACGCGGCGCAGCGCGAGGACGACCTCGGCGGTGTCGTCGATGTCGGGGTAGTTGTCGTTGTGGAACTCGAACGCCCATCCCCCGGGGGCCAGTTGGGGCTTGCGTACCGACCAGTCGCCCGGGCGTACGATCTCCTCGCCGAGCATCCAGTCGGCGGCCTTCACGAGGGCCGGGTGGTCGGGTCGCAGTCCTGCGTCGGCGAGGGCGATGGTGGCGAGGCAGGTGTCCCAGACCGGCGACTGGCAGGCCTCGACCATGCGGGCGCCGTCCTCGCGCCGGACGGTGAACCGGTCGAGCGAGGCGAGTCCGGCCCGCATCACCGGGTGGTCGAGGTCGTAACCCAGCAGGTGCAGGGCGATGACGGAGTAGACGGCGGGCGGCTGGATGCCGCCCCAGCAGCCGTCGTTCTCCTGGCGCTCGATGATCCAGCGGGCCGCGGCGTTCATGGCGATGCGCCGTAGTCCGCGCGGGGCGACCCTGTGGTAGGCGTGCAGCGCCTTGTCGAGCCGCTGGAAGACACCGTCCCAGCTCACCGCCGGAGCCGCGCGCCCCGGCGGGTTCGGGCACATCGGGTCGGTGTGCAGCTCGTCGAGGGTGAAAGGGGCGGGGCGGACGGGCCGCTTCGCGGAGACGACGGTGAGCGGGACGATGGTCTGGCGCGCCCAGCAGCCGAAGTCGTAGATGTTGAGCGGGACCCACTTCGGGAGGAACATCAGCTCGGGCGGGAGCTCCGGCAGGTCGTCCCACTTCCACCAGCCGAAGAGCGCGAGCCAGATACGGGTGAAGACCCGGGCTGCCGCGACGCCTCCCCGGTCCCTGACGAAGCGGGCCGCGCGGATCATGTGCGGGTCGTCCGGGCGGTCTCCGGCCAGCCGGAGCGCCACGTACCCCTCGATGGTGGCGGAGAGGTCGCCGGGCCCGCCGTGGAAGGTGGCCCAGGTACCGTCGCCGAGCTGCTCGCCACGGATGAAGCGGGCTGCCGCCTGCACCGTGGACGGGTCCTGGATTCCCAGGAACTGACGGAGCAACAGGTCCTCGGCGTCCATCGTGACGTTGGTGGCGAGGTCCCCCTTCCACCAGCCCTGCTCGTCCTGCCTGCCGAGGAGGTGCTCCACCGAGCGCTCCGCGGCCCGCCGCGCGACGGCGAGCACGTCGTCCGCGGCGATGGTCGTGTCGGTCGGATCACTTACCGGGCCTGCGCGGAGGTCCGCGGCCCCGGTGCTTCCGTCGGTCGTCGCTGTCATGGCTTCCCCTTCGTGCAGTTGGTCCGCTGCTGTGCTGGGGTCTCCGTCGGCGGGCGCCCACTACGGGCGCCCGCCGGCGACTGCGAGTCATATGAGAATGGTGATCATCTCTTTCGTACGACAACGAAGTCGGCGAGCGCGGTGAGCTGCGCCCGTACCCGTTCCGGCATGTCGACGCCGTGCAGCGCCTCGATGGCTACCGCGTGCTGTCGGCGGGCCTCCTGGGCGGTCCACTCGCGGCCGCCCGCCTCCTCGATGAGTGCCGCGCGTGCGGCGAACTCCTCTTCGGAGAAGCTGGCGAAGTCGCTGCTCTTGGCGTCCGCGGCCAGCAGCTCGCCCAGCTGGGCGGAGGCCGGTCCGCCCGCGGCGAGTGCGGCGACGACGGGCAGGGACTTCTTGCGCTGGCGCAGGTCGCTCCAGGTCTGCTTGCCCGTGGACTCCGGGTCGCCCCAGATCCCGAGCAGGTCGTCGACGGCCTGGAAGGCGAGGCCGAGGTGGTAGCCGTACGCCTCCAGGGTGTCGGCGGTGCGGTCGTCGGCGCCGCCGAGCACGGCTCCGATGGACACGGCACAGGCGAGCAGCGCGCCGGTCTTGTTGCCCTCCATCTCCAGGCACTCGTCGACGGTGACCCGCTCGCGGTGCTCGTAGGAGATGTCCTGGGCCTGCCCGTCGATGAGCTTGCGGGTGGCGGTGGTCAGCCGACGGGCCGCCCGGCCCGCCTCGACGGTGCCGAGCTCCAGCAGGATCTCGTTGGCCAGCGCGAAGAGCGCGTCGCCGACGAGGATGGCCTGGGCCGGTCCGTGCACCTTCCATACGGTGTCGCGGTGGCGGCGCTGCTCGTCGCCGTCCATCAGGTCGTCGTGCAGCAGCGAGAAGTTGTGCACGAGTTCGACGGCGACCGCGCCGGGGATACCGGCCTCGGCCGGAGCGCCCGCCGCTTCCGCGGACAGCAGGGCGAGCGCGGGGCGCACGGCCTTGCCGCCGTCGCCGTCGGCGGGCCGGCCGTGGGCGTCGATCCAGCCGAAGTGGTAGGCCGCGACGGTGTCCATGGGCGGCGCCAGCCGGTCCACGGCAGCTCGCAGCACCGGCGCTGACAGGGCCCTTCCACGCTCCAGAAGCGCGGTGACGTCCGTGGTGTCCGCCACGGTGTCGGAAGCCGGATTCGCCGGGGTCACAGACTCTCCTCTTGTTCCGGTGGTACTGCTCATGCCGCCTCCTGCAGCGGATGTTCATGGGGCCGGCCGAGGGCGTGGAGCGCGGCGTCCGCGGCGCTGAAACCGCTGCGGACAGCACCCTCCATCGTGGCGGGCCAGCCGGTGGCAGTCCACGCGCCTGCCAGGTGGAGTCCGGGGGCGCGGGTGTGCGCACCCGGCCTCAGCCGTCCCACTCCCGGGGCGGGCGCGAAGGTCGCGGCGCGTTCCCGGGTGACGAAGAAGTCGCGGATGCCCGCGCCGCGCGCGGCGGGGAGCAGCTTCTCCAGCTCGGGGAGGTAGCGCCTGCGCAGCTCGGCGACGGGCAGGTCGATCTCGCCCTGGGCCGCGGACTGGGACAGGGCGAGGTACTGTCCGCCGCCCTGGAGCCCGGAGGTCGCGGTGCGGTCGAAGACCCACTGCACGGGCGAGCCGAGCGCGGCGAAGAACGGCCGGCGCAGCACCTTGCGGTCGTAGACGACGTGCACGTTGAGGATCGGTGAGTCGGTGAGGTCGAGGAGCCGGCCGGGGTTGTCGAGCGCCCCCTCCGGCAGGAGGCCGTGGGCCTCGCCCTGGGGGACGGCCAGGACGACGGTGTCGGCCTCGATCCGCTCGCCGTCGGTCCCGACGGCCCATCGGCCGCCCTCGGTGCGGGTGAGGGAGCCGACCCGGGTGCGTACGTGGATCCGTACGCCCGCCGATGCGAGCGCCCTGCGGGCGAGGGTGTCGTGGAGCTCGCCGAGCGGCACGGCTGCCCAGCCGATGTCGGCGGCGCCGGGCTCGGAGAGCAGGCCCGTCCTGAAGACCATGGCGGCCAGTGCCATGGAGGCATGCGGCGCCGTCGCGTTGAGCGTGGCCACGCCGACGAGGTCCCAGAGGGCTTCGACGGTGCGCTGCGACTGCCCGTGGCGGCGCAGCCAGGTCGCGAAGTCGATGCCGTCGAGCGCGGGGTCGGCAGGGTCGAGGCGGCCCAGCGCGAGTGCCGCGCGGGCGACGCCCGCCTTCTCGGCGACAGAGAGGTGCGGGTAGGCGGCGAGTCCGCCGGCGAGGTGCAGCGGCACGGGCAGCCCGGTGCGGCGCAGCCGTCCGAGCCGCGGCCCCCCGGCCCGTCCCACGTCGAGTACGGGCACGTCGAGGCGTTCCTGCAGCGGGGCGAGGCGGGTGCCTCCGATGCGGTCCAGGAACCAGCGGTAGCCGGTGCAGCAGCGGAGGAACACGTGCTGGCCGTTGTCTACGGACAGCTCGCCACGGCGGAAGGAGAAGGCGAGGCCGCCGAGCCGGGGGCGGCCTTCGAGCAGGGTCACGTCGAGCCCGGCGTCGGCGAGACGGAGGGCGGTCGTCACTCCGGCGAGCCCGCCGCCGACGACCACCGCGCGCGAGGAGCGCGGGTCCTGGCCGGTCATGCGTGCTCCTTCCGTGGTGCCGTCGCAGTCAGGGACGCGTGGGGCCGGTGCGGGGTTCCCCGCTCGGTGCCGTCCGTCGGGCGCATCAGGCCCGCCCCCGGGCGGTCCGGCGCGAGATGTACCGCGCGTCGAGGCCCGACAGGCCGCGTACCGCGACGTACGCCTTCTCGTGGCCGGGCAGCGATACCCTGCCGCGCAGGACGGCCTCGGGGTCGCGCTCGATCCGGTCGAGGAGCCGGCGGTAGATGCCCGCCATGGCCGCCACGCAGGCGCCGCTGCGCCGGTCCAGCATCGGCAGCAGCCGGTAACCCTCGGCGAACAGCGCGCGGGCGCGCCGGACCTCGAAGTGCACCAGACCGGCGAAGTCGGAGCCGGGCGGCGGCGTGGCGCGGTGGAACCCCGCGGAGCAGCCGAACTTGGCGAGGTCGTCGGCGGGCAGGTAGGTGCGCCCGTTGCCCGCGTCCTCGCGGACGTCGCGCAGGATGTTGGTGAGCTGGAGTGCCAGGCCGAGGGTGTCGGCGTACTCGGCGGCCCGGTCGGCGCCGCGTGCGCCCGGTGCCGTGCCGAAGACGCCGAGGCTGAGCCGTCCGATGGCTCCGGCGACGCACCGGCAGTAGGTCCTGAGGTCGTCCCAGGTCTCGTAGCTCTCGCCGCGCACGTCCATGAGTACGCCGTCGATGAGCTCGTCGAGGCCGCCGAGCGGCAGCGGGAAGCGGCGCGTGGCGTCGGCGAGCGCGACGGCGACCGGGTCGGTGTCGTCCTCCTCGACCGCGTCGTCCCGGATCCGGTCGAGCAGATGCCGGGTGTCCTCCAGCCGGGTCCGCTTGGTCTCCGGGGCCAGGTCGCCGTCGCCGATGTCGTCGACGCGGCGGGAGAAGGCGTACAGCGCCGACATGGCCTGCCGCTTCTCGTACGGCAGCAGTCTGATGCCGTAGGCGAAGTTACGGGCCTGCTGTCCGGTGACGGCCTCGCAGTAGCTGTACGCGGCCTGTACCGGTGCCGACATGTACGTCGTCTGTCCCTCCACGGTCCGGCTCACCCCTCTCTGTGCGCTTTTCGCAGGACGGCTCCCACTTCGCGCAGCAGACTCGGCGCGGTGGGCTTGGGCGGTCCGGGCAGTACGTCGAAACCCGCGGCGGAGACCGCGGCGAGGGCGGCTCGCCCTCCGCCGACGAATCCGGCGAGCAGGAGCTTGAGCCTGCCGCGGACGCTGCCCACCAAGGGGATGCCCTCGTCCAGCAGGTCATGGGCGCGTTGCGCCTCGAACGCGATCAGGGCGCGCAGGGACGCGCCCGCGGACGGTACGGCCAGGTCGGATTCAGCGACATGAAAGCGGGCCATGTCGTCCGCGGGCAGGTAGATCCGGTCCCGGGCGAGGTCCTCGGCGACGTCCTGGAGGTGCTCGGCGATCTGCAGCGCGGTGCAGACGGCGTCGGAGCGGCGGATCCGTTCGGGGCTCGCGGTGCCGGTGATCTGCAGGACGAGGCGGCCGACGGGGTTGGCCGAGAGCTCGCAGTAGGCGCGAAGCTCCTCGTACGTCCCGTAGCGGCGGACCTTCTGGTCCTGCCGGTTGGCCTCGATGAGCCCGAGGAAGGGCTCGGGGGCGAGCGCGCAGCGCCGCACGGTGGGGCGCAGTGCACGCATCAGGGGGTGACGCGGGCCGTCGGCGCTGTCCACGAAGACTCGGTGGAGATCGTCCTCGAGGGCGTCGAGCATCGCCGGCCGGTCGTCGGCGCTCCCTGGGCCGACGCCGAGGTGGCGGGCGTCGGCGCCGCCCGGCGCGAGGTCGCCGTCACCGATGTCGTCGACGAGGCGGGCGAAGCCGTAGACCGCCATCAGGTCGTCGCGCCAGGCGCGGGGCAGGAAGAAGGGGGCCACGGGAAAGTTCTCGTCCGTGGCCTTGTCGAGCGTGGAGATGGCGTCGGTACGCGCCTGCCGCGCACGGGTCACTGCGTACCACCCGACGCGGGGACGGCGAAACCACGTCGGAGCTGGAGATTTTCCATCATTGCCGTCATATCTCCCGTTCTACACTGCTGACCCAAAACATCTCTTTTCGGACACGCCGCTCACTGCCTCGAGTGCGACAGGCTCACAACGGGTGATGTGCCGGGGGGCGTATCACCCCACAGTGACGCGAATCAGCTCCCGTACAGCTTACGTCGCACAGCTCACAGGGCCGCGCCGGGGTGCGGCACGCCCCGGTACAGCACTTCAATCTCTGTCAACCTTCCCCGGATTCCTGGCCATTGACGTCATCCGACGGGAGGAGATGCCGCCGGAGCCGCGCACCGCAGTGGCCCCGGCCGCCGTACTGCGGCAGGGGCCACGGGAGCGGACGGACCTACTTGCCGGTCTCCCGCTCGTACGCCTTGAGCACCTCTTCGGTGGGGCCGTCCATCAGGAGCTCCCCCCGCTCCAGCCACAGCACCCGGTCGCAGGTGTCCCGGATCGTCTTGTTGTTGTGGCTGACGAGGAAGACGGTGCCCGCCTCCTTGCGCAGCTCGCGGATCCGCTGCTCGGAGCGGACCCGGAACTTGCGGTCGCCGGTGGCCAGCGCCTCGTCGATCATGAGGACGTCGTGGTTCTTGGCCGCCGCGATCGAGAAGCGCAGCCTCGCGGCCATGCCGGAGGAGTAGGTCCGCATGGGCAGCGTGATGAAGTCGCCCTTCTCGTTGATCCCCGAGAAGTCCACGATGTCCTGGTACCGCGAGCGGATCTCCTCGCGGCTCATTCCCATCGCGAGACCGCCGAGCACGACGTTGCGCTCCCCGGTCAGGTCGCTCATCAGCGCGGCGTTGACCCCCAGCAGCGACGGCTGGCCGTCCGTGTACACCTTGCCGCGCTCGGTCGGCAGCAGTCCGGCGATGGCCCGGAGCAGGGTGGACTTGCCCGAGCCGTTGGTGCCGATGAGGCCGATCGCCTGGCCCCGGTAGGCGGTGAAGGAGACCCCCCGCACCGCGTGCACCGTGCGGACGCCGCGCGGCTCGCCCTTGCCGCGGCGCATGATCCGGCTGAGCGCCGCGGTGGCGCTGCCCTTGCCGCCCCCCGTGCCGTTGACCCGGTACACGATGTGTACGTCGTCGGCGATCACGGTGGGGATGTGTCCCTGGGACGATTCCTCAGCCACGGCCGTACCGTTCCTCTGCCTTCCAGAAGTACACGAAGCCCAGGACGCCCACCAGGAGCGCCCAGGCGAGCCCGACGGCCCAGACGTGCTGCGGCAGGTTCTCGGAGCCGTAGCCGTCGATGAGCGCGAAGCGGACCAGGTCCATGTAGATGGCCGCCGGGTTGTACTGCAGCACATCCGCGATCCACTGCGGCTTGTCGGCCAGCATCACCGGGATGGAGAACATGACGCCCGAGGCGTACATCCAGGTACGCATGACGAACGGCATCAGCTGCGCGAGGTCCGGGGTCTTGCTGCCCAGCCGGGCCATGACCAGCGCCAGGCCGGTGTTGAACACGAACTGCAGGGCCAGTGCCGGGACGATCAGCAGCCAGGAGAGCCTGGGATAGCTGCCGAAGCCGATCGCCACGGCGAACAGCACGATCATCGAGTACAGCAGCTGCTGGAGCTGCTGGAGCGAGAACGAGACGGGCAGCGAGGCCCGGGGGAAGTGCAGGGCACGGACCAGGCCGAGGTTGCCGGCGATGGACCGCACCCCCGCCATGACCGAGCTCTGCGTGAAGGTGAAGACGAAGACGCCCGTGACCAGGAACGGGACGAAGACCTCCTGGCTCATCCCCCTGCTGGTGCCCAGGATGAGCCCGAAGATCAGGAAGTAGACCAGGGCGTTCAGCAGCGGGGTGGCGACCTGCCACAGCTGGCCGAGCTTGGCCTGGCTGTACTGCGCGGTCAGCTTGGCCCTGGAGAACGCCAGGATGAAGTGCCGGCGGCCCCAGAGCTGCCGGATGTACGCCAGCAGCCCGGGCCTGGCGCCGCTCACCGTCAAGCCGTACTTGGCGGCCAGCCGGGAGGCACTCAGCCCCTCGTCGGCGGACGGCGGGCTGCTCAGCGCAATGCCGCCGTCGTGGGTCGTATCACTCACAGGTAAGAACTCTCGTCTTCACGATGCGCAGCCGGACGCGGGTGCGGCCGAGGCGGACAGGTCCCCGTACACAACGAACAGGGCTCATGGTCTCAGAGGAGAGCCTCTCAGATCACAGGCGGTCGGCCCAGTCTGGTCAGCCGCCATACCGTACGCCACCTCATGGGGCGCCGGGGTCCGCAGGGTTTCGACCAGCCTTCCCGGAAACCTCCGAACCACGCCCTCAGCGCGGGCAGGGAGGGCTTGCGGACGAGCGTCAGCAGCAGCCAGACCCCGACGTACACGGGTACCAGCGGTGCGGGCAGGTTCCGGCGGGCCAGCCAGACCCGGTTGCGGGCCACCATGCGGTGGTAGACCGCGTGCCGCGAGGGGGCGGTGGTGGGGTGGTTGAGCACCATGTCCGCGCGGTAGTCGATCATCCAGCCGGCGTCCAGGGCACGCCAGGCGAGGTCGGTCTCCTCGTGCGCGTAGAAGAAGTCGTCGGGGAGCGGGCCGACCTCGGCGATCACCTGGGTCCGCACGGCGTTCGCCCCGCCGAGGAACGTCGTCACACGGGACGAGCGCATCGGGTCGGCCGCACGCAACCGCGGCACGTGCCGGCGCTGGGTGACCCCGGTGTCCGGATCGGCGATGCGGAAGGTGATGATGCCGAGCTCGGGGTCCGCGGAGAACGCCTGCCGGCACAGCTCGGCGGTGTCCTTGTTCGGCAGCAGCCCGTCGTCGTCGAGGAACAGCAGCGCGTCCACGTCGGTGCCGGAGGCGCCGAACGCCTCGATGCCGACGTTGCGTCCGCCGGGGATGCCCAGATTCTCGGGCAGTTCCACGGTCCGCACGCCCGCGGGCACGTCGGGGACCGGGGCGCCGTTGCCGACGACGACCACCTCGATCCGGTCGCCGTCCTGCCCGGCGACCGAATCGAGCAGGGCACGCAGTTCGTCGGGCCGGTTGCCCATGGTGATGATGACTGCGCCGATTTTCATGGGAGAGCTCACTTCAGCCTGCTGGACGCCAGGATCGACACCAGGTGCAGGACGGTCTGGAGAAGGGCGATGCCGGCCAGGACGGCGACCGCGAGACGGCTGAAGAAGAGGTCGTCCCTGACCGTGTCGAGGACGGCGACCACCAGGATGACCAGCGACGCCTCGATGCCGAGGATCAGCCGGTGGAACTTGAGCGCGCCGGCCATCCGTCGGGCGAACGCCATACCGGAGGAACGCGGCTCGGACGCGGCCTCCTTGACGGGCGGCAGCCCGCCCTGGTGACGGGCGACCCCGACGAGGTCGGTCTCGGCCTTGATCAGGATGGCGCCGAGCGCGGCCAGCGTGCCCAGGAAGGCCCACAGCCAGTCGACGCGTCCCGGGCCCCACAGGTCGGCGGCACGCAGGCCGAAGCCGACCAGCACCGCGGCGTCGCACAGATAGGCGGCCACCCGGTCCAGATAGACCCCGCCCAGCGAGAACTGCTTCTTCCAGCGGGCCACTTCGCCGTCGACGCAGTCGAACAGCAGATAGAGCTGGACCGCGAGCACGCCGAGCAGGGCCCCGGGGATGCCCGGGACCAGCAGGGCGGGCGCCGCGAGCACGCCGGCGACGGTCATCACATAGGTCAGCTGGTTGGGTGTGATCTTCGTGGTCACCAGGCGCCGGGTGATGCGCAGCGAGATCTCGCGCATGTAGAGACGGCCCGCCCAGTGCTCGCCACTGCGCCGGTCCTTCACGCCCGGAGGGTGCACGACCGGGCGGAGTTCAGCTATGGATGGCTTTTGCATAGTCGGCGTACGCGTCCCTGATCTGGTCGGTGGACAGGTTGAGGTGTTCCAGGATCGTGAAGCGTCCCGGGCGCGTCTGCGGGGCGTATTCGACGGCCCGTACGAACTCGTCGGTGGTGAAGCCGATCTCGCCGGGCAGCACCGGCAGCCCGTGGCGCCGCAGTACGGACGCCATGTGCAGCGCCTCCTCGCGGGCGCCCCGCAGGTGCATGGCGAAGCAGGCGCCGAGGCCGACCTGCTCGCCGTGGCTGGCCGCGCGCTTCGGGTACAGCAGGTCGAAGGCGTGGTTGATCTCGTGGCAGCCGCCCGAGGCGGGCCGGGAGTCGCCGGCGACCGACATCGAGATGCCGGTCAGGACGAGGCCCTCGGCCAGCACCTTGAGGAAGGCGTCGTCGCCGACCCCGCCGGGGTGGCGCAGCACCGCTTCGCCCGCCTGCCGGGCCATGGCCGCGGCGAGACCGTCGATCTCCTCGCCCTGGATCTCGTGGGCGAGCTCCCAGTCGGCGACGCAGGAGATGTTGGAGACCGCGTCCCCGATGCCCGAGCGCACGTAGCGCGCGGGGGCCTCGCGGATCACGTCGAGGTCGATCACGACGGCGATCGGGGTGGGGACCCCGTAGGAGCCGCGCCCGTTGTCGTTGTCCAGGGTCGCGACCGGGGAGCAGAGCCCGTCGTGGGACAGGTTCGTCGCGACGGCGACCATGGGCATGCCGACCCGCGCCGCGGCGTACTTCGCCACGTCGATGATCTTCCCGCCGCCGAGGCCGACGACGGCGTCGTAGCGGTTGCCCTTGATGCCGTCGGCGAGCCGTACCGCGGAGTCGATCGTGCCGTCGGCGACCGGGTACCAGTCCGCCCCGGGCAGCACCGGGGCGAGCCTCTCGCGCAGGGCGAGCCCGGATCCTTCGCTGATCGCGATGGCGAGCTTGCCCGAGGCGGAGATCCGCTGGTCGGCGAGGAGACCGGCCAGGTCGTCCATCGCGCCGCGCCGGATGTCGACGACGACCGGGGACGGGATGAGGCGGGTCAGTACCGGCACGCGATCTCCCTGCCGCGGGCGAGGTCGTCGTGGTTGTCGATCTCGACCCAGGTCACCTCACCGATGGGGGCCACGTCCACGGTGAAGCCGCGGTTCACGAGCTCCTGGTAGCCGTCCTCGTAGTACAGGTCGGGGTCGCGCTCGAAGGTGGTCCTCAACGCGTCGGCGAGCTCCTCGGCGGCCTCGGGCTCGATCAGCGTGACGCCGATGTACTCGCCGGTCGCGGTGGCCGGGTCCATCAGCTTGGTGATGCGCCGCACGCCCTTGGCGCCGTCCGTGATGACCTTCATCTCCTCGTCGGCGAGGTTCTTCACCGTGTCGAGGGCGAGGATGATCTTCTGGCCCTCACCGCGGGCCTCCAGCAGGGTCTTCTCGACGGAGACCGGGTGCACGGTGTCGCCGTTGGCGAGGATGACGCCCTGCTTCAGGACTTCACGGGCGCACCAGAGGGAGTAGGCGTTGTTCCACTCCTCGGCCTTGTCGTTGTCGATGAGCGTCAGCTTCACGCCGTACGTGGCCTCGAACTCGGCCTTGCGGGCGTAGACCGCTTCCTTGCGGTAGCCGACGACGACCGCGACCTCGGTGAGTCCGACCTCGGCGAAGTTGGCCAGCGTCAGGTCGAGGACCGTCTTCTCGCCGTCCACGGGCACCAGGGCCTTGGGCAGGGTGTCCGTGTAGGGACGCAGACGGCGTCCGGCACCGGCAGCCAGTACGAGGCCGATCATGCGAGTTCTCCTTCGTCGTGTACGGCGGGGGCCGAGGAGGACACCCAGAAGCGGATGGACTCCACGAGCACCACCAGAGCCACGGCGGCCGCGAGCGCGGTCAGAGCCGTGGTGAGAGCTGAGGCTCCGGTCAGTACGGCGGCGAGTACGGCCACGACCAGGGTCCGGCCCTCGTGCCCGCCGATGGTGCGCACCAGCCACCGGGGCGGGGCGCCGGTACCGCCTCGGATGCGGTAGACCGTGTCGTAGTGATGGTAGGCGACGGCCGAAACGAGGCCGAATGCCGCGGGAACGGCGTGCGGCACGTCGCTGCGGGCCGCCAGGACGAGGACCGTGCAGTACTCCGCGGCCCGGAAGACCGGGGGCACCAGCCAGTCGAGCGCGCCCTTGAGCGGCCGCGAGACGGCGAGGCCGGAGACGACCGCGTACACCGCTGCCGCGCCGACGGTCAGCCAGCTGCCGTAGGGCGTGAACAGGGCGGCGGCGATCAGCACCAGGGCTCCGGCGAAGGCCAGCAGCGGGGCGGTGAAGCCGCCGCCCGGGCGGCGGACCACGGCGGCGACGGCCTGCGCGAGCGGTCCCGAGTCGGCGAGGTCGGCCAGCGCTCCCGCCGCCCGGTCGGTGCGCTGCGCCTTGCGGGTCAGCGAGCGGAGCAGCCGGCCGGCCGTGGTGTAGCAGGCGGCCAGGGCGCAGCCGACGAGGAGGGCGTAGAAGACGATCCGGGGCGTGGTCAGCGCGGTCAGCACGGCGATCATGGCCCAGCGTTCACCGATGGGCAGCACTATCATCCGGCGCAGCCAGACCGTCCAGCCGACGCTGTCGAGCCTGTCGGAGAGCGCGGCGGTGGGGCTTGTGTTGGAGACCGCGTCGTGGTTGGCCTCGTTGAACGAGAAGTCGACGACATGGCGGCAGGCCTGGAGCACCATCGCGCCGAGTGCGAGGACCCATACGTCGTCGCCACCGCGGGCGGCGCCCAGGGCGAGGCCCGCGTAGTACGCGTACTCCTTGGCCCGGTCGAAGGTGGCGTCCAGCCAGGCGCCCATCGTCGAGTACTGCAGCGAGTAGCGGGCGAGCTGCCCGTCGGTGCAGTCCAGGACGAAGGAGAGGAGCAGGAGTACGCCGGCCGCGACGTAACCGCCTCGGGTGCCCGTCGCCGCGCTGCCGGCCGCGATCAGGGCGGTGATCAGCGAGGCGGTGGTGACCTGGTTCGGGGTGAGGCCCCGGCGGGCGCACCAGCGGGCGATGTAGCGGGAGTACGGGCTGATGAAGTACGTGGTGAAGAACCCGTCGTGGGCCTTCACGGCGCTGCGCAGCCGTACCGCCTCGTCGTCCACCGCGGCGACGGCGGCCTGTGCGGCTCCCCGCTCCTCGGGGCCGGTGGGTACCGCGGCGGTGAGCGAGCCGAGCTCGGGGCGCTGCACGGCGGTGCCTTCGGCGTCCAGGGCCACGGCGAGGCGGCCGGGCACCGTGCGGTCCTCGGCGAGGGGTTCGGGGACCGGGGACGCGACGGGGCTCTCCGCGCCGACCGCGCCCACGGCCCCGCGCAGGGCGCGGAGCAGCGCGGCCCGCGCCCCGGGCTGCGCGGTGAGCGCTCCGGGGACGGTGGCGGCGGCGAAGCGGGGGTCGGTCAGTCCCAGCCTGAGGGCATGGACGTGGCCGACGAAGCGGGGATCGACGAGCGCGACGCGCTGGCTCGCGGGGACCGCCGCGAGCAGTTCGGCGGCCTCGGCCGCGTCGGTGGCGGCCCTTACGTCGAAGCCGAGTGACCGCAGATCGTCCTCGAGCGACGATCCGGGTACCGGCGCACCGGTGAGGATGGCGGTCGACAGACGAACTCACTCCTTGGTGCTGACGGGAACGGCGCGCGACAGTGCGGCCCGGAGTCGGGCCCGCGGCACATCGGCTGAGGCTATCGGATGAACGGAAGGCCGAGTTCACCGACCGTTTGTGCTCCGTTCGGGTGAAGCGGCCATGATGCGGCGCCGTTCGCGATCATCATCGTCGATCAATGCCTCGCCCCACAAACCGCGCCCGGCCCGCGGTCCGGCCCGCCGGGCGGGGGGAGGGACGCGGCGGGCCGGACCGCGGGCCGCCTAAGCTGACGCGTATGACGTGGTTGATCACAGGCGGGGCCGGTTACATCGGGGCACACGTGGCGAGGGCCATGACGGGGGCCGGGGAGAAGGTCGTCGTGCTCGACGACATCTCGACGGGCATCGCCGGGCGACTGCCCGCGGACATCGAACTGGTGCGCGGATCGGCCCACGACCGCGGGCTGCTCGACCGGGTGCTGGCCGAGCACGCGATCACGGGTGTGGTCCATCTCGCGGCGAAGAAGCAGGTCGGCGAGTCCGTCGAGAGGCCGCTGCTCTACTACCGGGAGAACGTGACCGGCCTGTCCGTGCTCCTGGAGGCCGTGGTCGCGGCCGGTGTGCGGCAGTTCCTCCTGTCCTCGTCGGCGGCGGTGTACGGCGTCCCGGACGCCGGCCTCATCACCGAGGAGACCCCGTGCGCGCCCATCAACCCCTACGGCGAGACCAAGCTCGTCGGTGAGTGGCTGGTGCGGGCGACAGGGCGGGCGCACGGGATCTCCACGGCCTGCCTGCGGTATTTCAACGTGGCGGGTGCCGACCGCCCCGAACTGTCCGACACGGGCGTCTTCAACGTCGTACCGATGTTCTTCGACCGGCTGACGCGTGGTGAGGCGCCGCGGATCTTCGGCGACGACTATCCGACGCCGGACGGCACCTGCGTCCGCGACTACATCCATGTCGCCGACCTCGCCGACGCGCACCTCGCCGTGGCCCGGCGGCTGGCCGGCCAGGGCGCCGGCGAGGATCTGACCGTGAACATCGGCCGCGGCGAGGGTGTCTCCGTACGGCAGCTCGCCGACCTGGTGGGCGAGGTCACCGGCCGCCCCGTGGAGCCCGTGGTGGAGCCGCGCAGGCCGGGGGACGCGGCCCGTGCCGTCGCGTCGGCCGCCAGGATGACCGAGGAGCTGGGCTGGACGGCACGGCGCGGGATGCGCGAGATGGTCGAGTCGGCCTGGGAGGGCTGGTGCCTGCGCCACCCGCAGGCCCGCGCCGACTGACCCGCGGCAGCCTGCCGCCGCTCTGACCTGCGAGCGTTTCCGCAGGTCAGAGCATATGACAACGGTGTTCAATGCCGTGTTGCCCGATACCCCCCGCCCGTAGTTCACTGGCCACATCGGGCGGTCGGCGCCCGAGTGGTGCGACGCGTTCCGGAGGCGTTCCATGGGGGCTGGCCACGATCACGGGCATACGCACGGAGGGCCGCCCCCGACGGGCACGGCCGCCGCCGCGTACACGGGCCGGCTCAGGGTCGCGCTGGGCATCACACTCGGCGTCATGGTGACGGAGGTCGTCGGCGGACTGCTCGCCGACTCGCTCGCCCTGATCGCGGACGCGGCCCATATGGCGACCGACGCGCTCGGCCTCGGCATGGCCCTGCTGGCGATCCACTTCGCCAACCGGCCGGCCGGACCCAACCGCACCTTCGGCTTCGCCCGCGCCGAGATCCTCGCGGCGCTGGCCAACTGCCTGCTGCTCCTGGGGGTCGGCGGCTATCTGGTCTTCGAGGCCGTCGACCGCTTCATCACACCGGCGCAGACGCGGGGCGGACTGGCCATCGCGTTCGCCGCCGTCGGTCTGGTCGCCAACGTCGTCTCCCTGTCCCTCCTGACGCGCGGGCAGCAGGAAAGCCTCAATGTGCGGGGCGCCTATCTGGAGGTCGTCGCGGACACCCTCGGATCGGTCACGGTGCTGGTCTCGGCGGGCATCATCATGGCCACCGGGTGGCAGGCCGCCGACCCGATCGCCTCACTGCTGATCGGCCTCATGATCGTCCCGCGGACGGTGAAGCTCCTGCGCGAGACGCTCGACGTGCTGCTGGAGTCGGCGCCCAAGGGCGTCGACATGGCAGAGGTGCGCGCCCACATCACGGCCCTGCCCGGGGTGCTGGACGTCCACGACCTGCACGCCTGGACCATCACCTCGGGCATGCCCGTCCTGTCCGCGCACGTGGTCGTGCACCAGGAGATGCTGGACTCGATCGGACACGAGAAGCTCCTGCACGACCTGCAGGGCTGTCTGGGCCATCACTTCGATGTCGAGCACTGCACCTTCCAGCTGGAGCCGAGCGGGCACGCGCAGCACGAGGCGAGGCTCTGCCACTGAGCCGGCGCAGGCTCCGGTGCTAGGATTTCCGGCGTACGTCCGGGCACGCGTTTTCCCGTGCCCGTAGGCCTGTGTGTACCGGATCCCGAAGTGAGAAGGAGCTGAGGTTGATGACTGTCGCGACGACTGCTGCCCGGCGCAGCGACCGGTCCTTCCTCATCTTCCGGGTTCTCGGCTGACTCTCGGCTGTTTCCACGTCGCCGTCGGCCGGAGCCCTCTCATCCAAGGGTTTCCCACGTTGACCGATCACACGTACGACGCGTTCTTCGCACTGCACCACCGGCTGCCCAGGCAGAGCCCGGGCTCCGACGACACCACCCGGCGGCTGCTCGCGCTCGCGGGCCCGCAGCCCGTCCGTCCCCGCGTACTCGACCTGGGCTGCGGTCCGGGCAGGGCCGCCCTGCTGCTCGCCGCCGAGGCGGGTGCCGAGGTGACGGCGGTCGATCTGCACCAGCCGTTTCTCGACGAGTTGCGCGAGGCCGCCGAGGCCCGTGGGCTCGGCGACCGGATCCGTACCGTCAGAGGCGACATGGGCGCCCTCACCGGCCCCGATTTCGCGGACGGTTCCTTCGACCTCGTCTGGGCCGAGGGTTCGGCGTACTGCATCGGCTTCGACACCGCGCTGCGTGACTGGCAGCGACTGCTCGTCCCCGGTGGTTCGATGGTGATCACCGAGTGCGTCTGGACCACCGGCTCCCCGTCCGCCGGGGCCCGTGCCTTCTGGGAGGAGCAGCACGTCTCGCTGCGCACGGTGGGGGCCACGACGACGGCGGCCGTGGCGGCCGGCTGCCATGTGCTCGGGTTGTTCGTGCAGCCCGAGAGCGACTGGGACGAGTACTACGTCCCGCTGGCCGGAAGGGTGGCGGCGTCCGATCCGTCGGCTCCCGGCATGGAGGCCGCGCTCGCGGCCACCCGTGCGGAGCTGGCGGCACGGCGCGCGTACGGCCACGAGTACGGATACGCCGGCTATGTGCTGCGCCCCTTCGATCCTCGCTGGCGTACGCGCCCGGAGGAACCCGCCGACCGCGAGGCGGTGCACGGGGTCGTCTCGTCGGCGTTCCCCACCCGGGCCGAGGCGGCCCTGGTGGACGCGCTGCGCACCGACCTCGACGCCTGGCTGCCCGGCCTGTCGTACGTGGCCGAGGCCCCCGACGGCTCCGTGGCGGCGCACGCCCTGCTGACCCGCTGCCGGGTCGGGGACGCACCGGCGCTCGCGCTGGCCCCGGTGGCGACCGCTCCCGGTCACCAGCGCCGGGGAGCGGGCCGGGCGGTCGTCCGGGCCGCGATGGACGCGGCGCGGCTGCGGGGCGAGTCGCTCGTCCTGGTGCTGGGCCATCCCGGGTACTACCCGGCGTTCGGTTTCGTACCGGCGTCCCGGTTCGGGATCCGGGCTGGCTTCGACGTTCCCGACGAGGCGATGATGGCGCTGGTCCTGGACGCGTCCGTGCCGGTGCCGGCGGGCACGATCCGCTATCCGGCCGCCTTCGGGGTCTGACGCGGCCTTTCCGTCCCGCCGTGCCCTCCGGGGTGCGGCGGGACGGACATGCCAGCACCCGAAGTGAGGACGAGCGGCCTTTGTACGGCAGACTTGTCCGGACCAGAGGGCCCGGCGCACCAGGCCGGGTGCCAAAGCGAAGGATGGGTATGCCGACCACAACAGCCACCGCGGCGCACAGCTCGTCGAACGGCACAGCAGACGCGATCATGCTCGAACTGGTCGACGAGAGCGGCACCACCATCGGCACGGCGGAGAAGCTCGCCGCCCACCAGGCTCCCGGTCAGCTGCACCGGGCGTTCTCCGTCTTCCTCTTCGACGAACAGGGGCGGCTGCTGCTGCAGCGCCGCGCGCTCGGCAAGTACCACTCCCCCGGCGTGTGGTCGAACACCTGCTGCGGTCATCCGTACCCGGGTGAGGCGCCCTTCGCGGCGGCCGCCCGGCGTACGTACGAGGAGCTGGGGATCTCGCCCTCGCTGCTCGCCGCCGCGGGCACGGTCCGCTACAACCACCCCGACCCGGTGTCGGGGCTGGTGGAGCAGGAGTTCAACCACCTGTTCGTCGGGATGGCGCAGGAGCAGCTGCGGCCGGACGCCGAGGAGGTCGGCGAGACGGCGTACGTGACCGCGGCCGAGCTCGCGGAGCGGCATGCGGCCGCCCCGTTCTCGGCCTGGTTCATGACGGTGCTGGATGCCGCGCGCCCCGCCATCCGGGAGCTGACGGGTCCGTCCGCGGGCTGGTGAGGCCGCGCGGCGCACGTGGGGGCGGTCAGAGCTGCGTCTTCAGGGGCAGCGCCGCCCAGATGATCTTGCCTCCTCCCGCCGTGTGCTCCACGTCGCAGGTGCCGCCCGCCTCGGCGGTGACCTCGCGGACCAGCAGGAGCCCCCGCCCGCCCGTCCGCCCGTGGTCGGTGACCAGCGCGGTGGGGCGGTAGGGGTGGTCGTCCTCGACGGCGACCCTGATCCATCCGGCTCCTACGGCCACCTCGACGGCGAGCTCGGGTGAGAGCAGCGCCGCGTGCTTGACCGCGTTGGTGACCAGTTCCGAGACGATCAGCAGCAGCCCGTGCAGGACGTCGTCGTCGACGGGTACGCCCTGGCGGGCCAGCAGGTCCCTGACGGCGTGCCGGGCCTGCGGCACCGAGGCGTCGACGGTGGGGGCGGTGAAGCGCCACACCCCTTCGTACGGCGCGGGACGGGCCGGAACACTCCCGCGGCTCTCCATGGACCGGCACCCGCTCTCGACTCGTACGTCACCGACTATCGAGTAATGAGTCTCGGGACGACTCCGGTCCGTACCGAGCCTCCGACCACAAGTGGTCACTTAGGGGAGCAAGGTGACCGCGCGGGTGGGACAGCGTCAGCCGGAAGGACTACTTCTCGTCCGGTTCGGGCGTCATCTGGTCGGTGACCAGGCTGACGATGCGTCGGCCGCCGACCCCGATCGCGATGAGTCCGAGACCGTCGAAGAGCAGGGCCAGCGAGAAGAAGCAGCCGAGCACGTAGAGGCTGCTGTGCGGCCAGTCGAAGAGCACCAGCAGCCCCAGCAGCAGCCCGAACGCCCCTTGCAGCAGCGTCCAGCCGAACTGCGGGCCGCGCACGACGACGCTGCCGGCCAGCCGGAACACTCCCCCGGTGAGGAAGAGCAGGGCGGCGAACATGGTCAGCGCCTCGGCCGTGCCTTCCGGGTGGCGCAGGACGACGACCCCGGCCGCGATGTTCAGTGCGGCGACGACCACGCCCAGCCAGAAGTACGGGGTACCGCGGGCCTGGATCGCGTGCAGGAGGCCGACCAGGCCGCCGATGAGCAGCAGCCAGCCGAAGAGGATCATCGAGGTGAGCGTGGCGACGCCCGTGTAGACGAGGCCGACGAGCCCCGCGATCACCAGCAGGACGCCGAGCAGGGCGAGCCCGCCGAAACTGCGGTTGAGCTTCTTGCCCTCGGTCGTGGGTCCGGCCATCGACAGCTCCTCAAGGTGCGTGCCCGCTTCGCGACCCCTTCTTGATCATAGGTACGGAGCCTACGGATAGCATCCGGCGCATGGATCCCAGGGAACAGGCGCGGCTGGAGCACACCGTCTCGGACGGCGTCGCCCGCGTCGTCATCAGCAACCCCGCCAAGCGGAACGCGATGACCGCGGACATGTGGCGGTCGCTGCCCGGTCTGCTGGAGCGGCTGGCCGCCGGCCCGGCGGTCCGGGTGCTGGTGCTCACCGGCGCCGGGGAGACCTTCTGCGCCGGCGCGGACATCGGCTCGCTCCGGGATCCCGGCAGCCGTGCGCAGGAGCTCGCCGTGCGGGCGGAGGAGGCCCTGGCGGCGTTCCCCCGCCCGACACTGGCCGCGGTGCGCGGGTACTGCGTGGGCGGCGGCAGTCAGCTCGCGGCGGCATGTGATCTGCGGTTCGCCGAGGACGGTGCGTCGTTCGGTGTCACCCCGGCCAAGCTGGGGATCGTCTACCCCTCCTCGTCGACCCGGCGGCTGGTCTCGCTGGTGGGCCCGGCCACCGCGAAGTTCCTGCTCTTCTCGGGCGAACTGATCGGTACGGAGCGTGCGCTGCGCACGGGGCTGGTGGACGAGGTACTGCCTCGGGGCGGACTGGAGGCGCGGGTGCGGTCGTTCGCGCAGGTCCTGGCCTCGCGTTCGCAGCTGACCCAGGCGGCGGCGAAGGAGTTCGCCGACGGCCGTGAGGACCGGGACGCGTACTGGTCGGAGCAGGCGCGTGGCAGCGGCGACACCGCGGAGGGGGTCGCCGCCTTCCTGGAGCGCCGCACCCCCCGATTCACCTGGACCACGGAGCCTGCGGGGACCGCTGCCACCGCAGGCTGAAGCGGCTCCCGGCCGACCTGGTCCACACGGCGTACTGACCAGTCGGTAACGTGCTGGTATGAGCACTCTTCCTCCGCGCGCCGGGCGCCGCTGCCACAACTCCGTCAACCCCCTGCATTCCTGCGTCTACTTCTCCCCCGACCTGGGCGCGGAGTTCGGCGAGCTCGGCATCGACGATGCGAGCGCCGCGTACTTCGCCGCCCGCGGGGCGGCGCTGGGCGCCGTCAGGGCCGGAGCGGTCACCGCCACCTTCTACAACTTCAACCACGAGCTGGTGGCCCGCCATCTGCCTGCCGTGTGGTCCGTGGCCTCGCCCCAGGCCGCGCTCGACGCACGGCTGCGCGCCGCCGACACGACGCTGCGCCGGGTGCTCGGCGAGGACGTGATCGCCTCCCCCGGGATGGCGGAGGCCGCCGGTCTGGCCCTGCGCGCCGCGGAGGCCTGCACCCGCCACGCCCGGCCGCTGTACGCCGCCCACGCCGATCTGCCGGTGCCGGACGAGCCGCACCTCGCGTTCTGGCACGGTGCGACGCTGCTGCGCGAGCACCGGGGCGACGCCCACCTCGCCGCCCTGCTCGCGGCCGGCCTCGACCCCGTCGAGGCCCTGGTCAGCCACACCGCGACCGGCAAGGGCATGGCGCCCCGCTGGATCCTCGCCACCCGCGGCTGGCGGCGTACCGACTGGGACGCGGCGGTGGAGCGGTTGCGCGGGCGCGGTCTGCTGGACGGCGCGGGCGAGCTGACGGACGCGGGCACGGCCCTCAGGGCCGGCCTCGAGGAGGCGACGGACCGGATGGACGCCGCACCGTACGAGCACCTGGGCGCGGCGGGCGTGGAGCGGCTGACCGAGCTGGCCCGCGGGTACCTGTTCACCGCCGCGGCCGCCGGAGCGTTCCCGGACGACCTCGTCGGAAAGGGCTGAGCCGGAACGTTTACGGGCCTCGGTCGTGGTCAGGCGCACAGGCACACAGACACCTCGACGAAGGAGAACATCATGCGCACGATCGCAGACCTCGTCCGTACCATCGGCTCCGCCGTGGGCACCGTGGTGACGCTCCCCTTCCGGCTGGTGGCCAAGCTCTTCGGCGGCGCGTCGCGTGGCGGCCGGGCCCGGCGCGCCTGAGCGGGCGGTCCGCGGCAGCGCGTCCGACGAGGTCACGCGACACGGCACCCGGCCACCCGGCACAATGCAGGCGAAGGGGACCACCCCGGCCGTGGGCCACTGCGTGGCACACGGCCGGCACAGCCAGCACGAGAAGGCGAGTCGGGAAAACCGTGACGACGTCCATCGAAGGCAGGATCGCCGAGGAGCTCGGCGTACGTGAGCGTCAGGTGAGGGCCGCCGTCGAGCTGCTCGACGGCGGTTCGACCGTGCCGTTCATCGCGCGCTACCGCAAGGAAGCGACCGAGATGCTCGACGATGCGCAGCTGCGCACGCTCGAGGAACGGCTGCGGTACCTGCGGGAGCTGGAGGACCGCCGTACGGCGGTCCTCGATTCCGTACGCGAGCAGGGCAAGCTCGACACCGCGCTGGAGGCGCGGATCCGGGCGGCCGACACCAAGGCGCGGCTGGAGGACATCTACCTGCCCTTCAAGCCGAAGCGCCGTACGAAGGCGCAGATCGCGCGCGAGGCGGGGCTGGAGCCGCTGGCGGACGGGCTGCTCGGTGATCCGTCGAGGGACCCGCTGGCCGCGGCGGCCGCGTTCGTCGACGCGGACAAGGGCGTGGCGGACCCGGCGGCGGCCCTGGAGGGTGCCCGCTCCATCCTGACCGAGCGCTTCTCCGAGGACGCCGACCTGACCGGCGAACTGCGGGAACGCATGTGGTCGCGCGGGCGGCTCGTGGCGAGGGTGCGCGAGGGCAAGGAGGAGGCGGGCGCGAAGTTCGCCGACTACTTCGACTTCGCGGAGGCGTTCACCGCGCTGCCCTCCCACCGGGTCCTGGCGATGCTCCGGGGTGAGAAGGAGGACGTGCTCGACCTGGTCCTGGAGCCCGAGGAAGCCGCGGACCCCGGCCGGCCCGGCCCGTCGACGTACGAGAACATGATCGCCCGCCGCTTCGGCGTCGCCGACCGCGGCAGGCCGGGTGACAAGTGGCTGGGCGACACGGTGCGCTGGGCCTGGCGGACGCGGATCCTGGTGCACCTCGGGATCGACATGCGGCTGCGGCTGCGCACGGCGGCGGAGGACGAGGCGGTACGCGTCTTCGCGTCGAACCTGCGTGATCTGCTGCTCGCCGCACCGGCCGGCACCCGCGCGACGCTGGGGCTCGACCCCGGCTTCCGCACCGGCGTGAAGGTGGCCGTGGTGGACGCCACCGGCAAGGTCGTCGCGACGGACGTCATCCACCCGCACGTGCCGGCGAACAAGTGGGACCAGTCGCTGGCCACGCTGGAGCGGCTGGCGAAGGAGCACCGGGTCGATCTGATCGCGATCGGCAACGGTACGGCCTCGCGCGAGACCGACAAGCTCGCCGGTGAACTGTGCGACAGGCACCCGGAGCTGAAGCTCACCAAGGTGATGGTGTCGGAGGCGGGCGCGTCCGTGTACTCGGCGTCGGCCTTCGCCTCTCAGGAACTCCCCGACATGGACGTGTCGCTGCGCGGCGCCGTATCGATCGCCCGGCGGCTGCAGGACCCGCTGGCCGAGCTGGTGAAGATCGACCCGAAGTCGATCGGCGTCGGCCAGTACCAGCACGACCTGTCCGAGGTGAAGCTGTCGCGTTCGCTGGACGCGGTGGTGGAGGACTGTGTGAACGGTGTCGGCGTCGACGTCAACACCGCCTCGGCACCGCTGCTCTCCCGGGTGTCCGGCATCGGTTCCGGTCTCGCCGAGAACATCGTGACGCACCGGGACACCAACGGTCCGTTCCGGTCCCGCCGGGCGCTCAAGGACGTGGCCCGGCTGGGCCCGAAAGCCTACGAGCAGTGCGCGGGCTTCCTCCGGATCCGGGACGGCGACGACCCGCTGGACGCGTCGAGCGTGCACCCGGAGGCGTACCCCGTGGTGCGGACGATGGTGAAGCGGACGGGCGGCGACGTCGCCTCGCTGGTCGGCAACGCGGACGTCCTGCGGTCGCTGCGGCCCGAGGAGTTCGTGGACGAGAAGTTCGGTCTGCCGACGGTGACGGACATCCTCAAGGAGCTGGAGAAGCCGGGCCGTGACCCGCGCCCCGCCTTCAGGACGGCCACGTTCAAGGAGGGCGTCGAGAAGATCGGCGATCTGGCCTCCGGCATGGTGCTCGAGGGTGTGGTCACGAACGTCGCGGCGTTCGGCGCGTTCGTGGACATCGGCGTCCACCAGGACGGTCTGGTGCATGTGTCGGCGATGTCGCGGACGTTCGTCAAGGATCCGCGGGATGTGGTGAAGCCGGGCGACATCGTGAAGGTGAAGGTCATGGACGTCGACATCCCGCGCAAGCGGATCTCGCTGACGCTGCGGCTGGACGACGAGGCCGCAACCGCACAGAGCGGCGGGCAGGGGCCGCGGCGCGAGAGGAACGGTCAGGGCGACGGTGAGCGTCCGCCGCGCCAGCGGCAGGGCGGGCAGGGACAGCGGCAGGCGCAGGCCGGCGGCCGTCAGTCCAGCGGTCAGGGCCGGGCGCGCGACGGCGTCCAGGGTGCCGCTCCCCGTCCCGCCGCCGCACCGGCCAACAGTGCGATGGCCGACGCGTTGCGACGCGCAGGACTGACGGGTTCGGACCGGGGCGGCCGTAAGCGCTGAGGCGACGGAGCGGGCGGACGGGAGCTCCTCCTGTCCGCCCGCTCCCTGCGTTCCCGGCCCCGGAGCGCCGGGCTCAGGGGCACAAGGCCGTTACGCGGAACGGGCGTTGCCCGAAGCATTGACATGTCCAGGACCCGCCGCCACCCTGATGCCAGTCACCGATGAAAGCGCTTGCACGACGAGTCGGCACCTCGCACCGGCCGCGCACCGCACATTGACATGGGCGACACCGTCACCGACCGAGCCATCCCCGGACGGCCATCCCCGGACGGCCATCGCCACCATGGCCGTCCGGGCTCCACGGCCACCCCGGCACAACCTGCCGGCTGATCGCCCGTACCAACTTCTTGACCGTTCGGATGTGGTGACGTACCGTCACTGCTGTTCACATACACGAACCTGATTCATTGATCAGAATCCTTTCGGGAATCAGGAACGCCCTTCACCACCGCCCCCATCCACCGACAGGTGCCTGCGGAGGACACCGCAGGCGGTGAAAGGAACACCCAGTGCGCACCAAGAATCAGCACGTCAGAAGGCGTGGTGGCCGTGCGGCCGCCTCACTTGTCGCCACTGTCTCCGTGATCGCCGCGGGCCTCACCGCACTGTTCGCGACCAGCTCGGCGACAGCGGCCCCGGCCACGGGCTCGTACAGCCTGAAGAACGCGGCCAGCGGGCTGTGTCTGGGCGTCCCGGGGGCGAGCACCTCCGACGGCACCCAGCTGGACCAGAGCGCCTGCAACGGTGCGGCCAACCGGACGTGGAAGCTCACCGCCTCCGGCAGCGGCTACACACTGGCCGCCGCGCACAGCTCCCGGTGCGCCGGAGTGAAGGACGCCTCCACCAGCGCGGGCAAGGCCGTCGAGCAGCAGAGCTGCAGCGGTGCGGCGACCCAGGTGTGGACACTCGCTTCGGTCAGCGGCAACACCTACCGGGTGGTCAACAGCAACGGCGGCAAGTGCCTGAACGTCAAGGACAGTTCGACGGCTTCCGGCGCCCTGGTCCAGCAGAACTCCTGCGACTCGGTGACCAGCAAGAGCTGGACGTTCACCGCGTCGGGCACGACCCCCACGGACCCGCCGACCGACCCGCCGGCCGACCCTGACTCCCCGCCGTCCTGGCCGACGGCCAACGGCAGCCAGGCGGTCTCCGCGACCATCGAGGTCTCGGGCACGTACGACGGTGGTCTGAAGCGCCTGTACGGCACCGGTGACCTGGGCAGCGGTGGCCAGGACGAGGACCAGCCCCCGATGATCAAGCTGGCGGACGGCGCCACCCTGCAAAACGTCATCCTCGGCGCTCCGGCGGCGGACGGTGTGCACTGCGCGGGCACCTGCACCCTCAAGAACGTCTGGTGGGAGGACGTGGGCGAGGACGCGGCCACCTTCCGCGGGGGCTCCTCCTCGACGGTCCGCACGATCGACGGCGGCGGCGCGAAGCTGGCGCAGGACAAGGTCTTCCAGCACAACGGCGTCGGCACCCTGGTCGTGAAGAACTTCCAGGTGGACGACTTCGGCAAGCTGGTCCGTTCCTGCGGCAACTGCTCCACGCAGAACGCCCGGCACATCCAGCTGCAGAACATCTGGGCGACGGCCCCCGGCACGAGCCTGGTCGGCATCAACACCAACTACGGCGACACGGCACGGATCTCGGGCGTCACGATCTACGAGGACGGCGACCGTGACATGAAGATCTGCACCAAGTACCGGGGCACGACCAGCGGCGAGCCGAGCGAGATCGGCTCGGGAGCCGACGGCACGAACTGCATCTACTCCTCGTCCGACATCACCTACGTCGACTGAGGCCGCCCGCGCACCTGACCCGCCCTTCCCGCACTCCGGGAGGGGCGGGTTCCCGCGTCAGACCCTCTCGGCGATCTTGCCGTCGGCGACCTCGACCCGGCGGGTCGTGTGGACGGCCTCCAGCATCCGCCGGTCGTGCGTGACCAGGAGCAGCGTGCCGGTGTACGCGTCGAGCGCCCCTTCCAGCTGCTCGATCGCCGGCAGGTCCAGGTGGTTCGTCGGCTCGTCCAGGACCAGCAGGTTGACGCCCCTGCCCTGGAGGAGTGCGAGACCGGCGCGGGTGCGTTCGCCCGGGGAGAGCGTCGTGGCCGGACGCAGCACATGGCCGGCCCGCAGGCCGAACTTGGCGAGCAGCGTGCGCACCTCGGCCGGTTCGGTGTCGGGCACGGCGGCGCAGAACGCGTCCAGCAGGCTCTCCGTGCCGTGGAAGAGCTTGCGTGCCTGGTCGACCTCGCCGACGACGACGCCCGAGCCGAGCGAGGCGTGCCCCGAGTCGAGCGGCAGGCGGCCCAGCAGGGCGGCGAGCAGCGTGGACTTGCCCGCCCCGTTGGCGCCGGTGATGGCGACGCGGTCCGCCCAGTCGATCTGCAGGGTGGCAGGGCCGAAGGAGAAGTCGCCGCGGGCCACCGCGGCGTCGCGGAGGGTGGCGACGACGGATCCGGAGCGCGGGGCGGAGGCGATCTCCATCCGCAGCTCCCACTCCTTGCGGGGCTCCTCGACGACGTCGAGGCGCTCGATCATGCGTTGCGTCTGCTTGGCCTTCGCGGCCTGCTTCTCACTGGCCTCGCTGCGGAACTTGCGGCCGATCTTGTCGTTGTCGGTGGCCTTGCGGCGGGCGTTCTTGACGCCCTTGTCCATCCAGCCCCGCTGCATCTGCGCGCGGCCCTCCAGTGCGGAGCGCCTGTCCGCGTACTCCTCGAACTCCTCGCGGGCGTGCGAGCGGGCGCGCTCGCGTTCCTCCAGGTAGGAGGCGTAGCCGCCGCCGTAGAGGTTGATCTGCTGCTGGGCGAGATCCAGCTCCAGGACCTTGGTGACCGTACGCATGAGGAACTCACGGTCGTGGCTGACGACCACGGTGCCGGCCCGCAGCCCGGACACGAAGCGTTCGAGGCGCTCCAGGCCGTCGAGGTCCAGGTCGTTGGTGGGCTCGTCGAGCAGGAACACGTCGTAGCGCGACAGCAGCAGCGAGGCCAGCCCGGCACGGGCTGCCTGGCCGCCGGAGAGCGCCGCCATGGGGAGGTCCAGGCCGACGGTCAGGCCGAGCTCGGCGGCCACCTCCTCGGCGCGTTCGTCCAGGTCGGCGCCGCCGAGGGCGAGCCAGCGCTCCAGGGTCTCGGAGTACGCGTCGTCCGCGCCGGGCGCTCCGTCGACGAGCGCCTGGGTCGCGGTGTCCATCGCGGTCTGTGCGTCGGCGACGCCGGTGCGACGGGCGAGGAATTCCCGTACGGACTCGCCCGGGCGGCGCTCGGGCTCCTGCGGGAGGTGTCCGACGGTGGCGCTGGGCGGGGAGAGCCGCAGCTCGCCCTCCTCCGGCCGGTCGAGCCCGGCGAGCAGTCGCAGCAGCGACGATTTACCCGCACCGTTGGCTCCGACGAGACCGATCACGTCGCCGGGTGCGACGACGAGGTCGAGCCCGGCGAAGAGCGTGCGGTCGCCGTGCCCGGCGGCGAGTTCCTTGGCGACGAGAGTGGCAGTCATCAGGGTGCCGATCCTAACGAACCCGCGCGGGCGCGCTCCCCGTGGTGCCCGCCGGGGTGCCGCTGAGGGCCGGCGTGCGGCCCGGCCGGCGGGCCGGGCCGCAGCCCCCTGGTCAGGCGGAGGGGCCGTCCTTGTGCCGCTGGTCGGTGGTGACCTCCGCGGTACCCGGACCGATCCGGATCTCGAAGTCCCCGTCGTACCTGGCGTGGCCCTCGATGACCGCGGATTCGACGGCCTCCACACCGAACTCCCTGCGGACGATCATCGGGTCCTCCCGCAGGTCCCGCACCAGTGAGACGCACATCCCGATCATCACGAGGGTGAACGGCGCGGCGACCAGGATGGTGAGATTCTGCAGCCCTGCCAGCGCATCGCCCTTGCCGTCCCCGATGAGCAGCATGACCGCCGCAACGGCGCCGGTGACGACACCCCAGAAGACGACAACCCACTTGGCGGGTTCGAGCACGCCCTTCTGGGAGAGCGTGCCCATCACGATCGAGGCGGCGTCCGCGCCGGAGACGAAGAAGATGCCCACCAGGATCATGACCAGGATGCTCATCACCGTCGCGATCGGGAACTCCTGGAGGACGCCGAAGAGCTGGGCTTCCGGGGTGTCACCGACGCCGGTGAGGCGGCCGGCCTCCTCCAGCTTGATCGCCGAACCGCCCATCACGGCGAACCAGACCAGGCTGACGGTGCTGGGCACCAGGATCACGCCGCCCACGAACTGCCGGATCGTCCGGCCCCGGCTGATCCTGGCGATGAACATCCCGACGAAGGGCGTCCAGGAGATCCACCAGGCCCAGTAGAAGACCGTCCAGCTGCCCAGCCAGTCGGCCACTTCGCCCTCGCCGGTCGCCTCGGTGCGCCCGGCGAGCTGGGCGAGGTCACCGAAGTAGGCGGCGACCGAGGTGGGCAGCAGGTCAAGAACGATGATGGTGGGGCCGGCGACGAAGACGAAGACCACCAGGATCAGCGCCAGCACCATGTTGATGTTCGAGAGCCACTGGATGCCCTTCTCCACGCCGGACACCGCGGAGGCGACGAAGGCGACGGTCAGGACCGCGATGATCGCCACGAGGAGGCCGGTGCCGGTCTTCTCCATCCAGTTGAGCTCCTGGAATCCGCTGCCGATCTGGAGGGTTCCGAGACCCAGGGAGGCGGCGGAGCCGAAGAGGGTGGCGAAGATGGCGAGGATGTCGATGATCCGGCCGCCGGCCCCGTGGGCGTGCCGGGTTCCGATGAGCGGTTCGAAGACCGCGCTGATCGTCTGCCGCCTGCGCCGCCGGTAGGTGCTGTACGCGATGGCGAGCCCGACGACCGCGTAGATCGCCCAGGGATGCAGCGTCCAGTGGAAGAGCGTGGTCGCCATCGCCGTCTGCATCGCCTCGGCGGCGTCGGCGGGGCGGGTGCCGGGGGGTGGATCGACGAAGTGGGCCAGCGGCTCGCTCACCCCGTAGAACATCAGGCCGATTCCCATGCCCGCGCTGAACATCATCGCGACCCAGGAGATCGTCCGGAATTCGGGCTTCTCACCCTCCTGTCCGAGCGAGATCGTCCCGTAGCGGCTGATCGCGAGCCAGAGCGCGAAGACGACGAACCCGGAGGCTGCCAGCATGAAGGCCCAACCACCGTTGTGGATGAGCCCGTTGAGCAACCGGGTGGAGACGCTCTCCAGCGAGTCGGTGGCCGTGGAGCCCCAGACCACGAAGGCGACGGTGAGCCCCGCCGTGACGCCGAAGACCACCCGGTCGGTGATGGGGCGCCGTCCGCGGTGCGGGTCGGCGGGTAGATCGGCCGTGACCGGCAGGTACTCACCCCGCCCGCCCGTTCTCTGCTCGTCGTGTGACACAAATGGCACCTTTCACGCAGTGCGAAATTTCGCTCCCCGTAGGCATTACCACACGCGTCGCACATCTCCCGGGATCAACAAGCTGCCACGTCCTGACCGTTTGTGAGGCGACCGTCCGCTCTTCCGTCCAGCAGGAGCGGGACCAGCCCACGGGCCGGCTGCCGCAGCGGCACGTACGCTCCGTGACCGTCATGGCGGGAAGCGGCACCGTGCAGGGCCAGTTCGTCAGCGACGTCCGCGTGCTGCGGCCGTCTGCTTGCCGGGCCCCCGGCCCTTCCGCTCCGCGTGCCAGGCGGCCCGCGCGGACCGGGCGAGCGGCAGATAGCGCAGTCTCTCGGGAAGCACAGGCACCACCAGCCGGACGACGGCACACAGCCGCTTGAGCCTGCGCTCCTGGGCCGGGGTCCACGCGAGCCCGATCGCCACACGGGCGTCCGGCGGCATCAGGCCCACGGTGATGAAGCTGCGGAACCGGGCGAGCGGCGGGAGCAGGAGCGGCCACACCGCCCTGACCAGCGGGCGCACGGCCGGCGGGCCCAGGTCGGGCGGGGGTACGGGGCGGTCGGCGGCGACCAGCTCCCGGACGACCGCGGTCGCCTCCAGTTCTTCGGCCAGCATCTTGCGGTAGTAGGGCCAGAACTCCTCGATGCTCTGCGGCATGTCCCGGTCGTGGATGCCGAGGATCCGCCCCACCTGGAGCCATTCCCGGTACAGCGCGCGCTCCTGCGCGTCGTTCAGGGGACGTACCAGATAGCGCGCGGCGTGCTGGTACACCGGGAAGCCGGTGGCATGCACCCAGGCGTAGTTCGCTGGGGCGAGCGCGTGGTAGCGGCGGCCGCGGGTGTCGGTGCCCTGGATGGTGCGGTGCAGCTTCCGGAGCCTGCGCCCCTCCTCGGCCGCGGCCTCTCCCCCGTACACCCAGAGCTGGAGTGAGCGCAGCGAGCGTTCGCCGCGTCCCCACGGGTCACTGCGGAAGACCGAGTGCTCGTCGACACCCGCGCCGACCGCGGGGTGGGCGACCTGGAGGGCGAGGGCCGCGGGCAGCATCAGCAGGCCGCGGACGTCGCCGGCGAGACTCCACAGCACGCCGCCCGGCGGGGGCGGTACGGGGTCGCCTGCGCTGGTCATGCGGGGCTCCCAGGGGTCGGCGGGTGCTCGGACCGGTGCCCGGGCCGTGTGTGTTCCAGTATGCGATCGCGAGCGCGCCGGCGAGCCGCGGGGATGGACGGGATCAGGGTCACCACACCCGGACCAGCCGGGCGAACCGTTTCCACGGGGTGTCCGATGCGCACGGTACGCGAAGTAGCGCGGTACGGCGCTGGGCGGTGCCCTGGGGCCGAGGACGGCTCGGCGGCCTGGCGCATGTCTCCGCGGGGCCCCTTCCTCGAATCCGTGTCTGCGGTGTTGACGCACCTCATGAAACAAGTCAATAGTATTTGTAACTTTGACTCTCGGCGAGAGGGACCGTCAGATGACGTACTCAGCAGGCGTGTTGAGCACTGGAGGTCGCACGCACGGGGAGAGTTCGGCGGTCATGTTCGTACGGACCACCGCTGCGGGCCCCGACGGCACCCCGTCCACCCTCGACGTGCGGCTCGACATCCCCGAGGTCGACGTCTGCGCGACGGTGCTGACGGCGTCGGTCCGGATCCCCGTGATCGATGTCGGAACCCCGCGCATCCGCGTCGGAGCGGACGTCGTCCCGGCGCATCCTCCCCTCGCGGGCCGGGTCCTCGTCGACGCCTGCGACGTCCGCTTCACGGGTCTCACCGCGCCCCGCACCTGAACCGGCTCCATCACCGAGGAGGTCGCCCACCATGGGCCGCTACAGCCGACTGCGCGAGATCCGCCGGATGGATCCCGCCCACGACTGCGCCGAGATACTCCGGCTGATGTCACAGTACGAATTCCCCTGGGACTACCGGCAGGGCATCAGCGTCGCCTTCCTGCGCGACTACGGCGTCCCCAGGATCTCCGTACTGCTCGACCGCACGCAGGAGTTCGAGCGCAACGGTCAGAAGCGCTACGACGACACCGTCCTGTTCGGATACGAGATGGCGGCCGACGGCTTCGACTCCGAGCGGGCCCGCGCGGCCGCCCGGCATCTCAACCGCATCCACGGCAAGTACCGCATCCCGAACGAGGACTACCTCTACGTGCTGGCGACGACCGTCGTCGGCCCGAAACGCTGGATCGACCGCTTCGGGTGGCGGCCGCTGTGCGCGCAGGAGACCGCGGCCCTGGCGGAGGTGGGACGGCGGATGGCCGTCATGATGGGCATCGAGGGCGCTCCCGACACCTACGAAGGGTTCGAGAGACTGCTCGACTCGTACGAGGAGCGGATGTTCGCGTACGACCCGGCGAACCGCCGGGTCGCCAACGCCACCTTCCGGGTCATGGCCGCCTGGTACCCGGCCCCGCTGCGCCCCCTGGTGGCCAGGCTCTCGCTCGGCCTGCTGGACGAGCCGCTGCTGCGGGCGCTCGGCTTCCCGGCCCAGCCTCGGTGGGTGCGGGCGACCGCCACGCGGATGGTGCGGGCCCGGTCCCGCGGCGTACGGCTGCTGCCCGCCCGGCCGCGCTGGCTGCCCTCCCGGCCCAGGGCACGCAGCTACCCCTTCGGATACCGGCTCGACGACCTCGGTCCGCACTGGGCGCAGAGCCGTCCGCTGGAACCCCTGCCCATGGAGAAGTCATGACGCCCCCGGCGAACCGCCCCGTCCACGGCACCCCACTCGGTCACCGTGCGGCGGTTCGCGCCGGCGGTGGACCTGACCTCGTTCGCGACGCCCCGGGCGAAGTCAGCCCGGGCGGTCGAGCTCGGCCGGAAGCTGCACGCGCGGTTCCGAGCACGGTCACCCGGCGCTGATCAGCGGCACCAGGTAGCGGCGGGCGAAGGCACGTACCTGTTCTTCGTCGTCGAGCTCGAAGCAGCTCACCGGATTGAGGAGGAAGGAGACGGTGATCCGCACCATGAGCTCGGCGACCGGTGTCGGATCCGTCTCCGGCCGCCCTTCCGCGCGCTGGGCGTGGCGCAGCCGGTCGGTCAGATATTCGCGCATCGCGAGGAAGGCCGGGCCGCTCTCCAGGGTGAGGAAGGGAAGCATGATCTCCGGCTCCAGCTTCAACAGCCCTCCCACCAAGGGGTGTTCGCGGATGTGCTGGAGGACGGCGACGAAGCCGGCGACGAGCCGGTCCTCCAGGGTGGGCAGTGCGGCCACGGCGTCGTCGACGTCCACGACGAAGCGGCGGTACTCCCGCAGCAGGCAGGCCGAGACCAGGCTGTCCTTGTTGCCGATCCTCCGGTACACCGTCACCCGCGAGACCTTGGCCCGCTTGGCCACGTCGTCGACGGTCGAGCGGCGCAGCCCGAAGGTCATGAACTGCTCGCGTGCCGCGTCGAGGATCTGCTCGCTCAGCGCGTCCGACGGCGGTGACTCGGCCAGCGCGCGGGCCAGCAGTGCCTCGCTCGTGCTCCGTGCCGCCATGGGCCCTCCCCGTTCCGCCGTGACCACTCAACCACAACGACCACGGAACACAGATACCCAGTCCGTCACTCTGTAACGTGTCGGAGGACTGCCGGGGGCTCGGTATGCGCGGGGCCGCGAACCTTGCGGCCGCCTCGCTCCGCGGCCCGGGCCGGGGGTGGGACGGTGCTTCGACGGTGCCGGACACTTTCACAACAGTGGTGAGACAGCAATACTGTTGCACTTGATCGGTGCACGGGTACAGCAGGACCGAGCTGTCGGCGACAAGGAGCAGTCATGGCCACCGGAACCGAGGAGCCGACGCTCACGGTCGACGAGCTGGCGGCACGCGCGGGAGTCACCGTGCGCACCGTGCGCTTCTACGGCACCAGGGGCCTGCTGCCGCCCCCGGTGATCGGGCCGCGCCGCGTCGGGCATTACGGTCCGGCCCATCTCTCGCGCCTCGCCCTGATCGAGGAGCTCCAGCACCAGGGCATGACGCTCGCCGCGATCGAGCGCTATCTGGAGCAGCTGCCGCCGGACCTGAGCGCGCACGACCTGGCGATCCACCGGGCCCTGGTGGCGTCCTGGGCGCCGGACTCCACGGAGGACATGACGCGGGCGGAGCTGGAGCGGCGTGCGGGCCGGAGCCTCACCGGCTCGGACGTGGACCGCCTGGCGGCGATGGGGGTGCTGGAACGTCCCGGCGGCGCCGAGGACGACACGCACCGGGTCGATGTCGGGCTGTTGCGGCTCGGGGTGGAGCTGCTGGACGTCCCGATCGCGCACGAGACGATCCTGGCCGCGCGCACGGTCCTGCTGGAGCACACCCGGTCGGCCGCCCATGAGCTGACACGGCTGTTCCGGGACGAGGTGTGGGATCCGTACCGGGAGCGGGAGTCGGACCCGGAGCACGTGAAGGCGATGAAGTCGCTGTCCGCCCATATGCAGCCGATGGTGCTCCAGGCCCTGCTGACGGCCTTCCAGCGGTCGTTGAAGGAGGAGCTGCGGGCCGCGTTCACCGAGGAGTGAACGCGGCCCGTGCGTGTCAGTCGTGGAAGGTCTCGCCCTTCTCCGCCTTCTCCAGGAGCAGCGCGGGCGGCAGGAAGCGGTCTCCGTAGCGCTCGGCGAGCTGCCGGGCGCGCGCCACGAAGCCGGGCAGGCCGCCCTCGTACCCGTTGATGTACTGGAGCACGCCGCCGGTCCAGGCCGGGAAGCCGATGCCCATGAGGGAGCCGATGTTGGCGTCGGCGACCGTCATGAGGACGTTCTCCTCCAGGCAGCGGACGCTGTCCAGTGCCTCGGAGAAGAGCATCCGCTCCCGCATGTCGTCGAAGGGCACCTCGGTGCCCGGCTTCGTGAAGTGCTCACGCAGCCCCGGCCACAGCGCACCCCGCGCGCCGTCCTCGCCGTACTCGTAGAAACCCGCTCCCCCGCTGCGTCCGGGCCGCCGGAACTCGTCGACCATCCGGTCGATGACCGCGTCCGACGGGTGCGCGGTCCAGGTGCCGCCGGCCGCCTCGACGGCCCGCCGGGTCTCGTTGCGGATCTTGCGGGGCAGAGTGAGGGTGAGCTCGTCCATCAGCGAGAGGACCTTGGCCGGGTAGCCGGCCTGCGCCGCCGCCTGCTCGACCGACGCGGGCTCGACGCCCTCGCCGACCATCGCGACGCCCTCGTTGATGAAGTGGCCGATGACGCGCGAGGTGAAGAAGCCGCGGGAGTCGTTGACGACGATCGGGGTCTTCTTGATCCGGCGTACCAGGTCGAAGGCACGGGCCAGCGCCTCCTCGCCGGTCTTCTCGCCCTTGATGATCTCGACGAGCGGCATCTTGTCGACGGGTGAGAAGAAGTGCAGCCCGATGAAGTCGGCCGGGCGCGTGACCCCTTCGGCGAGCGCGGTGATGGGCAGCGTCGAGGTGTTGGAGCAGAGCAGCGCGTCGGGGTCGACGATGTCCTGGATCTCCTGGAACACCTTGTGCTTGAGCGCGGTGTCCTCGAAGACCGCCTCGATCACGGCGTCACAGCCCGCGAGGTCGGCCGGGTCGCCGGTCGGGGTGATGCGGGCCAGCAGCTCGTCGCGCTTCGCCTCGGTCGTGCGGCCCCGGGAGAGCGCCTTGGCGAGCAGCTTCTCGCTGTACGCCTTGCCCTTGGCGGCGGCCTCGGTGGAGACGTCCTTGAGGACGACGTCGATACCGGCGCGGGCGCAGGAGTACGCGATGCCCGCGCCCATCATCCCGGCGCCGAGGACGGCGACCTTGCGGACCTGACGCTCCGCTACGCCCTTGGGGCGGCTGGCACCGGAGTTGACGGCCTGGAGGTCGAAGAAGAACGCCTGGATCATGTTCTTCGAGACCTGGCCGGTGACCAGCTCGGTGAAGTAGCGGGCCTCGATGGTCAGCGCGGTCTCGAAGTCGACCTGCGAGCCCTCGACGGCGGCGGCCAGGATGTTGCGGGGCGCGGGCATGGGCGCGCCCGCGAGCTGCTTCTTCAGGTTGGCCGGGAAGGCGGGCAGGTTGGCCGCGAACTTCGGGTTGGACGGGGTGCCGCCGGGGATCCGGTAGCCCTTGACGTCCCAGGGCTGCCGCGACTCGGGGTGGGCGTCGATGAAGGCGCGTGCCTTGCCGAGCATCTCCTCGGGGGTGGCAGCGATCTCGTGGACCAGGCCGTTCTCCAGGGCACGCAGCGGGGTGTACTGCGTGCCCTGGAGGAGGACCTTGAGCAGTGCGTCGGCGATGCCCATCAGCCGTACGGTGCGGGTGACGCCGCCGCCCGCGGGGAGCAGGCCGAGGGTGACCTCGGGCAGGCCGATCCGGGAGCCGGGGGCGTCCAGGGCGACGCGGTGGTGGGCGGACAGGGCGATCTCGTAACCGCCGCCGAGCGCGGCGCCGTTGATCGCGGCGACGACCGGCTTGCCGAGGGTCTCGATGCGGCGCAGCGACCTCTTGATCGCGGTGCCCGCGTCGAACGCGGCCTGCGCGTTCTCGGGACCGATCCTGATCATGTCCTTGAGGTCGCCGCCCGCGAAGAAGGTCTTCTTGGCGGAGGCGTAGATGATGCCCCGGATGGAGTCCTTCTCGGCCTCGGCCCGGTCGGCGACGGCCTCGATGGAGTCCCGGAATGCCTGGTTCATCGTGTTGGCGGACTGGTCGGGGTCGTCGAGTACGAGGGTGACGACGCCGGTCTCGTCCTGTTCCCAGCGGATGGTCGTGCTCTCGGTCATGGTTGTTCTTCTCCGTAAGCAGTGGTGGCCGGGGACGGTCAGAGACGCTCGATGACGGTGGCGACGCCCATGCCGCCGCCCACGCAGAGGGTGACGAGGCCGTAGCGCTTGTCCCGGCGCTCCAGCTCGTCGACGAGCGTGCCGAGGATCATCGCGCCGGTCGCGCCGAGCGGGTGGCCCAGCGCGATGGCGCCTCCGTTGACGTTGACCTTGTCGAGGGAGATGCCCATGTCGCGCACGAAGCGCAGCACGACTCCCGCGAAGGCCTCGTTGATCTCGACGAGGTCGATGTCGTCGATGGTGAGTCCGGCCTTGGCCAGCGCCTTTCGCGTGGCCGGCGCGGGTCCGGTCAGCATGATGGTGGGCTCGGAGCCGGAGACGGCCGCGGAGACGATCCGGGCGCGCGGGGTGAGGCCGTAGCGCTCCCCGACAGCCTTCGAGCCGATGGCGACGAGGGCCGCGCCGTCCACGATCCCGGAGGAGTTGCCCGCGTGGTGGACGTGGTCGATCTTCTCGACCCAGTGGTACTTCTGCAGGGCGACGGCGTCGAAGCCGCCCATCTCGCCGATCGCGGCGAACGACGGCTTGAGGGAGGCGAGGGAGTCGGCGGTGGTGCCGGGCCGCATGTGCTCGTCGTGGTCGAGGACGAGCAGCCCGTTGCGGTCCCTGACGGGCACGACGGAACGGGCGAAGCGCTCGTCCTTCCAGGCCGCTGCGGCGCGCTCCTGGGACAGTGCGGCGTACTCGTCGACGTCCCGGCGGGAGAAGCCCTCGATGGTGGCGATGAGGTCGGCGCCGATGCCCTGCGGGGCGAAGCCGGTCTCGAAGCTGGTCATCGGGTCCATGGCCCAGGCCCCGCCGTCGGAGCCCATCGGCACCCGGGACATCGACTCGACGCCACCGGCCAGGACGAGGTCCTCCCAGCCCGAACGGACCTTCGCGGCAGCGAGGTTCACGGCTTCCAGTCCCGAGGCACAGAAGCGGTTCTCCTGCACGCCCGCGACGGAGTCCGGGAGTCCGGCCGCGATCGCGGCGATCCGGGCGATGTCGGAGCCCTGGTCGCCGAGCGGGCTGACCACGCCGAGGACGATGTCGTCGATGGCCGCGGGATCGAGGTCCGGGAAACGGCCCTGGATCTCGTGGATGAGGCCGACGACGAGGTCGATCGGCTTGGTTCCGTGCAGGGCGCCATTGGCCTTGCCGCGACCGCGCGGGGTGCGGATCGCGTCGTAGACGAACGCTTCGGTACTCAAGACAGCAGCCTTTCGAGGGTGGTTGCGCAACAGGGGTGGCGGGGGGTCAGCCGAGCAGTGAGCGGCCGATGATCTCCTTCATGATCTCGGTCGTACCGCCGTAGATGGTCTGGATACGGCCGTCGGTGAACGCCTTCGCGACCCGGTACTCCGTCATGTAGCCGTATCCGCCGTGGAGCTGGAGACAGCGGTCGGCGACGCGTTTCTGCAGTTCGGTGGCCCACCACTTGGCCATCGAGGCGTGTACGGCGTCGAGCGTCCCGTCCGAGTGGTCGACGATGCACCGGTCGAGGAAGGCCCGGGTGACGGCGCATTCGGTGGCCATCTCGGCGATCTCGAACCTGATGTGCTGGAGCTTGGAGAGCGGCCGCCCGAAGGCTTCGCGCTCCTTGACGTACCGGGTGGTGATCTCCAGCAGGTACTCGGCGGCGGCGATTCCGGCGACCGCTATGCCCATCCGTTCCTGGGCCAGGTTGGTCATGAGGTGGATGAAGGCACCGTCGAGCTCGCCGAGGAGGTTCTCCTTGGGGACGCGCACGTCGCGGAAGAACAGCTCGGCGGTGTCCTGGGACTTCTGGCCGATCTTGTCGAGGTTGCGGCCCCGCTCGAAGCCCTCCGCGCCGCGTTCGACCACGAGGAGCGAGAGCCCCTTCGCGCCGCCCTGCGGTGAGGTCTTGGCGACGACGACCACCAGGTCGGCCAGGATGCCGTTGGAGATGAAGGTCTTGGAGCCGTTGAGCAGCCAGTGGTCGCCCTTGTCCTCGGCGGTGGTGCGGATGCCCTGGAGGTCGGAGCCCGCGCCGGGTTCGGTCATGGCGATGGCGGTGATGGTCTCGCCGCTGCAGAAGCCGGGCAGCCAGCGCCGCTTCTGCTCCTCGGTGCCGAGACCGGTCAGGTAGGGGCCGATGATGTCGTTGTGGAGGCCGAGCGCGAGCCCGGCGACACCGGCCCGGGTGAACTCCTCGGCGAGGACGGCGCTGTAGCGGAAGTCGGCGTTGCCGCCGCCCCCGTACTCCTCCGGTACGGCGAGGCCGAGCAGGCCCTGCCGGCCGGCCGCTAGCCAGGCCTCACGCGAGACGATGCCGTCCCTCTCCCACTGCTCGTAGTACGGGAGGACCTCCTTCGACAGGAAGGTGCGCACGGTTTCAC
The DNA here is from genome assembly GCF_040638585.1 of Streptomyces sp. NPDC025273. Lineage (NCBI taxonomy): Bacteria > Bacillati > Actinomycetota > Actinomycetes > Kitasatosporales > Streptomycetaceae > Streptomyces > Streptomyces sp. NPDC025273. The sequence continues at coordinate 62,444 of NZ_JBEZYP010000012.1, forward strand.
GGAACGCGTCGTGTTCCCCGGTGAAGATCTGCCGTTGCACTCAGGCCCCCTGGAGCATGTTCTTGACGGTGGAGATCAGGCGGGCCGGCCCGGGGCCGACGGGCGTGACGTTGAGCATGGTGACGCCTGCCTCGCGGAAGGCGTCGATGCGGTCGTAGTTCAGCGGCAGGGAGAGTTCCATCAGCCGGTGGTTTCCTTCCCGGTGGTCGACAGGCCCGGTACGTCCCAGTCCACCGCGACCTCCTGCGTGTCGGCCCCGGGCAGTGCGGGCCCGCTGCGTACGGAGACGGGTGTCGCGGAGAACCGGGGTGCGGGTGCGGGCTGGGTGAGGCCGCCGTGCTCCACGTAGGTGGAGCGGGCGGCGAGGTGCGGGTGGCGGGGGGCCTCGCGGAGCGAGAGGACGGGGGCCACGCAGGCGTCCGTCCCCTCGAAGACCTCGGTCCACTCGGCGCGCGTACGGGTCCGGAAGCGGTCGGCGACGACGGTGCGCAGTTCCTCCCAGCGGCCGAGGTCGGTGCGGTCCGGGGCGTGGTCCGCGATGCCGAGCAACCTGACGAACTGCTCGTAGAAGCGCTGTTCGAGCGGTCCGACCGCCATGTGCAGGCCGTCGGACGTCTCGTAGGTGCCGTAGAAGGGGCAGCCGCCGTCGAGGAGGTTGGAGCCGCGCCGGTCCTGCCAGTTGCCGGCCGCCAGCATCCCGTGGATCATCGTGGCGAGATGGGCGGCGCCGTCGACGATGGCGGCGTCCACGACCTGTCCGGTACCGCCGGGTGTACGGGCGTGCTGGAGCGCGGCCAGCACGCCGACGACGAGGTAGAGCGAGCCGCCCGCGTAGTCGCCGACCAGGTTGGCCGGGACCGTGGGCGGCTCACCGGGCCCGCCGATCATGGAGAGGGTGCCGGTGAGGGCGATGTAGGCGATGTCGTGTCCGGCCCGTTCGGCCAGCGGGCCGTCCTGGCCCCAGCCGGTCATCCGCCCGTAGACGAGCCGCGGATTGCGCTCCAGACAGGCGGCCGGTCCCACGCCGAGGCGTTCGGCGACACCCGGACGGTAGCCCTCGATCAGCACGTCGGCGCGCTCGACGAGGTCCAGCACCGCGTCCGCCCCGCCGTCGGCCTTGAGGTCGACGAGGACCGAGCGCTTGTTGCGGTTGGTGAGGTCGTAGGCGGGGTCGATGCCGAGCCCGGCCCCGCCCGGCCGGTCCACGCGCACCACGTCGGCGCCGAGGTCGGCCAGGAGCATCGCGGCGAACGGCCCGGGGCCGATGCCCGCCAGTTCGACGACGCGCACCCCGGCCAGCGGGCCGTGCGGGCCGTGCCCTGTCGTTGCCATCAAGCCCCCAGAGGTATGACACAACTGCTGTAACATCGATGATGCTAAGAACAGACGGCGCCGCGCACAACCCTTTTGGCCGAGCAAGCGCTTAGTTCTTCTCCCGGATCCTCTCGCAACGGAGCCCGCCCGGCTGCACGACGCCACGAACCGCTCCGCTACCCTCTGCCTGCTACATCGGCGCCGGCCCCTGCGGAGGCAACGCATGAACAGGCAGAACGGGGCAGAACGCCCCTATGACGTCGTCCTTTTCGGCGCCACCGGCTTCGTGGGGGAACTCACCGCCGCGTATCTGGCCGCCCACGCACCGGACGGCTGCCGCTGGGCCCTGGCGGGCCGCAGCCGGACCAGGCTGGAACGGCTGCGCGAACGCCTCACCACGATCGCCCCACGCTGCGCGGACCTCCCGCTGCTGACGGCCGACGCGGACGACACCGACGCGCTGCGCGAGCTCGCCGAGTCCGCGCACGTAGTGGCGTCCACGGTCGGACCGTACGTCTGGTACGGCGAGAAGCTGGTCGCCGCCTGCGCGGAGGCGGGCACGGACTACGCCGATCTCACCGGCGAGGCGGAGTTCGTCGACCGGATGTTCCTGGCGCACGACACGCGGGCCCGCGAGACGGGGGCCAGGATCGTGCACGCCTGCGGCTTCGACTCCGTCCCCCATGACCTCGGCGTCTACTTCACGGTGCGGCAGCTCCCCGAGGACGTGCCGCTGGCCGTCGACGGCTTCGTCCGCAGCAACGCGGTCTTCTCCGGCGGTACGTTCGCCTCCGCGCTCACCGCGATGGGTCGCGGCCCGCAGGTGGTCCGGGCCGCGAAGGAGCGCCGGCTGCACGAGCCCCGCCTGGTGGGCAGGCGGGCCCGCGCCCCGCAGGGCTCGCCCCACTTCAGCCGGGAGACCGGCACCTGGGCGCTGCCGCTGCCCACCCTGGATCCGCGCGTCGTGGAGCGCTCGGCACGGGCGCTGGAACGTTACGGCCCCGACTTCCGCTACCGGCACTTCGCCTCGGTGAAGCACCTGCCGGTCGCGATCGGCGGCACGGCGGCCGTGGGGGCGCTGGCGGGGGCCGCTCGGATCCCGGCCGTACGCAGCTGGCTGATGGGGCGCTACGAGCCCGGTGCGGGCCCCGACGAGCAGCGCAGGAAGCGCAGTTGGTTCACGGTGCGCTTCATCGGGGACGGCGGCGGCCGTCGGGTCTTCACCGAGGTCTCGGGCGGCGATCCGGGTTACGACGAGACGGCGAAGATGCTCGCCGAGTCGGCCCTCTCGCTCGCGCTGGACGAGCTGCCCGCGACATCGGGTCAGGTCACGACGGCGGTGGCGATGGGTGACGCGCTGCTGGAACGGCTGACCGCGGCGGGGATGGGATTCCGGGTCGCGGCGGTGCGCTGAGCCGGCGGGCTCCGGCGGTCAGAGCATCCAGGACGCCAGCGTGACGACGATGGACACGGTCCAGGCCGCTCCTGCGACCACGCCCAGGGTCATGCCCACAGCGACGCCGCGCTGCGAGAGGTGTACGGTCCCGGTGCTCATCTGGGGTACGCGCTGTTCGATCATGCATATGAGCCTGCCCTCGATGTGCGACGAGCAACATCCGTACATGTACTCAGTCGGCAACAGTTCCGGCGGCGGGATCCGGCAGGGCGACGGCGGTCAGCCGACCGCCTCCCGCAGGACTGCCCGGCACAGCGCGTCGGCCCGGCGCGTGGTCTCCGGCTGGCGGAAGTCGCGGGCCAGCGCGAGCGTGTGGGCGCAGGCGTCGTCCAGACCGGTGCGGTGGCCTACGGAGACGAAGACGGGCTTGGTGCCGTCCTGGGTGCGCAGCGCCCGGCCCACCTCCTCGTCGCCGTCCAGGAGCGGGGTGAAGTCGCCGCGCAGGGGGCCCGGTTGCTCGTACCGGAAGGTGAACGGGTTCTTCGCGACGCCGATGACCGGCAGGCCGGTGAGGACACCGAGGTGGCTGGCGAGCCCGAACCTGCGTGGATGCGCCCGGCCGTAGCCGTCGCACACGACGAGCCCCGGGTCGACGGGCAGGGCCTCCAGCGCCGCCAGCACCGTCGGGAGCTCCCGGAAGGCGAGCAGTCCGGGGACGTACGGGAAGGTCACGCGGCCCCGGGCCGTGGACTCGGCGACCACGTCGAGCGTCGCCGCGTCCAGGACGACGGCCGCCGCGACGACGACGTCCCGCTCGTCGTCGTAGGCGACGTCGACCCCGGTCACCCGTCCGGTACCGGGCGGTGGCCCCGGCTCGTCGAGCACCACCCGGGTACGCAACGCGTCCTGGACGGCGCGGGCTTCGGTCTCGTCGGCGGGCATCCGGAAGGTCGTCATGATGCGGTGCAGTCTAGGCAGCCCCGGAGGAGAGCCGCCCTCCCGTAGCCTGGCGATCATGTTCGTACTCGAATTGACCTACACCGCACCGGTCGAGCGCGTCGACGCGCTGCTGGCGGACCATGTCGCCTGGCTGGACGGGCAGTACGCGGCCGGGGTGTTCATCGCCTCGGGGCGCAAGAACCCGCGCGACGGCGGTGTGATCATCGCCGTCGGGGACGACCGCGCGCGGATCGAGGAGATCGCCGCGGCCGACCCCTTCGCCGTCCACGGGGTGTGCGCCTACCGCATCACCGAGTTCCTCGCGACGAAGACGTCCCGGGCCCTGGCCCCCTACCGGCAGCAGCTGCCCGGATAGCCGCGCTACCGCAGCCGCGCGACCCTCCCCTTCTCGCCCGCCGCCCAGCAGCCCCCGTCCGCCGTGCAGTCCACCGTGTCGTACGAGCCGGTGTCCACGGTGCTCCAGGTGCGCCCGCCGTCCCGGGTGAGGTCGGTGCCCGTGGGGCCGACCGCCAGCGCCGCCGACCTGCTGTGCGGCAGCCACGCGACGCCGGAACGGTAGGCGGGGGGCGGGGTGGTGGACCGGTGCCAGCTGCCGCCGCCGTTGCCGGTGACGGCCGCCGCGTCGGGCGATGCCTGGCCCGCGCGGTAGTCGCCGCCGACCGCGATGCCGTGCGTACGGTCACGGAAGGCCAGCCCGAAGACCCCCCGCGCCGGGTCACCCGCCGCGATGCCCGACGCGGTCCCGGTCCAGTGCAGTCCGCGGTCGCGGGAGTGCAGCACACGGGCCGTGGCCGCACCGCCGGTGGCCAGCCAGACGTCCTTGGCGCCCGCGGCGACCAGGCACTGGCCGCTCGCCGCGAAGCCGGCCTCACCGGGCTGGGCGGCGGGCATCCCGGCATCCGGCAGCACGCGCCAGTTCCGCCCGCCGTCCGAGGTCGACAGGATGCGGAACTTCCCGTCCACCGGGTCGCTCATGGCCAGTCCGTGGCGGTGGTCGAAGAAGGTGAGGCAGTCGTAGAAGGCCCGGGCGTCGGTGTTGCGGAAGGACTCGGTCCAGGTCTCGCCGCCGTCCTCGGTGCGCAGGACCCGGGACGCCTCGCCCTCGCCGATGGCCAGGGCGACCGCCCGCCGCTCGTCGAAGGCCTCGATGTCACGGAACTCCAGCTCCTGCGCACCGGCCGGCGAGACGTCGTGCCAGTGCCGTCCCCCGTCGCCCGTGCGCAGCACCGTGCCGCCGGACCCGGCGACCCAGGCGGCGCCCCGGCTGACGGCGGCGAGGCCGCGGAAGCGCGCGTCCGTGCCCGTTTCGGTGGGCGCCCAGCCCGGATCCCGCCGCTCGTCCGGCGCGGCCTGCACCGGCGGTGCCGCCAGCGCGGCGGTCACAGCCGCACCGCACAGACCCAGTGCCATCAGTCGTCTCGTCTTCCCCACGGCCCTCATGGCGCTGGAAGCTAGCCCACGGGTGGACAGCCGTCCAGGGTGCGACGGGCGAAACGGGGCAGGCGGTCAGGGGGAGGGCGAGCGGTGACGCAGCTCACGCCACCCGCCGGTGCACGGATCGAGTCGTTCCGTCGTCTACTCCAATGCCGGGAACCGTTCATCCGACGCGAGAGGGAGCAGGTCTTGTCCAGCGTTATCGAGCAGTCCGTGCAGGCCCGCATGGTCGCATCCGCTCCGCGGATGGAAACCCTGCCCGCCACCCTGCACTACGACCGCGGTGACCCGTTCGCCGTCCGCATGGCCTTCCCGGCACCGGCGACCCTCGAAGGCACCGAGGTGTTCTGGGAGTTCTCCCGCGAACTGCTCACGACCGGGATGGACGAACCGGCCGGGGTCGGGGACGTCCGGGTGCGGCCCTTCGGGTACGACCGCACGGTGCTGGAGTTCCACGCGGTCGAGGGCATCGCCATGGTCCATGTCCGCACGGCGGAGCTGCGCCGCTTCCTGAAGCGGGCACAGGAGCTCGTCCCGGTGGGTGACGAGTACCGCTTCCTGGACCTCGACGGCGATCTCACCGATCTGCTGGGCGAGTCCGGCTGACGGGGTACGACCGGAATTCGAGGCCTTCGAAGGGCGCGCCGGTCGCGGTGAGCCACGACGTGCCGTTCCGGGAGTCGCTGGGCATCACCCGACGGCTGTCGCTGGACGCCGACGGGCTCCCTGGCATCGCCCCCGGAGCGCTGCCGGAACCACCGGTGCGGCCGACTGACCGAGGATGCCTGACTTTCCCGCTCCGCACGGCCCCGACCTGCGCACATAACGGTACGCAATCGGGCACCGCGAGGGCCGGGCTTTGCTACGCCCTTACCGCCGCCTTAACCTACGGTCACGTAACCTACGAAGCCGTAGGTAATTCTCCCGTCCCCAGGAGCCTCCCGTGACGATCACCTCTCCCCACCTCGGCAGTTCGAAGGCGTGGACAGACGCCCAGCTGCTGTACGCGCTGGAGGAGGTGGTGGAGAAGGAACTCAACCGCCATCTCAAGGTCGCCAAGGACTGGATGCCCCACGAGTACGTACCGTTCAGCGACGGCCGGAACTTCCCCGGTGTCTTCGAGGACGGCGAGCCGTGGGAGACCAGCCAGTCCAAGGTCACCGACATCGGCCGGATCGCGCTCGTCGTGAACCTGCTGACCGAGGACAACCTCCCCAGCTACCACCACGAGATCGCCTCCCTCTTCGGCCGTGACGGCGCCTGGGGCACCTGGGTGCACCGCTGGACCGCGGAGGAGGGCCGGCACGGCATCGTGATGCGCGACTACCTGCTCACCTCGCGCGCCGTGGACCCGGACAAGCTCGAGCAGTTCCGCATGGCGCACATGGCGGAGGGCTTCGAGTCCGACAACCGCCACTCCATGCTGCACTCCGTGGCGTACGTCGCCTTCCAGGAGCTGGCGACCCGCGTCTCGCACCGCAACACCGGCCACCAGTCGGGCGACCCGGTCTGCGACCGGATGCTGGCCCGGATCGCGACCGACGAGAACCTGCACATGGTCTTCTACCGCAACCTGCTCGGTGCGGCCTTCGAGCTCGCCCCGGACATCACGATGCAGTCCGTGCGCGATGTCGTCGTGAACTTCCGGATGCCCGGCCACGGCATGCCCGGCTTCGAGCGGGCCGCCGCCCAGATGGCGATCGGCGAGATCTACAACATGCGCATCCACCACGACGACGTGATCCAGCCCGTGCTGCGCTACCTCAAGGTCCTCGACATCGACGGTCTCGGCCCGGAGGGCCTGAAGGCGCAGGAGGAGCTCGGCCTGTACATGAGCGGGCTGGACAGCGAGGCGTCGAAGTTCGACGAGAAGCTCGCCGCCCGCAGGGCCCGCATGGCGGCCCGCGCCAACGCATGACCCCACCGGGGGTGGCGGCGCACGTTCACCCGCGCGCCGCCACCCCCGCGGACGGCCGCCGCGACGGCGACGGGCCCACACCCGTGGGGGCGATTCCGCCCGGACGGGCGGACTCCCCCCACGGGGGCACGGAACGTACTCTGTGCCGGTGAAACCAGTGACGCGTCTTGTTCTCTTCGGTGCGCCGATCGCCATCGTCGCTTCGGTCCTGTTCAGCAGCAGTGGTGACTCCGAGCCGCCCAGGCTCGTTCCCCAGCCGGCCGGACCCACCGGGGCGGGCTCGGCCCGCCCGGAGGCTGCGGCACAGGCCGACGAGGCCGCGGAGAAGATCGACGCCCTGCCGCCCGGCCTGGCCGCTCCGGACATGAAGGAGGTCGCCTCCCGGCTGGTGTCCAGCGCGGACGCCTCCACGCTGGACTGGCGCAGCCGGTACGGGGCGATCGAGGACCTCGGCGACGGCAACGGCTACACGGCCGGGATCATCGGCTTCTGCTCCGGCACGAACGACATGCTGCAGCTCGTCGAGGCCTACACCGAGACGCATCCGGACAACCCGCTCGCCCCGTTCCTCCCGGCGCTGCGCGCGGTGGACGGCACGGACTCGCACGAAGGTCTGGATCCCGGCTTCACCGCCGCGTGGCAGGAAGCCGCCCGGGACCCGGCGTTCCGGAGGGCTCAGGACGAGACCCGGGACGAGCTGTACTTCGAGCCCGCCGTACGGCTGGCGAAGATGGACGGCCTCGGCACCCTGGGGCAGTTCGTCTACTACGACGCGATGGTCCTGCACGGGCCCGGGGTCGAGGCGAACGGCTTCTACGCCATCCGCGACGCCGCGATGGCGGCGGCTGACACGGCGGCGGAGGGCGGCGACGAGGCGGCGTACCTCGGCGCGTTCCTCGACGAGGGCCGCTCGGCGATCAGGGCCCGCACCGTACAGCGCGACACGACCCGGATCGACACGGCCCAGCGGGTTTTCCTGCGCGACGGCAATCTGGGGCTGAGCACGCCGCTGGAGTGGCAGGTGTACGGCGAGACCTTCCGCATTCCGTGAGCGGACGGCCCGGCGACCGGCGACGGACCCTGCCGTCCGGGCCCTCCGCCGGGCGGACGGCCCCCCGGACGGCGCCCGCTCACCCCTCGCGGCGGCCTCTGCGCAGCCGCTCGCGCTCCTTCTCCGAGAGGCCGCCCCAGACGCCGAAGCGCTCGTCGTGGGTGAGGGCGTACTCCAGGCAGGCAACCCGGCCCTCGCAGGCGTTGCACAGCTGCTTGGCCTCACGGGTGGAACTGCCCGGCGCCGGGAAGAAGAACTCCGGACCGGCCTGCGCGCACAGGGCTGTCTCCTGCCAGGCGAGCGCGTCGTCGGTCATCGTGTTGGTCTGCATGGGCCACACGGTGCCCGGTGGCGATAAACAGCTGATCAACGATTCATCAATCCGCCCCTCCCCCGTCCCGCACGTCTGCCGGGCGGGACGCTCACCTTCCCGCCCCGCCCGGTCGAGGCCGGCGTTACGGCATCGGCGCGGGCTTGATCACCGCGAAGGCCGCGCCCGCCGGATCCGTGAACGTGGCGATCCTGCCGACGTCCGGCGCGTCCATGGCGGCCATCGTCACCTTGCCGCCCAGCCGTTCCGCCGTGGCGACCGCGGCGTCGCAGTCCTCGACAGCGAAGTACGGCAGCCAGTGCGGGCCCGCCGCGGCCTGGGCGGGTACGTCGTCGATGGGCACGAGTCCGCCGAAGGAGGAGTCGGTGCTGTCGTCCCCCGCGGGACGCACCATCGTGTACGAGCCTTCCGGGAACGTCATCTCCCCGGTCTGCCAGCCGAAGACCGTGTGGAAGAACGCGGCAGCCGCGGGGACGTCCGGGGTGTACAGCTCGGACCAGATCAGCGAGCCCGGCTCCATGATCATGCCGAGGCCGGTGTTCGTCCCGGGCTGCCACACGCCGAAGTACGCCCCGCCGTTGTCCGTGAAGCCGCCCATGCGCCCGTAGTCCAGGACGTCCATCGGGGGGAACGCCACCGTGCCGCCCGCCTTCTCCACCGTTCGCGCGGTGGCCTCCGCGTCGGGGGTCTGGAAGTAGACGGACCAGGCGGGCTTCCCCTGGTCCTCGGGCACGGTCATGACGCCGGCGACGGCCTTGCCCCTCAGCTGGTACGTCCCGTAGCCACCGGTCTCGGGGCCGCCGGGTACCAGCTCCCAGCCGAAGAGGCCCTGGTAGAAGGCCGTGGCCGCGTCGGTATCGGGGGTGCCGAGATCGGTCCAGTTAGGGGCTCCGGTGACGAAACTGGGGTCGAGCATGGTGTGCTCCTCGGGCAAGTCGCGTGTCTCGCACGCTCATCGTGCGGGCAGGTCCCTGACCCTCGGAGTCTCGCACCGGGTACCGGCGACCGCAGCTCGCACGGTCCGGGCGGGTGCCCGGCCGGGCGGGTGCGGGCGGCACCGCCCTCGCCCGTGGCACGATGGGGCGCGCCCGAGGGTGACGGGCGGCCGGTCAGGAGAGGCTGCGGGACAGAAGGACGTACATGACACAGGCAGGACCCACGGGTGCGGACGCGCCCACGGGAAGGGCCGCCCGTGCGCTGCTCCAGGACGCGGACCGGCTCGTCGGCACGGCCCGTGCGGTGCTGGACGACCACGCCGGGGCCCTCGACGCCGCGCGCGGCGCGCTGGCCCCCCTCTTCGACGGCCTGGTGGACCGGGAGCTGGCCGGCATCCCCCTCGCCCGTCTCGGGGACGTCACGGAGGGCCGGCTGCGGCTCGGCGCGCTGGAGCAGGCCGGATACCTGACGGTGGGCCGGGTCCACGGCACCGGGCGGTACGAGCTCCGCCAGATCCCCGGTGTCGGGGCGCAGACCGCGGACCGGGCCCTGGCGGCCGCCCGGCAGATCGCGCACGCGGTGCGGGACACCGTCGCCGTGCGGATAGACGCCCAGGCCCCGGACGCGGCGACGACCGCGCTGGTCATCGCACTGCACCGGCTGGTCGAGGCGGGCCCCGACGCGCCTCGGGCCGCCGTCGCCGCCCGGCGCCTCGTCGCGGAGCTGGAGCCGGGGCTCACGGCGGCCGCGCCCGCCCGGAACCGGCTGCGGATGCTGTTCACGGGGCGCGGTGCCCGTGCGGAGGTACTGGCCGCGGTCGCCTCCGTACGGACGGCGGTGGCGGAGGCCGCCGCACGCGAGCTGCGCATGCTGTTCGGGCAGGCGTCCGTGGATCTGCTGCGCGGGCCCGCTTCGCAGGCCGAGGCATGGGTGGACTTCGAGCTGCGGTCGGCCGAGTACTACAGCCTGCTCGCCGAGCTGTCCGGCACCGGCCCCGACCGGGACGCCGCCGAAGGGTTCCTGCCCGCCGGGATCGCGGACCGGGTGCGCGGACTGCGGCTCGACGACACCCATCTGCGGGTGTCGCTGCGCGGGTACCAGTCCTTCGGTGCGCGCTTCGCACTCGCCCAGAAGCGGGTGATCCTCGGGGACGAGATGGGGCTCGGCAAGACCGTGCAGGCCATCGCCGCACTGGCCCACCTCGCCGCACACGGGGAGACCCACTTCCTGGTGGTGTGCCCGGCGAGCGTACTGATCAACTGGGGGCGGGAGATCCGCGCCCGCTCCACCCTGCGGGCCGTGCCGGTGCACGGACCGGAGCGCGACGGCGCCTTCACCGAGTGGCGGGCGACGGGCGGGGTCGCGGTGACCACCTTCGACGCGCTGGCCACCCTGCCGGAGGGTCCGGTCTGCGGGACACGGCCCGCCATGGTGGTGGTGGACGAGGCCCACTTCGTGAAGAACCCCGCCACCCGGCGCTCCCGCGCGGTGACCGGATGGACGCGGCACGCCGAGCGGGTGCTTTTCCTGACCGGCACCCCGATGGAGAACCGGGTGGAGGAATTCCGCAGCCTGGTACGCCAGTTGCGCCCCGAGCTGGCGCCGTCCGTCTCCCCCACCCACGGTGTCGCGGGCTCGCACGCCTTCCGCAGGGCCGTCGCCCCCGCCTATCTGCGGCGCAACCAGGACGACGTCCTGGGTGAACTCCCGGCGCTCGTCCAGGCCGACGAGTGGGAGGAGTTCTCCGCCGGGGACCTGGAGGCGTACCGCGAGGCGGTGGGCGCCGGGCACTTCATGCGGATGCGCCGCGCCGCGTACGCCCGCCCCGAGACCTCGGCGAAGCTGAACCGGCTCCGCGAACTGGTGACGGAGGCCGCGGGCAACGGGCTCAAGGTCGTCGTGTTCTCGTACTTCCGCGAGGTGCTCGGCACGGTCCGGGAGGCCCTGGGCGGGGGCGTGTTCGGGCCGGTGTCCGGGAGCGTTCCGGCCGCGCGCCGGCAGGAGGTGGTCGACGCGTTCGGCGCGGTGGACGGGCACGCGGTGCTGCTGAGCCAGATCCAGGCCGGCGGTGTCGGGCTCAACATCCAGGCGGCCTCGGTGGTGATCCTGTGCGAGCCGCAGATCAAGCCCACGATGGAGCACCAGGCGGTGGCCCGTACACACCGGATGGGTCAGATACGGACGGTCCAGGTGCACCGGCTGCTCGTGGCGGACAGTGTCGACCAGCGGATGCTGGACATCCTGGCGCGCAAGGACCGGCTCTTCGACGCGTACGCCCGGCGCAGCGATGTCGCCGAGGCGGCACCCGACGCCGTCGACGTGTCGGACGCGGCGCTCGCCCGGCGCATCGTCGAGGAGGAGCAGCGGCGGATGGCCGGCGTCTGACTCAGTGCTGGTGGGTCCTGGCCGCACCGGCCGCGTGGTGCGGCGGGTCGTAGCCGGGGACCGTGCCGTCCGCCTTGGCGACCAGCAGCAGCCCGGCCATGCCCATGTCGGAGTGGCTCTGGACGTGGCAGTGGTACATCCAGGCACCCGCCCCCACGTGTTCACCCGCGATGATCTGGAATCCGAAGGAGTCGGCGGGTCCGCAGATCTTCGTGTCGACGACGCGGCTGGGATCGTCGGGGCCCGTGAGCAGCCCGGTTCTGTTGTCAGCCCAGCGGTGCCCGTGGATGTGGAACGTGTGGTAGTACTCGCCGTGCGTGATCACCACGACCTCGACCCGGTCGCCCACCGTGGCCTCGAAGTCCGGGCTCTCGTGGGCGGCCCTGTTGTTGATCGTCATGTCGTTGAAGACGATGGTGAGCGTCTTGTCGGGCAGGAGGTCGCCCTTGCGCCGGACGACGAGGGGTCCGTAGAGCCCCTTGCGGATGCCGCCCGTGCCGTGGTCCGTGCCGACGACGTGGTCGTGGTAGTGCCAGTAACCCGCGCTGCCCGCCTGCCAGGTTCCGTCCTTCCGGCGGCCGGGGGTGTGGGTGCGCCAGGTGTACGTGCGGGTGCCGCCCGGTTCGACGTGGCTCCGGTTCATCCGGGTGCCGTCGCTGGCGATGTCGTAGTCGACGCCGTGGACATGGAGGCTGGCGTCGACGTCCGTGGTGTTCTCGAACTCGATGTGCAGGGTGTCGCCCTCGGTGATCTCGATGAGGGGTCCGGGGATCGACGCCTTCCCCCTTTCGAGGCCGTATCCCATCTGGCCGTCCGCCAGTTTCTCCGCGTACAGCCTGAGGTGCCTGACCGCGCCTCCCGCCGGCGCGGTCTTCGCCGGGTTCTCCGCCGAGGTCGCCTGGACCGCGCCGAGTGACATCGATGTCACCCCGGTCGCGGCCGCCACGCCGCCGCCCACCAGCATCCGCCGGTTGAAGGTCCTTCGGTCCATGTCGAACTCCCCACTGCGCTAAGGAAACTGACGGGCCTCTCCCTGGGAACGGCCACACCGTAGCCGGGGCATCCATGTTTATCCACGCTCAGGACAAAGTTCGTTTGATTGCTGCCGTAGCTATTGGCGAGTCACGAAAAGAGGTCTAGCTTCATGCGCTGTTGCAGTGACCGCAGAGGTGCAGTGACCACAGAAGCGACCAAAGAGGGGTGGGTGACCACGTGCAGCGCACACCACATCACAGGTCCGGATCGCGACGGGGCCTCGCGACGACAGCCGCAGTCGGCGCACTGACAGCGTCCCTGCTGGGCGGTAACACGGCCGGCGCCAGTCCCTACCCGGACCCGGGGCTGAAGGAGCGTATGGCGACAACGTTGTCCCTTCCTTCGCCGCCCGGCGGGGCGAACGTCAGGGTCCTGGTCTTCCACGCCTCGGCGGGCGAGGAGTCCCCGACCGTGGACGCGGGGATCGCGGCCATCGAGAGGATCGGGCTCAGCGGCCCTGAGTCCGGGCGTTTCAGGACCGTCGCCACCGACGACGCCGGGGTGTTCACCAACGGCAAGCAGCTCGGCCGGTACAACGCGGTGGTCTTCCTGACCGGCGGCGGCGACGTCCTCGACCCGGAGCAGGAGGCGGGCCTGGAGGCGTACATGGAGGCGGGCGGCGGCTTCCTCGGCATCCATGACGCGGCGCGCACGGAGCCGTACTCCGACTGGTTCACCGGCCTGGTCGGTGCCCGTCCTGCGGCCGGCGGCCCGGCGAACGTCCAGCGCGCCACGGTGGAGGTCGGCGACCGGCAGCACCCGGCGACGAAGAACCTCCCGCTGGAGTGGAAGCGCCCCGACAAGTGGCTGAACTGGAAGGTCAATCCGTCCGGGGACGTGCACACGGTGGCCCGTGTCCGGGAGATCACGTACGCGCCGGGCGCGAGCGCCAACGGCTGGGACCACCCCGTCTCCTGGTGCCGCGACTACGACGGCGGACGGTCTTTCTACACGGGCATGGGAGGCACGGCGAGCAGCTTCGCCGAGACCGATTTCCGGGACCATCTGCGCGGAGCGCTGGCCTGGACGACCCGGGTCTCGCAGGCCGACTGCAAGGCCACGATCGACTCCAACTACACGGCGGAGAGGCTCACGCAGCCCAATCAGCCGGGACAGAACGACCAGATCGGCGAACCGCACGGTCTGGTGACCGCGAAGGACGGGCGGGTCTTCTACATCGGACGCGGCGGCGCCGACAGCAGCGCGCCGGTGATCACGGACTGGAGCAACCCGGACATCGGCAAGGGCAACGGCGAGATCCACGTCTACGACCCCGCCACCAAGAAGGTCTCACTCGCCGGCAAGCTGAGCGTCTTCGGCAACAAGGGCGGCGGCGACGAGCTGGTGAAGGTCGAGGAGGGCCTGCTCGGCATCGAGCTGGACCCGGACTTCGCGTCCAACGGCTGGGTGTACCTGCACTACACGCCGCACGCGAAGATCGACCGCGACAAGCGGATGGCGGTGCGGCAGGTCTCGCGCTTCACCTTCGACCACACCGCGAACAAGCTGGACCTGGCGTCCGAGAAGGTGCTGCTGAACTGGCCGGTCCAGATCCACAGCTGCTGCCACGCGGGCGGCGGCATGGCCTGGGACTCGAAGGGCAACCTCTACGTCGCCACGGGTGACAACAACTCCTCCGGCTTCAGCGGCGGTTACTCCGGCAACAACCCTCAGCCGAACTACAAGGGCGTCTCGTTCGCCGACGCTCGCCGCACCGCGGGCAACACCAACAACCTCAACGGCAAGATCCTGCGGATCCACCCGGAGGACGACGGCACGTACACCCTGCCCGAGGGCAACCTCTTCACCGGCGAGGAGCCGGACGAGGGAGGCGGCAGGACCCGTGGCGAGATCTACGTGATGGGCGTGCGCAACCCGGCCCGGATCTCCGTCGACACGGCGACCGACACCCTGTACGCGGGCTGGGTCGGCCCGGACGCCGGTGCCCCCAGCACCACCTGGGGTCCCGCCAAGTACGACACGTTCGCCGCGATCACCAAGGCCGGCAACCACGGCTGGCCGTACTGCATGGGCAACAAGCAGCCCTACCGGGACCGCAACCTGCCCGACCCGTCCAAGCCGCTGGGCTGGTACGACTGCAACGCCCCGAGGAACGAGTCACCGAACAACGACGGCCTGGTGAAGCTGCCGCCCGTGACCGGCAACACCATCTGGTACTCGCCGCAGGGCGGCGGCGTGGACTACCCGCGTGACGCCGACGGCATCCCCAGCTACGAGGCGGAGGACCAGAAGCAGCTCCTGCCCTGGCTCAAGGGCGGCGGCCAGGCCACGATGAACGGTCCGGTCTACCGCTATGACCGGTCGAACACGAGCGAGGCCACATGGCCGTCGTACTGGGACGGCAAGTGGTTCGTCGGTGACTTCTACGACGACACCCAGCCGCGTCACGCCGTGCTCACCGACCCGAGGACCGTCGGCAAGGGCGGACTGCCCACGCACGCCGAGTCCCTGAAGAAGATCATTCCGGTCGGTGCTGACGGCATCCGCAACCTCATGGACTGGAAGTTCGCCCCGGACGGATCCCTCTACGTCCTGGACTACGGGCGCGGCTTCTTCACCTCCGACTCCGAGTCCGCGCTGTGGCGCGTGACATACAAGGGCGGCGGTCCGACCCCGGCCGCCGCCGACCTGGCCAGGAAGGCGGCAGCGCAGTGAGACACCCTTCGCTCCTCGCGCGAAAGCGGTACGGACCCGCCCGGTGGTGGGTGGCCCTGCTCGGTTCGTTCCTGATGGTCCTGGGGCTGACGTCGACGGCCGCGTACGGGCGGGACGACGACCGTCCGGCCGCGGCGGCCGACCAGGTGCTCACCTGGACCGCGGGCGACCCCATCGACCACTATCTGTCGGCTCCGAAGACCGCGGTGGCCGGACCGGCGACGATCGTCTTCGAGAACAGCACGGCCACCGGCAACACCACGGGCATGCCGCACACGCTGACCTTCAGCGTCTCGGACGTGGAGTTCAACAACGACGTCCCGCTGAACATCCTGGCCAATCCCGGTGACAGCGAGGGCGGCAGGCACAGCGTCGAGGTCACCCTCACCCCCGGCCGGTACTTCTACCACTGCACCATTCCGGGCCACGGGTCGATGCAGGGCATCCTCACCGTGGCCGAGGGCGGCGGCGAGGACACCACCGCCCCCGAGACCTCGGCGACGGTGGACGGCGACCGGAACGCCGACGGCGCGTACATCGGCCAGGCCACCGTCACCGTGGCGGCGACCGACGCGGGTTCGGGCGTGGACACCGTCGAGTACGCGATCGGTGCCGGCGCCGCCTGGCAGCCGTACACCACGCCCGTCGTGGTGAACGAGGTGGGCACGCACACCGTCCGCTACCGCGCCACCGACAGGTCCGGCAACCTCGCGGCGGAGAAGTCCGTCGGCTTCGCGGTCGCCGCACCACCCACGGACGACGAGACACCGCCGGAGACCTCGGCGACCGTCTCGGGCGAAAAGGACGCGGCCGGCGCCTACCTGGGCATGGCCACGGTCACCGTGACCGCGTCCGACACCGGGTCCGGCGTCAACACCATCGAGTACGCGATCGGGTCGGACGGCTCCTGGCAGCCGTACACCGCCCCCGTGATGGTGCACGAGGTGGGCACCCACACCGTCCGCTACCGCGCCACCGACAGGTCCGGCAACCTCGCGGCGGAGAAGTCCGTCGGCTTCACCGTCGTCGAACCGCAGTCGCAGGACCGGACACCGCCGGAGACCTCCGTGGCGGTGACGGGCGACAAGAACTCGGACGGTGCGTTCATCACCAGCGCCAGGGCCACGGTGACCGCCACCGACGCCGGCTCGGGCGTGGAGAAGACCGAGTACTCCCTGGACGGGGGTCCGTACCTCGCGTACACCGCGCCTGTCCTCGTGGACCGCGTCGGCCACCACACCTTCGCCCACCGGGCGACGGACAGGGCGGGCAACACGTCCGAGGCGAAGCAGGTGTCGTTCACCATCGCCGAGAGCGGCGGGGTCCCGGCGCCCAACTGCCCGGAGTTCGACGAGCGGCTCACCGTCATCGTCGGCACGGTCGACACGGGTGTTCCGAACCGGATCACCGGCAACCGCTGCACGATCAACGAGCTGATCGAGGACGAGAAGGACTGGTCCTCGCACGCGCTGTTCCTCAAGCACGTCGACAAGGTCCTCGACAAGCTGCTCGCGGCCGGGGTGATCGACGCCCGGGAGCACAGGAAGATCTACCGGGCGGCCAGACAGTCCGGCATCGGCAAACCGGGCCAGGACGAGGGCTACCGCAAGCTGTTCGACGGCACTGCCGACTCCCTCGCCGGGTGGCAGCAGGTCGGCGGCGGCCAGTTCGCACTGAACGAGGAGGAAGGCTCGATCACCAGCTCCACCACCGTCGGCGGCATGGGCATGCTGTGGTTCCCGGGCAGGCAGTACGGGGACTTCTCGCTGAAGCTCCAGTGGCGCGACGACGCCCCGGGCACGGGCAACGCCAACGCGGGGGTGTTCGTCCGCTTCCCGGAGGTCCACGACCACCCGGAGGAGTCCCGTCCGGAGTGGGTCGCCATCAAGTACGGCCATGAGATCCAGATCAACGACCGTCCCGACGGCGACATGTACAAGACGGGTTCCGTCTACGGCTTCGACCGGGTGGGGCTCGGCGGCGCCGGCGTCACCCCCAAGGGCACCTGGAACGACTACGAGATCCGGGTCGTGGACCAGCACTACTCGGTGTACCGCGACGGTGTCCTGCTGAACGAGTTCGACAACGACGGCGGCCAGGCCTTCGAGCCGCCGCGCGGCGACGACCCGGGCACCGACGGCCGGCGGTTCGCCTCCGGTCACATCGGTCTCCAGGTCCACGGCACCACGGACGTGATCTCGTACCGCGACATCCGTATCAAGGAGCTGTAACCGGCGAGGAACGCTCAGGTGGCCGCGGCAGCGTGCTCCGGCACGTGGTCGCGGCCTCCCGGGTGCCGTGTGCGCCACACCCAGAAGACCGTGCAGGAGACCAGCGACCAGACCGCCAGCACGACGTACGGGAAGGCGTACTGGTGGCCCTGGTAGTAGACCGCCGTGTGCTGGGCGTTGACCGAGGCACCCGGCGGCAGCCAGCGGCCGACGTGTCCGAGCAGCGACGGCAGCAGGGGCCAGGACACCGCACCACCGGACGACGGATTGCCGAGCAGCACCATGACGCCCCAGGTGGGGATCATCGCCCAGCGCCCCATCAGGGTGTTGAACATGGTGAAGACCATGCCCGACGTGAACATGGTGAACGACAGGATCAGCCAGGACTGGACGAACGGCAGATCCACCGCGCCGAGCAGCCAGTCCACGACGGCCGCGATGCCGAAGCCGCCGAGCAGGGCGTAGCCGATCGTGAAGGCGATCCGCTCCAGCGGGTTCAGCTCCCGGGCGTTCACGCTGAGCTGGATCGATCCGATGAAGCCGATGATGACGGCGGCGAGCGAGATGTAGAACAGGGCCAGGCCACGCGGGTCGCCCTTCTGCAGCGGCTTGAGGTCCGTGACCACGAGAGGGACGCCGGCCCGCTGCGCGACCTCGGCACCGGTCTCGCCGAGCAGCTCGGCGACGGTGGCGCCGGACGCCGCGGCGACGTCCATGGCCACCCCGCGCCGCCCGGCGGGCCGCAGGATCGCGAAGACCTTCTGCGCCTCCAGCGCTTCGCCGGCCCCGGCCCGGGTGGTGTACCGGTGGAGTTCGAGGGAGGCGTCGAGCGCCTCCTCCATCCCGTCGACGAACCGGTCGACACCGGGAGCCGCCGGGCCGCCGGTGACCAGGGCGGCCGGGATCCGGCGCGGGGTCGGGTCGGCCAGCGCGTAGGTGTACGAGCCGGCGAAGAGCCCGGCCGCGGCCGCGATGATGAGGGTCAGCACCACCGCCGGGAAGTACGGCGACCGCTTGTACTCCTGCCACCTCTCGCGCCGGGTCGGGGGCCTGCCGTGTGCTCCGTGCTCGGCGGGGCGGCCGGGACTCACCCCGTGCCGTCCGTGTCGTGCCGGGCGCGGCTGGGCTGGACCCGTTTCGGTTCGCCGGGCATCTTCGGATACTCCGGCGGGTAGGGCAGGTCGCCGAGCTCGTGGTCCTGCTCGTCCCGGTTCGCCAGCTCCAGCAGCCCGTCGAGCCGGAAGGCGTGGTCGTCCATGTCCGCGTGCAGGTCGCCCACCTCGGCGTACCGCACGGGCATGGTCCGGATGTCGAAGTCGCGGGGCTCGGCGTCGTCGATCTCCTCCCAGCGCAGCGGGGCGGAGACGGGAGCGTGCGGGAAGGGGCGTACGGAGTAGGCGGAGGCGATGGTGCGGTCACGGGCCGTCTGGTTGTAGTCGACGAAGATCCGCTCGCCGCGCTCCTCCTTCCACCACGCGGTGGTCACCCGGCCCGGCATCCGGCGTTCGAGCTCCCGGCCCACCGCGATGGCGCAGCGCCGGACCTGGGTGAAGGTCCACTCGGGCACGATGGGCACGAAGACGTGGATGCCGCGCCCGC
The DNA here is from genome assembly GCF_040638585.1 of Streptomyces sp. NPDC025273. NCBI lineage: Bacteria > Bacillati > Actinomycetota > Actinomycetes > Kitasatosporales > Streptomycetaceae > Streptomyces > Streptomyces sp. NPDC025273. Next base: position 81,710 of record NZ_JBEZYP010000012.1, read on the forward strand.
CGGAGGTCTTGGGCCAGCCGCGCAGCCCGTGGTCGTCCAGGACGGACCGCAGCTCGTGGGCGGCCCTCACCGCGTCGGAGTAGTCGGTGCCGGGCTGCGGATCGAGGTCGATCCGCAGCTCGTCGGGGTGGTCGGTGTCGGCCCTGCGCACCGGCCAGGGGTGAAAGGTGAGGGTGCCGAGGTTGGCCGCCCAGAGGACGGCGCCGAGCTCGGTGGGGCACATCTCGTCGGCGTGCCGGCCGCTGGGGAATTCGATCCGGGCGGTGGGTGTCCAGTCGGGGAGGTTCTTCGGCGCACGCTTCTGGTAGAAGAAGTCGCCCTCGACGCCGTCCACGAAGCGCTGGAGGGTGGTCGGCCGCTCGCGCAGGGCGCGCAGGACTCCTGGCCCCACGGCCAGGAAGTACTCGGCCACGTCTCTCTTCGTGTAGCCCTTCCCGGGGAAGTACACCTTGTCCGGGTTGGACAACCGTACGGGCCGGCCGTCCGCGTCCAGCTCCACCGCTGTTCCCGCTGCTCCCATGTCGGACACCGTAGGCCGGGCCCACATATGCCGCACATCGGGAGACGTGTTCCCCGCAGCGGTCCAGAATCGGGCCATGGACCTGCCGGTGATGCCTCCCGTGAAACCCATGCTCGCCAAGTCCGTGTCCGCCATTCCGCCGGGCATGCAGTACGAGGCGAAGTGGGACGGCTTCCGTGTGATCGTGCACCGGGACGGCGACGAGGTGGTCCTCGGCAGCCGGACCGGCAAGCCGCTCACCCGTTACTTCCCCGAGCTGGTCACGGCGGTCCGGGAGAATCTGCCGCCGCGCTGCGTGATCGACGGGGAGATCGTGGTCGCGCACGAGGGGCGGCTGGACTTCGACCGGCTGAGCGAACGCATCCATCCGGCCGACTCGCGGGTGCGGACGCTGGCCGAGCGGACGCCTGCCGGTCTGGTGGCCTTCGACATCCTCGCGCTGGACGACGAGTCCCTGCTCGGCGCGCCCCTGACCGAGCGACGGGCGGTGCTGGAGCGTGCCCTGTCCGCCGCGTCGGCGCCGGTCCATCTCGCCCCGGCCACCACGGACCCCGCTCTCGCCCAGGAATGGTTCGAGCGGTACGAGGGGGCGGGGCTCGACGGTGTCGTCGCCAAACCGCTCGATCTGCCGTACCGGCCGGACGTACGGGCGATGTACAAGATCAAGCACGAGCGGACCGCCGACTGCGTGGTGGCGGGCTACCGGTTCCACAAGAGCGGACCGGTGGTCGGCTCGCTGCTGCTCGGTCTGTACGACTCCGGGGGCGCGCTCCAGCACGTCGGGGTGTGCGCGGCCTTCACCATGAAGCGGCGTGCCGAACTGGTCGAGGAGCTGGACCCGCTGCGGATCGAGCCCGCGGCCCACCCGTGGGCCGCCTGGGCCGACGCGGCGGCGCACGAGGGCGCGCGGCTGCCGGGGGCACCGAGCCGCTGGTCGGGCAGGAAGGACCTGTCCTGGGTGGCGCTCAGCCCGGAGCGGGTCTGCGAGGTGGCGTACGACCACATGGAGGGCGACCGCTTCCGCCACACCACCCGGTTCCGGCGGTGGCGGCCGGACCGCACCGCCACCGGCTGCACCTACGCGCAGCTGGAGGAGGTGGTGCGGTACGACCTGTCCGAGGTGCTGCGTCCGGGCTGACCGTCAGGCGGGCGTGGCGCAGGGGTCCTCGGGCGCCGCGTCCGTGGGGGACGGGGCGGGGTCCGGCGAGCCGGTCGGGCAGCCGGGGCCGGAGGTGCCGGGCTCCGGGTCGGGCGTGGTGGTCGGATCGGGGGTCGTGGTCGGGTCCGGCGAGGTGGTGGGGTCGGGGGTCGTCGGATCGGGGGAAGCGGTGTCGGTCGGGCCGGGGGTCGTGGTCGGGTCCGGCGAGGTGGTGGGGTCCGGGCCGGCGGAGTCCGAGGGCGTGGGCGTCGGCGTGGGGGTGGGCGAGGTCGAGGGGCGCGGGGTGGTGCCGGGTTGCGGACCGACGACGATGCCGCCGCCGCTGCCCGGGCTGCCGGGGCCGCCGACCGGGGCCTTCGGCTCGGTGGAGCCGCCCGCACCGGGACTCCGCGGGATCACGCCCCTGCCGTCGGCGACCGGGTGGGCGCCCTTGCGGTAGTAGTCCAGCCAGGACAGCACCGTGCGCAGATAGGTGTCCGAGTGGTTGTAGCTGAGAATCGCCCGGTCGAGGTCGCCGCGCACGGAGAGGTCGCGCGTCCCCGCGCAGAGGTAGTGGCCGGCGGCGAGGGCCGCGTCGACGATGTTGCCGGGGTCGCGGCGTCCGTCGCCGTTGCCGTCCTTGCCCCAGTGCGCCCAGGTGGAGGGGATGAACTGCATCGGGCCGACCGCCCGGTCGTAGCGGGTATCGCCGTCGTACGTCCCGCCGTCGGTGTCCGGGATGTCGGCAAATCCGTCGCCGTTGAGGACGGGGCCGAGGATCGGGGTGAGCGTGGTGCCCGCCGCGTCGACCCGTCCCCCGCTCGCGTGGCCGGACTCCACCTTGCCGATGGCCGCGAGCAACTGCCACGGCAGACGGCAGCCGGGATCGGCGCGGCCGAGGGTGGTCTGCGCCTTCCGGTAGGCGGCCAGGACGGTGGCCGGGATGCCGGCCTCGGCCCAGGACCGGGCGACGGCCGCGCCTGGCTTCTCCCCGGCCCTCTCCGGCGGCTCCGGAGTCCTCAGCGGCGGCAGCTCCGTGTGGTAGCTGTCGTCGTTGGGCACCTCCGTCCAGACGACGTCGTCCGCCGCCACGTTCCTCATGTCGTCGCGGGCATCGCCGCCGGTGAGCCCGGGGGCCTGGGACGCGGTGAGTGCCGCCATGGCGGCGACCGCGGTGGCCGTGCCGCTGATCCCGCGGCGCATGGTGCCGTTGAGCCTCATGTGTCCTCCCACTCCCCGGATCATCGAGTGAACGTGTCGATGGCGGCGATCCGCCAGGTGTCCCCGCGGCGGACGGCGTCCACAGCGAACATGGCCGCCGCGTAGGTGGTCTCTTCTCCCTTGCCCGTGCGGGTGTTGCTCTGGTCGGCGAAGATCAGCAGCCGGGCGCGGTCGCCGTCGAGCAGTTCGACGCCGCTCTCGGTGACGGTCGTGGTGAGCACGAGCTTCTGCTTCGGTGCCTGCGCGCGGACCTCGGCGAGCATGTCCTTGTGCTGCTGCACGGCCGCGCCGACCAGATGGCGCTCGGCCGCCCGGCCGGACTTCTCGGGTGAGGCGTAGGTGTACGAGAACACGGCGCCGACGGCCTCGGTGATCTGGCCCTTCACCTCGCTGGTCCGGCTGATGTCGGTGAGCGCGGTGTTCTGCCGGACCGGATCGTCGCGCAGGGTGCCGGCCGAGGTGAACGCCCAGCCGGCGAAGGCGCCGAGAAGCACTGTCGCGGCGCCGAGGACGACGGGCAGCCGGACGCGGGGGCGGGGCAGGCGCCTGCGTGGTGGTCCGGGCGGCTCGTCGGCGTCCGCCCGGGCGGTCTCCTCGTCCGCGGTCCCGTCGTCCTCGGCCGCGTCTTCTCCGGCCGCTGTGTGGGGCGTTGTCCCGTGCGGGGCCGGTTCGTGGGGGGCGGGCTCCTCCTCGGTGCGGGGGCGGTCCGGGGCGGCCGTCGCGGCGACGGTGGCCAGCCTGCGGCGGCGGTTCACGAGGTGTCGGGTGGTCGACATGGCGGAGGTCCTCTCGGAAGGGGGTGCGGGCGGCGGGTTCAGCCGGCGGCGTTGCCGACGGGTGCCTGGCCGAGGGCGCTGAGCTTCCACCCCTCGGAGGTGCGGGTGAGCTGCCCGAGCATCCGGCTCTCCTTCACCGCGGGCTTCCCCTCCGGCGCGGTCACGGTGACCCGCAGCGCCACCATCACTCCGGCCCGGCCGGCCCGGTCGTCCAGCTCGGTCACCGCTCCCGACAGGACCTCGGCCGTGCTGACCGTCCTGGCCGCCTCGATCTGCTCGACGAACGAGTCCCGTCCGTCGACGAGTTGCTTGTGCAGATCGCCGGTGGTCGAGTCCTCCCAGCTGTCGAGTCCCTCGTCGAGCTCCTCGTGGTCGAGCGTGTTCATGTTCTGCACGGCCTGCTTCCCCGCGGCCAGCGCGTCGTCGCGGGCCTGTGCGTAGGCCGCCGAGTCGTCGTGCGCGGCGTCGTAGCGGGACCAGCCGCCCCAGCCCGCCGCGCCGGCCGCCGCGACGGTCAGCACGATCGCTGCCGTCACCAGCGGATTCCTCGTCGTCCGTACCCGTGCCATCGGTGCCTCTCCCCTACCTGGAGGTGATGTCGACGATCTGCCAGCGTCCGTCCCGCAGCCGGGCGGTGACGGACAGCTGGGCGGCCGCCCTGGTGGCGGCCTTCCCCTCTCGCTCGTACACCTGGTCGAGGAAGACGAGCAGGTGGGCGTTGCCGCCGCCGAGCCGGGTGACTCCGGCGCGTACGACGTGGGTGGTGAGCGTCAGCTTCTGGTCCGCGGCCTGCTTCTCGACCTGCCCGAACAGGGCCGCGTACTGCTGGAGCGCCCTGCCCGCCAGGAGTTGCTCCGCCGACTCCTTGGTGACGGCGGTGGCCTGGGGGCTGTACGAGAAGACCTTGCCCAGCGCGTTGCTGACATCGCCCGCGACCCGGGTGGTCGCCTCGCTGTCGGTCAGCGCGCGGTTGGACGTGGCGGGGGTGTCACGGAGCTGCCGGCCCTCGACGAGGAGGACGCCGCCGGTCACCAGCAGGGCCACGGTCAGGACGGTGGCGACGGTGCGGCGCCACCGTCCGCGGCCGGGCGCACGCTCCCCGGCCGCCTCGTCCACCGGCTCCGTCTCCGGGGCGGCGCCGGTGGTCGTGACAGCGGTGTTCACGATGGTGGTTCCTCCGGTCTCGTTCATGTGCCGCTCCCGACCGGTACCGCGTCGAGTGCCTTGACCTTCCAGCCCTCCCCGGTCCGCGCGAGGGTCGCCTCGAAGCGCTTGCGCTCCGTGCCGGCCCGACCGGTGCGCGGGGTGACCACGACGTCGACGGTCGCGATCAGCGCCGCCGTCCCGGCCCGCTCGTCGAGCGCGGTGAGCGCCGCGTCGGTGACCTTGCCGTGGGCCGTGGCCCCCGCCCGGACGAGCTCGCCCGCGTCCTTCTTCCGGCTGCTCCGCAGCCGCTCCCGCAGGGGCCCGGTCGAGGCGGCCAGCCATGCCTCCAGTCCCGACTCCACGCTCGCGGCGCTCTTGCCGTTCATGGTGGTGAGGCGGGCGAGGTGCCGCTTCCCGTCGGCGAGTGCGGCGTCACGGCTCTTGGCGTAGGCCAGGGTCCGGTCGCCCCGTGCCTCCGTGTACGACCAGGCACCGAGGGCGCAGATCAGTACGGCGGCGAGCAGGGCGGCCCAGCCGATCGGGCTCTTCGTACGGACCGTCATGCGCCGCCTCCCAGGCCCAGCAGACCGGCCATGCCGTCGGCCGGCCGGACGGTGCCGGGGGTGCCGAGCGCTCCCGGGAGCGCGGCTCCGCCGGTGCCCAGGAGCAGCGAGCCCGGCTTGGCCGGCTCGGGCACCGGGCCGCCCTTCGGGGCGTTCGCGCTGCCCCGGACGTTGATCCCGGTGCCGGGCGACGAGGTGCAGCGGGCCTTGCTGTTGACGGCGGGGGCGGGCGAGAGGTCGGTGCCGGGGCGGTAGGTGGTGGAGCCGTATCCGGCGGTGCAGGGCAGCGGCTCGAAGAAGGTGACCGACATCCCGAACCGGGCCCCGTCCTCGTCGATGGCACTGGCGCCCGCCGCGGCGACCGCGGGCACCTTCACCAGGAGTTCCTCCAGTCCGCGCTGCCGGGTGACGGCGACCTCGGACGTGGTGAGGAGGTTGGCGACGACGACTCCGAAGCCGGGGTCGAGGTCGCGGAGCAGGCCGCTGATCTGTTCCGTGGCGCCGGGGGCTGCGGCGATCAGTCGGCGCAGGTCGGTGTCGGATCCCTTGAGTTCGGCCGCGAGTTCCCTGGCCCCGGAGGCGAAGCCCTTGAGTGCCTCGCCCTGTTCGGCCTGGGTGCGCAGCACGGTCTCGCCGTCGGCCATCAGCTTGGTGGTGGTGGGCAGGGACTCGTCGGCTGCCTCGACGAATTCGCTGCTGGTGTCCAGCAGGACCTGGAGGTCGTCGCCGCGCCCGGCGAACGCGGCGCCGAATTCGTCGACGACGGTGCGCAGGGCTTCCGCGTCGACGGAGGCGGTCAGGTCGTTGACGCCGGTGAGGACGTCGGTGACGGGTGCGGGGATGGTGGTGTCGGCCTGGTCGATGACCGAGCCGTTCTCCAGGAAGGGGCCGTCCGCGCGGGTGGGCCGCAGGTCGATGTACTGCTCGCCGACCGCGGAGAGGTTGGCGACGACGGCCCGCAGGCTGTCCGGGATGCGCGGTGCGTCGTTCTCGATGCGCAGCTCGGCCTCGACTCCGTCGTCGGTGAGCTCGATCGGTCCGACCGTGCCGACGGACACGCCCCGGTAGGTGACGTCGGAGTGGGTGTACAGGCCGCCGGTCTGCGGCAGTTGGACCCTGACGGAGTAGTAGCCGCGCAGACCGACGTAGTGGCCGAGGTCGGCGTACCGCACACCGAGATAGCCGAGTACGAGCACGGCGATGACGAGGAAGGCCACGTTCTTGAGCCGGATGCCTGGTGTGATCATCAGCTGGTGCCCTCCGGTTCCGGAGCTGTGCCGGGTGTCCCGCCGGGGGTGGCCGGTGCCGTGCCCTGCGTCGCGCCGTCCCCGTCGGGTGTCGCGCTCGGCTTCGTACCGGATGTGGTGACCGGGGGCAGGGGCAGCGGGAGTGCCGAGGTCCTGCCGCCGGGCGTGGCCGCAGGGGCGTCGGGGTCGAGGGCGGGGATGATCTGGGTGCCGGGCATGGCCGTCACGTCCAGGTAGACGTTGAGGTAGTCGCCCTTCACGCCGCGCAGGACCTCGTCCGTGAACGGGTAGGTGAGCAGCACCTGGAGGGAGTCCGGGAGGTCGTCGCCGGAGTCGGCGAGCGCCCGCAGGGTGGGGGCGAGGGCCTTGAGGTCGGCGATCATGTCCGCCTTGCTCCTGTTGATCGTGTCGACGGCGACGGTGGAGAGCGTGTCGAGCGAGCGCAGCATGGTCAGGAGCGAACCGCGTTGCTTCTCCAGGACCTTGAGTCCGGGACTGAGCCCGGTGAGGACCGTGCCGACGTCCTGTTTCCGGGTGGCGAGGGTGGCGGCGAGGCGGTTGACGCCGTCGAGTGCCTGGGTGATGTCCTCCTTGTGGTCGTCCAGGTTGGTGACGAGCGTGTCGACCCGGCTGAGCATCGAGCGGATCTGGGGTTCCTGTCCCGCGAGTGCCTTGTTGAGCTCGGTGGTGATGGTCTTCAGCTGGGCGACGCCGCCGCCGTTGAGGAGCATCGACAGGGCGCCGAAGACCTCTTCGACCTCGGGGTTGCGGTTGGTGCGGGCGAGCGGGATCCGGTCGCCGTCCGCGAGGGCGCCCCGGGCGGTGCCGGCCGCGGGCGGGGAGAGCTGGACGTACTTCTCGCCGAGGAGGCTGGACTGTTCGAGGTGCGCGTAGGCGTTGGCGGGCATCTTGATCTTCCCGTTGACGCGCATGGTGACCTTGGCGGTCCAGCTGCCCGGGGTGAGGGAGATCTTGGTGACCCGTCCGACGGCGACGTCGTTGACCTTCACGGAGGACTGCGGGGCGAGGCTGAGGACGTCCCCGAATTCGGCGGTGATCTCGTACGGGTGGTCGCCGAGGTCCGCCCCGCCGGGCAGCGGCACCTGGTCGATGCCGGTGAACGTCGGCAGGTCGACACTGCTGACGACGAGTGCGCAGCCGACGCCGACGGCGAGCAGGGCGGCGAGGCCCGTGGTCGCGCGGGGTCCTGGTCTGCGCAGGGCGCGGCTCATCGGTTCGCCCCTCTCTCCTTCGCTGCGGTCTTCTCCGGGGTGCCGTAGACGGTGCCGACGGCGGGAAGCGGCAGTGCGGGCAGCGACTTCCGCCGTGTGGCGTCGACGGGTGCCAGCCCGTTCAGGCCGGGGGCCTCGGCCTCGGTGAGCGGTCCCCCCATGGACAGCTCGTTGAGGTTCGTACGTCCGTTGAGCGTGCGGTTCACCGGGTCGTAGGCGTTGAGGACGTTGCCCGCGGCCAGCGGCAGGGTGTCGAGGGATTCGGCGAGCGAGGCCCGCTGGTCGACGAGTGTCCGGGTGAGCGGCACCAGCAGGTCCACGTTCTCCTTGAGGGCGCCGCGGTTCCTCTGGATGAAGCCCTTGACCTTGGCGAGTGCCGTGCCCAGTTCCCTGAGCGCGGCGCTGAGGTTCTCCTTGTCGTCGGCGAGGAAGCCGGTGACGGAGTTGAGCTGCTGTTCGGCGGCGCGCACGTCGCCGTCGTTCTCCTTCAGCATCGTGGTGAAGGTCTGCAGGTAGGACAGGGTGTCGAAGAGGTTCCCACTGCTCTTGTCGAGGGTCTTCGTCGCCTTGCCGAACTGCTCGATGGAGTCCCCGATGGCCTTTCCGTTGCCGTCGAGGTTCTTCGCCCCGGTGTCGAGGAGTTTCGCGAGCGCCCCGTCCGCGTTGGCCCCGTCCGGGCCGAGTGCCGTGGAGAGCTCGGTGATCGAGGCGTACAGCTGGTCGACCTCGACGGGGGTGGCGTTCCGGGCGGCGGGCAGGACCGCGTCGTCCTGGATCAGTGCTCCGCCGGTGTAGGCGGGGGCGAGCTGGACGTACCGGTCGGCGACCAGGCTGGGGGCGACGACGACGGCGTGCGCCTGTGCGGGGACCTTGACGCCCTTGTCGAGGCGCAGGGTGACCCCGACCTCCTCGCCGCGCGGTTCCACGGACTGGACGGTGCCGACCTTGACGCCGAGGATGCGCAGGTCCGATCCGGCGTACACACCGGTGGCCTGGTCGAAGTAGGCGGTGATCGTCGTCGTTCCTTCCTCGTCCCTGGCCATCACACCGGAGGTGGCGGCCACGGCCACGACGGCGAGTCCGGCGCCGATGCCGATGATGCGGGTGCGTCTCATGTCAGCGGCCCCCTTGCTTCGGCGGCATGCAGTCGTCCGCGGGGAGCGTGCCGGCGGGCAGGTAGCTCTTCGGCACGACTCCGCAGACGTAGTTGTCGAACCAGCGGCCGTTGCCCAGGGTGTTGCCGACGAGCCGGTTGTAGGAGCCGGCCAGCGACAGCACCTTGTCGAGGCTCTTGCGGTTCTTCACCAGGACGGCGGTGACCCGGCCGAGCGAGTCGAGCGTGGGCTTCAGCTGCTTGTCGTTGTCCGTGACGAGTCCGGTGAGCTGGGTGCCCAGGTTCCGGGTCCCGGTCAGCAGCAGATGGATCGAGTCGCGGCGGGCCTGGATCTCGCCGAGGAGCAGATTGCCGTCCTCCAGCAGGGTTTCGAAGCTGCTCTTCTTGTCGGCGAGGGTCTTGGTGAGCTGCTTGCTGCCCTTGAGGAGGGTGGCGAGCTGCGCGTCGCGCTCGGAGACGGTCTTCGACAGTGCGGAGAGCCCGTTCGCGGCGCTGCGTACGTCGGGCGGGGAGTCCTTGAAGGTCTCGGAGATCGTCTCGAAGCTCCGGGCGAGCTGGGTGGTGTCGATCTCCCCGATGGTCTCGCCGAGGCCGTTGAACGCCTGGGTGACGTCGTACGGAGAGGTGGTACGGCGCGTGGTGATGCGAGAGCCGGGGTCCTGCGGGGCGTTGCCCAGCGGGTCGACGGCGAGGTACTTGTCGCCGAGGAGGGTCTTGACGGCGATGCCGACGGTGGAGGAGTCGCCGATCCAGGCGTCCTTCACCTTGAAGTCGACCTTCACCTTGGCGCCGTCGAGCGAGACGCCGGTGACCTCGCCGACCTTCACACCGGCGATGCGCACCTCGTCGCCGTCGGTGAGTCCGGCGGATTCGGTGAAGTCGGCGGTGTAGGTGGTGCCGCCGCCGATGAAGGGCAGCGCGTCGGCGCGGTAGGCGGCGAGGCCGAGGAGGGACAGGACGAGGAGTCCGACGATGCTGACGGCGACGGGGTTGCGTTCCCGTACGGGCTTGATTCTCATGACAGGCACCTCGGCTGGGTGATCACGATGCCGGTGGGCGGGGCGCTGCCGTCCTGGTTCGTCACGCCGCTGACCTTCGCTTCGCAGAGGTAGAGGTTGAGCCACGAGCCGTACGAGGTGAGGCGGGTGATCGCGGCCATCTTGGCCGGGGTGTTCCGGAGGAAGCTCTCGATCTTCGGCGCGTTCTCGTCGAGCCGGCCGGTGAGGCGTCCGAGCTGGGCGATGTCGTCCTTGAGGGGCTTGCGCCCGTCCTGGAGGAGGTCGGCGGTGACGGTGGTGAGCGCGCCCATCGCCGTCACCGCTTCGCCGAGCGGCTCACGGTCGCCGGAGAAGCCCGTGACGAGCTTCCGGAGGGTGACGACGAGGTCGTCGAAGCCCGCCTCCCGGTCGTTGACGGTCTTCAGGACCGTGTTGAGGTTCTTGATCACCTCGCCGATCACCTCGTCCTTGGCCGCGACGGTGCCGGTCAGCGATCCGACGTGGGAGAGGATGCTGTCGACGGTGCCGCCCTCGCCCTGCAGGACCTGCACGATGGAGCCGGCGAGCTGGTTGACGTCCGGCGGGGACAGCCCTTCGAACAACGGCTGGAAGCCGTTGAAGAGCTGCGTCAGGTCGAGCGCCGGCGTGGTGCGGGAGAGCGGGATGGTGGCGCCCGCGGCGAAGCTCCTGCCGACGGGTCCCGCGCCCTGGTCGAGGTCGATGTAGCGCTGGCCGACCATGTTGAGGTATTTGATCGACGCGGTTACCGAGGCGGGCAGCTTGCGGCCCTTTCGTACGGCGAAGCCGACCTCGGCCAGCCGCTTGTCGGCGACCTCGACGGACTCGACCTGTCCGACCTTGACGCCGGCGATCCTGACGCTGTCCCCGACGACGAGTCCGGTGGCGTCGGTGAACCGTGCCTTGTACGTCGTGGTGTCGCCGACACCCGTGTTGGCGATGGACAGGGCCAGGACGGTGGTGGCCAGGACCGTCACCACGATGAAGACGATCGATTTCGCGAGGGGTCCCGCGAGGGAGCGGCGCTTCACTTGAGCTTCACCTCCGCACCGCGGAACGCCGGACCGATGAGCACGCTGCTCCAGTCGGGCAGGGTCTGCGGCTGGACTTCGAGTGAGGGGGCGACGAGTTCGTTGACGAGCCGGCTCTCCTGGGGGGAGTTGGGCAGGCCCAGGGCGCTGTCGGTGGCGGCGGGTTCCCGTGTCTCCTCGCCGGCGGCGGCCTCCGTGGCGGGAGCGGTCCGGGTGCCGGCGGTGGGCGCGGCCTCGCCGACGTACGGCACCGAGTAGCAGTGCGGTCCGCCGGTGGCGTCGTAGACCGGGGTGTCCCGGCCGGCCACGTACGCGCCCTTCGACTCCACGGTCTTGACGGTGACGTGCAGTCCGGGCTCGTCGGTGCCCTTGCCGAGCGCCTTGTCCATGGCGGGGACGAAGCCCGCCATGGTGCGCAGGGTGCAGGGGAAGGCGTCCGAGTACTCCGCGAGGAGTTCCAGGGTCGGCCGGCCGGCGGCGGAGAGCCGGATGAGGTTGTCCTTGTTCTTCCGGAGGAAGGACGTGACGTCCTGGGCGGAGGCGGTGGTGGAGCCGTACAGGCCGGCGAGTTCCGCCTGCTGTTCGGCGAGGGTGCCGCTGGTGGTGGTGAAGTCGGTCAGTGCGTCGAGGACGTCGGGTGCCGCGTCCGCGTAGAGCGTGCTCACCTTGACGAGTTCCTTGATGTCCGCGTTGAGCGTGGGGAGCTGGGGGTTGAACTCCTTCAGATGGGCGTCGAGGGTGACCAGCGTGTCGCCGAGCTTGTCGCCGCGTCCCGCGAGCGCCTGCGAGACGGCGTTGAGGGTGGCGGCGAGCTTCTGCGGCTGTACGGCGGTGAGCATCGGCAGGACGTTGCTCAGGACTTCCTCGAGCTCGATGGCGTTGCTGGAGCGGTCCTGCGGGATCACGTCGCCCGCCCGCAGGGTCCGCGCCGAGGGAACGGGGGGCGGGACGAGCGCGACGAACCTCTCCCCGAAGAGGGTGGTGGGCAGCATCTGGGCGGTGACGTCGGCCGGGATCCGCCCGAGCCGGTCGGGCCGGATGGCGAGGGTCAGCCGTGCCCCTTCGCCGTCGGCCGCGATGTCGCGCACCTGGCCGATCACGACCCCGCGCAGCTTCACGTCGGCGTTGTCGTGCATCTCGTTGCCGACGCTCCCGGTGCGTACGGTCACGGTGACGTCGTCGGAGAAGTCCTTCTCGTACACCGACACCGACACCCACACGAGCAGGGCGGGCACGAGCACGAAGGCCACGCCGGCGAGTCTGCGGCGCATCGTCTGCGCCCTGGAGGAATGCATCAGCCGGCCACCTTCACCGTTGTCGTCGCGCCCCAGATGGCGAGCGAGAGGAAGAAGTCGGTGACGCTGATGAGCACGATGGCGTTGCGCACCGACCGGCCCACGGCCACGCCCACCCCGGCGGGGCCGCCGGTGGCGTGGAAGCCGTAGTAGCAGTGGGCGAGGATCACCAGCACGCTGAAGATCAGCACTTTGAGCACCGACAGGAGCACGTCGTCCGGGGAGAGGAAGAGATTGAAGTAGTGGTCGTACGTGCCCGCGGACTGTCCGTTGAACAGGACGGTGACGTAGCGGGACGCCAGGTACGAGGAGAGCAGCCCGATGGCGTACAGCGGGATGATCGCGACGACCCCGGCGATGATCCGCGTGGTCACGAGGTACGGCATGGACCGGACGCCCATCGCCTCCAGGGCGTCGACCTCCTCGTTGATCCGCATCGCACCGAGCTGGGCGGTGAAGCCCGCGCCGACGGTCGCGGAGAGGGCGAGGCCGGCCACGAGCGGAGCGATCTCACGGGTGTTGAAGTAGGCGGAGATGAAGCCGGTGAAGGCGGAGGTGCCGATCTGGTCGAGTGCCGCGTGCCCCTGGAGGCCGACGACCGTGCCGGTGGCGAGGGTCATCGCGATCATCACACCGACGGTGCCGCCGATGACTCCGAGGCCGCCGCTGCCGAAGGCGACTTCGGCGAGGAGCCGCTGCACCTCCCTGAGATAGCGGCGCAGCGTCCGCGGGATCCAGATCAGTGCGCGTACGTAGAAGATGAGCTGGTCGCCCGATCGGTCGAGCCGGCTGAGCATCGACATCGGTCAGCTCCCCTTCGCGGGGACGACCTGGAGGTAGATCGCCGTGAGGACCATGTTCACGAGGAACAGGAGCAGGAAGGTGATGACGACGGACTGGTTGACCGCGTCGCCGACGCCCTTGGGACCGCCGCGCGGGTTCAGCCCGCGGTAGGCCGCGACGATGCCGGCGATGAAGCCGAAGATCAGCGCCTTCAGCTCGCCGATGTACAGGTCGGGCAGCTGGGCCAGGGCGGAGAAGCTGGCGAGGTAGGCGCCCGGCGTGCCGCCCTGCATGATCACGTTGAAGAAGTAGCCGCCGAGCGTGCCGACGACCGAGACCAGGCCGTTGAGCAGGACGGCGACGAGCATGGTGGCGAGGACCCGCGGGACGACGAGGCGCTGGACGGGCGAGACGCCCATGACCTCCATCGCGTCGAGCTCCTCGCGGATCTTCCGCGAGCCGAGGTCGGCGCAGATGGCCGAGCCCGCGGCCCCGGAGATCAGCAGCGCCACGATGAGCGGGCTGGCCTGCTGGATGACGGCGAGGACGCTGGCGCCGCCGGTGAAGGACTGGGCGCCGAGCTGCTCGGTGAGAGAGCCGACCTGGAGGGCGATGACCGCGCCGAACGGGATGGAGACGAGGGCCGCCGGCAGGATGGTGACGCTGGCGACGAACCAGAACTGCTCGATGAACTCCCTTACCTGGAAGGGCCGGCGGAAGATCGCCCGGCTCACCGCCGCGGCGAGCGCGAACAGCTTCCCGGTCTCGCGCAGCGGGGTGAGCAGCCGCGACGGGGGCTTCTGCCGGGGCGCCGGGTCCACGGGGACGCGGTCCGCGGGCTGACCGGGCGGGAGGCGGGGCGGGGCCGTCACCGGCGCCCACCGCCCAGGGTCGGCGTGTAGCTGTTCATGATGGCCGTTCGGGCCGCTTCCGGCAGCTGGCCCATCATCGACATGACCCGCTCCCGGCGGCGCAGCGCGCCCTGCCGCACCGGCATGCCCGGCGAGGGTTCCAGTTGGGGGACGACCGTGCGCGGCCCGGCGACGCGTTCGAAGCCGTTCCCGTTCATCTGCTCGGCGGCGAGGGTGGCGGCGTCCTTCTCCTCGGACATTCCGATGGGGCCTTCGCGGCGCCCTGACAGGAACTGGGAGACGACCGGGGTGTCGCTGGTGAGCAGTACCTCGCGCGGCCCGAAGGTGACGAGGTTGCGGCAGAACAGCATGCCCATGTTGTCGGGGACGGTGGCCGCGATGTCGAGGTTGTGGGTGACGATCAGCATCGTCGCGTCGATCTGCGCGTTGAGGTCGATGAGGAGCTGCGAGAGGTACGCGGTGCGCACCGGGTCGAGTCCGGAGTCCGGCTCGTCGCAGAGGATGATCTGCGGGTCCAGCACGAGGGCGCGGGCCAGGCCGGCGCGTTTGCGCATGCCGCCGGATATCTCACCGGGCAGCTTTCCCTCGGCACCGAGGAGACCGACGATGTCGATGCGCTCCATGACGATGCGGCGGATTTCCGATTCCTTCTTGCGGGTGTGTTCACGCAGGGGAAAAGCGATGTTGTCGAAGAGCGACATGGAGCCGAAGAGGGCACCGTCCTGGAACATGAGACCGAACAGCTTCCGGGTCTCCATGATCTCCCGCTCGGGGCTGTTGACCATGTCGACACCGTTGATGAGAACGCGGCCCTGTTCCGGCTTCAGCAGTCCGATGATGGATTTGAGGAAGACGGTCTTGCCGGTGCCGGAAGGGCCGAGCATCACACTCACCTCACCGGCCGGCAGCGTGAGGCTGACGTCCTGCCAGATGTTCTGCTTGCCGAAGGACTTCGTCAGGCCTTCGACGACTACTTCGATTCCCATCAGCCCTCCTTCGAAGTGGTGGTGAACGACGTCATCTGTCAGCGCTCCGGCTCTGAGAAATCCAATGGCGACTCGTCACGCATGCACCAGGAGGCGCACGTTATGTCCGTCGAAACCGCCAGGACAAGCCGTTGAACAGCGGAAATCGGCGAACGAAGTACTCGGCGTGGATCACTTGTCACCGAGTGACAAATCCACGGGTCGGCTTTGTCGAGATCTGCGCAAGGTATCCGTGGGCGAGGAGGGGTCCTGCGGCCCAGGGGGGCCGGAGCCGCAGAACCCCCACCACGGGAGAGCACCGCCCGGATGGAGGGTTCGGGCCGGAGGCAACTCCCGTGGAGTCCAGGTCAAGACGGATGCGACCAGGACTCCACGCACATCGGACAAGCAACCGCGGACGCGTTTCCGGGCTGCTCAACTGGACGCTACGGGTGAGTAACCTGACTTTGCAATACTGGACGCGCTTTTTCCTTCGCGGCCATTTCAAGGGAGCGATTACTTGTCCACGGGTGAGTGATCGGCGTGCGAAACCTGTAATTAATTGAGGGTTCGGCTCCCTTCGGCCGGCCCCGACGGCCAAAACGCCTGAGCTCTCCCGGTCCCACAGGACCGGGAGAGCTCAGGCGGGCGGCGCGTGACTGTCCGGCACGCGCTCACTGCTCGGGAACGGGAGAGTTCCGGGGCGCCCCTACCGTTCGGGCACCGGAATCCTGGGCGGGCAGTCCGGCCCTTCGGGGTTCGTCGCCACGCACAGGGGCGCCTGCGTCATCTTGGTGTAGTTGTCGGCCTTCTTGCCCGCGCTGGAGATCGCCGACGTGAAGACGGCGTCGAGGTCCTCGTCGGCACCGCACCCCTCGAAGGGCGGGATGTGCGCGTATCCGGTCAGGCTCCCTCCGTAGGCCACGAGATACCCGGACTGCGGATAGCTCTGGCCGTATCCCCTCAGGACCTGCTCGAACGGGCGCACCGTGCGACAGTTCGGACCCACGTCCAGCGGGACACCGTTCACCTCGACGTCGGACAGCCGCATGGAGAGCTGGGCCGTGACCGTCGTCTCCTCGGGGTAGGACGGCGTGTTCGTGACCGTGTGGGTCTGCACGGCGGCCGGCGGACCTACCTGTTCCAGCACCATGGTCGCGGTCGTCGGCACGAATCCGTAGGTGAGGAAGGTCGCCCTGGACGGCGGGAGTTGCCGGCGGCCCTCGTACTCGAACTCCACCTCGGACGTCACGTCAACCGTCGCGGCGCAGGAGTCGTTGATGTAGCGCTTGTTCAGGACCACCTTCATGAACGCCGGCCCCAGGGCCGCCGCGCCGTCCAGCTTGGCGGCGTTGGCGTATCCCGCCGCGTACGTCTCCGCGGTGGTCATCACCCACTCCGGCGGGATCTCGATCGGGCAGCTGTCGGGGTCCTCCCCGTCGAGGGCCTCGGCCTTCCGGTCGGTGAGTGCCTCGATGCGCTGCTGCACCGAGGGCGAGAGGCCGCCGCCCGGACTGGTCGGCTCCGGGGACGGTTCGGGGACGCTGGGCTCGGGCCCGGGCTCTTCCGTGCCGGTGTCCCCGCGGACCGTGATCTCGGCGAGCGTGGACTCCTGGCCCCGCGCCGGCTCGCAGCTGACGTCGAGGCCGGGCGGCGCCGTCGGTCCGCCCTCCGCCGTGAGGGCGGACAGGGCGAGATCGAGACCGGCCGGTGCGAGTACGGCCTGTCCGGGACCGCCGAAGGAGACCGTGGGCACATCCCCGGTGGCGGTGAGGACCAGCCCTCCCTCCGTGGGGACGACGGCCGGGGGTGCGGTCAGGCCCTGCCACGGGACGTCGGCGGACTCGTCGCCCTGGGTGGCGCGGACCGTCAGCTCCGCGACGGCGGAGAGGGTGGACGCCTCCGTGTCGGTGAACTGCGCGAGCGCCGACCGGGGCAGGCTCACCTCGACCGACACCTGGTCGGGCTGCACCGGCTCGCCCGCCCGCACGGATGAGGGGAGCACGGCCGAGACCAGCACGTCCACCTCCTCGGTACCGGAGGGGAAGGGGCAGGCATAGGTGAGTTCGATCGCGGAATCCTGCTGGGCGGCCGCCGATTCGGCACTCGGAATGAGTGCGGTGGCGACGACGAGCGCCCCGCCCACAGCCAGGTGAAGCGGTCGTCTCGCTGCGGCCCGTACGTCGACGGTCATGCGGATGCGTCCTTCCGGCGTGCGTGGACCGGGTGGTGAGGCGGCGGGCGACCGGGTCCACTGTCGGTATCGGCCCTGCGGACAGACCCGGGACGGCCCTTACCGGCCGGTACGCTACGCACGCCGGTGGCACATGGGAAGGGCCGGGTCGTCGGTCCGCTCACCGGCGGGCGGCCTTTGGCAGGTGGTGACAACGCGGGGCCGGCGAGTTGTCGGATGGTGCGTGATTCCGGCGCCGTGCCGGTGCCCAGCCACCGGGTGCGTGGCTGGGCACCTCTTTCACCTGCGGACGGCCTTCGGCGGAATCGCTCAGCTTCCGACGATGACCGGGGACTTGCCCGTGGCCGTGTTCACGATGGTGTAGAGCCCCGCGAAGCTGGCCGTCGTGCCGACGATGCCGCAGCCGCCGCCGACCTTGTTGCTGAGGGTCAGCGTGAGTCCGCCGCCCGCGGTGTTGAGCGTGCCGTTGGATCCGCCGCTGGTCGGGTTGTTGTACTTGGCCGCGACCTTGCCGGTGGCCTTGAAGGTGCAGGGGCCGAGGATGCTGCTCCCGGACACCGTCGCCGTGATCGTCCTGACCTCACCGGTCGTCTGGCCGGTGGAGTTGGTGCCGGCACCAGGCGTGTAGTCCAGACCCCAGATTCCCCACGGAGGTGTGGTGGTCACGGTCCAGGTCGAGCTGAACGGCCCGGTGCACGGCGAGTTGAACGAGATCGACGTGATGGACGCGAGCTGGGCGGGGCTGCCGCTGACCGGGGACGTCGGCGCCGTTCCCGCCGCCTTGGAGGAGGCACACTGGATCTTGTTGCCGTTGTTGTCGGTCAGGACGGTCACGCCCGCGCTCCCGGTGAAGGCCCCGGTCGGCGTGACGGACCAACTGGTCGGCGCCGCGACGGCCGACGGAGCGGCCAGGGCGACGGCCGCCGTGGCAGCACCGATCGCGGTCAGAAGGCTGGTTCGCTTGAACATGGAATTTCTCCCTTTTTTGTCCCGTTGGGGATGGTGAACGTGAGCACCGGGAGACCGGCGTCACGGTTCGAACTGGACTGGGAGGCATTTCCGCTGTTACTCCGAAGCGGATTGCCATGGGGGGCTGTACTGCCGAATACCCGAAAGAGGCGGCTCATTCCGGGGGATCCTGCACAGGTCCGCTCAACGACAGGAAGAGCCTTTGCACCGATCCTGCGTTCCGCACCCTACTGAGCAGTACGGTAGCCGAGCCGAGTGCCGGCGGGAAGAGAAATTTCCACACGTTCTCGCCGATTTTCCATCGGCCGGAATTCGGCAGCAGAAGGGCAGCCGAATTCCATGGCCGTCGACCGTGTGGCGGGTGATCAGCCGGCGTGGCACGACGGTGCGCGAGCCACGGCCGGGGAATGAGACCGATGCCCGTCGGCGGCATCGGAAGGGGACGACGGGCCTACTGTGCGGCGGAGTGCCAGAACTGCGACAGCTTCTTGCCCTCGTCCGGCGCCAGGGAAGCCGGGTCGTACGGGCTCGCGAAATAGGTCGAGGTGTCGTTCAGCGTCACGTTGTTGTTCCCGGCGGCGGACGGCAGGCCGGTCTTCAGGTTGACCGCCCAGTCCAGGAGGCCGGCTCCGCAGCCGGTGGCACCCGGCACGGCGAAGGCGGCGTCGTTCTGGTCCGCGCCGGAGAAGGTGTAGCGCCCCATCTCGCCGGAGTCGCTGGGCGTGCCGTTTCCTTCGAACTGCTGGAGGGAGAGCGAGGGTATCGTCACGTTCTTCGGCTTCAGCAGGACCGGATCGGATGCGGAGCCGATGTAGCACTTGTCGCCGAGCAGCGAGTTCCGCAGATGAATGCGTACGGGAATCGTCAGAATCGGCTGATCGGTGGAGAAGGCCGCGGACATGTTGAACTCCCGGGGAGCCCCGGCCGGTTCGATGGTGGCCGTCACCCGGTTGAGGTCGTTGTCCGCGAGACCCCGGCAGATCGTGGAGACGACGGGGACACCGCTCGGGCACATCAGACCGAGCAGACCACCGGGGATCTGCGCGGAATCGGCGATCAGCGCGCCTCCCGCGGGGGCGACCAGGCTCGTCGTGCCGTCGCTGCGCTGGATCACGCCGAGCTGGAGATCGGTATGACCGGTGGTCACCTCCGTGTTGCCCAGCTTGATGGAGCCGCTGGAGGAGGTGGAGGAGATGCACGTCGCGATGGTGTTGATGCCGTCCGCCGCCAGCATGGCGGGGGCGTCGACCGGACAGCGGTCGAACGGCGCCCAGTGGCCGTTCAGTTGACTCGCCGCAGTGGCCGAGCCCATCGAGAACACCACTGCGGACGCGGTGAAGGCGGCCAACGCCCCCACACGGGTTCTGGTCGAAACGGATCTCATGTCGTCCCCTCTTGACTGCCGCCGGAAATGGCGGCCCGGTACGCGAAGTGGATTGGCCCATCGATACGTGTCGGCGCGAGGGAGGGCATGCGCAGACGGCCGATGCGGCAGTGCGTCATGGGTGGTACGGAACGCGAAAGCTCTGAGCGACCAATTCGGGCAGATTCCGTGCTCGAATTGGCCGAGCCGTGATGTTACTCGTCGGAAACTCGGAGACACAATCCTGCCGCTCTAAGATCTTTTCGATCCGTAGAATTTGATCGGCAAATGAGCAGCGGGGCGGGTGCCGTTTATCAACCGGTGCGCATGTACGGGAAAGACGGGGGCCGCAACGGGGTCACCCCATGATCACGATGACGGATTCCACCGGGCATGGCCGGCGTCCCGGTCAGGCAACCCCGCATCGGCAGCCGTAGTTACCCAGGGTTACTCACCGGTCGGGCGGGCGTGTGGACGGCCGAAAATATTGTCCGGAAGTGAGCAGTCCCGCCCCACCTGCACAGGAGCGCCGCAACACGGCCCGGACGTGTACCCCTTGCACTTCCCTCGTGCGCAAGTGATGGGCACACCGCTGGACTTGGTCTATCTTCGTCGCCGAAGTTGGTATACACCTGTCGGTCCGTGGGAGCGCTTCCCCCAACTGCCTCACCCGCACAGGGCACCCGAGAGCAAAGGGGACGGTCATGCCGAGACTCATACAGCCGCTGGATACCGGCGACCCCCTGGGGCCCCTCCCCCAGGAATTCGCCGCCATCATGCGGCCCGAACTGCCGAGTCTCATCAAAGAGATCGGCATGGAAGTCACCCGCGCCTATCCGGAATACGCCCGCCTGCTGAACGGACCCAATGGACAGTCCATCCGGGTGGGTGTGGAACAGAGCCTCTCCTCGTTCGTCGACCTGGTCGCCGATCCGTCCACCTCCACCGGGCTCCGCGACGACATGTGCCGGAGGTTCGGACGGTTCGAGGCCTACGAGGGCCGCGGCATGGACGCCCTCCAGGGGGCGTACCGGCTGGGCGCGCGGATCGCGCTGCGGAGGGCGAAGAAGGTCGGCCGGAGCTACAACTTCTCGCCGACGCTGATGCTCAGCTTCGCCGACGCGCTCTTCGCGTACGTCGACGAGCTGGAGTCGCTGTCGCGCGAGGGGTACCTGGAGGTACAGGCCCAGTCCGACCAGCGGGGCGAGGCCATGCGCCGCCGGCTCCTGCATCTGATCCTGGCCGGCCGGCCGACACCCCGCACCGCCATCGCGGAACTGTGCGAGCAGACCGGCTGGGTGCTGCCCGAACAGGTCACGCTCGTCGCCGTACGCACCCCGGTCGGGGTGGACCCCGCCGACCTGCCCCGCGACGTACTGGTCGATCTCGGTGACCCGCAGCCGCACCTGCTCGTCCCGGGCCCGCTGGACGAGGCCCGGCGGGAGATGCTCGACCGGGCCCTGACGGGCACCCGCGCCGCGATCGGGCTGACCGTACCGACCGTGGACGCCTCCGACTCGATCCGATGGGCCCGACGGGTCGTCGAGCTCGTCGACTCCGGTGTCATCGACGACGCGCCGGTCGTCCGGTGCGAGGACCACCTCATCACCCTGTGGCTCCTCTCGGACACCGCCCTCCTCGACCAGCTCGCCGAGCGCGAACTGGCCCCGGTCTCCGGCATCAGCTCCAACCGGCGCGAGCGGCTGATAGAGACGCTCCGGATCTGGCTCGACACCCGGGGCACCGCTGCCCAGATGGGCGAGCTGCTGGACGTCCACCCCCAGACCGTCCGCTACCGGATGCGCAGCCTGGAGTCCATCTTCGGCGAACAACTGGTCGACCCCGAGAGCCGGTTCTCCACCGAAGCCGTGCTGCGCGCCCTGCGGTTACGGGCCCGCAGCGAGGACCACACCGGCTGACGCGGCATCACAAATTCCTGTAAAGAGTCAACTTACCACTGAGTAATGCGAAATAGACGGTCAGTCCCAAACGGTTGCGACACGGAGACGTACTCAACGAGAAACCCGGAACTGCGTCCCGTACACATGGAGGAACAGGTGGCCCACCGGCCGTCACGCAGCACCGCCTCCTGGCCAACCATCCGAGAGGGAACCCCCATGACCGCCTCGCACCTCCTCGTCCCCGTGCCGATCCCGGACCGGGTCGCCGCGCTGATCGGGTCCTGCGTCCCGCCGCACATCCTGGCCGCGGAGTTCGACGCCCACTGCGCCGCCCGCGAGGTCCGCAGGTTCCGCGGACCGAGGCTCGGGGTCGAGGACCAGGCCGACCGCGAGCAGGCGCTGTCCGACCTGGCACGGGCCAACAAGTTGCTGTCCGCCCGCCACCCACTGCTCACCGTGCGCCCGGGCGGAGCCTGGTGACGCTTGCGAAGACGCGACGGCACCCTTACCTTACTCAAAAGTAAGTTTACTCTGAAGTAAGGATTTCCGTGGCCGACAACAGCAGCGGCGACCTCACCGACGATCTGGCCGGGCTCGACTTCGCGGCCGTCTCCCCCGAGGAGTTCGCACGGATCGTCAAGGGCCTGTCCGCCAGGCAACTCACCGAATTCATGCAGGGGGAGCTGCGCACCCGTGTCCTCGGCGAGGTCTTCGGGCGCATGCGGCAGCAGTTCCGCCCCGAAGCGGCCGGCCCGCTCGAGGCCCTGATCCGCTGGAAGATCACCGGCGGGAGCGACGAGGTGTACGAGACCTCGATAGCCGCCGGCACGTGCACCGTGAGCGCGGGCCGCTCCGACGCGGAGCCCCGTACGACGCTGGTGATGGGCGACGCGGACTTCCTCAAGCTGGTCTCCGGCAACGGCAACCCCGTGACGATGTTCATGATGCGCAAGCTGAAGGTCGTCGGCGACGTCGGCCTCGCGTCCGGGCTCACCCGCTACTTCGACATCCCGAAGGCCTGAGCCCATGAGCTACTTCTCCCTCGCCCTCACCGAGGAGCAGCAGGACCTGCGTAACTGGGTGCACGGCTTCGCCGCCCAGGTGGTGCGCCCCGCGGCCGCCGAATGGGACGAGCGGGAAGAGACCCCGTGGCCCGTCATCCAGGAGGCGGCCCGGATCGGCCTGTACGGATTCGAGTCGCTCGCCGACATGTACGGGGACCCCAGCGGGCTCTCCCTCCAGATCGCCAACGAGGAGTTGTTCTGGGGCGACGCCGGGATCGGCATGGCGCTCTTCGGCACCTCGCTCGCGGTCGCCGGCATCTTCGCCTCCGGCACGCCCGACCAGCTCGCCGAGTGGGTGCCGCAGTGCTTCGGCGACGAGGACGACCCGAAGGTGGCGGCCTTCTGTGTGTCCGAGCCGCAGGCCGGATCGGACGTCTCCGCGATGACGACGAAGGCCCGTTATGACGAGGCCAAGGACGAGTGGGTGCTGTCCGGGCAGAAGGCGTGGATCACCAACGGCGGGATCGCCGAGATCCATGTGGTCGTCGCCTCGGTCGATCCCTCGCTCGGCGCGCGCGGTCAGGCCGCGTTCATCGTGCCGCCCGGTACCCGGGGCCTCGAAGCGGGCCGGACCGTCAAGAAGCTCGGCCTGCGCGCCTCGCACACGGCGGACGTCTTCCTCGACGACGTACGCGTGCCGGGCCACTGCCTGCTCGGCGGCAAGGAGAAGCTGGACGCCCGGCTCGCCCGTGCCCGCGAGGGCGGCAACGCGAAGGGCCAGGCGGCGATGGCGACCTTCGAGGTCAGCCGCCCCACCGTCGGCGCGCAGGCCCTGGGCATCGCGCGGGCCGCGTACGAGTACGCGCTGGAGTACGCCGGACAACGGGAGGCGTTCGGCCGGCCCGTCATCGAGAACCAGTCGATCGCCTTCGCGCTCGCCGACATCCGCACCGAGATCGAGTCCGTACGCCTGCTGATCTGGCAGGCCGCGTGGATGGCCCGCAACGACCGGACCTTCGACGCGGGCCAGGGCTCCATGTCCAAGCTGCGCGCGGGTGAACTCGCCGTGTCCGCGACGGAGAAGGCGGTCCAGATCCTCGGGGGCGCCGGGTACAGCCGGGAGCACCCGGTGGAGCGGATGTACCGCGACGCCAAGATCTACACGATCTTCGAGGGGACGAGCGAGATCCAGCGCCTCGTCATCGCGCGGGCCATCTCGGGCCGTCACATCCGCTGAGCACACCTCGCGCGCACGGCCCGCCCCTGCGCGCGACGGCGGCACACCACGGCTTCCCCGCGCGCAGCGACCGTCCCACCGCGCCTCAGACCGCGACCGGGGTGAACCGGACCGGGAGCGAGGCCGGGCCGCGGGTGAAGACACCCTGCTCGACGGGCGTGAAGCCGTCGGCCAGCCGTAGGTCCGGCATCGCGTCCAGGAGTTGGTTCACCCCGGTCTCGACCTCCGCCCTGGCCAGCAGCGCACCCACGCAGAAGTGCCGGCCGAGCGCGAACGCCAGGTGGTCGGCCGCCGCGGAGAACGCGCTGGTGCTGGTCAGGTCCGTGCGGAAGAGGTCGAAGCGGTCCGGCTCGTCGTAGCGGGCCGCGTCGCGGTTGGCCGAGCCGATGAGACAGGTGACGGTGGCTCCGGCCGGAACGGTGCCGCCCGTCAGCTCCACCTCGTTCGACGTCCGGCGCATGATCATGTGGACGGGCGGGGTGTAGCGCAGGGTCTCGGCGAAGGCGCGGTCGATCAGGGACCGGTCCTCCCGTACGGCGGCGAGCTGCTCGGGGTGCGTCAGCAGGTTGGCGAAGAGGGAGGCGATGGCCTTGTCGGTGGTCTCCCCGCCGGCCGCGAGAAGCAGGCTGCAGAAGGCCTTGATGTCCTCGTCACTCATCCGTACGCCGTCGACCTCGGCGGTGCAGAGGGCGGAGAGCAGATCGTCGCCGGGGTCCGCCCTGCGGCGCCGGACGACGGGGATCATGTACTCGGCGAATTCCTGACGGGTGCGTTCACCGGCCGCCGTCACGGCGGGGTCGCCCGCGAGGTTGCCGAGGAAGGCGATGACGGTGGTGTACCAGCCGTGGAAGCGCCGGTGGTCCTCCCGGTCGAGACCGAGCATGTCGGCGATGACCAGGACGGGGAACCGGGTCGCGAACGCGTCGACCAGATCGGCCTCACCGGTGTGCCGGAAGGCGTCGATCAGCTCGCGGGCGTCGCGCTCGATGACGGGCAGGAATTTCTCCCGGAGGTCCGCGCCGCGGAAGGCGGGCGCGACCAGAGCCCTGCGTACGGCGTGCTCCCGGCCGCTGAGCTGCAGGATCGTCCTGCCGTGCACGGGTTCCAGCTGCCAGTCGTAGTTCTCGGTGGTGAACTCCTGGGCCTTGTCCCTGAAGACGCGCTCGACGTCCTCGTACCGCGAGACGAGGTAACTGTCGGTGGCCTCGTGCCTGATCAGAGGGACGTGCTCGCGCATCGTCCGGTAGGCCCCGTAGGGATCGGCGGCGAAGGCGGGCGAGAGAATGTCGGGCAGGGACGGTGCTTGTGACACGTATGACTCCTGTGGGGCAGATGTCAGGATGCTCCGGGGTCGTGAACGAGCAGCGCCCACAAGGATATTGATCGGCTGCCCGGTCCCGCACCCCCAGGGAGAACGTCATGAACGCCGCGTCCGACGGGCCACGCCCCGCCCTCCTCTTCGTCACCGACCTCGCCTACGAGGCGCGCGGCCGCCGCTACTGCGACGAGGACATCTTCCTGACCTCCCGGCTGCGCGAGGAATTCGACGTCGCGCTCTGTCACCCCAGGGACGCCGCGGCGCTGCTGGACGGTTTCGACGCCGTGGTCATGCGCAACAGCGGACCGGTGCTGCACTACCAGGAGGCGTACGACGCCTTCCGGGCCCGCGCACTGGAGCTGGGCCTCCCGGTCTGCAACTCGCTGGACGGACGGGGGGACATGGCGGGCAAGCAGTATCTGGTCGATCTGAGCCGGGCGGGACATCCGGTGATCCCCACGGTGGACCGGACGGAGGACCTCGGGCTGCTCCCCCGGGCGGCCGAGTACGTGGTCAAGCCGAAACTCGGCGCGGATTCGGTGGGGCTGCGGTTCACCCCGGACGCGGTGCTCCCGGAGGGCGGCGACGGGACGCTGCTCGTGCAGCCGAGGATCGACTTCCGCTACGAGGTGTCCTTCTACTTCATCGACCAGGACTTCCAGTACGCCCTGTACGCGCCCGATCCGGAACGCCGCTGGGTGCTGGAGCCGTACGCGCCCGGCCCCGCCGATCTGGACTTCGCGCACCGCTTCGTGGAGTGGAACACCCTGACCCACGGCATCCAGCGGGTGGATGCCTGCCGGACGGCGGAGGGCGAGCTGCTGCTCGTCGAGTTGGAGGACCTCAATCCCTATCTCTCGCTCGACCGTGTCCCGGAGGAGGTCCGCGAGGCGTTCGTGGCCCGGCTGAAGGTCTCCCTGCGGCGGCTGACGGCCTGACCCGTCCGGCCTTCGCCCGCATGCGTGGGTCCGGGGCCGGTGTGAGGGTGCAAGCGTGACCACTGCCAGCGAGACCACCCCCGCCGCGCAGAGTGCCGCCGCGCCACCCGTGCTCGACCCCCGCCGCAGGAACATCGTCTTCGCGACGATCGTGCTGGGGATCCTGCTGGCCGCCCTGGACCAGACGATCGTGGGAACGGCACTGCCCACGATCGTCTCGGAGCTCGGCGGTGCCGAGCACATGTCCTGGGTCGTCACCGCGTATCTGCTGGCGGAGACGGTGGCGACCGTCCTGGTCGGCAAGTTCGGCGATCTGTTCGGCCGTAAGCTGATCTTCCAGATCTCGGCGGTCGTCTTCATCACCGGCTCGTTCCTCTGCGGCCTCGCCTCGAACATGCTGCTGCTGATCATCTGGCGGGGCCTGCAGGGCATCGGCGCGGGCGGTCTGATGGTCACGTCGATGGCCCTGATCGCCGATGTCATCCCGCTGCGCGACCGCGGCAAGTACCAGGGGGCGATCGGTGCGGTCTTCGGCATCGCCACGGTCGTCGGACCGCTGCTGGGCGGACTGTTCACCGACCATCTGACGTGGCGCTGGGCCTTCTACGTCAATGTGCCGATCGCGGTCGTGGTGGTCATCGCCGCCGCCCGCAACATCCCCGCCGTGAGGGCGGCCGGGCGGCCGGTCATCGACTACCTGGGCATCGCCCTGGTCGCGGTCGGCGCCAGCGCCCTGATCCTGGCGACGAGCTGGGGCGGCAACGAGTACGCCTGGGGCTCCCCCGTCATCATCGGTCTGTTCGTCGGCGGACTCGTCGCCCTGGCGCTGTTCTGCGTGGTCGAGGCGCGGGCGAGGGAACCGATGCTGCCGATGCGGCTGTTCCGGAACCCGGTGTTCACGGTCTGCTCCGTCCTCAGCTTCATCGTGGGCTTCGCGATGCTCGGCGCGATGATCTTCCTTCCGACGTATCTGCAGTACGTGGACGGGGACTCGGCCACGCTGTCGGGGGTACGGACCCTGCCGATGGTGGCCGGGCTGCTCGCCGCCTCGGTCTTCAGCGGCAACGTGGTCAGCAGGACGGGTCACTACCGGATCTTCCCCCTCGTGGGTTCGCTGGTCATGGCGATCGGCCTCTTCCTGCTCTCCCGGATGGGCCCGGGCAGCGGGGTGTGGCTGGAGTCGCTGTACATGCTGATCCTGGGAATGGGCATCGGCCTGTCGATGCAGGTGCTGATCATCGCCGTGCAGAACACCGTCGACTACACGGATCTGGGCACGGCGACATCGGGTGTGACGTTCTTCCGCACCCTGGGCAGCGCGTTCGGTACTGCGGTGTTCGGCACGATCTACGCGAATGCGCTGCGGCCGAACCTGACGGAGGGCATCGAACAGGCCGCGCGAGCGGGCGGCGACCCCGCGACCCTGGCCCGGGCCGCGGAGAGCCCCCAGGCCGTGCACGCGCTCCCGGCCGGGCAGACCGCTCCGCTGGCGCAGGCGTACGCGGACACGCTGCACACGGTCTTCCTGTGGACGGTCCCGGTCGCCTTGACCGGATTCGTCGTGGCGCTGTTCCTGAAACAGGTGAAGCTGCGTGACACCGCACGGGGTGACTCGACGGACATGGGCGAGGGCTTCGCCCAGCCGGGCACCGGGGACTCCGCGAAACTGCTCGAGTTCTCCGTGGCAAGGATCCTGCACGCAGCCGGTCCCGACACGGCCCGGCGGATCGTCGAGGCGTCCGACACCCGCCTCGACATGGCGGGGGCATGGGCGGTGATGCAGGTGGACCTGTTCACCCGGATGGTCGGCCACGCCGGCCTCAAGCTGATCGCGGCCAGGCATCGGATCCCGCCCGAGGTGCTGGTGCCGGTCTTCGACCGGATGATCGAGGAGGGCTACCTGACCGGGGACGGCCACCTCTTCACCCACACCGCGGCGGGGCGGCGGGAAGCGGCGACGATCTCCGCCGCCTGGGGGCGCTGGCTCAACGAACGGCTGGCCGAGGACGGCGCCCGGCCCGACGACCGGCAGCTGCGGGCCGCGGTCGATGTCATCGCCAAGCGGCTGCTCGCGGAGGATCTGGCGCACGAACTGGCACCGGCGGATCGGACCGGGGCCCCGGTCTGAGGCCGGGGACCTCGCGGGGCGGGGATCGTACGGCGGGGCCCGTCACGCCGCTTCTCAGTCGACGAACACCGCCGTCGAATAGACCCACGCACCCTCGTGCCGGACGAAGCGGCTCCTCTCGTGGAGCGAGTCGAGGCGGCCGTCGTCGGTGTAGTGGGCGCGGAAGGTGACGGTTCCGGTGGTGTGGAAGGCGCTGCCGTCGGTGGTGTCCAGGATCTCCAGGGCCGTCCAGCGCATGGCCGGGTCGAAGTCGACGGACGGCGGACGGGTCTGCGGGTGCCAGGTGCGCAGCAGATAGGCGGCGTCCCGGACGACGAAGGCCGCGTACCGCGAGCGCATCAGTGCCTCGCACGTCGGGGCGGCGGCGGTGCCGGTGTGGAACCGGCCGCAGCAGTCCCCGTAGGCGGCCGGGCTGCCGCACGGGCACGGCGAGACCGGGGTGATCTGCCGGGGGCCCGCCCCGGTGGCGGCGGGGCCGCCCGGCCGGCGCGGGCGTGAGGTGCGTCGTGACATGCCTCCATTGTGGCCTGCGCCCCGGGGCGCACGACGGCGCGGGGCGGCCGGGCACGACGGCCGGCCCCCCGAGGACCGGGGCCCGGCGGTCAGGGCTTGCGGGCGACTCCCGCGTAGCCGGGAATCGGGTCGTCGCCGAAGACGTCGATGACCTCGCCGAGCTCCGGGCGCCAGTCGGCGGAGAGCGAGACCCCCGGCTCGACGAGCTCGAGCCCGTGGAAGAACGCCGTGAGCTCGGCGCGCGAGCGGGGCCGCAGGGTCATCCCGCGTGCCTTGTAGAGCGCACGTGCCTGGGCGGCGCCCTCGGGGTCGAAGTCGCCCGTGGTGTGCGAGAGCACCAGATAGCTGCCGGAGGGCAGCCGGTCCAGGAGCCGGTCGACGAGGTCGGCGGCGCCGTCCTCGTCGTCGATGAAGTGCAGCAGCGCCACGAGCGACAGCGCGACGGGCCGACTGAGGTCGAGAACCTTGCCGGCCGCTTCCAGGATCGTCTCGGGACGGCGGGCGTCGGCCTGGATGTACTCGGTGACGCCCTCGGGGGTGGACTGCAGCAGGGCCGCCGCGTGGGCGAGCACGATCGGGTCGTTGTCGCAGTAGACGACGCGCGCGTCCGGGGCGGCCCGCTGGGCGATCTGGTGGAGGTTCGGCTCGGTGGGTATGCCGGTGCCGATGTCGAGGAACTGGCGTACGCCGTTCTCGGCGAGCCACCGGGTGGCCCGGTGCATGAAGGCCCGGTTGACCCGGGCCATGTCGCGGCCACGGGCGTCCAGGGTCAGCAGCTGGCGGGCCATCTGTTCGTCGACCGGATAGTTGTCCTTGCCGCCGAGGAACCAGTCGTACATCCGAGCGGGATGCGGCTTGCTCGTGTCGATCTCGACGGCCTGGTTCTCTTGCCCGGTCATGGCGCGCTCCGTTGGTCGGCGGTCACTCGGCGAACAGCGTGTGGGACGGGAGTACGTGGTGGTGCGTCAGGTGAGGAGGAAGTCGGCCTGACCGGCCTTGGCGCCCTGGATGAAGGCGGCGATCTCGCCGTTGGAGTAGATGAGTGCGGGGCCGTCGGGATCCGCGGACTGGCGCACGGCCACCCTGCCGTCCGCCAGCTTCATGGCCTCGATGCAGTTGCCCCCGTTACCGCCGCTCCACGGCTTGTACCAGCCTTCCGTGCCGAGGTCGGCTGCCGGCATGCCGTTGTATATGTGGTTCATCCCAGCTCCTTGCGGAAATCCCTGAGGATTTCCTTCGTGCGTTGTGCAGTTGCGGCCTGAGCCGCCATGCGGTCCATGACCTCGAGGTAGGAGGCCACCTCGGGACGCGCGTCGAAGTAGACGGCACCGGTCAGGTACTCGCTGTAGACCATGTCGGGCAGTTCGGGGACGGCGAAGCGGAAGAGGACGAACGGGCCGTACGTGCCCGGGTGGTGGCCGGTCGCGAACTCCGCGATCTGCAGCGTCACATGGGGCAGTTCGGCCGCTTCCAGCAGTCGGTCGACCTGGCCGCGCATGGCGTCCGGGCTGCCGACGGGACGGCGCAGGACGGTCTCGTCCATGACCACCCAGAGCTTCGGCGCGTCGTCCTTGGTGAGCAGCGACTGGCGCTCCATCCGCAGCGCCACATGGCGCTCGATGTCCTCGGGTCTGGTCTGGCCCACCGCCCCGGTGCGCAGGACGGAGCGTGCGTAGTCCTCGGTCTGCAGGAGACCGGGGACGAAGTGCGGTTCGTAGGTGCGCAGGAGGCTCGCGGCGCCCTCCAGGCTGACGTACATGCTGAACCAGTCGGGCAGCACATCGTGGAAGCGCTGCCACCAGCCCGGCTTGTTGGCCTCCTCGGTGAGACGGACGAAGGCCTCGGCCTCGTCGTCGGCGACCCCGTAGGCCTTCAGGAGGAGCTGGACGTAGGGGACCTTCAGCCCGACCTCGGCGGTCTCCATCCTGCGTATCGTCCCGGGGGCGACACGGAGCACCTTGGCGGCCTGATCGCGGCTCAGGCCGACACGCTCCCGCAGATCCTGCAGACGCTTGCCGAGAACGACCTGGCCCACGGTCGGGGCGGACCGCGGTTCGCTCACTTCAGACCTCCCGGTGCACTGTTTGCCAGCAGTGTGCCACGCGCCCCGCCCCAAGGACACTGCCACTCTGGAAATTCCAGAGTGCCTCTTGCCAAGTGTGCGTGTCAGGGGGAGAGTTAGTGAGTGAACGAGTTCACGTAGTCGCGCCCGACCCCATTTTCCGATTTCGTACGGTGCGAAGCGTGGCGCAGCCCCCACTGTGAGGATTCGGTCGTGGCACCTGGCAGTGCGCTCATCCCCCGGCTCATGGACCTCAGCCCCGGGACGGAAGCGCTCCGTTACTGCTTCGCGCTGCCGGCGCACCCCGAGTCGGTCGCCGGGGCGCGGCGCCTCACGAGGGACCGGCTGGAGGAGTGGCGGCTGTGCGGGGAGGCGTACGACGCGGCGGTTCTGATCGTCTCCGAGCTCGTCACCAACGCCGTGGTGCACACCGCCAGCGCGCGGGTCGTCTGCGAGCTCCGGTGCTCCGGCGGGCGGCTGCGCGTGTCGGTGCAGGACCAGGGACACCAGCCCGGCGGTCCGCGGCTGTCGCTCACCGCGGACGACGAACACGGCCGCGGGCTGCTGCTCGTCGACTCCATGAGCGCGGCGTGGGGGTCCCTCGACGCGGGGAACGGTTCGGGGCGCATCGTGTGGGCCGAGCTGCCGTACGGCGGCACGGAGCGGTCATGCTGAAGCAGGCCCTGTCCCAGCTGTTCGGCGCGCGCACCGGCCGCCCCCGGGAGGACGTCGGCGCGGCGAGCCGTGTCCAGCTGCCGCTGCCGCCCGCGCTCTCGGCGAGCCTGGGCTGCGACGCGGTCGGCGTGCCCGCGCGATACGGATTCCGGTTGATGTCCCATCTGCCGCGGGCCGGTTGTGTGTTCGCCGACGCGGATCAGTGGTGGTGGATCGTCCCGTCGGGCTCGGATCTGGATCTGGACTGGCCGGAGCAGGCTTCTTACGCCACCGGGGCGTATGTGCCGGCCGGGCGTCCCCGGCTGATCCACGCCCCGGAAAGCCGCACGCCCTACACGCCGCCCATTCCGCTCTTCCTCATGGTGTGCCAGGTCACCGGGGTCACGCCGTCCTGGGCGCACTCCGGCCCGCCGAAGGCGGTGCCCGCTCCCTGACCCGTCGCCGCGGGCACCTCCCGGGGGCGTTGTCAGTGGCCGGATCCAGTCCGGCTCCACAGGCCCGCAGGGGAGCGGGGGCGTGTGGAGGGGGCCGGCCTGTGCGCCGCCGGGGGTTCGTAGGAGGCAGTGCGTCGAAGTCCGGGGAGACCGTCGCGCCGGCCGAGCCGGATGCCCCTGGCCCGAGCGGCACGGCGGGCACGCTCGACACCGCCGGGGCCGGCGCCTGTGCCGCATGGATGGATGCCCGGCCGCACCTCCTGGTCAGCGGCGAACTCCCGGCCGCCGGGGGCGTCCGACCCGGTCACGACGCGAGGTAGGCGAGCCCGGGGTGGACCTTCGTGTACCCGTCGACCAGCCGGCGGGCCACGGAGACGGAGTCGACCAGCGGGTGCAGCGCGAAAGCTCGCACGGCCGCGGCACGCGAGCCGGTCTCCGCCGCTTCGAGCACCGCCCGTTCCACGGCCTTGACCGCGGTGACCAGACCGACCGCGTGGTACGGGAGCGGGTCCACGGTCACGGGGTGGGCACCGTTGGCGTCCACCAGGCAGGGCACCTCGATGACGGCGTCCTCGTCGAGCACCGAGAGGGTGCCCCGGTTGCGGACGTCGAGGATCAGGGAAGTCCGTTCGTTGCGGGCGACCGCCCGCATCAGGGCGAGTGCCACGTGTTCGTAGCCGCCGGAGTCCAGGTCGCTCTCCTCGCGCTCGCCGGCCCCGGCCACGTCCCGGTTCTCCGCCATGTACGTGGCCTCGCGTTCGGCGCGCGTACGGTCCCAGGTGGTCAGCGCCGGGGCGGCCGGGTCCTTCATCCGGGCGTAGAAACCCTCCTGCTGGTCACGGAGGAAGGCGCCGCGGGTCTGTTCGGCGTCCTGGTAGGCGCGGACCGCTTCACGGTTGAAGTAGTAGTAGTGCAGGTACTCGTTGGGGATCGAGCCGAGGGAGCGCAGCCAGTCCGCGCCGAAGAGCCTGCCCTCCTCGAAGGAGCCGAGCAGCACGGGATCGGCGAGCAGGCGCGGGAGTTCGTCGCGGCCCTCGACCTCGAGACCGCGCACCCAGCCGAGGTGGTTGAGCCCGACGTAGTCGACCCGGGCCCGGTCCGGGTCGGCGCCCAGGACCCGGGCGATCCGGCGGCCGAGGCCCACCGGGGAGTCGCAGATCCCGATGACCCTGTCGCCGAGGTGCCTGGCCATGGCCTCGGTGACCAGGCCGGCCGGGTTGGTGAAGTTGATGACCCACGCCTGCGGTGCGAGCCGGGCGATGCGCCGGGCGAGTCCGACGGCGACGGGCACGGTCCGCAACCCGTACGCGATGCCGCCCGCGCCGACCGTCTCCTGGCCGAGCACGCCTTCGTCGAGTGCGACGCGTTCGTCCGCGGCACGGCCTTCGAGACCACCGACGCGGATCGCGGAGAAGACGAAGTCCGCGCCGCGCAGGGCCTCGTCGAGGTCGTCGGTGGCGACGACGGCGGGCGCGTCGGGGATGCCCAGCGCCTGTTCGGCGAGGACCCGGGCGACGGCGGTGAGCCGGTCCGCGTCCGTGTCGTACAAGGTCACGAGGGAGACGCGGCCCTCGGCGTGATCGCCGAGCAGTGCCCTGTACACCAGAGGCACCCGGAATCCGCCACCGCCAAGAATTGTCAGCTTCACGCTGCTCGATGGTACGGGGCCGGCACCGGCCGCCGTGGTACCCCGGACCCGTGGGGTCCGGGGCCACCGGATCGACGGCTGCCGTCAGTGGCCCGTCCACCAGCGCGCGACGGTCTGCCAGATCCCGGCCGGTCCGGTCCGCTGTGCGGGAACGACGGCATGCTCGTCGGGCGCGGACACCGGATCGGCGGTCCTCCGTACCCCGGCCGGGGCGTGCCCTGTCGGGACCGCCGCCGTTTCCCTGGGCACGGCGGGCGAGGACACCTCCCAGTCGCCGCCGGGCCGCCGGGGGGCGATCGGCGGGTCCTCCTCGACCGCCTGCTGCGGGCTCGGGGCGAACCGCGCGGGAAGCTCGGCCAGATGCCGCGAGACGAAGTTGCCGACCCAGCGCAACTCGCTTTCCGCGACGCTGAGTTCGAGATCGGGGAGCCGCATGAGCAGGGCGTCGACACCGACGTCGGCGATGGCCCGTCCGATGTCCTGGCCGGGACACTCGTGGGGCCCGCTGCTGAAGGCCAGGTGGGCGCGATTGCCCTCCATGTCGGCGTTGAGGTCGGGCCGCACCACCGGGTCCGTGTTGGCCGGCGCGATACCGACGATCAGGGCGTCGCCCGCCTTGATCTGCTGCCCCCCGAGCTCCGTGTCGCCCACGGCCCAGCGGCCCAGGACCGAGGTGAGCGGCGGTTCGTCCCACAGTGTCTGTTCGACCGCTTCGGGCACGGTCATGTGCCCACCGCTGAGCCGGGCCCGGAACCGGGGGTCGGTGAGCACCATGCGCAGCACGTTGGCGATGAGGTTGGCGGTCGTCTCGTACGCGACGAAGAGCACGACGCGCAGGTGCTCCGCGACCTCCTTGTCCGTGAGCCCGGCGTGGTGCTCGACGAGCCAGGTGGCAAAGTCGTCGGCCGGTGCCGTCCGGCGGCGCTCGACCAGCCGGTTCAGCGCGCCGATCAGGAATTCGTTGCTCGCGATGGCGGTCTCCGTGCCCCGTGTCAGGTCACGGGCGGCATCCACCAGGCGTTCGCTGTAGTCCTCCGGCATCCCGACGATCGCGCACATCACCATCATCGGGAGCCGCTCGGCGAACTGGCTGACCAGGTCGGCTCGGCCGCCCTGACAGAATTCGTTGACGAGCCGGTTGCTGTAGCGGTTGATGTGGCGGCGGACACCGCGGGTGTCGATGCGCGCCATGCTGTCGGTGACCGCACCGCGCAGCCGTTCGTGGGTGGCGCCCTCGGCGAACGAGCACACCGGCTGCCAGGTGAAGATCGGGGCGAGCGGATGGTCCGGGGCCACGCTGCCGTCCTGCAGGGCCCGCCAGCGCCGGGAGTCGCGGGAGAACTGCGAGGGAGTACGGGTCATGTGCAGGTTCTCGCTGTGACCGAGGACCAGCCAGGCGGGGACGTCTCCGTGCATCAGTACGGGCGCCACGGTGCCGTATTCGGCGCGCAGCTTGTCGTACAGGGCAGCGGGGTCCTCCTCGGCCTCGGGTCCGAACAGCCGTCGCAGTCCGCCGGGACCGGTTCCGCCGACGAGAGCGTGTGCCGGGCACTCGGGGGGTGGCACCGGCCCCGCGGCCGCTCCGGGTTCATGCGGGAAAGGGGAGTTCACAGATGCTCCAGGGATAGGGCATTCCAGGGATCGGGCAGGTGACGCGCCGGTCGGGTCGAGCACGGGGGACGCGCGGGTCACCGTCAGACGAGCGGGACGGCCAGGCTGTGGAGGTAGCGCATCAGCGACATCAGCACGTCACGGCTCGAGGTGCGCAGCCGGGCATCACAGTCGATTATCGGGACTGCGTCCGACAGGTCGAGGGCGTTGCGCAGGGCTTCCACCGGGTGATGCGGCGCGTCGGGGAACGTGTTGACGGCGACGACGAACGGCACGCCGCGCTCCTCCAGCCGGCCGATCACGTCGAAGCTGACCTGGAGCCGTCGGGTGTCGAGGAGGACGACGGCTCCGAGGGCTCCTTCGAACAGTCCGTTCCACAGGAACCAGAAGCGCTCCTGGCCCGGGGTGCCGAACAGGTAGAGGATCAGTTCCTCGCTGAGGCTGATCCGGCCGAAGTCCATGGCGACGGTGGTGGAGATCTTGCTCTCCACCCCCGCGTTGTCGTCCACGCCGACTCCGGCCTGGGTCATGGTCTCTTCGGTCGTCAGGGGCCGGATCTCGCTGACCGATCCGACCATGGTCGTTTTGCCGACCCCGAACCCGCCGACGATGACGACCTTCACCGCGGCCGTGGCCGTGGTGGGAAGGACGTCCTCGGTGCGGGGGCCCGTGATCGTGTCAGAGCTTCTGAAGTCCATGCATCACCGCTTCGAGGAGGGACCGGTCCGGGAGCGCGGCGCGGACGATGGGCGCGCGCGATTCGATCTGGTCGGTCGCCAGTAGTTCTGTCAGGAGCGAGGTGACCACGCTGAAGGGCAGGCTCAGATAGGCCGAGATCTCGGCGACGGACAGCGGCGCCCTGCAGAGCCGCAGGATCGCGGCCTGCTCGGGCTGGACCGTGGGCGACGGTTCGGCCTGGGCGACGACCATGGTGACGAGGTCGAGCGCGGCCCTCTCACCGTCGGTGTCTCCGGTGATCACGTACAGCCGCTCCGGGTCGCTCGGCGCCGGGTCGGCCTGGCGGCGCTCTCGTCGGGGAGCGCTCATCCGGCCTGCCCGTCATGTCGGGGAGGGCTCGTCAGGTGCGCGCCGATGCGGACGACCATGTCGCGCATGCGGGCACCGACGAGTCCGGCGTCGACGGTCTCCCCGGCGAGGACCGCGAGGTAGGCGCCGGTTCCCGCGGCCATCAGGTAGAAGAAGCCACCGTTGACCTCGATGACGACGAGCTTCATCAGGCCGTCGCTGTACGGGATCTCGGTGGCGACCGCGGCGGCCAGGCTCTGCAGCCCGGCGCAGGCCGCCGCGAGACGGTCGGCGACGTCGGGGTCGCCGCCGTGCCGGGCGATGCGCAGGCCGTCCGAGGAGAGCACCACGATCTGGTGAATGCTCGGGATGTCGTCGGCCAGTTCCTTGAGCATCCAGTCCATGTTTCCCCGCTGCTGGATCACTTCAGGTCTCCCTTGTCCCGCGCGTCGTCAGAGTCTTCGCCGTTCTTCGGCTCCTGCGGCACACCGTTGACGGCCTGGGTGAAGGCCTCCAGCCAGAGTCCGGGCGGGGGTTCCTCGCCGCCCGGCCGTCCGCCGTTGGTGCCGTGGTGTCCGTCCGTGTGCGCTCCGGCGGCGGGCTCGGCGGCCGGGGCCGGGTGCTGCTGCGGAAGATTGTGCGAACCGAGGGGGGCGCGACCGCGGCTGCGGCGCTGCGGAAGTCCGCCGGCCGTCCACTCGGTCACCACGATCTCGTCGTCGTCCATGGCGACCGGGACCGCGTGCCGGGCGGCGGGTGCGGGCGAGGCCGCCGCGGCGGGCCCGGATCCGGCGGGGGGGGCCGTGACCGAAGGGGCGGGTCCGGTCCCGGCGGGGCGTGCCCTGCGCTTGCCGCGTGGCGGTACGACGTGCTGCATCTGCGACATGTCGAGCGAGCTCTGGGGGCGCGAGGTCGCGCCGATGCCGTGCGCGATTCCGGGAGCGGGCCCGGTGGTGATCATGTCGCGGGGCACGACGAGTACGGCTCGGACACCGCCGTACGCGGACTGCCGCAGGGAGACCTGGAGCTGGTACATCCGGGAGAGCCGGCCGACGACGGCCATGCCGAGCCGCGGGGACTCCCCGAGGTCGTTCATGTTGATGCCCGCCTGGGCCTGGGCGAGCATGTTCTCGGCCCGTGCGCGGGCCTCCTCGCTGAGACTGACGCCGCCGTCCTCGATCTCGATGGCGATGCCGGTCTGCACCTCGACCGCGGTGACGTGCACCCGGGTCTGCGGCGGGGAGTAGCGGGTGGCGTTGTCGAGGAGTTCGGCGCAGGCGTGGATGAGCGGTTCGACCGCGGTGCCGACGATGGCGATCTTGGCGATCGAGTGCAGATCGACGCGCTGGTACTCGAGGATCCGGGACATGGCTCCGCGCAGCACACTGAACAGCGGTACGGCCTTGGGCCATTGGCGGCTGGGGCGGGCTCCGCCGAGTACCGCGATGGAGTCGGCGAGCCGCCCGATCAGTGCCGTGCCGTGGTCGATGCGGAGCAGGTCGTCGAAGACCTCGGGGTTGCGCCCGTGGTGGTCCTCCATCTCCCGGAGCTCACTGGCCTGCCGGTGGACGATGGCCTGGACACGGCGGGCGACGCTGACGAAGGCGCGCTGCGCGGAGTCACGCATCGCCTCTTCGTTGTCGACGATGTCGAGGATCTGGAGGACCAGGGCGCGTTGCGCCTTGGGGAGGTTGCGGTACGACTCGTCCGCGTCGACCATGTCGCGCATCACCTCCTGCGGCGAGTTGCTCGCACGCAGCCGGCGGATCGCGGCGGGCAGGAGTTCCTTGGTGAGCCGTACGGTCTCCTGGTCGTGTGCAGCGATGCGGTGTTCCAGGTAGGCGATGCGCTTCTCGTACGCGGCGCGCTGGACGCGCATCGCCCGGCTGCGGCGATTGAGTGCGACGGCGAGCGTGGCGACCACGACCGTGGCGATCGCACCGCACCAGACGACTGCCGCCCGCGTGTCCCCGGCCACCGGCGCCGCGCCGGCCGCCGTGGCACCTGCCATCAGCAGAACGGGCAGCAGTGCGGCGCGGACTACGGGGATGTCTCTTCTTGTCGGCGGTGATTCAACACGAACCATCTGAACCCTCTGGCGGTTGATTCGGGAGGTAGACGCACTTGTACGGACAGTTATGAACAAGTGCTCGAATTCATATCAACTCGACTTCACTGCGCGTGAGCCTAGCCAGATCAGAACAGTGCTTCGGCATATTCACCCAACCCCCTGCGCAAGCTCCCGGGCGGTAATACACTCACCAGTTTTTGCACTCACCGCCGCCGAACGTGCGCGGGGAGTGACGAAGAGAGGAATCAGTGGAAAGTAGACCGCCGAGTCCCGCCCAGCGGGACAACGCGCCGAGCGCGCTCCGGTGCTTCCACGAGCAGGTTTCCTGCAAGAAGCAGAGAAAATACGGACACCAGAACGAGGACTCCCATCGCGTGCGAATGTGGGTGCACCGCGCAGCGGGACAAGCGCACATGCGATCGAATCGGATCGAAAGGAGCAGATTCATGATCGAAGGACGGGTGTACGGGGAGTCGGGGGCGGAGAGGGCGGCCCGGGCCTACACCATCGAGTCCCTCGACACCGGCCTCCGGCTGATGCAGCTGTTCCTCACCCAGGACGCACTCACCGTGAGCGAGGCCGCCCACCGGCTGGGGATCGGCCGCTCCACCGCGCACCGGGTCCTGAGCACTCTGGAGGGCCGCGGATTCGTCGTGCGCGTCCCCTCGGGCCGTGGGTACGAGGCGGGACCGGAGCTGCTGCTGCTCGGCCGGCCGGCGGGCTTCGGCGCGGAACTGCGTGCGCGGGTCGGGGCCGTCCTGGACGAGGCCGTACGACGGACCGGGGAGACCGTGCAGAGCGCCACGCTGATCGGTGATCAGGTCGTCCTCACCGACGGCCGCGAGTCGGCACACCCGGTGCGGGTGATGCCGGGAACGGGCCGGTCCC
This sequence comes from Streptomyces sp. NPDC025273, assembly GCF_040638585.1. Classification (NCBI taxonomy): domain Bacteria; kingdom Bacillati; phylum Actinomycetota; class Actinomycetes; order Kitasatosporales; family Streptomycetaceae; genus Streptomyces; species Streptomyces sp. NPDC025273. Next base: position 120,609 of record NZ_JBEZYP010000012.1, read on the forward strand.
TGCCTGCCCACGCGACAGCGGCCGGCAAGGTCCTCCTCGCCCGGCTGACGGCCGAACAGGTCTGTGTCCTCTATCCGCGGGAGCGGCTGACCGCACTCACCCCGCACACCCTCGTCTCCCGGGCCGGGCTGCTGGCCGAGCTGGCGGAAGTCCGCGAGCTCGGCCGGGCCTTCAGCCGGGGCGAGTGCGTACCGGGTCTGCACGCCGTCGCGGTGCCCCTCATGGGGACGAGCCGGCGCGACCGGCTCGCCCTGAGCGCGGCTTCCCCGGCCGACCGCGGTGACGGCCCTGCGCTCGCCGAACGGGCGGAGCAGCTGCGCCGGTCGGCCGCACGGCCGACGGCAACGGCGGACCTCCCCTGACGGCGGGCCGGGGGGACCTCGGCAGCACGCCCGGCCCGCGGTCGCTTCCGGGCCGCCTCAGCGGCGGGCCCCGCCGAGGCGGCCCTCCAGGTGCACGAGCAGTTCGCTGAGCTGCCCGCTGAGCCCGTCGCGGGTCCGCTCGTCGAGGCCGGACAGCACGGAGCGCTCGTAGGCGAGCTGTTCGGGCAGCAGCCGGTCCACCAGCGCCCGGCCCTCGTCGGTCAGCCCGACATGGGCGACCCTGCGGTCCCGGACGTCGCTGCGGCGGCCGATCAGGCCGTTCTCCTGCAGGGCGCGGAGCCGCTTCGTGACGGCGGCGCCCGAGGAGAAGGTCTCGCGGGCCAGCTCGCCGGGGGTGAGTTCGCGGTCGTTGCGCCGCATCGCGCCGAGCAGGTCGAATTCGGCGCGGGTCAGTCCGGCGGCGCGCAGCGGGGCGTCCTCCGCCTGCTGCAGGAGTGCCGCGCAGCGGTTGATGCGGCCGATGAGCTCCATCGGTCCGGTGTCCAGCTCCGGGTTGACGGCACGCCACTGCCGTACCACCGAAGCCACGATGTCGTCGGTCACACCGCTCCGTTCGCCGGGGGCAGGGTGATCAGTCCCTGCCGTTGTGCTGTCGCCGCGAGCGTACGGTGTCCTGCCTGTTCGGCGGCGAGCATCTGCTCCTCCGGCAGGGCGCGCTGCCACCATTCGCCCGCGGCGATGTCACCGGCGTCGCGCAGCTCGACGAGGGACCAGGTCAGCCTCCTGCGGGCCGTTTCGAGAGCGAGGGCCTCCGCGGCCGGTTCGGCGAGGACCCGTTCGGCGCGGGCGCGGGCCTCCTCCGTGGCGGCGAGCAGCCCGACGGCCGCGCCCACCAGGGTGTCCGGGGCGCGGTCACCGATCATCACCCCGGCCGGCTGGGCTCCGGTGAATTCCACGATCAGCAGGGCCATCGGGGTGACGGCTGCCCACGCGCCGCAGGGCCGGCCGACGGGCCCCCGGACCGGGCCTCCCGCGGACCGCGGCCGTCCGGACAGGAGCCTCTTCGGACAGGGGCGGCTCAGCCGAAGCCGCGGGCGTCCTGCTTGAGTGCGGTGTCCACCGTCAGCGCCGTCGCCACGACGAGGCTCAGCAGCGGCTCGGGCAGCCTGTGGTGGATCTGCAGCACGTAGGTGTCCGCCGTGGTGAACATGGTCTTCGCGAGCCCTTCCCAGGTCTTGGTGATCCGGGCGATCTCGGCGTCGTCGTGGTCGACGATGGCGAAGTTCCAGGCGCGCCAGTTCTCCGCCTTGATCGCGCCGACCTGCCGGCCGTCGACCGTCATGGCGAAGTTGATCTTGCCGATGACGTTCTGCTGGACGATCTCACCGACGGGCTGCCCGTCCGGGCGCTGCACGACGACACGGGACTTGATGAACTTCGCCGGACGGGTCAGGAGCAGCTGGGGCCGCCCGTGGGCGTCGCGGATCTCCAGCCGGTGCGTCAGGTACTGGTCGATGCTGGAGACGAACCGGAGCACCTTGCGCAGCGCGCTCTGGCCGACCTGGACGACCGAACCCACGGTGGCGCCCTGCTGGTCGAAGACGCGGTACTCGTTGGTGAGCTCGACCAGCTTGGCCTTCTGGTTCACGACCAGGACCTGCTGGTCGAACAGCGACCCGGCGCCGGGGGCGCCCAGCTGGGACAGACCCTGGTGCGGGGCGGCCTGCTGCTGGGGCTGCACGCCCTGCGGCGGCACGGCGGCCTGGCCCTGGACCGGGTGCGTGTGCTCGGTCCACCGGGCACCGTCCCAGTAGCGCAGCAGCTGGGGCGCGCCATGGGGATCCGGATGCCAACCCGCAGGTATGTTCGATTGCGTCGTCATCGGGGCACACTATCCCGCCAACCTGCGGCCCCGTACTCATTGAATCTTCACACACCGTACGATGGGTGGCGATGACCAGGCGGACTGAGCGGACGGACCGGAGACGGGGCGGATCCACCCCGGTCCTCGTGCTGGGCTGGCTCCTGGCCCTGGTGGCCGTGTCCTTCTGCTGCGTCCCGTCCGCCACGGCCGCGCCCGGGGCCGAGGCTCCCGCCGCGTCCGCCGTCCGTGCCCTCACCCAGGTGCCCTCCGCCGACGTGTCCGTCGTCAGGGCCGAGGCTCCGGGCGAGCGGGGTCCCGGCAGTTCCTGCCACGGCGCGACGAGCCACTCGGCGCCCGTCGTGCTCCCCGGTCCCGCCGCACCCGTCGCGCTCCCCCGCACCTCGGTCGTGACCCCGGTGGATCCGCTCACCGGCGCCACCGCCATCCGGGGGCCCTCCAACGACGGTGTGCGCTCGGTCGATCATCTCCGTCTGCAGGTCCAACGGGTCTAGAGGCTTCCGGGTCCGCCCTTCCCCCGCCGCGATCGGCGCCCAGGGCCGGCCTCCCCATGCCCCTTGCCCCCGCAGGCGCGTGTCCAGGCCTGCGTTCCGCTGAACCCGAGGACCTGACATGGCTTCCGCCAAGAACCAGAACAGCCCTGCCGCCGCGCGCCGCGCCAAGCTGGAGGAGGCCCGCCGCAAGGAACGGGCCATCGAGCGCCGCAGCCGCATCATCACCATCACCGCCGCCGTCGTCGTGGTCGCCGGACTGGTCGCCGGGGGCGGCTACCTGATGTCCGCCGCCGACGAACAGGACAAGGCAGAGGAGCAGGCCAGGACCTCCCCCGTCACCGGTGAGCGGTCCTGGGACAAGCTGGAGCAGGACCACGTCCAGACCCCGGTCGACTATCCGATGAACCCGCCCGTCGGCGGTGACCACAACCCGGTCTGGATGAACTGCGACGCGGACGTCTACACCGAGGCGATACCGAACGAGAACGCGGTCCATTCCCTGGAGCACGGCGCCGTCTGGGTCACGTACAACGACAAGGCGAAGGACGCGGACGTGAAGGCGCTCGCCGAGCGGGTCTCCAGGACGCCCTACTCGCTGATGAGCCCGGTGGCCGACCAGAAGGACCCGCTGATCCTCAGCGCATGGGGCAAGCAGCTCACCGTGAAGGGCGCCACCGACGCACGCGTGGCCCAGTTCTTCACCAAGTACGTCCAGGGCGCACAGACTCCCGAGCCGGGTGCCGCCTGCAGCGGCGGGGTCGCCAAGTGACGTCGGCCGCGCGCGCCCCCCGTTCCCTGGTGGTCGCGGGCGCCGTGGTGTTCCTGGTGGCGGTGGGGCTGGTGCTGATGATGGTCGTACGGCCGTCCTCGGCCTCCCCGTCCGGCTCCGGGGTGTCCGCGCCTGCCGAGAGTTCGGCCGATGTGGGGTTCGCCCGGGACATGTCGATCCACCACCAGCAGGCGGTGGAGATGGCGTTCATCGTGCGGGACCGCACCGACGACGAGGACGTCCGGCGGCTCGGCTACGACATCATCAACACCCAGGCCAACCAGCGCGGCATGATGCTGGGCTGGCTGGAGACCTGGGGCAGGCCCAAGAGCTCGGACCGGCCGCCCATGGAGTGGATGGGCCACACGGTCACCCCCCGGTCCGACGGTTCCCTGATGCCGGGCATGGCCACCGATGAGCAGCTGGAGCGGCTGCGGGCAGCCGAGGGCCGGGCCGCCGAGGTGCTGTTCCTCCGGCTGATGACCGTCCACCACCGGGCGGGCGCCGACATGGCGCTGGCGGCGGCCGGCGCGGCGGGCACGGACGAGATCAGGAACCTGGCAGCGGGCATGGCCCGCGCCCAGGAGTCGGAGACAGCCCTCATGGCCGACATGCTGAAGGCCCGGGGCGCGCGGCCCTGAGCCGGCGAAGGCCGTGGTCCGGTCCCGGCGGCGCCGCGTGGCCGCCGGGACCGGACCGTTCGCGGGAGGGGCGCGAATTCATCTTCCGCCCGTTTGCCTCACACCGGTCCGACACCTGGACACCGGGCCTTCGCCGGACACTTCCTGGCAAGTCATGAACATGCCCTCTCACGACAGGAAGCATCCGTGCGTATGCACCGCTCCCCGCGCCTGACGGCCACCGCCCTGATGGGCGCGGCCCTCATCACGCTCGTCCCGCTGTCGTCCGCGCAGGCGAAGTCGTTGCCCGCCGTCGGTGCCACGGCCGAGACGAAGGCGTTGTACGACGACGAGGCGGGCGGCAACGCCAACGCCGACGACCCGGCGATCTGGCGCAACGACGCCGACCCCGGTCGCAGCCTGGTCGTCGCGACCGCGAAGGAGGGCGGGCTCCGGGTCTACGGCCTGGACGCCTCGCTCGTGCAGTCGATTCCCGCGCCGCCGGCCGCCACCGAGGACGACGCGCCGGGCCGCTTCAACAACGTCGACCTCGTCACCGGCCTGCGCACCCCGGCCGGCCGCGCGGACGTGGCGGTGGTGAGTGACCGGGGCAACGACCGCCTCCGTGTCTACCGCGTCGACCCGTCGCGCCCCGGACAGCCGCTGAAGGACGTCACCGACCCGGCCGCCGGCCCGGTCTTCTCGGCGGACCAGGCCGAGATCAACGACCAGCGGACCGCGTACGGGCTCGCCGCCTGGCAGGACCCCAGGACCGGACGTTCGTACGCCCTCGTCAGCCGGCGCAACACCACCGATCTCGCGCTGCTGGAACTGCGCCCGACGGCATCGGGCACGGTCGGCTACGAGAAGGTCCGCACGCTCTCCCTCCCGTCGTCGTTCCGCCTCCCGAACGGCACGCCGTGGACCCCGTGCGGTGAGCCGGGCGAGCTGCCGCAGGTCGAGGGCATGGTCGTCGACCCGGCGAACGGCACCCTCTACGCGGGCCAGGAGGACGTCGGCATCTGGCGCATCCCGGCCGGTCTGGACGGCCGCCCGGTCCTGGTGGACAAGGTCCGCGAGTACGGCGTCCCGGGGACGTACGACCCGGAGACCGAGGAGTGCGCGCCGGGCACCGACCCCGGTTTCGGCGGCAAGCGGCTGGCAGCCGACGTGGAGGGCCTGACGCTCTTCCGCGAGCCCGACGGCGACGGCTATCTGATGGCGTCCAGCCAGGGCGACGACACCTTCGCCCTGTACGACCGTGAGGTCTCCGAGGACAACGAGTACGAGGGCGGCTTCCGGATCACCGCCGCGTCGGGCGACCTCGACGGCAGTGAGGAGTGCGACGGCGCCGCGGTGCTGAACGAGCCACTCGGCGACCGCTACCCGGACGGGCTGCTGGTCGTCCAGGACGGGCACGAGACCTCCGCCGCGGGCGACGAGGAAGGCCGGGAGGCGACCGGCTTCAAGTTCGTCGACCTGGGAGCGGTGACGGACGCGGCGGACATGTGACCGTGCGCCCTGCCCCCGGACCGGGGCACACGGTGGGCAGGAGCCCGCGCACCGCGAACTCCTGCCCACCGGGCGTCGCATAGGCTCGTCGATGACATGAAGAGCTACCTCACGCCCCTGGGGTCCAAGGCGGACAAGGACACCGTACGGCGCCACAACCTGAGTCTCGTGCTGCGCGCGGTACGGGACGAGGGCGGCGAGGCCACCAGAGCCGGTGTGTCGGCCCGGGTCGGGCTCACCCGGGCCGCGGTCTCCTCCCTGGTCGAGCAGCTCCTCGACAGCGGCTTCCTCACCGAGTCGGGCAAGACCTTCAGCGGGCAGGCCGGGCGCCCCGGAACGGCGCTGAAGGTGGCACGCACCGGCCCCGCGGGGCTCGGTGTGGAGGTCAACATCGACTACGTCTCGGTGTGCGTCGTGGACCTGGCCGGCACCGGCCGGGTCCGGCAGACCGAGCATCTGGACAATCGCGGTGCCCCGCCCGAGGAGGTGCTGGCCAGGGCGGCCCGGATGGCCGCGCGCACCCTGGACTCGGCGCGGGAGCAGGACCTGTACCCGGTCGGGGCCACGCTCGCGCTGCCGGGTCTCGTCTCGGGCGGTTCGGTGCGCCAGGCACCGAACCTGGGCTGGAACCAGGTCCCGGCCGAATCCCTGTTCGCCGAGGCGCTCGCCGCGCTGCGCCCCGGCACGGCCCCGCTGCCGGTGCGCTCGGAGAACGAGGCGAATCTGGCGGCACTGGCGGAGCTGTGGTTCGGCGGGCTCGACTGCCGCACCTTCCTGTATCTGACGGGCGAGATCGGTGTCGGCGGCGCCCTGGTGCTGGACGGCCGGCTGCTGCGCGGTGCGCACGGCTTCGCCGGGGAGATCGGCCATGTGGTGGTCGACCCGGCGGGTCCGGAGTGCCGGTGCGGTTCCCGCGGCTGCCTGGAGCAGTACGCGGGCCAGTCCGCGCTGCTGCGGGCGGCCGGGGTCGAGGAGTCCGGCGGCGGAGCGGCCGGGGTGCTGGAGCTGGAGCGGCGCGCCCGGGCAGGGGACGCGCGGACCGTCGCCGCGGTGGGCGAGGCCGGGCGGATGCTGGGGCGGGTGCTGTCGGGCGCGGTCAATCTGTTCGACCCGGACGCGGTGGTGCTCGGCGGGATGTACCGGGGCCTGATGCCGTGGCTGTCGGCGCCCGCCGACGAGGAGCTGACGGGCCGTGTGGTGTCCGGCCTCTGGTCGCGTGGCAGTGGCCGGCTGCGTGCCTCGTCCGTCGCGGGTGACGCGGCGCGGGGTGCGGCGGCCCTGGTGGTGCAGGACGTCCTGGCCGACCCGGTGGCGTACGCCCGGCCAGCGGCCCCTCCCGAGGCCGTCGCGGACCGCACCTCGTAGCCACTGAACCCACAGCACGGACTCGACCGGGCCGAGAGTGCGCGGGTGGCGGTCCACGAGCGGGTCGCTGCCCTGCCTGCCCGGGGACCACGCCGGAGCTGAGCCCGTCCGCGGGGGCGTCCCGCCTCTTCCGTCCGCCTTCCCCTGCGTCGGATCCCGGCACAGGACGCCCCGTACATTTGTTCATTCGCATGACTAATCTGGAACGAGGCGACCCGGGACGGCAACCACGCGCGCGACGAAACGAGGGCCGCCTCTGTTCCGGACGCCTCCCATCACGTAATTTGTTTGTCGCACGACCAAAATCGGCCAGACCGAAACCGCACACGCGCCACCCGCACACTCACCACCCGCACGAGAAGAGGTAGCCCATGCCGCCGCGTACCGTCGTCATCGGCGTGGACAGCTCCACCCAGTCCACCAAAGCGGCAGTCACCGACACCGAGACCGGTGAGCTGCTCGCCGTCGGCCGCGCCCCGCACGTGGTCACGGGTGAGGGCGGGGCACGCGAGAGCGACCCCGAGGTCTGGTGGCGGGCGCTGTGCGACGCCGTCGCCGCCGGGCTCAAGGAATCGGGCCTCTCCGCGTCCCGCGTCGTCGGCATCGCCGTCGCCGGGCAGCAGCACGGCCTCGTGGTCCTGGACCGGTCCGGCCGGCCGCTCCGCCCGGCGCTGCTGTGGAACGACACCCGTTCCGCACCGCAGGCCGCGGCCCTCACCTCCGCCCTGGGCGGGCCGGAGGCCTGGACCGCGCGGACCGGTTCGGTGCCGGTCGCGGCCATGACGGCGACGAAGTGGCAGTGGCTGCGCGAGAACGACCCGGCGAACGCCGAGGCGACGGCCGCCGTGCGACTGCCCCACGACTTCCTGACCGAGCGGCTCGCGGGCACCGCGGCGACCGACCCGGGCGACGCCTCGGGCACCTGCTGGTATTCGACCAACACCGGTGGCTACGACTCGGAGCTCCTCGACCTGCTCGGCCTGGACGTCTCGATGCTGCCCCCGCTCGCCGCCACCGGCGCGACCCGCATCGGTTCGCTGACCGCAGCCGCGGCCGAGGCGCTCGGCCTCCCCGCCGGGATCGCCGTCGCGGCCGGCACGGGCGACAACATGAGCGCCGCCGTCGGCCTCGGACTGGGCGGTGCCGGGCTCCTGGACCACCCCGTCCTCAGCCTCGGCACCTCGGGCACGGTCTTCGCCGCGTCCCGGGCCCGGCCGGCGTCCCCCGCCCTCTCCGGCTTCGCTGCAGCCGACGGTACGTACCTCCCCCTGGCCTGCACCCTCAACTGCACCCTGGCCGTCGACAAGGTCGCCACCCTGCTCGGCCTGCACCGCGACGACGCGGCTCCCGGCGGCGAGGCCGTCCTCCTCCCCTACCTGGACGGCGAGCGCACCCCGGACGTGCCCACCGCGTCCGGTCTCCTCACCGGACTCCGGCACGACACCACTCCGCAGCAACTGCTCGGGGCCGCCTACGAGGGCGCGGCCTTCACCGTGCTGCGCGCGCTCGACGAACTGCTGCGGGCGTGCGGCCTCGACCCGGCCGACCCCGAGGTCGCCGGCCGGCCGCTGCGGCTGATCGGCGGCGGCGCCCAGGGCCGCACCTGGGTGGAGACGGTACGCCGTCTCTCCGGGCGTCCCCTGATCGTGCCCGGCAGCGGCGAACTGGTCGCCCTCGGCGCCGCCGCTCTCGCCGCGTCGGCGGCCGGCGGCGGCGACCCGGTGGCCGTGGCCACCCAGTGGAACGCGAAGGCCGAAGACGCCCGACTCCCTGCGGTGGAACGGGACACGGAGGCCTGGGACCGCATCGGTTCGGTGCTGGACCGGGCGACCGGGCCACTGCTCGGCGGGTGAGTCGCGGACCCCGATCACGGTCCGCCCGAACGGTTTTGGGGATGGTCACGGATCTTCAATAGGATCCGTCGATGATCATAAGAAAACGGCTGACGGCCGGGGTGGGCATCCTGCTCGCCACCCTGGCCGCCGGGCTCGGCACCGCGCTCCCGGCCGCCGCCGACGAACCCTCATCCGCCGCCTCCCCCAAGGTCGAACTCGTCCTTGACGTCAGCGGTTCCATGCGCACCCGCGACATCGACGGCCAGTCCCGGATGTCCGCCGCCAAACAGGCCTTCGACGACGTGCTGGACGCCGTGCCCGAAGAGGTACAGCTCGGCATCCGGACGCTCGGTGCCGATTACCCGGGCGACGACCGCAAGGTCGGCTGCAAGGACACCGAGCAGCTCTACCCGGTCGGCCCGCTCGACCGCACCGAGGCCAAGACCGCGGTCGCCACGCTCGCGCCGACCGGCTGGACCCCGATCGGGCCCGCACTGCTCGGCGCGGCCGACGATCTCGAGGGCGGGGACTCCACCCGTCGGATCGTCCTGATCACCGACGGCGAGGACACCTGCGGACCGCTCGACCCGTGCGAGGTCGCGCGCGACATCGCCGCCCGCGGGATCCACCTGGTCATCGACACGCTGGGCCTGGTGCCCGACGCCAAGATCCGGCAGCAGCTGACCTGCATCGCCGAGGCCACCGGTGGTACGTACACGGCCATCCAGCACACCGAGGAACTCTCTGGCCGCGTCAAGCAGTTGGTGGACCGGGCCGCGGAGCCCGTCGTCACCCCGGTGGCCACCGAGGGCGCGGGCAGCTGCTCCGCGGCCCCCCAGCTGAAGGCCGGGCTCTACACCGACCGCCAGGAGTTCGGGAAGCACCGCTGGTACCGGGTGGACGTGCTGCCCGGTCAGGAGCTGCGCGCCTCGGTCAGCGTGGCGGCGGACCGCGCCGTGAACAACGACTACGGCGTACTGCTGCGCGCGGTGACCGTGCACGGCCGTGAGATCGTCCGGGGCGCGGAGTCCGGCACCGGGCGCACCGACGCGATCTCCTCCGGCCTGCGCTACCCGAGGGCAGAACAGGACGACGTGGACGGCGACGTCGAGCCCGCCGCCGAGACCGTCTGCCTCCAGCTCAGCAACTCCTTCTCGGCGCCCTCGTCCGTGAAGACCACCCCGGGCATGCCCGTCGAGCTGACCATCGACCTGGTGGGCGCGCCCGACGACGCCGCCGACGTGGCCGCGTTCGGCCTGGGCCGCGGCTGGTGGCTGTTGGGTGTCATGGTCCTGACCGGGCTGGCCGCCGGCCTGGTGTTCGGCTGGATCTCGCGCTGGCGCGTCGCCGTATGGAGGACCAACTGATGCACACCACCATCCGCGGCAACAGCGTGAAGCGCGGCTTCGTGGGCGCCCTGCTCGCCGGTGTCACCCTGTTCACCTCGGCGTGCGGGGCTGTCGCCGACGATCCCCCGGCGAGCGCGAGCCCGGCCGAGGGCGACGCGGCAGGGCCGACGGAGGCGGGCACGGCCTTCCGTACCGCCACGGCGATCCAGCAGGAGCAGACCGCCACCGCGGACGCCTCCACAGGTGACTACCTGTACTGGGTGTTCCCCGCCGACGCCGGCCAACGCCCCACCGTCCGGGCGAAGGTCACCCTGCCCGAGGACACGGCCCGGAAGGGCACGTCGACCTGGCAGGTCGACGTGTACGACGGACTGCGCCGCCGCCAGGCCTGCGCTTACGGCCACCAGACCAGGAAGGCCACGCAGGACGCGAACACCGTCGAGCTCTCCTGTGTGCTGCGCACGGTGCGCGCCTGGTCCGAGCCGTGGGCCGACGACCCGCTGCCCGGCAGCTACTACGTGCGCCTGACGGTCCTCGACGCGCCCGAGGAGGACCTGGGCCTGCCGGTCCACGCCGAGACCGAGGTCACCTCCGTCGGCACGGGCGGCGCCCACGACGTGGACGGCACGCTGGCCGAGCCGCTGGTGCCCGGCGCTTCGTCGGTCGGACGGCCCGCCGACGGCGACGTCGGTACGGAGCGCCCCCGGGTCTCGCTCGGCAGCGAGCCGGAGGACGGCTGGGCCTCGGGCTGGTGGACCGGCCGCTGGCTGTGGACGGTGGGCGGCGGTGTACTCGCGGCGCTGGCGGCCGTGTTCGGGTACGGCCTGACCCGCGGCGGCGGGCGCCCGTCCCGGGTTCCGCCGGGCGTCTGAGCCCCCCGCGCCCGTACGCCACCTGCCGACCGCGCCTCCGTCCTGTTCCGGGACGGAGGCGCGCTCGTCCGTCCCCACCGGACGGGCCGGGTGCTCCGGGGCCGGCCGGACCGGGAACCGGGACCACCGGCCCGATGCCGGCGGCACCCCGTCTGCGACTCTTGTTCCAGGAGTTCGGCACTTCCCGTCGCGGAGACCGCGGCGGCATCCCAGGAGGCACCATGCCCGGCACCATCACCGTAGGACTCGACGGAACCGACCACGCCCTCGCCGCCGCGGACTGGGCGGCGCACGAGGCGGTGCGAGGGGGCCGGGACCTGCGGCTGGTGTACGCGTGGGTCTGGCGCCCCACCGACACGGCCTACGTCGGGGACCGCGCGGCCGAGGAGCGCGTGCTGCGCACCATGCTGAGCGAGGCGGAGTCCCGGGTGACCGCGGCCCACCCCACCCTGAGCGTCTCCTCCGAGCTGGTGGTGGAGGACCCGGTGCCGGCGCTGGTCGCGGAAGCCGCACGGGCCGAGATGCTGGTGCTGGGCTCTCGCGGCTACGGGACCCTGACCGGCTATCTGATCGGCTCGGTCTCCCTGCAGGTGCTGCGCCAGACGGCCCGGCCGGTCGTCATGGTGCGCGGGGCGGAGCAGGACGCCCCCGCGCAGCAGTCCGCCGGTGAGGTGGTCGTCGGCGTCCAGGACGCGAGCGAGGCCGCTGGACCGGTGCTCGACTTCGCCTTCGCCGCCGCCGCGGAGCGGGGGACGCCCCTGCGCGCCGTGTACGCCTGGAGCATCCCCACGGTTCTCCTCTGGAGCCCGGGGTCCATGTGGCTGGCCGAACAGGAGGGCGGGCTGGAGCCGCTGCACCGGCAGATCCTGGCCGACGCCCTGGCGCCCTGGCGCGAGAAGTACCCCGAGGTCGACGTCGTCGAACACGTCGAAGCCGGCTCGGCCGCCGAGGTCCTGCTGTCCCACAGCAGCCCCGACGGTCTGCTCGTCGTCGGGCGCCGCACCCACGAAGCGGGCCTGCGCCGACTCGGCGCGGTCACGCACGCGGCACTCCACCACGCGCGGTGCGCGGTCGCGGTCGTGCCCCACGCCTGAGTTCCTGCGGCCCGTGCCTCACTGCCCCTGGTGGGCCACCACCGCGACGGGCGGTGAGGCATGGTGCATGACGGCGTGCGCGACGTGGCCGATGTGCGAGCCCAGCGGTGCACGCCGGACACGGCGGCCCACGACCACCAGGTCGGCGCCCTGGGCGGCGGCCGTGAGCTGCCCCGCCGCGGAACCGAGGACCGGCTTCTCGATCACCTCGACGGTGGGGAACTTCTGACGGTAGGGCAGCAGCATGTCGCTGAGCGACACGGCCACCTGTTCGGCGATGTCCTTCCGCAGGGTGGGATCCAGGACGGGGTACAGGAGAGCCGAAGGCATCGTCCAGGCGTGCACGGCGGTGAGGGGGGCGCCTCGCCGTGCCGCCTCCTCGAAGGCGAACGTGAGGACCGGAACGCAGGACTCGTAGATGTCCACGCCGACGACCACGCCGCCGCCCCCGGCCGGCTGCCCGGCGTCGGGCGCCGGCTCCGCGGACGCCGGCGCCCGTACGAGGACCACGGGCTGTTCGGTGGCGGCGACGGTCGCCATGCCGACCGATCCGATCAGGAACCCCGCCACCGCGCCGAGACCGCGTGAGCCCAGCACCAGCAGGTCCGCCTCGGCGCCCTCCAGCGCCAGCGCGGCGGACGGGTGCCCGCCGCGCCGCAGCGTGGTGACCTCCAGCCCGGGGTGGCGCTCTCGCAGCGTCCCGGCCACCTCGTCGAGCAGCGCGTCGGCCCACCGCTGTTGCACCTCTTCCGAGGCCATGGGAACGGCCGCGGTCGTCGGATACTCCTCCGCGTGCACGAGCCGCAGTGCCGCCCCCCGCAACAGGGCCTCCAGCGCCGCCCATTCGGCGGCGGCACGGCTCTCCGGAGACCCGTCCAGTCCCACGGTCACTCTGTGCATCACGACACCTCGTCCTCTGAGAAATCCGTACTGGGTTGCTGTGACGACGCTACACGGAGCGATTCCCGTCCGGCCGCCGCCCAGGCGTGGCACCCCGGCCGGCACCGCGTTCCCACCGCTGGGCAGCCGTGCCGGGCCGGCACCACTCACCGACTCCCCGTCACTTCGGGGAAGATGGCCGGTGCTCCCCGCGTCGGCGCGCCCGGGTGCGATCTCCGGATCCTCCCGGAGCGCAGGTACGCAGGGACGGGCGGACCGGGAGAACGTGACGGCGGTACGGGGCGGGCGACCGGCCGGGTGACACCGCCCGGAACGAATTGACCTCAGCCTTGCTTCTGGTTTTAACGTTCTGAGTGCGCCCGGGCCGGCCGCCCGGAACCAGGTATCGGCCCCTCATATTCCGGAGGCACCTCCCCATGGACATGGAAGTCACCGCGTGGACATCGCTCCACAGCGCGATGAACGCCCAGCAGGACCGCAGACCCTTCTCGCGGGCCACGCTGGGCCGCATCATGGCGTTCGCCCGGCCGCACGGCCGGCAGATCCGCCGCTTCCTGCTGCTCAGCGCGGTCACGGCGCTGCTCGCGGTGGCCACTCCGGTGCTCGCCGGCCGGGTCGTCGACGCGATCGTCCAGGGTGAGGAGGCCGGGGTGGTCGTCCGGCTCGCCCTGCTCATCGCCGTCATCGCGGTCGCCGAGGCCGGGCTCGCCCTGCTCATCCGGTTGCTGTCGGCCACCCTCGGGGAGGGGCTGATCCTGGATCTGCGGACCGCGGTCTTCGACCACGTCCAGCGGATGCCGGTGGCCTTCTTCACCCGCACCAGGACGGGCGCGCTCGTCAGCCGGCTCAACAACGACGTCATCGGCGCCCAACGGGCCTTCAGCAACACGCTCTCCGGTGTCGTCTCCAATCTCGTCACCCTGCTGCTGACCCTTGCCGTGATGCTCACCATCTCCTGGCAGATCACCCTGCTCGCCCTGGTCCTGCTGCCGGTGTTCGTCGTCCCCGCCCGCCGGATGGGTTCGCGGATGGCGGGGTTGCAGCGCGAGGCCGCCGCTCACAACGCCACCATGGGCACCCAGATGACCGAACGGTTCTCCGCCCCCGGCGCCACGCTCATCAAGCTCTTCGGCCGCCCCGCCGACGAATCCGCCGAGTTCGCCGTACGGGCCCGGCGGGTGCGGGACATCGGTGTCCGTACGGCCATGCTCCAGTCGACGTTCATCACGGCTCTCACCCTGGTGTCCGCGCTGGCGCTGGCTCTGGTCTACGGACTCGGCGGGTACTACGCCCTGCGCGGCACCCTCGAAGCGGGAGCGGTCGTCGCCCTCGCCCTGCTCCTGACCCGCCTGTACGCCCCGCTGACCGCCCTGGCCGGCGCTCGGGTCGAGGTGATGAGCGCGCTCGTCAGCTTCGAGCGGGTCTTCGAGATCCTCGACCTCGAACCGCTGATCGCCGAGAAGCCGGACGCCCGGAAGGTGCCCGACGGGCCGGTGTCCGTGGAGTTCGACGGGGTGTCCTTCGGCTATCCCTCCGCCGAGAAGGTGTCCCTGGCCTCCCTCGAAGAGGTCGCGGCCCTCGACTCCCGCGGCGGCACCGAAGTGCTGCACGACGTTTCCTTCAGGGCCGAACCGGGCCGGATGGTCGCCCTGGTCGGCTCGTCCGGGGCGGGAAAGTCGACGATCGCGCAGCTGCTGCCCAGGCTGTACGACGCCGACGCAGGCTCCGTACGGCTGAACGGCGTGGACGTACGCGATCTGACGGCCGCCTCGATCCGCGAGACGCTCGGCATGGTCACCCAGGACGGGCACCTGTTCCACGAGTCGGTGCGCGCCAATCTGCTGCTCGCCCGCCCCGGCGCCACCGAGGACGACATCTGGGACGCACTGCGCCGCTCCCGCCTGGACGGGCTCGTCGCCTCCCTGCCCGACGGGCTGGACACCGTCGTCGGTGAGCGCGGCTACCGGCTCTCCGGCGGCGAACGGCAGCGGCTGACCATCGCCCGGCTGCTGCTGGCCCGTCAGCGCGTCGTGATCCTGGACGAGGCGACGGCGCACCTGGACTCCACCTCGGAGGCGGCCGTCCAGGAGGCCCTGGCCGAGGCGCTGGAAGGCCGTACGGCGGTGGTGATCGCGCACCGGCTCTCGACGGTGCGGGCCGCCGACCTGATCCTGGTCGTCGAGGACGGCCGGATCGTCGAACGGGGCACCCACGAGCAGTTGCTGGCGGTCGGGGGCCGGTACGAGGAGCTGTATCGCACGCAGTTCGAGCGGCCCGGGACGGAGGAGGAGGCCCGGCCCGTGGCCGGCTGACAGACCGCCGCACCGCGGGCTCCCACCCGCGTCCGCCGTCGGTTGCCCCGGCGGCGGACACGGGCCGGGTCCCGCGAGCCCGGCCGGATCGGAACGTGTCGCCCGGTGTCCTGCGCCTGGTACAGGACACTCGCCCGGCACCTCACGCGCCCCGCACTCGCCGCGGCGGCGGGCCGGGCCGCGGGGTCGGCACACCGCGCGCGGTACACCGACGCCGGCCTGTACCACTGCCGCAGCAGCGGGAACTGGGCGCGCACCGAGCACACCAGCTCCGTCCTCGCCGAGCTGGGCCCGCCTCGGGCGGGCGGCGGCGGCCGGGGGTGCCGGCGGTGCTGAGATCCTTGGAAGGAGACGGCTGGCCCCGGGCGCTCGCCGAAGGCCTGGCGACGCCGGGGAGGCACGCCACGTGGTGTGCGGGGCCGACGGAACCGGGTAACGTCTTCGTCATGTTCTTCCAGACGCCGATGTACGAGTGAGCGCGTGATGGGCCCCTGCTGACGTCCTTCGACGTCGCGGCGACCGTCCCCCACCGATGAATCCGTAGATCACTTCACATCATTCCGGGAGAACCCGTGAGCAAGAACATCAACAACCCCGTGGGTATGGGCGGCGGCCTGCGCAAGAGGCTGTCCCGCGCCGAACGGCAGAACAACGGGCCGCACCGCAACCGCGACCGCCAGGGTGCCGCCGACCAGAAGGTGGAGCTGGTGCGCAAGATGCGCGAGAAGGCGGGCGCGGCTGAGGGCGCCGGGCAGACGGGCGACGACCCCGCACAGAGCTGAGGCACCGCCGCCGCAGGGCGGCACCGCACGGCAGCAGGGTCCGGACCGGCGACGCGCACGGTCCGGGCCCTGCTGGCGTGGCGGGGCTCTGCTGCCGTACCGGGCGCGGCCGGTCCCGATCACCTCTCGGACGACCACCCGGCGGCTGATGCCGTGTACGGAGGGAACCTCTGGCTCAGGTCACCGTCCCAGCCACTTCTTCCAGGTTCCCGGGTTCTCCTCGATCCAGCGCTCGGCGGCCTCGTCGGGTGCCAGCCGCTCGGAGGCGATCAGTTCGGAGACCTCGTTCTGGTCCTCCTCCGACCAGTTGAACTTCTTCAGGAAGGCTGCCGCGTCCCCGCCCCGCTCGGAGAAGTCCGCGTTGAGGTACTTCTGGAGCGGGGTGGTCGGGTAGGCGCAGTCGATGTCCTCCGGGGCCTTGGCCGCGCACGCCTCGGAGTACTCCGGGAGTTCCACCTCGACCATCGGCACCTCGTTGAACAGCCACTGGGGCTGGTACCAGTAGCTCAGGAAGGGCTTCTCCTCCTTGGCGAACTGCTGGATCTGGGTGATCTGCGCGGCCTCGGAGCCGGCGAAGACGACCTTGTAGTCCAGGCCGAGGTTCTTCACCAGCGCTTTGTCGTTGGTGACGTAGGACGGCGATCCGTCCAACAGCTGGCCCTTGTCGCCGCTCTCCGGGGTGCGCAGCTCGTCGGCGTACGTGTCGAGGTTCTTCCACTGGGTGACGTCGGGGTGCTCGTCCGCCCAGTACTTGGGGACGTACCAGCCGATGTGCCCCGTGACGCCCAGGTCGCCCCCGGGGACGATGGTCTTCTTGTCCTCGACGTACAGCTTCTCCTGTTCGGGGTGGCCCCAGTCCTCCAGGATGGCGTCCACCCGGCCCTGGCTGAGGGCGTCCCAGGCGGGGACCTCGTCGGTCTGGACGAGGTCGACGCGGTAGCCCAGCTCGTCCTCCAGGAGCTTCTGGGCGACGGCCACGTTGGCCTGGGCGCCGACCCAGGACTGCACGGAGAGCGTGACGGTCCTGATGCCGGCGGGGGCCGCGAACGGGGACGCCTGCTTGGTCATGTCCGCCGCGCCGCAGCCGGTGACGGCCAGCAGGGCGGCGGCCGAGGCCACGGCCGCGGAGGTGCGGAGACGGGTACGGGTACGGGTGCGAGCCATGTCAGCTCTCCTTCCGTCGGCGTCGGGTGGTGGGCTGGGTGACCCGGTCCAGCGTCAGCCCCAGGCAGACGATGGCGGCACCGGCGACGAGGCCGGTGGCGAGGTCGCCCTGGGCGAGGCCGAACACGACCTCGTAGCCCAGCGCTCCGGAGCCCACGAGACCGCCGATGATGACGACGGCGAGGACGAGGACGACACCCTGGTTGACGGCGAGCAGCAGGGCTGGCCTGGCCAGCGGCAGCTGGACCTGGCGCAGCTGCTGGCCGGGGGTGGCGCCGAGCGAGCGGGCACATTCCATCGCGGCGGGGTCCACACCCCGCAGGCCCTGGGTGGTGATGCGCACGACGGCGGGCAGCGCGTAGACGACGGCCGCGACGGCGGCCGGGGCGCGGCCGACGCCGAAGAGGGCGACGACGGGGATGAGGTAGACGAACTGCGGCATCGTCTGGAAGACGTCCAGGACGGGGCGCAGCAGGCGTTCGAGGCGTGTACTGCGTGCGGCGCCGACGGCGATGGCGAAGCCCAGGACGAGGGTGACCGCGACGGCCGCGAGGACCTGGCTGAGCGTGTCCATCGACAGCTCCCAGACGCCGAGGACCCCGATGCCGGCCATGGCCAGCACGGCGGTGAGCGCGGTGCGCCAGGTGCCGATGGTCCAGGCGAGTGCGGCGACGATCAGCAGGACGGACCACCAGGGCAGGCCCTGCAGGCCGCCGCGCAGCGGGTTGAGGATCCAGCTGGTGAAGTGGGCGGCCCAGTCGGCGGTGCCGCCGATGACGGGGATGCCGGTGTAGAGGTGGTCGACCATCCAGTCCTTGGCCGTGTTGACGGGGCCGGCGATGGCCACGACCCCGCTCTCGGGCCAGACACGGCCGCCGGTGAACCGTCCCACGACGGCGACGGCGGCGGCGGTCACCGCGACGGCCCCCCAGCCGCGCAGGCCGCGCAGGGCTGCCGGCCCGGTGGGTTCCGTGCCGATCTTCCGGCCGGCCGCCTCGGTCGTGCGGTCCAGGACGACGGCCAGCAGCACGATGGGGATGCCCGCGGCGAGCGCGGCGCCGACGTCGACGGAGGAGAGTGCCTGGTAGACGCGGTCGCCGAGGCCGCCGGCGCCGATGACGGACGCGATGACGGCCATGGACAGCGCCATCATGATGGTCTGGTTGAGGCCGAGCAGCAGTTCCTTGCGGGCGAGGGGCAGACGGGCGGTCAGCAGGCGCTGCCTGCCGGTCGCGCCGAGCGAGGCCACGGCCTCCATGACGCCCGCGTCGGCGCCGCGCAGTCCCAGTGCGGTGAGCCGGGCCATCGGCGGAGCCGCGTAGACGACGGTCGCGAGGACCGCGCCGGGCACGCCGATGCCGAAGATCAGGACGACGGGCAGCAGATAGGCGAAGGCGGGCAGCACCTGCATGGTGTCCAGGACGGGGCGCAGGAGGCGGAACGTACGGTCCGAGAGCCCGGCCGCGAGGCCCAGGAGCATGCCCAGCACGACGGAGACGAGGACGGCGACGATCATCAGGGCGAGGGTCTGCATCGTCGGCACCCACATGCCGAGGAGTCCGCACGCCAGGAAGGACAGGCCCGCGGTCAGTGCCAGGCGCACTCCGGCGGTCCGCCAGGCGACGAGGGCGGCGACGGCGGTGACACCGGCCCAGCCGAGGGCGAGCAGGGCCAGGTAGGCGCCGCGTACGGAGAGGACCACGGCGTTGCTGATGTGGCCGAAGAAGTAGAGGAAGAGCGGGTGGCTGTCGCGGTTGCCGATGATCCAGTCGTTGACCTCGCCGAGCGGTGCGCTCAGGTCGATGGTCAGGGCGCCGGGCCAGGTCCCGCCGCCCCAGCGGGTGTGGACGACGGGTACGGCGACGGCGGCTGCCACCAGCAGCAGGAGCAGCTTGCCCAGGGCGGGCCGGCGGCGCAGGGCGGCGAGCGGGCCCGCGGTACCGGGCCGGGCGGCAGGGGTGGTGGCGGCTTGGGCGGTGGCCATCAGACGGTCACCGCCTGGGCCCCCGTACCCGCGACGACGTCGAGCAGGCACGCGTGGTCGACGACTCCGAGGAGCCGGCCGTCCTTCATGACGCGCGCGACGGGGTCGCCGGAGCGGGCGACGGCCTCGATGGCCGCGGAGACGGTGGCCTCGGGGCGCAGGGCCGGGCCGTGTTCGGCCTCGCCGGCGGTCGGGGGGCGCATGGCGGTGGCGACGGTGAGGACCTGTTCGCGGGGGACGTCCCGGACGAATGCGCGGACGTACTCGTCGGCGGGCGATCCGACGATCTCCTCGGGGGTGCCGAGCTGTACGATCTCGCCGTCGCGCATCAGGGCGATGCGGGTGCCCAGGCGCAGTGCCTCGCTCAGGTCGTGGGTGATGAAGACCATGGTCCGGCCCTCCTCGCGGTGCAGCCGGACGACCTCGTCCTGCATCTCGCGCCGGATCAGCGGGTCGAGTGCGCTGAACGGTTCGTCGAAGAGGAGGACGGACGGGTCGACGGCGAGTGCGCGGGCCAGCCCGACGCGCTGCTGCTGGCCTCCGGAGAGCTGGGCGGGCCGGCGCTTCTCCAGGCCTCCGAGGCCGACCTTCTCGACCAGTTCGGCGGCCTTGGCGCGGCGTTCGGCCTTGCCGAGGCCCTGGATCTCCAGGCCGTAGGCGACGTTGTCGAGGACGGTGCGGTGCGGCAGCAGCCCGAAGTGCTGGAAGACCATCGCGGCGCGGTGGCGGCGCAGTTCGCGCAGCCGGGTGCGGTCCATGGCCAGGACGTCCTCGCCGTCGATGGCCAGGGTGCCGCTGGTGGGCTCGACGAGCCGGGTGAGACAGCGCACGAGGGTGGACTTGCCGGAGCCCGACAGGCCCATGACGACGAAGACTTCGCCCTTCTCGACGTCGAAGGAGACGTTGCGCACGGCGGCGGTGCAGCCGGTGCGCTCGCGCAGTTCGGCCGGGGGCAGTGCGGCGTGCTCGCTGCCGGGGATGCGGTCGGCCCTGGGGCCGAACACCTTCCAGAGGTCGCGGACGGAGAAGACGGGTGCGGTGGGTTCGCTCATCGGACGTCGCCTCCGGCGGTCGGGGTCGCTTGGAGCAGTTCGGCGCACTTCTCGCCCACCATCAGGACCCCGATCATGGGGTTGACGGCGGGCATGGTCGGGAAGACGGAGGCGTCGGCGATGCGTATGCCGTCCAGGCCCTGGACGCGCAGCTGCGGGTCGACGACGGCCGCCGGGTCGCCGGGCGCGCCGATCCGGCAGGTGCCGGCGGGGTGGTAGACGGTGTGGGCGACCTTGCGTGCGTACGCGCTGATGTCCTCGTCGGAGGTGACCTCGGGGCCGGGGCAGACCTCGCGCTTGAGCCAGTGGGCGAGCGGTTCAATCTTCGCTATCTCGCGGGCGAGCTTGATGCCGTCGACGAGGGTGCGGCCGTCGTAGTCGTCCGCGTCGGTGAAGTAGCGGAAGTCCAGGGCGGGCTTGGCCCCGGGGTCGGCGCTGGTGAGGTAGAGCCGGCCGCGGCTGCGCGGTTTGGGGATGTTCGGGGTCATCGACACGCCGTGCTCGGGCTTCTCGTAGCCGAGGCGCTCGGGGTTGTCGGTGAAGGGGATCTGGTAGAAGTGGAACATCAGGTCGGGGCCCCGGGATCCGGGGTCGCGCCGCACGAAGAGGCCGGCGTCGGAGTCCATGGCGGAGTTCTCCGGGATGGGGCCGTCGGTCTCCCAGACGATGACCGACTCGGGGTGGTCGAGCAGGTTCTCACCGACGCCCGGTGCGTCGTGGACGACGGGGATGCCGAGCGCCGTCAGGTCCTGCGCCGGGCCGATCCCGGAGTGCATCAGCAGCCGGGGGGTGTCCACCGCGCCCGCGCAGACGATGATTTCGCGGGCGGCGCGCAGCAGCAGTTCCTCGCCGTCCTTGGTGCGGACGTGGACGCCGGTGGCGCGGTTGCCTTCGAACTCCAGCTTGTAGGCCCAGGTTTCCAGCAGGATCGAGAGGTTGGGACGGTCCCCTGCTTCGATGTGCGGGTGGAGGTAGGCGACCGACGCGGAGGAACGCTTGTTGTTCTCCGGGTGGTAGGCCAGGTCGAAGAAGCCGGCCCCCTCGTGGAAGGGCTTCCTGTTGAAGCCGTCGACGCGCGGGACCGCGGCCGCCGTCCGTGCCGCCTCGACGAAGTCGCGGGCGATGGCGTTCCGGTCCTTCTCGTCGACGGGCACGATGTTGTTGCGCAGCCGGTCGAAGTACGGATCCATGGACGCGGCGTCCCAGCCTTCGGCGCCGGCCGCGGCCCACTCGTCCCAGTCGCCGGGCAGCGGCTTGAAGCTGATCAGCGTGTTGTGCGAGGAGCAGCCGCCGAGGACCCGGGCGCGGCTGTGCCGGATGTGGGAGTTGCCGCGTGGCTGTTCGGTCGTGGGGTAGTCGTAGTCGAGGTCGCCGCCGAGCAGTCCGAGCCAGCGGCGCAGGGTGAGCACGTCGTCCCGGTCGATGTCGGTGGGGCCGCCCTCGATGACGGTGACGGTGACGCCGGGGTCCTCGGTGAGGCGGGAGGCGATGACCGAACCGGCGGTACCGCCTCCGACGATCACGTAGTCGGCAGGTTCGGGGCGTGCTGAGCGGGGGGACGGAGGCATCGGTCACTGCTCCTTCTGCAAGGTGCTTGCGTGTGCGTGGTGCTGCGAACGGCCGGGGGACATCCGGTGGACGGCGACTCGGTCAGCCGGCGAACCAGCGCTGGGGGCGCGGGTTGAGGTTCTGGTAGATGTGCTTGGCCTCGCGGTACTCCGCGAGGCCGGTGGGTCCGAGCTCACGGCCCGTACCGGACTTGCCGAAGCCGCCCCACTCGGCCTGTGGGAGGTAGGGGTGGTAGTCGTTGATCCAGACGGTGCCGTGCCGCAGCCGGCCCGCGACGCGGCGGGCGCGGCCGGCGTCGGTGGTCCAGACGGCGCCCGCGAGACCGTAGTCCGTGTCGTTGGCCAGCCTGACGGCCTCCTCCTCGGTGCGGAAGGTCTCGACGGTGAGGATCGGGCCGAAGGTCTCCTCGCGGACCACCCTCATCTCCCGGTGGCAGCGGTCCAGGACGGTCGGCCGGTAGAAGTAGCCGCTCGCGGGCCGTGTGTCGGAGGGTTCGGGGCGGGAGCCGCCGGAGCGGACGACCGCGCCCTCCTCGCGGGCGGAGGCGACGTACGCCTCGACCTTGGCGAGTTGCTGGGCGGAGACGAGCGGGCCGCACTCGACGCCGTCGACGGTGCCCCGGCCGAGCCGGATCGCGTCGGCGCGGCGGGCGAGCTCGGTGACGAAGCGTGCGGAGACCGACTCCTCGATGATGAGCCGGGCGCCGGCCGAGCAGACCTGGCCGCTGTGGAAGAACGCGGCGTTCAGCGCCTGGTCGACGGCGGTGTCGAAGTCCGCGTCGGTGGCGCAGGCGTCGGCGAAGACGACGTTGGGGTTCTTGCCACCGAGCTCCAGGGCGACCTTCTTGACGGTGGGTGCGGCCGCCTGCGCGACCTTCGTCCCGCTGGCGAGGCCGCCGGTGAACGAGACGAGGTCCACGTCCGGGTGCGCGGAGAGCCGGGCGCCGACGGGGTCGCCCGCGCCCGTGACGAGGTTGGCGGCGCCGTCGGGCAGACCGGCCTCGGCGAGCAGCCGGATCAGGTGGACGGTGGTCAGCGGGGTGACCTCGCTGGGCTTGAGCACGAAGGTGTTGCCTGCGGCGAGCGCCGGGGCGATCTTCCAACTGGCTTGCAGCAGCGGGTAGTTCCACGGGGCGATCAGGGCGCAGACCCCGACGGGTTCGTGCACGACGATGCTGTGCACATCGGGGTCGCCCGCGTCGACGACCCGGCCGCCGCTCTCGTTCATCACGAGGTCGGCGAAGTAGCGGAAGGCGTTCGTCACGTCGTCGACGTCAACGCGCCCCTCCTCCAGGGTCTTGCCGGTGTCGCGGCTCTCGGTGATCGCGATCTCCTCACGGTCCCGCTGGAGGAGGTCGGCGACCCGGCGCAGGAACGCGGCGCGCTCGGCGACGGGCCGGTGCGGCCACGGGCCGTCGTCGAAGGCGCGGCGTGCTGCGGCGACGGCCGCGTCGGTGTCGTCGAGGCCGCCCTCGGCGACGAGAGCCAGGACGGTGGCGTCGGCGGGGTCGAGGATCTCGCGGGTCGCGCCCGACGCGGCGGCGTGCCAGGCCCCGTCGATGTGGATGGTCTCCAGCGCCGTCGCGGCGTGAGCCGACGAGAGGTGAGCCGACATGTGGTGGTCTGCCTTCCGTGCCTGAATTGCTCCGCACCGGTCCGGCCGAGCACTGTTCCGCGCCGGTGGACCGGGACGGGGCACACCAGCAGCCAGGACCCCTCCCCGGTCCGGCGGAATGTATGCCGAACAATTCACCCTGGGTGACATGACTCACGGCCCGCCGCACGGATACTCGGCCCCGAGCCCGGAGAGCGGCGGTGTCCGGAACCCTCGGCGGCACGGCGGCGAGGCTCCGGCCCGGGCACGAAGAGGGCGGCCCGGTGCGTTCGTACGCACCGGACCGCCCTCTTCGTCCTCCTCGTGCCCCCGCCTCTCCGTGGAGAGTCAGGCGACGGTCATCGTTCCCGTCCCCTCCCCCACCGCGCCCGAGTCCTCGACGCTCACCCGGTACGTCCGGTCGGTCCCCTCGGCGGTGACGTGCACGCCGGAGTCGTCCCGTACGACGCGGAACGCCGCCGCGCCGGCCCCGGTCAGGTCCGGCACGGTGACGGTCCGCTCACCGCTGCCGGAGCCGAACACCCGCAGGGTGAGGCCGTTCAGCCAGTCGCTGTCCGGGCGCTGGTCGTCGGCACCCCACGGGACCACGGCGCCGTCCCTGACCAGCAGGGGCAGGCTGTCGAAGCCGTGCGTCTCGTGGCGCCAGGCGGGTCCGGTGATCCGTTCGCCGGTGAGCAGCGAGGTCCAGGTGCCCTCGGGGACGTAGTACTCGACCTCGCCGTCCTCGGTGAAGACGGGGGCGACCAGCAGGTCCGGGCCGAGCATGTACTGCCGGTCCAGGGTGCGGGTGGCCGGGTCGCCGGGGAACTCCACGAGCATGGGGCGCATCATCGGGACGCCCGTGCGGTGGGCCTCGGCGGCCACCCCGTACAGGTACGGCATCAGGCGGTGCTTGAGCAGGGTGAACTGCCTTGCCACGTCGACCGCTTCCTCGCCGAACGCCCACGGCACCCGGTAGGACACGTTGCCGTGCAGCCGGCTGTGCGAGGAGAGCAGGCCGAAGGCGAGCCAGCGCTTGAAGACCGCCGGGTCGGGGGTGCCCTCGAAGCCGCCGATGTCGTGGCTCCAGAAGCCGAAGCCGGACAGGCTCAGGGAGAGCCCGCCGCGCAGTGACTCGGCCATCGCGGTGAACGAGGCGAAGCAGTCGCCGCCCCAGTGCACGGGGAACTGCTGGCCGCCGGCCGTGGCGGAGCGGGCGAAGAGGACCGCCTCGCCCGTGCCGCGCTCCTTCTCCAGGAGTTCGAAGACGGTGCGGTTGTAGAGCTGCGCGTAGTAGTTGTGCATCCGCTCCGGGTCGGACCCGTCGTGCCAGGCCACGTCGGTGGGGATGCGCTCGCCGAAGTCCGTCTTGAAGCAGTCGACGCCCTGGTCGAGCAGCATCCGCAGCTTGCTGTCGTACCAGTCGCGGGCCGCCGGGCTGGTGAAGTCGACCAGGGCCATGCCGGGCTGCCACAGGTCCCACTGCCAGATGTCGCCGTTGGGCCGCCGCACCAGGTGGCCGAGCTCGGCCCCTTCCGCGAACAGCACGGACTTCTGGGCGATGTACGGGTTGATCCACATGCTGATGCGCAGCCCGCGTGCCTTGAGCCGGGCCAGCATGCCCTCCGGGTCGGGGAAGACCTCGGGGTCCCAGAGGAAGTCCGACCACTGGTACTCGCGCATCCAGAAGCAGTCGAAGTGGAAGACGCTGAGCGGGATGTCCCGTTCGGCCATCCCGTCGACGAAGGAGGTGACGGTCTCCTCGTCGTACGAGGTGCAGAACGAGGTGGTCAGCCAGAGGCCGAACGACCAGGCGGGCGGCAGGGCGGGGCGGCCGGTGAGGGCCGTGTAGCGGGCCAGGACGTCCTTGGGGGTCGGTCCGGCGACGATGTAGTACTCCAGCGACTGGTCCTCGACGCTGAACTGCACCTGGCCGACGGATTCCGAGCCCACCTCGAAGGAGACCTTGCCGGGGTGGTTGACGAAGACGCCGTAGCCGCGCGAGGAGAGGTAGAACGGGATGTTCTTGTACGCCTGGTCGCTGCTGGTGCCGCCGTCGGCCTGCCAGATGTCGACACTCTGGCCGTTCTTCACGTACGGGGTGAAGCGCTCGCCGAGCCCGTAGACGTTCTCCCCGACGCTCAGCGCGAGTTGGGCGATCATGTGGTGGGCGCCGTCGGGGGTGGTGGCGAAGGCCGTGCCCTTGGCGTCGACGCCGGTGAGGCGCCGCCCCTCGGCGTCGAGGAACGAGATGCCCCAGGGGCCGTCGCCGTCCATGCGCAACGTCAGGGGTCCGCTGGTGAGTTCGGTGACCGCGCCGTCCCTGCGGGTGCGGGCGGCGGGTGCGGTGCCGTCGCCGGACAGGAGGGCGAAGTCGGGACCGCGCCTGGCCTTCCCGGCGTGGTGGGTGGTGCGTACGCCGATGACGCCCTCGGCCGGGGAGAAGCATTCGACAGTGATCAGCGGGGTGTTGAGCGTGTCGCCGCGCCGCTCGACGCGTTTGACGGCGGCGTACGCGGTGAGCTGGCCGTCCTCGACGCGCAGATCGCGGATCTCGGTCGCGTAGGAGGCGCGGACGCCCTCACGCATGAGCCAGAAGCCGTCGGTGAACCTCATGAGGACTCCTTGCCGTGGGCACGGGGAAGCGGTCGGGGGGCGGGGGCGAGCGGCACGGCCGTCACGCGGTGAACCCGATGCCGGCGAGGCGTACGGCCCCCTGCAGGGTGACGCGCGCGTCGTGCACCCCGCGGACGTCGAGGGCGGCCCCGACGGTGCGGTAGTCGTACGGTCCGGCCGTGGCGGGGACCACCAGCTCCACCGTCCGCCCGTCCACCGCCAGCGTGACGGATCCGCTCCCCGCGGCGGATGCGGTGACCGTCTGCACGCCGTCGCCGAAGTCGCAGTCGCGGAAGAGGAGTTGGCCGATCCCGTCGACGGGTGCGACGGTGTCGCCCGCCACCTTCGTACGGTCGAGGATCTCCGTGCCCTGCTGCTCGTCGTAGTCGGCGGCCTCCAGGCCGCGCTCCACGACGGGGCGCGGGCCGGACGGCTCGCCGTCGACGACCGCGCCGGCGGTGAGCCGGATGTCGGTGCTGGAGGCGCCGGCGAGGATCTCGTACGCGCCGGGCTCGACGGTCCAGCGGCCGTGCGCCACGCTCCAGTGGCCGAGCTCCTCGACGGGGACGAGGAATTCGACGCGTTCGGCGGCGCCCGGTGCGAGGTGTATCCGGCGGTGGGCGACCAGCTTGCGCAGCGGCAGGTCCGCGGCGGACTCCGTCGCCCGGACGTAGAGCTGGGCCACCTCGTCGGCTGCGCGGGCCCCGTCGTTGGTGACGGTCAGCGCGACCCGCAGCCGCTCGCCGGCCACCTCCGCCGTCAGGTCGGCGTAGGTGAAGCCGGCGTAGGTGAGGCCGTGGCCGAAGGGGAAGAGCGGGGTGCCGTCGAAGTAGAGGTACGTCTGACGGGAGCCGATGATGTCGTAGTCGAGCAGATCCGGCAGATCGGCGTCCGAGGCGTACCAGGTCTGCGGGAGCCGGCCGGCCGGGGACACGTCGCCAGCGAGGATCCGGGCGAGGGCGGTGCCTGCCGCCTGACCCCCGTGCGCGGTCCAGAGCAGGGCGGGCAGTTCGGCCGCCGCGTCGGTGACCGCGTACGGGTAGGCGGAGGTGAGGACGAGTACGGTGCGCGGGTTGGCGGCGCGCGCGGTGCGCCACAGCCGGTCCTGCTGGGCGGGCAGGTCCAGGGTCGTACGGTCCTCGGTCTCGCGGCCGTTGATGTGGGGGTCGTTGCCGGCGACGACGATCACCGTGTCGGCGGCCGCCGCGACCCGGGCCACGGCGTCCTGGCCGCGTTCGACGGTCTCCATGACGAAGACCGTGGCGCCGGCGGCGGAAATCTTCTCACCGGACACGGCAACCTTCGCGCCGTCGGCGGCGACAGTCACGTACCCACCCGTCCCGATGTGCAGAAGGCGGTGACCGCCGTCGTGTCCCTCCACCGCCTCCAGGCGGAACGTCTCCTGGACGATCCAGCCGCCGGGCTCGTCCGCGGACGCCCGGACGTATCCGTCCTCGGCCACGGAGAGGTACAGGCCCTCGTCGGTACGGAAGGTGAGGACGCCGTCGCCCCAGTCGACGAGGGCCAGGTCGGTGGCGGTGGCGCCGCAGGTCAGCGGCGGCAGGTCGGTGCGGCCGGCCAGGAGCGCCGGGTCGAGGGCGCCTTCCGCGCCACGGACCTCGACGCCCTCCGTGGGAGCGGTCCCGGGCACCCGCAGCCAGCCGTCGGCGCACGACAGCCTGACCCGGTCGGCGCCCTCGGCGAAGAGGACGTTCTCCGCGCCGTACCGCTCGCGGAGACCGTCGAGCGGGGTGGAGCGGTGCAGGAGCGTGCCGCTGTACCAGTCGAGCTTGCAGGCGTCCGCGAGGAGTCCGACGACGGCGACGGTCCGGCCGTCACGCGGTTCCAGGGGCAGCAGTCCGTCGTTCTTGAGCAGGACGACGGACTGTTCCGCGGCCTCCAGGGCGAGCGCCCGGTGTGCGGCCGTGTCGAAGGCGGTGACGTCCGCGTACGGGTCGAGCTCCGGGTCGAACTCGCCGAGCGCGAAGCGCAGCATGAGCAGCCTGCGGACGGCCGTGTCGATGTCGCTCTCGTCGAGCAGGCCCTTGGCGAGTGCGTCGCGGATCCGGCCGGTCATGACCGTGGAGTCCTGGCCGTGGTCGGTGAAGCTGTCGACGCCCGCCCTGAGGGAGGCGGCGGTCGCTTCCTCGTGGGTGTCGAAGTAGTGCTCGGAATCGACCAGGTTGGAGGGCGCGCCCGCGTCCGAGCAGACGACGAGCGGCTGGTCGGTCCAGCTGCGCAGCTGCTGCCCCAGGAGCGGGGAGACATGGTTGGGGCGGCCGTTGACCAGGTTGTAGGCGGGCATGACTCCGGCCACCGCTCCGGCGCGCACCGCGTCGCGGAAGGCCCGCAGGTCGTACTCGTGCAGGACGCGCGGGCGGACCGAGGAGGAGGCGGTGTCGCGGTCGGTCTCGTTGTTGTGGGCGAGCCAGTGCTTGAGCACCGGGGCGGTGCGCCAGTAGCGGGGGTCGTCACCGCGCAGTCCCCGGGTGTAGGCGACGGCGATGGCGGAGGTGAGCGCCGGGTCCTCCGCGTAGCCTTCCTCGCCCCGGCCCCACAGCGGGTGGCGCAGCAGGTTCACTGTCGGGGCCCAGACGTTGAGGCCGACGCGGTCGTCCTGGGCGCGCTTGGCCCGCACCTCGTCGCCGACGGCCTCGCCGACCCGGCGGACCAGCTCGTCGTTCCAGGTGGCGCCGAGCCCGACGGCCTGCGGGAAGACCGTGGCGGGTCCCATCCAGGCGACTCCGTGCAGGGCCTCCTGTCCGGTACGGAACGGGCCGATCCCCAGCCGCTCCACCGCGGGGGCGAACTGGTGCAGCATCGCGATCCGCTCGTCGAGCGTGAGCCGCCCGAGCAGGTCGTCGGTGCGCAGGGCGAAGGAGAGCTGCGGGTCGCGGAAGGGCAGCGGATGGTCCGTCACGTGCGGGTCCCCTTGGAGAGGTGGGAGGTTTTCCGGTCGTCACGCTGCGAAAGGACCCTCGATCCGAGGAGAAGATCTTTCGAAGCGCTTCGATGCTCTGTGGCCGACCCCGTGGGTGTCAAGGGCACAGCATCCCCAACCGGGCGCATCCCGGGCATGCCACGCCAGGAAACGGTTCGGAAACAGGTCGGAGGAATCTGGAAACGGACCCTTGTGCGACCGGACCCCTTCACTTAACCTCGCTGCAACATCGAAGCGCTTCGACAACGGTTGCAAGCGCTTCATCTCGGCCGGTGATGTCGCAACCGGCTCGGCCAGTAACGCCCCACCTCAGACACAGGAACCGAACGGCGGTCACCCGCCGCGTGTCGTCCTGGTGCGCCTCGAAGGGTTGACGCAATGACGCCGAATTCCTCTCCCTCCTCCACCGCCCCGAGCCGGAGAAGCTTCCTCGCATCGGGTGCCTTCGCCGCAGTGGCCGTGGCCGGCGGAGCGCCGCTGCTCGCCGCGTGCGGCGGCAGCGGTTCCGGCTCGGCGAGCAAGGAGGGGACGACGACGGGCAAGGCGCTGAAGAAGGTCATGCCGAGCTACGCCCCGACGAATCTGGTCCAGCCCGACGTGCAGAGCGTCAACGGATCGAGCCCCGGCTTCACCAAGCTGCCCGACCCGCTGGTCACCTCGGTGAAGTCCGCTCCGGGCAAGGGGTCCTCGTTCCGGGTCATGACCCCGCTGTGGGGCACCGTCCCGAAGAAGAACAACCCGTACTACACGGCGGTGAACAAGGCGGTCGGCGCGAAGCTCAGCTTCGACCCGCAGGACGGCAACACCTACCAGGACAAGATCGGTGCGGTCCTGGCCGGTTCCGAGATCCCGGATGTCATGACCATCCCCGGCTGGAACATGCAGGGGCAGATCCGGAACGCGATCACCGCGAAGTTCGCCGACCTGGGGCCCTACCTGGCGGGCGACGCCGTCAAGAAGTACCCGAACCTGGCCAACATCCCGACGGGCGCCTGGCAGTACTCCGTCTTCGGCGGCAAGCTGCGCGGGCTGCCCATGCCCAACCCGGTCATCGGAAACGCGTTCTTCTACCGCAAGGACCTCGTCGGCTCCGGTGCCCTGCCCGCGAGCGCCGACGACCTGCTCGCCTTCGGCAAGGAGTACACCGCCCCGAAGAGCAAGGTGTGGGCGTTCGACGACCTGTGGACCTGCATCCAGAAGGTCTACGGTCTGCTGCCCGACGCGCCGCACTACTGGCAGCTGGAGAACGGCAAGCTCGTCCACAAGATCGAGACGCAGGAGTACCGCGAGGCACTGGCCTTCGCCCGCAAGCTGCACGACGGCGGGTACATCCACCCGGACGCCGAGGCCAACAAGGACGCCGACTCCAAGATCCGCTTCACCAGCGGCCACGTCCTCATGTACAACGACGGCACCGGCGGCTGGAAGGGCATGGTCAC
The DNA here is from genome assembly GCF_040638585.1 of Streptomyces sp. NPDC025273. Taxonomy (NCBI): domain Bacteria; kingdom Bacillati; phylum Actinomycetota; class Actinomycetes; order Kitasatosporales; family Streptomycetaceae; genus Streptomyces; species Streptomyces sp. NPDC025273. The sequence continues at coordinate 151,076 of NZ_JBEZYP010000012.1, forward strand.
CGAGCAGGCCGCCGCCAACCCGAAGTTCGACATGCAGGCACTGGACTTCTTCGCCGCGGACGGCGGCAAGCCGGTCCTGTGGCAGGACGACCCGGCGGGAATCTTCACCTTCCTCAGCAAGAACCTGTCCAAGGAGAAGATCGAGGAGTTCCTCGGGATCGCCGACTTCGCCGCGGCGCCCTACGGCACCGAGGAGTTCATGCTGACGAACTACGGCGTCAAGGGCACCCACTACAAGGTCGAGGGCGGGGTGCCGACCTTCACCCCGCAGGGCATCGAGGAGGCCCAGCCCGCCACCCTCCTCTACATCGCCTCCCCGCCGCACACCATCGCCTTCCCCGACGAGCCGCAGCTGGTGCAGGACTACGCCGGCTGGATGGCCCGCCAGGCCCCGCACGTCAGGAAGCCGCTCTTCTTCGGCATGCAGGTCGTGGAGCCCCAGCGCTACGCCTCCCTCTACACCCCCTTCGACGACCTGCAGAAGGACATCCGGCGTGGCCGCAAGAAGGTCAGCGACGTCGACGCCGCGGTGACCACCTGGAAGAACAGCGGCGGCGACAAGCTCCGCGACTGGTACCAGGACATTCTCGAGAAGAACGGCTCCGGCGTCTGACCCGTACGCCACACCTGCGCGTACGCACAACGACAGAACGGCAGGCCGCCGGGCGCGAGGAGCCCGGCGGCCGGGGTGGAGAGCACGACATGGGGAGCACAGGGTGAAGCCTCGGGCCACGGTGGCGACCGACGCGGAGCGCACGGCGGGGCGGGCGACCGTCCCCTCGGGCGAGGACAGCAGCGACGACGACGGCGCGCACGGCCGCTCGCGGGCGGCCGGGCCGCCGGCCCGGCCGTCGAAGCGGGGCGGGAAGAGGACGAAGGCACCGGCCGCGCCGGGCGGCATCACCCGGCGCCTGCGCTTCCGCCGGGACCGCACGCTGATCCTGATGACGGTGCCGGCCATGGTGCTGCTGCTGGTCTTCAACTACATCCCGCTGCTCGGGAACGTCGTGGCCTTCCAGGACTACGACGTGTACGACCTGGGCATCACCGGCAGCCCCTTCGTCGGATTCGACAACTTCACCCGGATCTTCGAGGACCACCGCTTCTGGGAAGTCCTGCTGAACACGCTGGTCATCTTCCTGACCCAGCTGCTCCTCTTCTTCCCCATCCCGATCGCCATCGCCCTGCTGCTCAACACGATCATGAGCGCCCGGGTGCGGGCCTGGGTCCAGGCGATCGTCTACCTGCCGCACTTCTTCTCCTGGGTGCTGGTCGTCACCGTCTTCCAGCAGATGTTCGGCGGCGCCGGTCTGGTCGCGCAGTGGTTGCGCGAGCACGGCCACGAGGGCTTCGACCTGATGACCGACCCGGGCTTCTTCAAGTTCCTGGTGACCTCCCAGGCGATATGGAAGGACGCGGGCTGGGGTGTGATCGTCTTCCTCGCCGCGCTCGCCGCCGTCAACACCGATCTGTACGAGGCCGCGGCCGTGGACGGCGCGGGCCGCTGGCGCCGCATGTGGCACGTCACCCTGCCCGCGCTGCGCCCCGTCATCGCCCTGCTGCTCGTGCTGCGGGTCGGCAGTGCGCTCAACCTGGACTTCGAGCAGATCCTGCTCCAGCGCGACCAGGTGGGCGCGGGTGCGTCCGAGATCCTCGACACCTACATCTGGTGGACGGGCATCAAAACCGGCGACTTCGGCTACGCGGCCGCCGCCGGAATCTTCAAGGGACTGTTCAGCGTCGCCATGGTGCTGGGAGCCAACAAGGTCGCCCACATGATGGGCGAGCAGGGGGTGTACTCCAAGAAATGACGACTCTCCTGGACATGGAAAAGGACGGCAACCCGCCGGCACGGCCCACTGCCGAGCGGGGACGGACCCCGCTCCAGCGCGCCCTGCGCACCGAACCGCGCCCGGTGTGGGAGGAGGAGCCCACCAAGGCGGGGCTCGCCTTCAAGGGCGTCGGACTCTTCGCGATCTGTGCGGTGATCCTGGTACCCATCTGGGTGGTGGTGGTCACCAGCCTCTCCGACACCAAGGCGATCAACGAGGCGGGCGGTCTGGTCGTCTGGCCGAAGAGCGTCACGTTCGTCGCGTACACGGAACTGCTCAGCGGCGGCGCCGTCACCCGCGCCGCTCTGGTGAGCATCGGACTGACCGTCGTCGGCACCGTGTTCAGCATGGTGATCTCGGTGCTGTGCGCGTACGGGCTGAGCCGCAAGGACTCCTTCGCGCACCGGCCGCTGCTGATGACCATGATGGCGACGATGTTCTTCGGCGCGGGCCTCATCCCGACCTATCTGCTGGTCACGGGCATCGGTCTCAGCGACAGCTACTGGTCGATGATCCTGCCGAGCGCCATCAGCGTCTTCAACATCCTGGTCCTGCGCGGCTTCTTCATGGACACCGCGCCCGAGCTGATCGACGCCGCGCGCATCGACGGCGCGGGCGAGTGGCGGATCCTGCTGCAGATCATCATGCCGCTGTCCCGTGCGGTGATCGCGGTGATCTCGCTGTTCTACGCGGTGGGCTACTGGAGCCAGTGGTTCAACGCGATGCTCTACATCCAGGACAGCGACAAGTACCCGCTGCAGATGATCCTGCGCCAGCTGGTCCTCCAGCACCAGGTGCCGCCCGGTGCCATGGGCGCGGCGGTGAGCAGCGGGCAGATCAACAGCCTGTCGGTGCAGATGGCGGTGATGGTCCTCGCGCTGATTCCGGTGGCCGTGCTGTCGCCGTTCGTCCAGAAGCACTTCCAGAAGGGCATGCTCACCGGCGCCGTCAAGGGCTGATCACCACCACTCCCACCCCGTTCCCCACCGGAAGGTGTGTTCGTCATGCGTGCTTCGTCCGTCCCGCAGCCCGAACCCGTACATCCCGACGCGCCCCGGCGCCGGACCGTGCTCGCCGGAGCGGCGGCGGTGGCCGCCACCGCCGCCGTGCTGCCCTCGGCCGCCCCGGCCGTGGCGGCCCGTCGGCCGAGGAGGACCCAGCCGCACCGCTGGCGCACGGCGGCGATCGGCGGGACCGGATTCGTGACGGGCATCCTGTTCCACCCGGCCGTCCGGGGTCTGGCGTACGCACGTACGGACATCGGCGGCGCCTACCGGTGGGACGACGGCGCGGCCCGCTGGACGGCGCTGACCGACCACATCGGCTGGGACGACTGGAATCTGCTGGGCGTCGAGGCCCTGGCCGTCGACCCGGCCCACCCCGACCGGCTGTATCTGGCCCTCGGCACGTACGCGCAGTCCTGGGCCGGTCCGGGCGCGGTGCTCAGGTCGGAGGACCGGGGTGCCACCTGGGCGCGTACGGACCTCACGGTGCGGCTCGGGGCGAACGAGGACGGCCGGGGCACGGGCGAACGGCTCCTGGTCGACCCGCGCGACAGCGAGACGCTCTGGCTCGGCACACGGCACGACGGTCTGCTGCGCTCCACGGACCGCGGGGCGACCTGGGCCGCCGACCCCGCGTTCCCGGCGACCGCCTCGGCGTCGGGCCAGGGCGTCACGCTGCTGGTGGCCGCGGGCCGGACGGTGTACGCGGGCTGGGGTGACGGCGGGACAGCTCTGTACCGCACGGACTCCTCCGGCGGCTGGGAGGCCGTGCCGGGCCAGCCGTCCGCCGGCGCGGCCGCGTCGAGGATGCCGATCCGTGCCGCGTACGACGCGCACACCCGTGCGCTGTACGTGAGTTACGCGGACGGCCCGGGCCCCAACAACCAGGCCGACGGTTCGGTGCACCGGTTCGACACGGTGACCGGCGCCTGGACGGACGTCACCCCGGTCGCACCGGGCAGCGGTGACGCGTTCGGCTACGGCGGGGTGGCGGTCGACGCGGCCCGCCCCGGCACCGTCGTCGTCTCCACGAACAACCGCTGGGGCCCGGTGGACACCCTGTTCCGCTCCACGGACGGGGGCGCGAACTGGACCTCGCTCAAGGACTCGGCGGTCATGGACGCGTCGGAGACGCCGTATCTGAAGTGGGGCGGCGAGACGCCGAAGTTCGGCTGGTGGATCCAGGCGGTGGCCGTCGATCCGTACGACTCCCGGCACCTCGTGTACGGCACCGGCGCGACGATCTTCGGTACGCGTGACCTGGTGCGCTGGGCTCCGGAGATCCGAGGTCTGGAGGAGTCGGCGGTCCGGCAGCTGATCGCACCGCCGTCGGGGGCCCGGCTGCTCAGCGGACTCGGTGACATCGGAGTGATGTACCACGAGTCCCTGACCGCCTCCCCCTCGCGCGGCATGGCGTCCAACCCGGTCTTCGGCACGGCCACCGGCCTCGCTCTCGCCACGCTGAAGCCCTCGTACGTCGTGCGGACGGGCTGGCCGTCGGGCTCCGGCGCCGCGGGCGCCTGCTCCCGCGACGGCGGTGCGAGCTGGCAGCCGTTCGCCACCCAGCCGGAGATCGCCGCGTCCGCTCCGGGGCCGGTCGCGGTCTCGGCGGACGGGGCGACGCTGCTGTGGTCGTTCATCCACTGGGACGGCACGAAGTACGCCGCGCACCGCTCCACGGACGGCGGCGCGACCTGGGCCGAGGTCCCGACGTTCCCCAAGGGCGGCACCCCGGTCGCCGACCCGCTCGACCCCGCGCGCTTCTACGTGTACGACACGGACACCGGGGCCGTGTTCCGCTCCACGGACCGGGGCGCCACCTTCACCCGGGGTGCCGGCCGGCTGCCCTCCGGTGACGTGCAGTTCCGCATCGCCGCCGCACCCGGCCGCTCCGGCGACCTGTGGCTGTCGGCCAAGGACGAGGGACTGCTGCGCTCGACGGACGGCGGCCTGACGTTCACGGCGGTGGCCGGCTGCCAGGCCTCGCACGCCCTCGGCTTCGGGAAGGCGGCCCCGGCGAGGGGCCGGGCCCGCTATCCGGCGGTCTTCCAGACGGGCCGGGTCTCCGCCACGCACGACGGCGTGGCGGTGCTCCGCTCCGACGACGCGGGCAGGACCTGGGTCCGGATCAACGACGACTCCCACCAGTGGGGGTGGACCGGTGAGGTCATCACCGGCGACCCCCGCGTCCACGGCCGTGTCTACCTGGGCACCAACGGCCGCGGCATCCAGTACGCGGATCCCGAATGAGGAACGAGAAGTCCATGCCGTCCCTGCACGACGCCACCCGTGGCCGCGTCCTCTTCGGAGGCGATTACAACCCCGAGCAGTGGCCCGAGGAGGTGTGGGCCGACGACGTCCGGCTGATGGAGGAGGCCGGGGTCAACTCCGTCACCCTCGGCGTGTTCTCCTGGGCGAAGATCGAACCACGGCCGGGCGCCAGGGAGTTCGGCTGGCTGGACCGGCTGATGGATCTCCTGCACGCACACGGGATCGGTGTCGTCCTCGCCACCCCGACGGCCTCGCCGCCGCCGTGGATGGGCGCCCTGCACCCGGAGACGCTGCCGCGCGCCGAGGACGGCACGCTCGTGTCGTACGGCTCGCGGCAGCACTTCTGCCCGAGCTCGCCGGTCTACCGGCGGTACGCCACCGCGCTCACCGAGGACCTCGCCGCCCGGTACGCGGACCATCCGGCGCTCACCGTCTGGCACATCAACAACGAGTACTGCACGCACTGCTGGTGCGACGGGACGGCCGACCACTTCCGCCGCTGGCTGGCCGCCCGCCACGGCACCCTGGACGCGCTCAACGAAGCCTGGGGGACGGCCTTCTGGAGCCAGCGCTACGACTCCTGGGCGCAGATCCTGCCGCCGCGCCGCGCGCAGTACATGAAGAACCCGGCGCAGGTGCTGGACTTCAAGCGGTTCACCTCCGACGCCCTGCTGGAGTGCTACGTCGCCGAGCGCGACATCGTCGCCCGGCACACCCCGCACATCCCGGTGACCACCAACTTCATGCCGATGTGGGCGGGCCAGGACGGCTGGGCGTGGGCGGAGCGGGAGGACGTCGTGTCCGTCGACATCTATCCGGACCCGACGGACCCGCAGGGCGGCCAGTACAACGCGATGCTCGCCGACATGACGCGCTCGCAGGCCGCCGGGCCGTGGATGCTGATGGAGCAGGCGGCGGGCGGGGTCAACTGGCGGGAGGTCAACCACCCGAAGCCGGCCGGCCTCAACCGGCTCTGGTCGCTGCAGGCGGTGGCCCGCGGCGCGGACGCCGTCTGCTACTTCCAGTGGCGGCAGTCGAGGCAGGGCTCGGAGAAGTTCCACTCCGGAATGCTGACGCACGCGGGCGAGCACGGCCGTACGTTCCGGGAGATCAAGCAGATCGGCGCCGAACTGGCCCTGATCGGGCCCGAGGTGAGCGACGCGGCGGTCCCGGCCGAGGTCGCGGTGCTCCACGACTGGGACTCCTGGTGGGCGAGCACCCAGGAGGGCCGTCCCTCCGCCCTGGTCGCCTACCCGGACCTCGTGCAGGCGTGGCACCGGGGGCTGTGGGAGAGCGGGATCGGGACGCGGTTCGCCCGGCCGGAGGCGGACCTGAGCGCCTTCCGCATGGTGGTCGTGCCGCAGCTGTACCTGCTGACCGACGCGGCGATCGACAACCTGGTCTCCTACGCGCGGAGCGGCGGCACGCTCGTGTGCGGCTTCTTCACCGGCGTCGCGGACGTGGACGACCGGATCAGGCCGGGCGGCATGGACGGCCGGCTGCGTGAGCTGTTCGGCATCCGTACGGTGCACGAGTGGTGGCCGCTGGACGCGGACGCGTCGGTGGAGTGCGACGGATTCCGGGGCGGCCTGTGGTCGGAGGAGCTGGAGCCCGACGGCAGCGCGGAGACCGTGTCCGCCTACCGGGGCGGCGAGCTCGACGGGCTGCCCGCGGTGCTGCGCAAGGGCACGGCCTGGTACGTCTCCACGCTGCCCGAGCCGCACGCCCTGCGCGCGCTGCTCGGCGGGGCGGCGGCGGGCGCGGGTGCGCGCCCCGTCCTGGAGGGGCTGCCCGAGGGGGTGGAGGCGGTGCGCCGGGGCGGCCTGCTCTTCCTGCTCCACCACGGCAGGTCAACGGTCACGGTGAAGCTGCCGGGCCGCCACCTCGACCTGCTCACGGGCGTCGAGGCCGACGGCGTCGTGGAGCTGGGACGTTACGGTGTGGCCGTGCTCAGAGACGTCGTCCCCGCATGATCGACGGGACTTGGGAGCCGGCTCCCGCCGCCCGTTGGGAGGACGCGTTCCTCAGCGGCAACGGACGGCACGGCGCCATGGTGTACGGGGACCCGGCGGACGACCGGGTGATCGTCAACCACCACACCCTGGTGCGGCCCAACGGCAGCGAGGACGTCCGGCCTCCCGAGCTCGCCGGCCGGCTCGGCCGGCTCCAGGACGCGCTGCTGAGCGGGGACACCACCGCGTCGGAGGAGTTCGGCGCGGGCCGTCCGCTGGTGTGGGTGCAGCCCTTCCACCCGGCGTTCCGGACCGGCGTCCGCCGTGGCCGGGGACTGCACGAGGCGGTCGGCGGCTACCGGCGCGAGGTCGACTTCACGACGGGCGAGGTGACGGCCTCGTACGAGGCGTGGCGCAGCCGCGTGTTCGTGTCGCGGGCCGACGACGTGATCGTGCAGCACATCACCGACCTCGGGCTGAGCGCGGACGTCCTCCTGGACCACGCCCTTCCCGGCGCCCCGGCACAGCTGGCGGTCGGCCGCTCGACGGTGCTGACACCGGACGGCGCGAACCTGGCACTGCGGGTGGACTACCCGGGCAGCGGTCTGTCGTACACCGGGGTCACCCTGGCCCGGGTCGACGGCGGCACGGTGACCGTGGCGGGCGAGGGCATCCGGGTCGAGGGGGCGCGGAGCCTCACCCTGACGACCCGCGTCCGGCGCGGGGCCGGCCACCCCGCCCTCGGGGCCCTGTGGGCGGCCCTGCCGCACGAGGACTACGCCACCCTGCTCGCCCGCCATCGGCCGCTGCACCGCGCGGCGTTCGGGCGCACGTCCCTCACGCTGCGGGACGCGGTCCAGGACCGGGAGCTGCCCGGCAGCGAGCTGCTCCGCATCCCGAGGAGCCCGGCGCTCCTGGAGCGCCTGTTCGCGGCGGGCCGCTACCATCTGCTGTCCTCGTCGGGGCAGCTGCCACCCCGGCTGACGGGGCTGTGGACCGGCGACTGGGACACGGCCTGGTCGGGGGCGTTCACCACGAACGCCAACCTGAACCTCCAGATCTCCTCGGCCGCCACGGCCGCCCTGCCGGAGGTCACCGAGGCCCATGCCGCCCTGGTGCACGGGCAGTTGGCGGACTGGCGGGACAACGCGCGCGCCATCTTCGGGGCCCGGGGCATCGTCGCGCCGTCCCATACGGACGGCGCGTCGGGCCACACCCGGCACTTCCAGCGCGCCTACCCGCTGCACCTGTGGACGGCCGGTGCGGACTGGCTGCTGCAGCCGCTCCTCGAACACGCCGAGGTGAGCACGGGCACCGCGGATCCGCGACTGACCGGCGCGCTCGTCGAGGCGGCGCTGTTCTACGAGGACTTCCTCAGCCGCGAGGACCCGGACGGAAACGTCGCGGTCGTCCCCTCGTACTCCCCCGAGAACCGGCCGGCGAACGCGAGCTGGGGCACGGTCAACGCGACGATGGACATCGCGGCGGCCCGGCACGCCCTGACCACGGCCGCCGACGTCGCCCCGGACCATCCGTCCGCCGGACTCTGGCGGGCGCTCGCCGCCCGCCTCCCGGAGTACCTGGTGAACGAGGACGGGGCGCTCGCGGAGTGGGCGTGGCCGGGCCTGGAGGAGACGTACGACCACCGCCACCTCAGCCACCTCTACCCGGTGTGGCCGCTGGACGAGATCAATCCGTACGACACCCCGGAACTGGCGGCCGCCGCGCACCGGGCGCTGGAGCTGCGCGGGTCGGAGAACGACTCCGCGCACGGACATCTGCACCATGCGCTGATCGCGGCCCGGCTGCGGGACCCGTCGCGGGTGTCGGCGGCACTGGACGCGGTGCTGGGCGGTGACTTCTTCCACGACTCGCTGATGAGCGCGCACTACCCGTCCCGCGACGTGTACAACGCGGACGCGGCCCATACGCTCCCGTCCGCCGTGATCGAGTCGCTCGTCCAGTCGGCACCCGGCCGCCTGGTCCTGCTCCCGGCCGTCCCGGCGGAGTACCCGGCGGGTGAACTACGGGGTGTGCGGACCCGGTTCGGCGCCCGGCTGGATCTGAGCTGGTCGGCCGAGGGCGCCACCGCGGTCCTGCACCCCACCCGCGCCGCCCGCGTCGACGTGCGTACGGGCGACGGGCTCGCCCTCACCGAGACCTGCGCCGCCGACCCCCGGGTCCCGCTGGACCTGGTGGCCGGCGTGGACCGCGTCCTCACCCTGGGGCCGAGGTAGGTGTTTCCCCCACCGAAACCCCCACCCATCCCCAGGCATCCACGCACGGGCGGAGCCGGTCCCCCGCGGGGGGACCGGCTCGTCCGGGTCCGAGGGTGCGGCTCGGGGTTCAGGCCGGAGCCGGTCCCGTGCTCGCCCGTACGGTCAGCTCCGGTGCCAGCAGCTCGACCTCGTCCGTGCCGCGGCCCGCGAGCTTGGCCACCACCTGCTCCACCGCCCCGCGCCCCATCTCCTGCGCCGGGATGGCGACGGAGGTGAGCCGCACCGAGGCCTGCGTGGCCACCTGTTCGGGGCAGATCGCGACGACGGAGACGTCCTCCGGCACGGCACGCCCCTGTTGCTGGAGCAGGTTGAGCAGCGGCTCGACGGCGGCCTCGTTCTGCACGATGAAACCGGTCGTGCCGGGCCGTTCGTCGTAGACCCTGGCCAGGGTGGAGGCCATCGCCGCGTACCCTCCCTCGCAGGGCCGGTGCAGGACCCGTACGCCCGTCTCCTGCGCCTTGGCCCGTATGCCGTCCACGGTCCGTTCGGCGAAGCCGGTGTGGCGCTCGTAGACGGCGGCGGCTTCGCCGATCACGGCGATCTCGCGGTGTCCGAGGCCCGCGAGGTGCTCCACGCAGAGCGCGCCGGTGGCCTCGAAGTCGAGGTCCACACAGGTCAGTCCGGCGGTGTCGGCCGGCAGTCCGATGAGGACGGCGGTCCGGCCGGACTCCCGGAGCAGGGGGAGCCGCTCGTCGTGCAGCTCGACGTCCATCAGGATCATCGCGTCCGCGAGCGAGCTCCCGGCGATCCGCCGGACCGCCGCGGGGCCTTCCTCACCGGTGAGGAGCAGGACGTCGTAGCCGTGCGTGCGGGCGGTGGTGGCGACCGCGATGGCGATCTCCATCATCACCGGCACGTACATGTCGGTGCGCAGCGGCACCATGAGCGCGATGATGTTGGTCCGGCTGCTGGCGAGGGCGCGGGCCCCCGCGTTGGGGTGGTAGCCGAGCTGCTGGATGCTGAGCTCCACCCGTTCCCGGGTGGAGGCGGAGATCGACCGCTTCCCGCTGAGGACATAGCTCACCGTGCTCGCGGAGACTCCGGCGTGCTGGGCGACCTCGGCAAGCGTGACCATTCAGCTCTCCCTTGCAGATGAGGACGGTGAAGGAGAGTCGGTGAAGCGCTTCGACAGCACTCCCTACTCCTCTCCTTACACTCTGACATGCACAGACACCGCCGAGCCTAGACTCGCTCGCGGGGACTGTCCAGCAGTGGAGTCGAAGCGCTTCGATCGCCTGGGATCCGCTCCTCCACACCGTGTCTCAGGACGCCGACGGTGTCCAGCCGGCGAGCCAGTCCGCGGTCTCCTGAGCCGTGGCCTGGGAATCCGAGAGGTGCGGCCGGTCGCTGCTCGCGGAACCCGCTCCGGGCCCGGCGTTCCTGTACTCGGCGAAGCGGTCGTCCTTCCAGGAGAAACCGCTCATGTCGGTCCACGGGGCGGATTTGACCGCGGCACTGAGCGTGGTGTCGCGGAAGGTGGCCATCGGGTCGAGCGAGGCGTCACCGCCCGCGTGCCACGGCCGCCCGAGGTAGAAGCTCGCCGCGGAGACGTCGCCGTTGACGGTCGAGTTGTTGATCAGGAAGCCCTTGCGGTCCGCGGCGGTGCTGGGTGCGGCGATGTAGCCCGCGGAGCTGCCGTCCCACCGCTTCTTCAGCGTGATCACGCAGGAGTCGATCACCGCGCTGGCCCGGCCGAAGATGAAGTCGACGTTGCCGATGACATAGGAGTTGGTCATGTAGACACGGCCGAGCGTCGCCTTGGAGGCGGTGTCGAGGAGCAGGGTGTCCTGGTCGCCGGTGACGATGACGGAGTCGAGGAACACCTTGTCCGCGGCGGTGCGCAGGGCGACGGCCTGGCGTGCGCTCATGTCCTGGTGGGCGGCCTCGTCGAAGTCGTTGGAGATCGTCAGGTTACGGGCCTGGAAGCCGTTCGCCTCGGCCGCGACGGTGGCACTGCCGCTCGTGCCGTAGGTGCCCGACCCGTCGGGTTTCCGGGTGCCGGAGGCGTTGTCGTAGACGATGACGGTGTCCTTACGGCTCGATCCGCTGCCCTGGAGGGTGACGTTCTGTTTGGTGGCGGGGATCTTCACGGTCTCGCGGTAGGTGCCGGGCTTGATGGACACGATGACGCGTGCGGTGTTGCCGACCGGGATCGCGTTCACCGCGGCCTGCACGGTGGTGTACTGCCCGCTGCCGTCCTTGGCGACGGTGAGCGTGCTCGCCGCCGCGGCGCCGGACGCCGACCCGTATGCCTGCACCGACACGACGGCCAGGAGCGCCGCCGCTCCCGCCGTCAGCGCGCGGCGCTGTCCGGGGTGGGCCGCGGTACGTCGTCGATTCGCTGCCATGACCTGGTCCGTTCCGTCGGGAAGAGGTGGGGGTTCCTGGCAGTAGTCGCCGCGGCGGCGCGAAAGGTTGCCACGCGCCCGGGACTCGTGGCGGTACGGGAATGCGGGCCAGGCGCACCGTCTCATGATCTGTGGAACCGCGCGTCCCGCGCCCGGACCTGTCCACGGGGCCCCGCGGCCCGCAGCACCACGTCGAGCGCCCCCGCCGGATCGGCCGCGTACACGTTGCTGAACCAGGCCATGTTGGCCTCGACCACCGCCCACCGCTCGGTGTCCCGGCCGCCCGTCCCCCACATCCGCCCGACGTCGACCACCACCGCGCTGGGCAGGGTGGCCCCGCACGCCTCGGCCAGCCGTCGCGCGAAGTCCCGGATTCCGGCCTCGTCCGGGTGCCCCTTCAGCGGCGCGGCGTCCAGCCGGCCGAAGGTGGCGTACCGGGAGCCGGCGCGTATCTCTCCGTCGAGCAGGAACAGCCTGAACTCCGCTGCCCAGGTGACCACTTCACTGACCTGCACCAGTGGGTCGCTCCCGTGCGAAGGCACCTGGAGCGCACTGCCGTCCTCGTACACCGCGGCCGGAAAGCTCTTGTCGGTGGGCGGCTTCACGAAGACGGGGCCCTTCTCCCGGCGGGCCGCCGACAGTCGGACGCGCGTGATCCCGCGCCCGGTGAACGGGTACGGCAGTGCGTCCAGCCAGCCCTCGTCCGGCTCCAGCAGTGTCACTCCCAAGGGGCCTGCCACGCCCGAGGCGAAGTGCGGGCCGCCGTAGTAGTGCGCGCCGCTCCTCCCCCGCAGCCGGTCCGGCACCCCGGCGCGGGGCAGGATCACGACCTCCATGCCGCGGTCGCGGGCCGCCCCGGCCAGGAGGCCGGCCGTGGCGGAACGGTGCGGGGCGAGCGCCAGGAGAGGGACCATGCGACAGCAGCTTAGGCGCCCGGGACCTTCCGGGGGTCAGGCTGCCGGGCCCGCGGTCCCGCCACCGCCGCCCACGGCCGCCGACACGCGGCAACACCCGGAGCGGTCCGCTCCCGCGTCGGCTCCGTCAACTCGCCTCGCGCCACGACAGCACACCGTGGTACGGCGATGTTGCCCCACACGACGGGTGGTCAGTTTCCGCAGAGGACGGCCACCGGCCCGAAACACCGCCGACGGGGACGGGCACCGGCAGCGCCGATCACACGCCGGCGGACTTGGCCACCTTCCCGACGAGAGCCGCGATCATCGGTTCGTCCGGCCCCGGCTCCGGCGCGAACTTCGCCAGTTGGGCGGGAGGGAGCGGCCCGAGGACCTCGGAGGTCTCCACGGTCGCGATGACCCCACCCACACGTACGACGGTCACCAGGGAGTAGTTGTACCCCTTGTGTCCGGACGTCGTTTCCGTACGGCCCAGCACGCGGTACCGCACGGCCTCCTCGCCGAGATCCGGTACCGGAAGCGTCTCGGTCGTGAGGGAGGCGGCACCATGGGCATTCCGTACCGAGAAGCTGTCGCATGTGTCCACGGCGCGGCGCAGTGCGGCGAGACGGGAGCGGGCCGTCTGCGGCGGGTAGCTGGTGAGAACGGTGTCCCGGGGGGCCATGGCACTGTCGCCCACGTACATCGTCGACCATGCGGCAGCTGATTCCCCGCGGCCGGGCACGTTTTGGCTGCGCACCTTCCGCAGAGCCACACAGCCGTCCGGCTCGGCCGTCTCCTCGCCGACGTCGCCCGTGGCGGCGCCGGTGCGCGCATCGCCACCGGTGAGGGTGAAGCCTGCGGCTGCGGCCTCGCCTTCGGTGAGCAGCGCGGCCTTGAGCGTGTCGGCGGTGAGCGGCGTGGAGCGGTCCTTCGCCTCCGACGCCGCCGGGACCCGCCCGGCGTCGCTGCCTGCCCCGGCCGGCCTCTGGGCGTCGGAGCAGGCCGGGGCCAGACCGAGGACCGGCAGGAGAGCGGCGGCCGGAAGCCATCGCCGTCGCATGTGATGTGCCATCAGGTTCCGTTTCCTCGAGCGTGTTCGGGCCGTGATCACGCGGTCCCTCCAGCTACGGCCCGTAGGTGAAGTGTCCGCGGCTCGTGCGCTGTGGGCCGGGTCCCGCCGTCCCGCACAGTGCACCGCCCTCGGTGCCGACGTTCACCAGGCCGGTCGCCTCACCGTCGAGGCCCACGAACCGCAGCGCGTGCCAGCGCGGCAGCCAGTAGACCCGGCCCCGGTGGCCCGCGAGCAACTCCCGCAGACCGGCGGGGGCGTGCGTCCAGACCTCGGGCAGACCGCCCGCGTGGTCGAAGGCGGCGCGCAGGGCGAACCAGCCGTCGTCACGCACGTCGCTGGAGGTCAGCAGCAGCTCGACGGCCTGGCCGGGCTCCTGCACGCACTTCTTGGCGTGGATCCAGTGCACGTGGTGGCCGGGGGCGTACCGCGTGCAGCCGTCCTGGTGAACGAGGTGGGGGAGCATGGGCCGTCGCCCGCCTTCCGGGGTCATGGACCCCGGGGGCCCGTCCCCGGTGGTCCGCTGTTCCCCGCACGGTGCCGCGCGGGGCGGGTCGTCACCCGGAGCACCCGCAGCGGAAGCGGGGTGCCGTCCAGCGAGCCGGGGCTTTCCACTGGAACTCATGACCCACCGGAAGCGTAACAGCAGCGCAGGATGCGTCAGCGCGTGCGCAACACCCCTCTGACGCACCGCACATGACGCCTCACCCGTGCAGGAGAACGGGGAACGCCTCCATGTCGTTCTGCGTCATCACCGGCAGCTTGCGGATCTCGTCGTCGGGTATCGCGAGCTTCAGGTCCGGGAAGCGGCCGAACAGGGCGGGCAGCGCGATGCCCGCCTCCACCCGGGACAGGGCGGCACCGGGGCAGATGTGCGGGCCGTGACCGAACGTCATGTGCCGGATCGGCGCGGGGCGGGTGATGTCGAAGACGTCGGCGTCCGCCCCGTGCTGCGCGGCGTCGCGTCCGATGGCCCGGTACGAGATGACCAGCCCCTCCCCCTTGGCGATCACCTGGTCCCCGACCTGGATGTCCTCCGTGGCGAACCGCATCAGCAGATGGGTGCTGGGGGTGTCCCAGCGCAGGGTCTCCTCGATCACCGTCTCCCACGGGATCTCCCCGTCCAGCACCTTCCTCAGCTGGCCGGGGTGGGCGAGCAGCGCCCGTACGGCGTTGAGGACGAGCCCGATCGTGGTCTCGTGCCCGGCCGCGACCATGGCCTTGAGGTTGCCTACGACCTCCTCCTCGGTGAGCGGTTCGCCGCCCTCCTCCGCGAGGATCAGCGCACTGGTGAGATCGTCCGCGGGGCGCGCCTTCCTGTCCCGTACGAGCTCCGCGTAGAAGACGTCCAGCTCCGCGATGATCGCCATGCGCTCCTCCTGCGGGGTGAGCATGGAGAAGAACGCCTTGTACCGCTCCATCAGCATCGGGTGCAGCGCCTCGTCCACGCCCATCAGCAGACCGACCACCCGCATCGGCAGCGGCTGGGCGAACACCGTCTTGAGGTCGACGACGCCGTCCTTGCCCTGCTCGGCGAGTGCGTCCAGCAGTTCCTCGGTGAACTGCTCGATGGCCGGGCGGATCGCCTCCAGCCGGCGCGGGGTGAGCGCCTGGGAGGTCTTCGTCCGCAGCCTGCGGTGCTCCTCACCGTCCACGGTGAACATGGAGCGCCCGGCGTCGATCATGCCGATCAGCGGCCAGGCGTGCGTGACCTCGCCGCTCTGCCAGAGCCCCCAGGCGTCCAGGTCCTTCACCAGCCGGGTGTCGACCAGGAGTTGACGTGCCTCCGCGTGCCGGGTGACGGTCCAGGCGGGCACCCCGAGGAGCTCGATGCGGGCGAGCGGGGCGCCGTTGCTCAGCTGTTCGGTCTCACCGTCGAGATCCCGGACCAGGGGGTCGACGACCACGGTCGCGTGCGGGCACTTCACAGCGGGTCTCCTGTCGTACGTACGGGTGCGAACCGGACGGGGAGCGCGTTCATCCCGCGCAGGAAGGCGGAGGGCCGCCGCACGAGGTCCTGGGGCGGGACGGCGAGCTGGAGGTCGGGCAGCCGGTCGAGGATGACCTCGATCGCGGTACGGGCGATGGTCTCGGCGATCTCCTGTGCGGGGAAGGGGCAGCGGTACTCGCCGTGGCTGAACGCCAGGTGCGCCCCGTTGCTGCCGTGCCCCAGGTCCTGGCGTATCAGGGGGTCGGTGTTGGCGGCGCCCAGGCCCAGCAGGAGCATGTCCCCCGCCTTGATCATCCGCCCGCCGAGCTGCGTGTCGCGGGCCGCCCAGCGGCCGGCGAGGATCTGGGTGGGGCTCTCCTCCCAGAGGACCTCGTTCATCGCGTCGCCGACGCTGCGCCGGCCGCCGGCGAGCGAGTCGGCGAACTGGTCCTCGGTGAGCATCAGGCGCAGGGAGTTGCTGATCCAGTCGGCGGTGGTGAGGTGGCCGGCCGCCGTGATCGCCATCAGGTCGAGCGCGTACTCCTCGTCCGTGAAGGGCTCGGGGTCGGCGAGCATCCGCGAGGTGACATCGTCCCCGGGCTCGGCCCGCTTGGCCGCCACCAGCCGCCGCATGTGCTCGCCGAACCGCCCGTGCGCCTCCTGCGCCCCGGGGCCCCCGTCGGCCAGGTCCTTCAGGACCCGGGCGATGTCCGCCCCCTCCGCGTCGGGGAAGCCGACGAGCCGGGCGAGGACGAGCACGGGCAGCGGCTCGGCGAAGTCGGCGACGAGATCGGCCGTGCCCCGGCTGCACATGCCGTCGACGAGCCGGTCGGCGAGCTGCTCGCAGTGGTCCCGGATCTCGAACGGGTCCACGCCCTCCAGCGCGGGCACCACCATCTCGGAGTGCCGCCGGTGCTCGGCGCCGGCGGTGAAGTAGATGGACGGCATGGGCTGCCCCACCATGGGGAGCAGCGGCCAGTCCTCGGGGATGTGCTCCCACTGGTTCCACAGCCCGACGTCCCGCGGGAACAGCTCACCGTCGCTGGTGACCTGGTGCAGCTCGCGGTAGCCGACGACCAGCCAGGCCGGAAAGCCGCCGGGGAGCTCGGCGGGGACCACGGACCCGTACGCGTGGCGCATCGTCCGGTACAGCGCCTGCGGGTGGGTGTGGAACTCCGGTCCGCTGAGCGGCACGGGCGCAGTGGCGGCGTGCGCGGGGCAGCCGCCGCCGGACGCGGGCACGGCGGATAAGGAAGGGCTCGTCATCGTACGGACTCCTGGGAGACGGCTTCGCGCGTTGCGGCCATACGATCAACGCGCGACCACTATAAGGAGGTTGGGTGAAACATTGGGTGACTGTCGCGCCCATATTCCGACTGTTCACGATCACATGCGTGTGGCGTGGCTCACGGGAACCCCGTGCCCGGCACAGCAGGATCGGATTCGAGCCATGGCCGTGCTTCCGGGCCCGTCGGCCACGAGGGAGCAGCGGCCGTCCTCCTGGACCGGAAGCGTTCCCCGCGATGCGGTTGTCCGGTGAGTCGACGTCTCATCGCGCACGGAGGGGGTACGGAGGTAGGCATGGCTCTCGTGAAACGTGTTGCTCTTGCTCCTCGTGCGGTGCGGCAGCTGCGGCGCGTCCGCTCGGTGTACGTGGCGGGGATGCTGCTGTCCGTCCTCGGCCTGCTGTCCTACGAAGACTCCGCTGCAGGCGGCCGACAGACCGTGATCGCGGGCGTCTTCCTCGTGGTGTTCGCTGCGCTCCTCACGCTGACCGCGGTGCAGTTGTGGAGGCACGGGCGGACCGAGCACTGCAGCACGGCGAAGAAGCTCACCCGGCTCAGCATCGGACCGTAGACGGCAGGCAGGACCGTCCGGGGGACCTTCGCAGCGCCGCGTGGGCCGCATGTCGGGTCAAGGGCTGTCCCGCAATTTCTGGTCAATCAGCGCGCGGCGTCAGATGCGGTGCATCGCAAGGCGGAGGGACGCCCGCATACAGGACGTATTCGGGCGTTCCGACAACGTGGCGAGGTGCCGTAACTGTCGTCGTGGGCCCGCCAGGAGTCGCGGGACAGCCCTTGGTACTCCAGCTGTAGATCGTGATCTTCATGTCTGGGTGTCGGCGGCCAGTCGGATTCCCCACGTAGGGCCAGTGGGAATGTAACTCTCCGTTTCGGCTCGGGGCGGGTGCCCGATGCGGCCGGTCATGTGTGTGAACGCGACCGGCTGCCGGGCCATGTTGGTGTGGGGTAGGAGATCAGCTGTCTGCGGAGTGGTCCTGGCCGAGGAGTTCTGCCGCGAGTTCCATGCAGCGGATCCGGGCGGGGGAGAAGTCGTAGGGCATCTTGGTGACCGCTTCGCAGGCGCTCATCCGTGCGGGCTCCTCGCCCTTCGGGTCGGCGTCGTAGGTCTCGAAGAGCTTCTCCTCGTCCGTGTCCAGTCCGGCCGCCTCGATGGCCTTCTCCAGGGCTTTGTGGTGGGCATATCGCTGTGCGGCGAGTTCTTCGACGCGGGGGTCATGGGGATCAACGCCGTCGTCGAGGGCGGCGTCGAGACGGTCGTCCTCGGCCCTGAGGTCGGTGTGGGTGGCCAGCACGATGAACACGCTTGCCTGGACTGCGGCGCCCAGCGGGCCGAAGACCCGTTCCGTGACCAGCAGGGTGTCCAGGTCGGAGGGGCGCAGTACGCCCGGGGGTAGGTGGCCGAGCCGGTCCGTCACCAGTTCGGAGAGTAGCCCGAGCGGGCTGCCCACGGCCCGCAGGCGCTGGACAACGGCGCGCTGGCGTTTGATGTGGGCCTCCTTGGCGGCCAGGGCTTCCTCCAGCCGGCCCAGGTTCTCCTCGATGTCCCGGGCTTCGTCAAAGGCGGCCCGCATGTCGTCCAGGCTGATGCCGGCGTCTGCCATCTTGCGGATCCACAGCAAGCGGATCATGTCGTCGTAGCCGTAACGGCGGCGGCCGTCCCCGCCTCGCTCGGGCTCCGGCAGCAGACCGATCTCGTGGTAATGGCGAATCGCGCGCGAGGTGGTCCCGGCGAACGCGGCCGCATCACCGATCTTGACCTGGCAGGGAGGTGTGAAGGAGGGGTGCATCGCGGAGGGAGCCTTTCGTGCTGTGGTGTCTCGACGACATCACATGCCGCTACGGCATGTGCAAGGACACACCACTCAGACGCCACCAACAGCGGGCCCGTCCACCGCCGGAAGCCATCCAGCACAACGACGCCCCCGGCTCCTCCTGGCCGGCGCATCGGCGCGCAACGTGCCCGCGCCGGTGGCCACTTCGGCCGAGGAGGCCACCGCGAGCACATGGCCCGGACCGCGTTTTCCCAGGGCCACCCTCAGTTTCGGGTTGCCGCCGTAGACCTCGTCGCCGGTCACCCAGCCGATGCGGTGCCCGGCGTCCAGGAACCGCTCGATCATCACGCGGGCCAGCTGGCCGTCATGCGAGATCGAGGTTTGGCCGGGGCATAACCGCCTTCGACGGGATACCTCATCAGTTACCGGCAGAGAGAAGTGTCGGCGTCCGGGTCGCGGCGCCTCCGGCTCCTCCGCCGGCTCCTGTCACCTCGTCCTCGTCCACTCCTGGCATCGGGTGGACTTGAAGACCTCGCCCTTGTTGACGGTAACCCGGCCGCTGCCGTCCAGGTTGCCGTTGGCGATGATCGCGTCGAACTCGCCGCTGGCGTTGCTCGCCCGCTCCCAGTAGCAGCCGAAACCGCCTGCGGGGCCTGCGGTCCGGTAGGTACCCGCCCTCATGTCCTCCCCCACCAGGTACTCGCCGTTCCCTTCGACGGTGGTGGGCGGTCCCTTGGGCTTCGGCGGCTTGGGGGGCGGGGCGGTCACCGTCGCGGTCCTCGTCACGGTCACCTTCGGCCCCGGTACGTCGACCTCCTTGGTGACGGTCTTGGTCACGGTGACCTCCGGCGAAGGGCCGGCGGAGTTGCCGGCCTGCGCCTCCTCGTCCGAGACGCCGATCCCGACGCCGAGGAACAGGGCGAGGAGACCGACCGCTCCGTGGGTGAGGCATCCCCTGCCGCGCGACGGCTCCAAGGGCGGCGCGGGCGGGGCCGAGGGCCCGCCCGGGAAGGCACCGTGGGGCGACGGGGCGGGCCGGGTCGGATACGTACCGAAGGACGGGGTGGCGGTGGGGCGGGGAGGGTCGGGCTGCTGCGGGCCGGCGGGATGCATCGTGTGGGCTCCTGGTCGTCGTGATCGTGGGTAGGGGCGGCTGGAAGGGCGGTCACTGGCCCCGGATGCGCCGTCCCGCCTCGGTGCCCGGGTAGAGGATGGCGTCGGCGACCCGGCCGCCGGAGTCCTTCACCCCGCCGCTGAAGTTGAGCCGCCCGGTCGCGCCGGCCTTCGCGGCCACGCCGTCCCAGTAGCGCGCCTCGCGCTCCCACCGGATACCGGCGAGGAGCCGCTGGAGTGCGTCGCTGCTCAGTGCGTTCGCCGGGTCGGCCCAGGGCGTCGTGTGGTGGACGGCGATGCCGAGGCCGGCCAGCACGGCCGGTGCGGTGAGGGCGCCGCGCGAGACGAAGTGGGCGCTGTGGTCGGCGATGAGACGGGCCAGCAGCGGCACGACGCATGCCTCGACCTGGCCGGCGTCGGTCCCGGTGGGCAGCTCGTCCTCCTGCACGGTCTCCGCGGACCGGGACAGTCCGTTCCGCCCGTAGACCGCCGTGATGACGAGGGCCCGCAGGGCGGAGAGGGTGATGACCTCGGGGTCGGCCTTGCCGACCTGGCGCTTGCTGGCGTTGACGAGCTTCGTGAACGGTACGAGCCTGTCGTCCACGTTGACCTTGACCGCGTCGGCGACGCGGTGGGCGAGGCGGGTGGCGAAGTCCCGCTGGTCCATGGACATGGCCAGGTTCTTCGCGACGGCGACGCCCTGGACGTTGCGGTCGTAGAAGATCTGCCGCGCGTCGGCCACGCTCAGGTCCACGTAGAGCTCGAACGGCACGCGGACGGTGCCGAGTTCGGCGTAGGTGAGCCCGAAGCGCTCCGGGTCGTCGTACAGCTCGTGCCAGGCGGTCGTCTGGGTCTCGCCGTCGATGGCGACGACCGAGGTGCCGGGCGTGATGGTCAGCGTCCGCAGTCCGGTGCCGGGCAGCAGTTCGTCGCTGAGCGCGGCGAGCGGTCCGGCGTGCCAGAAGGTGACCGGCGGGGTGGACCAGCCGGCGCCCAGCTCCCCTTTGACGCCGTCGGCGATGTACTCGGCGTACGAGCCGACGTTCTTCCCCTTCTGCGTGGACTTCAGCGCCCGCTGCACCAGGGAGCGCAGTTCGGCGTGACGGCGTACGGCGCCGGAGGCGGCCCTGAGCGCCCTGGTGTCCTCCTCGCGGCGGGGCGAGGGGACGAGCTGGACGAGTGTCGGGACGGACATGGTGCCGATCACGGCGTCCGCACGGAAGGGCATGACGGTGAGCTGGGTTCCTTCGACGACGGCTGTCGACATGGTGATGCGCATGGCGATTCCCCCCACGGGATCGACGGGTGGCCCGGACCCCCCTCGGGCCGAGCACCTCCGCTTGGAAGCAACACCAGCGAAGCAGAGCCGTGAAAGCATTGTCAAACAGCTTGACGCGTTTGACGAGTGGTGTAGGTTGTGAGCTGTTCGCTACCGAGAGGCCCAGGACTCCCGCCATGCCCCAGCCACCCGCCCAGGTGACCGCCGCCGAGATCTCACGCATCGCCGGAGTCACGCGCGCCACCGTCAGCAACTGGCGCCGCCGGCACGACGACTTCCCGGCACCCTCCGGGGGCACCGACTCCAGTCCTCTGTACGACCTGATGGACGTGCGGAAGTGGCTCGGCTCCCGGGGCCACGCCTCGACCGCCGACCCCGCGGAGGAGCTGCGCACCACGCTGCGGCTGCACCCCGGGGGCGCCGGCGTGACCGGCACCCTGCTGCCCCTGGTGCTGGCCGCGGCCTGCCGCACTCCCGAGGAGCGCACCGCGCTGGCCGGCCTCTCGGACGCCGGGCTCCTCGCCCGCGCCGACGGGGCGGTGGCCGATCTCGCGGACCTCGTCCCCGGCGCGGAGGCAGTCCGTTTCACGGCGCGGGACGTCGACGTCCTGCGCGCGCTGCTGCACTGCGTGCAGGACGACGCGAGCGGCGAGGCGGCGCTGGCCGTGCTGGCGGAGCGGGAGCTGGAGGACAGCGCCGCGAGCGGCACCTACCGCACGCCCGCCCCCCTGGCCGACCTCGTCGCCCGCCTGGTCCCCGGCCCGTACGGGCGGGTCATGGACCCGGCCTGCGGCAGCGGCTCCCTGCTCTCGGCCGCCGCCCGGCGGGGCGCGACGGTGCTGTACGGCCAGGACAGCGTCCCCGTGCAGGCGCAGCGCAGCGCCGTGGGTCTGCTGCTGGCCGCCCCTGGCGCGGACATCTCGGTGCGTACGGGCGACAGTCTCCGCGCGGACGCGTTCGGCGGGGTCACCGTCGACGCCGTCCTGTGCAACCCGCCCTACGGCGACCGCGACTGGGGCCACGACGAGCTGGCCTACGACGCCCGCTGGGCCTACGGCGTCCCGCCGCGCGCCGAGTCCGAGCTGGCCTGGGTCCAGCACGCCCTGGCCCATCTGGTGCCGGGCGGCCATGCCGTCCTGCTCCTCCCCCCGGCCACCGCCTCCCGGGCGTCGGGCCGCCGGGTGCGCATGGAGCTGGTCCGCAGCGGGGCCCTGCGCGCGGTGGTGGCGCTGCCTCCGGGGGCGGCGGCGCCGTTCCATGTGGGCCTGCAGGTCTGGGTGCTGCGACGTCCCGGACCGGCCGGCCCCGCGCACACGTCGGTCCTGTTCGTCGACACGTCCGACGCGGCGGCAGCGGGCGGCGACACGGCGGCCGGTGCGGGCACGCGCACGGCCGGCACGGCCTCCGGCACCCGCGCCGGCCGCGCCCCGCTGAACTGGACGGCGCTCACGGAGACGGCGCTCACCCAGTGGTCGGCCTTCGCGAAGGACCCGGACGCGTACGCCGACGAGCCGGGCACCGCCCGCGCCGTCCCCGTGGTCGATCTCCTGGACGAGGTCGTGGACCTCTCCCCCGCCCGCCATGTCCGCGCCTCGCGCACGGACGTCGCCCCGGCGGAGCTGGCCCGGGAGGTGGACGAGGTACGCCGGCGGCTCGTCACCGGCGCCACGTCCCTGGGCAGGGAGGCCGGTTACACCGGCTGGGGTCCGGCCGGTGCCGTGCCCCGCGAGTGGCGCACGGCGACGGCGTCGGACCTGGCCCGGGGCGGCGCGCTCACCTTGCTGCGTACGGCGCCGGAGGGCCGGGAGGCGCAGGGCGCCCCGGACGGCGGGCCGGCGACGGCGGTTCTCACCGGCCTGGACATCGCCCGCGGTACGGCCCCGTCCGGCGACCCGGCCGGCCTGCGGGCGGGTGCGGCGCCGGTGATCGCGGCGGGCGACGTACTCGTACGGGCGGTCGCGGGCGGGGGCGGCGCCATGGCCCGGGTCGCGGACGACGCGGATGCCGGGTCGCTGCTCGGCCCGCAGGTCCACCTCTTCCGGCCCGATCCGGCGCGCCTGGACCCGTGGTTCCTGGCCGGGTTCCTGGGCGCGGAGGAGAACATCGCGGGCGCGTCGACGGGGAGCACGGTCCTGCACGTCAGCCCGGGGCGGCTGCGCGTGCCGCTGCTGCCCCTGGAGGAGCAGAGACGCTACGGCGACGCCTTCCGCCGCGTCCACGCGCTGAGAGCCGAGGCCGTGCGCGCCACGGAGCTGGCCGAGGAGACGGCCCGGCTGCTGGCCGGCGGGCTCACGGGGGGCGGGCTGATCCCGTCGGCCCCGGCGACGGCCGGTACCGGCGGGGCGTCCGCCGGATCGGCCTGAACCAGCGCCACGGCCTTCACGCCACCACCACACTTGTCAGGACCCGCTCCGGTAGGGCGGGGGCAGAGGAAAAGGAAACCGGGGAATCCCTTGAACAGCAGCAAACACACGGAGCTGGCGAACCACGCCTGGTCCGTCGCCGACCTCCTGCGCGGCGACTACAAGCAGTCCGACTACGGAAAGGTCATCCTCCCGTTCACGGTGCTGCGCCGCCTGGAGTGCGTCCTGGAGCCGACGCGCGACGAGGTCGCGGAAGCAGTGGTCCGATGCAGGGAACAGGACCTCGACCCCGACTACTTCCTGCCGCGTGCTGCGGGCCACTCGTTCTACAACACGAGCAGCCTGACGCTGAAGTCGATCGCCGGCGACCCGGACAACGCGGCCACGAACCTCCAGATCTACATCGGCGCCTTCTCGCCGAACGCCCGCGAGGTGCTGGAGAAGTACGAGTTCGCCCAGCAGATCCGCAAGCTGGACAGCGCGAACCTGCTCTATCAGGTCATCGGTAAGTTCACCGACCTGGACCTGCGCCCCGAGGTCGTGTCCAACCACAACATGGGGTACATCTTCGAGGAGCTGATCCGCCGCTTCTCCGAGCAGTCCAACGAGACCGCGGGGGAGCACTTCACCCCGCGCGAAGTGATCAAGCTGATGGTCAGCCTGCTGATCGCCCCGGACGGCGACGCGCTGAGCCTGCCTGGCGTCGTACGCACGGTCATGGACCCGGCCTGCGGCACGGGAGGCATGCTCAGCGCGGCCGAGGATCACATCAAGGCGTACAACGAGGACGCCACAGTTGAGGTGAGCGGCCAGGAACTCAACCCGGAGTCCTGGGCGATCTGCCGGTCCGACCTGATGATCAAGGGGCAGGAGCCGGAGAACATCGCG
Source organism: Streptomyces sp. NPDC025273 (assembly GCF_040638585.1). NCBI lineage: Bacteria > Bacillati > Actinomycetota > Actinomycetes > Kitasatosporales > Streptomycetaceae > Streptomyces > Streptomyces sp. NPDC025273. The sequence continues at coordinate 175,376 of NZ_JBEZYP010000012.1, forward strand.
TTCGGCAACTCCTTCTCGGACGACGGTCATAAGCGGGAGAAGTTCGACTACCTGCTGGCCAACCCGCCCTTCGGCGTGGAGTGGAAGAAGGTCAAGGAGGAAGTCGAGTACGAGCACAACAACCTGGGCGACTCCGGCCGCTTCGGAGCGGGCCTGCCCCGCATCAACGACGGCTCGCTGCTCTTCCTCCAGCACATGATCTCGAAGATGAAGCCGGTGGACGTGAAGGGCGGGGGCGGTTCGCGCATCGCCATCGTCTTCAACGGCTCCCCGCTCTTCTCGGGCGCGGCCGGCTCGGGTGAGTCCGAGATCCGCCGCTGGATCCTGGAGAACGACTGGCTGGAGGCGATCGTCGCCCTGCCGGACCAGCTCTTCTACAACACCGGCATCTCCACCTACTTCTGGATCCTGACGAACCGCAAGGACCATCAGCACAAGGGCAGGGTGGTCCTGCTGGACGCGCGCGACCAGTGGGTGAAGATGCGCAAGTCGCTGGGCGACAAGCGCAAGGAGCTGGGCGACGGGACGAACGGCAAGCCGAACCACATCGGCGACATCACCCGCCTGTACGGGGAGGCGGTGACCGCCGCGGCGGACCCGGAACACCCGATGCACACCAAGGTGAAGGTCTTCGACAACACGGCCTTCGGCTACCAGCGCATCACGGTCGAGCGGCCGTTGAAGCTGCGGTTCGAGCTGATGGAGGAGACGCTGGCTGCGCTGCTCGCGTCGAAGCCGGTACAGAAGTGGGCGGAGGAGCGCTTCCTGCCGCGCGAACCGGAGCTGGCGGCGAAGGCGAAGGCCCGGCGGAAGCTGACGGACGAGGAGCAGGCCCAGTTCCAGAAGCTGGCCGACGCCGAGGCGCAGGTGCTGGGCGACGCGCTGAGCCCGCTGCTGGGCACGGAGTGGGCGACCAAGTCGGAGGCGCAGGTGGCGGTACGGAACGCCATGGCGGAAGCCGGCGTACAGGGCCCGACGGGCGCGACGTTCACGAAGGCGCTGCGGGACACGGTGGGGGTCCGGGACCCGGAGGGCGAGGTGCAGCTGCTGAAGGGCGGCCAGTCGGAGCCGGACAGTGAGCTGCGGGACTACGAGAACGTGCCGCTGGGCGAGGACGTCGAGGAGTACCTGAAGCGGGAGGTGCACCCGCACGTGCCGGACGCGTGGATCGACCACACGAAGACGAAGGTGGGGTACGAGATCCCGTTCACGCGGCACTTCTACGTATACAAGCCGCCGCGGCCGTTGGCGGAGATCGACGCGGAGCTGAAGACGCTTGAGACGGAGATTCAAGCGCTGCTGGGTGAGGTGACGGAATGAGTTCCGTACTGGGTGTCCCCCTCCCCGCCGCTTGGTCCGTGGCTCCATTGAAGCATGTGTCTTCCCGGCTGAATCGTGGGTCTGCGCCGAATTACGTGGACGAAGGGCCAGTGCGGGCCATTAGTCAAGCCACGAACCAGGCGGGGGGCCTCGACTGGTCCCGTACCCGCTTTCATAACTTCAGTGGCGATCCGACAAGGCTCAAGGGCTACCTTCGTCCGGACGACGTGCTCATCAATTCCACAGGCACAGGCACTCTGGGACGCATCGGTTACTTCAGTAAGTCACCAGACGGGCTCCCATGCATGGCAGACAGCCATGTCACAGTTGCCCGAGCCAAGCCCGACGAACTGGATGCGCGATTTTCCTATTATTGGCTAGGTTCGCGACCCTTCCAAGAATATGTGTACGCGGCACTCGTGGTTGGAGCCACGAACCAGATTGAGCTCAACCGAGACCGTCTCGGTGATGCCCCTATCCCGCTGCCCCCACTGAAGGAGCAGCGCCGCATCGCCGACTTCCTTGACGCCGAGACCGCCCGCATAGATCGGATGGCAGCGAAAAGGAGCCGCATGCAAGGGCTCCTGCAACTCAAGAGAGAACGTTTCATCGAGTCAACACTCGGCCTTGAGCGAGAAAGCAAACACCATTCTCTGGTACCTCTAAAATACCTCGTGGCGGATGTCACTGTGGGTATAGTCATTACGCCCGCCAAATGGTACGTGGAATCTGGTGGCACACCAGCACTACGTGGAACCAACGTCAAACCTGGCTCCATCGATGCGAGTGAGCTCGTACACATCAGTGCAGCTGGAGACACCGAAAACGCTAAGTCGCGACTCAAGACTGGTGACGTGGTCGTTGTACGCACTGGTCAAGCCGGGGCAGCCGCCGTAGTGCCATCCGACCTGGATGGCTCCAACTGCATCGATCTCATCATTGTGAGACCAGGGATGAGGGTCGACCCCGAGTATCTAGAGTACGTCCTCAACTCGGACTATTCCCGCGCTCGGGTCTCCGAACACTCCGTCGGCAGCATTCAAGCACATTTCAATGTGGGTGCCATGAAGGAAATTCCCATTCCTTCACTTCCGGTTAGCGAACAGAAACAGATTGTCACGCGTCTGCGTACCGAGGTGGGCTCGCTGGATCTCTTGAAGCAAAAGCTGGCCCGCCAAAATACGTTGCTGGCCGAGCGCCGCCAAGCCCTCATCACCGCCGCCGTGACCGGCCAGTTCGATGTCTCCACCGCCAGCGGCCGCAACGTAACGGACGGAGTCCCGACATCGTGAGTCCCATCCACGACGAGTCCGCCTTCGGCAACGCCATCGTCGCCGCCATGACCGAGCGCGGCTGGCGCGAGGCCCGCCCCGAGGACTACCAGGCCGACCTCGGCCTGGACACCAACGAGCTGTTCACGTTCATCGGCGAGAGCCAGCCCCGCGAGTGGGACGAGCTGCTCGCCGTCTACGGCAGCGACCCCAACGCCGCCCAGCGCGGCTTCGCCCAGCGCCTGGACAAGGCCATCAGCGATGACGGTTTACTGAACGTCCTTCGCAATGGCGTCAAGGACCGGGGCGTCCGCCTCCGCGTGGCCTACTTCAAGCCGAATCTCGTCGCCGACGACTCCGTCCTCGACGGCTACCGCGCCAACCGCCTCACCGTCGTACGCGAACTCGTCTATGCCACCAAGCAGGCCGACTGGGGCAACAAGCTCGACCTGACCCTGTTCCTCAACGGCATCCCCGTCGCCACCGCCGAGCTGAAGAACCCGCTCACCCGGCAGGGCGTCGAGCAGGCCAAGGAGCAGTACCGCACCGACCGCGACCCCACCGAACTGATCTTCACCCGCCGGGTCATCGCCAACTTCGCGGTCGACCCGGACCTCGTCTTCGTCGCCACCCAGCTCCGGGGCAAGAACACCCGCTTCCTGCCCTTCAACACCGGCTCCAACGGCGCCGGCCTGCCCGGCGGCGCCGGAAACCCGGCTCCCACCGCGTACGGCACCTACGCCACCTCCTACCTGTGGGAACAGGTCTGGGCGCGGGACAACTGGCTGGACCTGCTGCAGCGTTACGTACACCAGCAGAAGACCAAGACCCCCGGTGGCGGGACGACCAAGTCGACGATCTTCCCGCGCTTCCACCAGTGGGACGTGGTCAAGAAGCTCACCACCCACGCCGCGACCTTCGGTGTGGGCCAGAACTACCTCATCATGGCCTCCGCCGGCTCCGGCAAGTCGAACACCATCGGATGGCTCGCCCACCGTCTGAGCGACCTGCACGCCGACACCGATCCCCGCACACTCGACCCCGAGGCCCTGTCGGCCGGACGGATCAAGCCGGGTGCCCCGGTCTTCGACAAGGTCATCGTGATCACGGACCGCCGCAACCTCGACGCCCAGCTCCGGGAGACGGTCGGCAGCTTCTCGCAGACCGAGGGCCTGGTCGTGAAGGTGGACGAGAAGCACGGTTCGAAGAGCGAGCAGCTCGCCCGCGCGCTGTCCCGGGACACCGGCAAGATCGTCACGGTCACCCTGCACTCGTTCCCGGCACTGCTCGACTACATCCAGCGCAACCCGACCGAGATCAAGGGCACCAGCTTCGCCATCATCGTGGACGAGGCGCACTCCTCCCAGTCGGGAGATGCCGCCACCGCCGTGCGCGCGGCGCTGCGTGACCTCGGTCTGGACTCCGACTCGGAGGACCAGGGCGCGACGGCCGTCACGCTCGACGAGAAGCTGAGGAAGAAGGCCGCGGAGCGCTCGAAGGCCGCGAATCTCTCCTACTTCGCGTTCACCGCCACCCCGAAGGCGAAGACCCTCGAACTCTTCGGCACGGAAGACACCGTGGACGGCAAGGCGGCCTACCGCCCCTTCCACACGTACTCCATGCGCCAGGCCATCGAGGAAGGCTTCATCCTCGACCCGCTGCGGAACTACGTCACGTACAACACGTACTGGAAGCTGGTGAACCAGAATCCGGACGAGCGTGAGGTGGACCCCTCGAAGGCCAACAGCCTGCTCGCCCGGTACGCGCTCACCCACGACTACACCGTCTCCCAGCACGCCCAGGTGATCGTCGAGCACTTCCTGGCGCACTCCCGGGGCCGGCTCGGCGGGCGCGCCAAGTCCATGGTGGTCACGCCCACCCGGCAGTCGGCCGCGCAGATGGCGCGGGCGATCAAGAGCTACATCAGGGACCGGGACTACGACACCAAGTACCCGGACCTGGGTGTCCTGGTGGCGTTCTCCGGCTCGCTGACGATCGACGACGAGGAGACGACCGAGCCGAAGGAGAACGGCGGCATCGCGGAGAGCGCGCTGCCGAAGGCGTTCGCGTATACCCGCGCAGATGACAAGGCGGTCGGCGCGGGCGGCCGGGGCCAGCAGGAGTACAAGATCCTGGTGGTCGCGGAGAAGTACCAGACGGGCTTCGACCAGCCGCTGTTGACGACCATGTACGTCAACAAGAAGCTGACCGGTATCTCCGCCGTACAGACCCTCTCCCGTCTCAACCGCACCGCGGAACGCAAGACGCAGGCCGACCTCGCGGTCCTGGACTTCACGAACGACGCCGAGGACATCCGGGACGCGTTCCGCCCGTACTTCGAGGAGGCCAACACCCTCCCGTCCGACCCGAACCTGCTCTACACCGCCCAGAGCCGGGTCATGTCGGCGCCGATCATCTCGGAGTCGGAGATGGACGAGTTCGCCGCGGCGTACTTCGCGGCGAAGGAGAAGGCGGCCGGCTCGCAGGCGAAGTGGGAGAAGCTGCACGCGGAGCTGTACCGGCTCCTCTCCCCCGCCGTCGCCCGCTTCACCCCGCTCCTGGAGAGCGAGGAGGATGACGACGTGGAGACGGCGGAGGACTTCCGCGCGGACCTCAACGACTACGTCCGCAAGTACGGCTTCCTCGCCCAGATCGTCCCGTACCGTGACGCCGAGCTGGAACGCCTCCACCTCTACGGCCGCTACCTCCTGAACCGGCTCCCCCGCCGGGCGGACGGTGGCGTGGACATAGGGGAGATCGACCTCAGCCACCTGCGGGTCGAGAAGACGGGCGAGTACGACGTCTCCCTGACCCCCGAAGGTTCGACCGAGCTTCCGGGCTTCGGTGAGGGGGCTGGCGGCGCGGCAGAGGCGGAGAAGTCGCTGCTGTCGGAGCTGATCGAGGCGTTCAACGCCAAGTTCGGCACGGACTTCACCGAAGAAGACGTCCGCAAGCCGTTCAACAAGACCAAGGAAGACCCCAAGGTTCGGGCGGCAGCCGTCGTCAACGACGAGGCCAACTTCGGCAAGGTCTTCGACCGGGCCTTCGCCGACAACATGGCCGACCACATCGAGACGACCGCCGGCATAGGGCGCCAGTACTTCGGCCCCGACAAGAGCTTCCGGTCCAACCTGGACCGCAGCGCACGCCGGGCCGCGTGGCGAATGATCCGCCGCGAGGAGAACGTGGACGAGTAGTCCCCGCACACGCGTGAGGGTCCCGCCACAACACCGGCTCGGTGTTGCGGCGAGACCCTCACGTGTACGTTCCTCAGCCGGCGACGAGCCCGACGAACCCGGCCCACGCATCCGGCCCGACGGTCAGCATGGGGCCGCTGACCTGCTTCGAGTCCCGGATGTGTACGTGGGTGGCAGCAGCTGCGAACTCGACACAGTCACCACCCTCTGCACCGCTGTAACTGCTCTTGCGCCAAGCGACTTCCACGCACTCGCCGCCTTCAGCCCCGCTGTAGCTGCTCTTGAACCAAGCCAGCTCCTGCGTGGCAGGAGCATCGGTGGTGTTCATAGCTCTCCCAGCAACTTCTCGATGAATGCCAGAGACTCCTGCGGATTCAGAGCCTGCGAACGGATGATCCCATAACGTGCCGCTACGGAGCGCACCTCTTCGCGGTCGGTCAGCAGGATGCTGCGCCCTTGTACTTCCAAGTACGCAAGCTGCTCCCCACTCTTGCGCGTAATCAGAGTGAATGGCCCATCCAGTCCGGCGTTGTCCTCACGGACCGTCGGCATGATCTGAATCTCGACGCTGCGCTGACGCCCGACCAGTAGCATCTGCTCGAACACGCCTCGCAGCACAGCCCTGCCACCGAACGGCCGACGCAGCACGGATTCCTCGATTACAAAACTCATCAAGGGTGCAGGCCACCGAGTCAGTACCTCCTGACGAGCGATGCGTGCCAACACGCGCTGCTCGATCGTGTCTTCGTCAAGCAATGGTCGCCGCATCGCAAGCAGAGCACGGGTGTACTCCTCGGTTTGCAGTAGCCCGGGTACGGCACTCACCGCATACAGGAAGAGCTCCAGCGACTCGGCCTCCAACCGCGCGGCGTCCCGGAAGAACGCCGGATACTGCGACCGAGCCAACTCATCCTTCAACGCCACCAGCAGCCCACCGGCCTCCAGCACCCGGTCCGCCTTGTCCACGAACCCCGGCTGCGGAATCCTCCGCCCCTGCTCGAACGACGCGACCGACTGCGCCGCATACCCCACCCGCTTGCCGAACTCCACCCGGTCCAGCCCGGCCCGCACCCGCAGCAACTTCAACTGTCGCCCGAAGGCGACCGCCACCCCGTTCTCCGACCTGCCCTCCGGCTGTGTCCCGGCCGAGGGCTCCGCGCCCTCCCCCGTACCCACGCCCGCACCCGTCTCGTCCCGCGTCATCCGCCACCACCTGTCCCACGTACGTACACGCCCCACGCCCGTCGCGCCCCACCGTCACACAGCGGACAGGACGTCACGGCTCACCCGTCAGGACGACATCACCCGCGTCCGCGGCCCCCGGACCGCAGCGCCCGCCCCGGCTCGTCCCACTCGGGCACCGTAATCACCCACTCATCCGCCCGCACAGCGTTCGCGGTCAGTTACCTCCAACGAGTGGTCGTCAGGCCGCACACCCGCATGCTGTCGGTCGCCGCTCCCATGCAAGCCATCCGGCCAACATTTGACAGGCCCATGACATGTAGGCCTTTCTGTGAGACCTTCCATGACAAGCCCAGTTCCGCGTCTCGCCGCGTGCGCGAGCGGCTTCGGTCATACCCCCACACGAACGCGGCAAAAAGGAGTGACATGAGGCTCGCACCGAAACTCTCGTGTATCGCCGCCCTGGTCGTCGCGGCCGCCGCCGGTGTCTCCACCGCAAGCGCGGCGGGCCCTGCGGCCTCCCAGCTGGTCGACGGCTCCATCACGGCCGCGGGCAGCACCTGCACCTGGGCCGATGCCACCACCAGCGCGAACCCGCCCTCCACCCTGACCATCGACCGCTCCACCGTCAACAGAGGCGTGAGCTGCGGTGGTGGCGCGAGCGCCACCCTCAACAGCGACCCGACACTCACCTTCGACGACGCGGCCGGCACCGCGACGTCCGACCTGATCGACATCACGGTGAAGCAGAGCATCGTCTCCTGCTCCTACAAGGCCACGAACGTCGGGTGGACACGAGACGGCTCCACTCGCGCCTACACGAACAAGGCGTTCACCGCCTCGAAGAGCTCAGGCAGCTTCCTCTGCCCGTCCTCGATCTCCGCCGAGCCCGGTTCCGCCTCCCTGCACTTCCACTGACCCACCTCGCGCCGCCCTCGGCAGAACCTCTCCGACGGCGGCGCCCGTGTGTCCGCGTCAGTTCGGGGGGCGCTGCTACGGGCCCTGAACACGCCGTGCGGTTGACGCCGGGCCCAACGCTGCGACCCACGCAGCCGTCACACCGACACTTCACCCATGGCGTGAAGGACCGCTGCTCACTCCTGCTCGGCCTGTTCGTCCAGCAACACTCGCGCCATGTCCGAGAGAGTCGAACTCCCTCCGTCGAGTGTCCATCGGGCAGGCCCCTGCACCGCCACGGGGGCATCCTCCCAGCCTGCGAGTTCGTACATGTGCAGCACCAGACGCGTAGGCGAGTATGCGCGGTTGTCCACCGCCCAGAGGAGACACTTCGAACGGTCGTTGACCCAGGTCGCCACACTCCGCCGAGGATCTTGGGCAAGCCACGATTCAAGGGCTTTGACCTCAGGCTTGTTTCCCAGCCGAAGTCGCAATGGGGTACCGTCCACGATTTTTCGGTGATCCACGAGCGTGGGTACCGCGTTAGGCCGTCGGCTCTTCCGCTGGACCGCGCTGGAGGGCCGGTACTCGGCGGGCAGGTCGGGGATGACGCCTGCACGCTGCGCGTCACGGAGCACCAGGGCCGCGAGCTGTTTGCAGCGAACCACGTCCGTGAGAGTGCCACTCAGGAACGATGTCGCCCCGAACTCACTATCGATGTGGTGAATCAGCCACGAGAGCACCCGAGTGGTCAGCTCAGGCACATCCGCGAGAACCGTGTCCCAGTCGAACTCGGGATCGTCGATCCGATCCTGCTCGATGAGCTGGAATACGAGATGCGTGATCAGCAGGTCACCTCGCTGGGCGACATCGGCTGCACGCTTCTGGAACTTCTTGCGCTCTTCGTTGAGAGCCGCTCCGACAGCGCGGTGAACCAACACCGAACGCCAGATCTGGAAGGCGCTCGGCCGCTCCCCGAACAGGCGCGGATACGCGCCGCCACCGCCTCGCTCCCAGAGCAGGTCAGTGTCCCGCTTGGCGCGCACGGTGAGTTCGGTGCCGTGGTGTGCACACGCCAGAGCAGTGGCGGCCTGCACCATCGAGCACCCTTCCTCGGGGGCGGGGTCCGACTCGCCACGCTTGTACACATAGGACTTCTGCAGCGACAGGGCGAAGTCCTCCCGGATCATTGCCTGGACTTCGTCCAGGGCGATGAAATCCCTTTGCTCCACGTGGTTCTGGGTGTTGGTCGTCTCCGTGATCCGCCGCGCGAAGTCCGGCATGTGCTCGTCGACGACGATGACCTTCACCGTGACCTCAGCGTCCTCGACTGCCTCAGGGGACGACTGCATCGCCCTGTGCGCCGCACTGACCGTCTGCGCTCCGTTGACCACGCTGACCCCGCTGAGCCGTAGATGCACCGGTTCGTCAGGCCTGCGCCGTCCAGGCCAGACCTCCTCCAGGCCGTCGCACAGCACAGTCACACCGTTGTTGAAGAGCCAGAAGTTCTCCGGCTCCTTCGCGAGTGTGCCGAGCATGCCGGAGTTGACCCGCGTGGCACCCAGGTTCTGACGCAGATTCTGGGAGTACAGGCGGTCCTGGTGGTCCCCGTACCACTCAGCGATGTTGCTGGCCGGAACGGTTCCCTGGTAGGCCACAAGTGGAGTGTTCCGCTTGAGCCAGTTCGTCATCCGGACGGTGACACGCACCGGCTCGGGGGCGAGGTCCTCCTGGACCTGCCGCAACACGTGCGCCGCGTTGACCACTCGGTAGTCCAGGACCGGACCGAGCCCGTTGAACTCCTTCTGGGCGTCTTCAAGGACTGCAACAACCTCATCGCTGAGAACCCCCGCCCCCATAACGGCGATCACCAGGGTGACCTTCAGCCGGGCGTCATGCATGGCGGAGTTCACGCGGGCCACGATGGGGTCGAGGCGGTCGTTGAAACGGTCGTAACTGCGCTGCTCGATGAGGCGGAGACCGTGTATGAACTTGTGGGCCGCGGCGGTATTGAACTTGCCCTTTCCGTCGTCACTCCACTTCGCCTGGGCGAGCCAGACCTCCTGGGTGCCCTCGGTCACTGCCACGCCGTCGATGCCTTGGTCGAGTTCCCCGTCGATGACCGACAGGCCGGCAGTCCTGTGGTCGCATCCGGTGACGACCCGGATCGCCGCAGCTGTGAGTGCGCGGGACAAGAAGCGCTGCTCGTAGCCTTGCTGGTCATACGCCTTCAGGTCGTCGTCGTAGATGAGACCGGCATACTGCTTGAGCAACGCAGTCCGGATCTGATGCCGCCGGATCGGAGCCGTTGCGTTCCTGCGTTCTGCGTCGTCCATGCCATACCCCCGGAAGCGCCCAGCTGGTGTGTTGACACATAGTAGTGACTTCGTTGCACCAATCGAAAAGCATCCCGAGCACCAGGAGGGCCTTACGCTTGGGGGGGCCGCCCTGTGTCCCCTCTCGGCACACTCGAACGCCAGCCTGGAGGGCCTTGCCGCATTCGCAATGGGCGACCCCGACCGACCGACCCAGGAGCACCCCCACGATGGCCAAGACCACCCAGCTCCGCACCTACACCGTCCGCGACGGCCTGCTGGACGAGTGGGTGGCGCGTTGGACGGCCGACATCGTGCCGCTGCGGCTGGATTTGGGGTTCACGATCGGCGGGGCCTGGGTCGATCGTGAGCGGAACCAGTTCGTGTGGCTGGTCTCCTACGAGGGCCCGGAGACATTCGCCGAGCGCAACGCGATGTACTGGGCCTCGCCCGCCCGCAAGGCGATGGGCCTCGATCCTGACGACTACCTCGTGAGCACCGACGACCGGACGGTGGAAGAGCGGTACTGAGTCGGCTCTCCGGCTACACCCCCGCCAGGGGGCAGGAGGTGCCGTCGTCGTTCGTCCTCGTCCAGGGTCCGGAAGACACGCCCCCGAGCGTGGGCTTCGAGCCGGTCGTAGTCGGGTTCGGCGGACCAGATGCGGGCCGTTCCGTCGAAGGAGGCGGTGAGCAGACGGGTGCTGTCCCGGGACCACGCGACCGACGACACCTTGTCCTGGTGGACGCCGACGACAGCGACCTCGTCGAAGGTGTCGGCGAGCCAGACACGCACGGTCCGGTCGTCCGAGCCGCTGGCGACGAAACGGCCGTCGGGAGACCAAGCAACGCAGCGGACGCGTCCCTCGTGGCCCGTGAGCACATGGATGCGGCGGCCCGTGGTCGCTTCCCACACCGCTACCGTCCAGTCACCGGAGGCCGTGGCGATCCGTTGTTCGTCCGGGGACCAGGCGACGTCGTCGACGTAGTTGTCGTGGCCGCGCAGGACGGTGAGCTGCCGGCTCTCCGCGACGTCCCAGAGGCGGCAGGTGCGGTCGTCCGATGCGCTGGCGAGGAATCTTCCCCCGGGCGACCATGCGACGCGTCCCACCCAGTCCTGGTGGCCGGTCAGAGTGGTGAGCTCGGTGCCGGTGTCCGCCTCCCGGACACGTACGGTGCCGTCGTGTCCGCCCGTGGCGATACGGCGGCCGTCCGGGGACCAGGCGCATGACTCGACGACCTCTCCCCGCTTCTCGACCAGCACCGCGCCGGTGTCGTCCTGGATGCGGAAGAGACCGTCGTTGGTGCTGAGCGCGAGCCTGCCGTCCTGGGGCAGCGGGGACCACGCCACGCTCCAGACCCGGTCGTCCAGTCTCAGCGGCTCCGCTACGCAAGTCCCGTCACTGGAGGACCAGCGGCGTACGGTCGCGTCGTCGCAGGCCGTGGCGATCCACTGCTCGTCGGCGGACCAGGATGCCTGGTTCACCGGTCCGCGGTGGCCGTCGGCCGCGACGACCTCCGCTCCTCGTGGACGTAGGTCCCACACGATCGCCGAACCGTCGGTCGAACTCGTGGCGAGCTGGGTGCCGGAGGGCGACCAGGTCACACCCCAGACCGTGTCGGTGTGGCCGCGCAGCACGGCCAGCACCTTCGCGTCCTGTGCGCTGACGAGTCGCACGGTGTGGTCGGAGGAAGCGGAGGCGAGGGCGCAGCTGTCCGGGGACCATGCCAGGTTCCACACGTAGTCGGTGTGGCCGCGCAGCAGCAGTCGCAGCGCACCGGTCCGGGCGTCCCAGATACGGGCGGTGTGGTCGCCGCTGCCCGTGGCGATGGAGCGGCCGTCCGGCGACCAGGCGATGCCTTCGACGAAGTCCGTATGCCCCTCCAGGACGACGTCCGCGGTACCCGTGGCCAGGACCCACACGCGGGCCGTCTGGTCGTGCGATGCCGACGCGATCCGGGTCCCGTCCGGTGACCAGGTGACGCCCCAGACATCGTTCCGGTGTCCCTCCAGTTCCTGTGCGAGGCTGCCCGTCCCGGCCTCCCACACGCGTACGACGCAGTCCTTCGAAGTGGCGGCGACATGCCGTCCGTCGGGTGACCAGGCCACCTGTCTCACGATGTCCGTGGCTCCGGTCAGCAACCGCACGGGCTCACCCGACACGGCATCCCAGATGCGCACGACCCGCTCCCGGCCCGCCGTCGCCACGTACGCGGAATCGGGCGACCAGGCAACCGACTCGACCATCGCTCCGTCGGACGGCAGGACGTGCAGCGACTGTCCGGACCGGGCGTCCAGGACGCGCGCGCTGCCGTCTCGTGACGCGGTGGCCAGTCGTCGGCCGTCCGGGGACCAGGCGATGTGGCGGACGGTGTCCGTGTGCGCGTCCACTCGCGTACGGAGGTGGCTCGCTGCCAGCGCCGCCATGAGGCCGCGGCGGGCGGAGGGCGTCGGCGTGCATTCGCCGAGCGCGGCCAGGGACAGGAGTATGGCTCGCTCCGGGTGGGTCTCCGCACTCCCGAGCGCGTACTGGCCGATGCTGTCCGAGACGCGGCGGAGGAAGGCCAGATCGCGTCGCTGCGAGGACTGCACGAGCACACGGACCGGCTCGGGGGCGATGCCGAATTCCTCCAGCGTGGTGAGCCTGCGCTGGGCCAGGGTCAGCCGTTCACCGGTGAGAAGGTAGTCGTCGCTGCGGCCGGAGCGTTCCCAGTCCTCGGCCCATCGCTCCAGCTCGGCACGCTCCCGCAGTTGTTCCGCGCGCGACTCGACCTCCTGGCGCAGCGGAGCCCACTGGCGGAACAACGCCTCGTGTGTCACCTGCGCGTACGGCAACTCCTGGCCGGGGACGCCGTCGCCGGCCACGTCGGACTTCAGCAGACGTGCGTCGACGAAGGCGTCCACGACCCGCCGCTCCCGTGCGGTGAGTTCGGACAGCGGGACGCGCGTGCGGGCCACTTCCTGCCCTTGGACCGTGACGAACCTGAGAAGGACCCGGAGGGCGAACGTGATCCCGTCGGTCTGGTCGAGCCCGGTCACCGTGTGATCCGCCTGCCGTGCGAGAGCACCTGCCACACCGCCGAGGCTGCGGTACAGCTCCTCGGTGATTCTTCCGCCGGGCCCGGAGGCGAAGTAGAGCTCCTGGAGGAGGTAGGCGAGCAGCGGCAGGGCGTCTTCCGTGCCGGCGTCGTCGACGATGGTGTCGACGACGCCGGGGGCGAAGGAAAGGTCCACCAGGGCGGCAGGGCGTTCCACGACCTGCGCGAACTGGCTTTTACCGAGGGCACCGACGGTGACGGGGTGTTGCCAGATCTCGGCATGTCCGGTGGTCAGAAGCCGGCCGAGGAAATCCACCCGGAGTGTGGCCAATACGCGGATGCTCGTGTCCTGTTCCACGCAGAGGCGGAGTGCGTCGAGGAACTGGGCGCGTTCCCGTTCACCGGCGAGGGTGATCACCTCTTCGAGCTGGTCCACCACCAGGAGCACCCGCCGGAATCGGCCACGGCGCAGCCGGTTCAGTTCGGCTCTCACCGCGGCCGGTCCCTGCCGGAGCCGGCGTAGGACCGCGCTCGCGGGTTCCTGCTCTCCACCGGCGGATGCGAGGGCTGCGGCCATCGCACCGAGCGGGTTCGCCCCCGGGGTGAAGGCGGGCACCAACGTCCATCGCCGGTCCCGGAGACGCGGCATCACACCGGCTCTGACCAAGGAGGACTTTCCGCTTCCGGAGGCGCCGACGAGCAGGAGGAACCGGTCAGCGGCTCTGTCCGTCGACATGTTGAGTCTGCGCGTCAGCTCGGCGGTCAGAGCTTCCCGGCCGAAGAACACGGCCGTCTCGTCCTCCTCGAAGGCGTCCAGTCCGGGGTACGGGACTCGGTCACGCGGCCAGTCCACCCGCGGCGGCGCCGGATTCTCCAGCCGGTACACCACGACCTGGCCCACCACCATCGCGACGACCAACAGGCCGATGGCGGGGACGGAAGCCTTCTGAATGACCTGCAACAACCACGGGGCTTCGTCGACGCCGGTGGCGTAGTTGGTGACGATCCCGAATAGGCTGGCGACGAGAACCAGCGCCACCTGGAGGGCGAGTTGTACACGCTGCCTCATGGCGCATCGCCCACTGAGCCGTTACTTCTCAGCGTCACCGCGAGCCCTCGTTTCCCCGTCGCCCCGGACATCATCGAACCCGCGGTAGTCGATCTCAACCACACACGACAGAACAAGCCAGGTGCGCAGCGTCGTCATCCAGGCCGTGGGGTGGGCCCGGCCCGGAGCCAGCGGGGCTGTCGACGACTGGATGGAGACGCAGGGGTCGCGAGCCACCATCGTCAGCCCACAACGCGCCCCGCACGGTCTGGAGACGAGCAGTCGCGGATCGGGACGCGCCACGCCGCAACGCCGGTTCAGCGTTGCGGCGGGCCCCTCACGGGTACGTTGCGTTGCGGCGATGCCCGTGAAGGGATGATCTGTTCCAGTTGCCCACTCCGATGCGGCCGGTCTTTTTTCCGAGGCGGCCTGTCGACTCGGGGGCGGTTCCCCCACCATGGGTGAACCGGAGCGCGACTCCACCGCGTCCCCATTGGGAGGAACCGTGAGACGCTCGCCCATCCTCGTAACCCTGACTGCCCTCCTGACCGCCCTCGCCGCGGTATTCCTGACAGCACCCGCCGCATCGGCGGCGCCGACCGTCGTACGCGGCGGCGACACGTTGTACGGCGACAGCGGCATTCGCTGCACGGTCGCCTTCAACGCCCGTGGCGGCAGCACGTACTACGGCATCCTCGCGGGGCACTGCGCGCGTACCAGCACCACCTGGTACGCGGATTCGGCCCGCACAGTGCCCGTCGGAACCACCGCTGGATACAGCTTCCCGGGGAACGACTACGGGCTGGTCCGCTACACCAACACCACCCTCTCCTACTCTGGTGAGATCAACCTGGGCGGCGGCGTCGTCCGGGACATCACCGGGGCCGCCGCTCCCCGGGTCGGACAGTCCGTCTGTCACCTCGGTCAAAGCAGTGGAATGCGCTGCGGCACGGTCACCAGCCTCAACGCCACGGTCAACTACGGTGGTGGCGACATCGTCTACGGCCTGATCCAGACCAACATCTGCTCCGAGGCGGGCGACGCCGGGGGTCCCGCCTTCTCCGGTACCACGGCCCTCGGTCTGATCTTGGGCGGCAGCGGGAACTGCGCCTCCGGCGGCACCACCTTCCACCAGCCGATCACCGAGGTCCTGGCGGCCTACGGCCTGACCCTGTACTGACGGCCCCGGCCGCCGGGCGAGCAATGCTCATGACGTGTGGATCGTCCTCGGGAAGGTAAGCGAAGGGCGTACCTTCCCGAAGGCGCTGTCACGTTGGCCGACAGGGTGGGATGCTCCTTGAGTTGATCACGCTGGGACGGGTCGTCCGTGGACAACGCGCCGCCGTCGCACGAGGGGCACCGGTACCCGGTGGAGGTCATCGCGCACTGTCTACGGCCGCATTTCCGCTTCCCGCTCAGCTTCCGGGAGGTCGGGGAGCTGATGCTGCAGCGCGGCCTGCCCGTGTCCCATGAGACCGTCGGCCACTGGTGCACGAAGTGCGGGCAGGCTTACGCCACCGGCGTGCGAGGCCCGGGGACAAGTGGCACCTGGACAAGGTCTTCATCAAGACCAACGGAGAGCAGAAGTACTTGTGCCGGGCCGTCGTCTAGGAGGGCACCGTACAGCTGCGCAGAGGCGGGCTTCGGTCAAAGTCTGCCTCCGGACACGTACCGGGCTCCGACGCTGGATGACTAGGCGCTCGGAACTCGGCCGGCGAGCCCCGAGCTTCGGGACCGGGCGTTCACTCGTCAGGGGGACGCCATCAGGGGGCGAGCCCGACGCTTGAGCTTCGGGATGCGGGGGTCGGGACGCGAGCGCCGGGATTCGAGCGATGCTGTTCACCCGGTAGGCAGAAGAAGGGGTTTGGGGAAACCTCCCCACCCTCCCTGCCCTCCCTGCCCCGCCACGGCCAGTTGATATGACTAAAGGTGATCAGCTTGCAGCGCATCGTTACGGCTGCTTACGGTGCGCCCAACGAATCGACCCCGACGCGGTGCAGCAAACACCGGGCCGGGGTCTCACCCCAAGATCGAAGGAAGCGATCTCGTGGCTACCGAGCACCCTAGCCCTGCCCTCCGCGCACCCGCATCCTCACGCCCGTACGCCAAAGCACGCCCCGGCTACGGCAAGCGCACCGCTCCAGGCCAACGCCCGCCCCGGGCGGACGACTTCGTCCTGCTGCCGGAGCGTGAGCGGTACATCGCGGGATACCTCGACCGGCTTCCCGACGGCTCGGCGATGGACATCAAGTCGCTGGCCGCACACCTGCCCCCGTACGGGCAGATGGCCGTCTCCAGCGCCCTCAAGGCCCTCGGAGTAGCCGGGCATCTGCGGCGCGTACGCTGCCTGGCCGGCGAGCGGGACCAGGTCCGCTGGGTGTCCCGCACCTATTGGTCGCGCACCGCCCACGACAACGAGTGGTGGGACGCGTTCCTGACCGCCGAGGGCAACCGCCCGACGCCGGAAGCCGCACCCGCTCCCCCGCAGGCCGGTGCGGATCCCCAGACCACGGCCACGCCCCTGACCGCGCCCCCGTCACCGGCCACCGCGCACCCGGCCCCGGCCGCCGCCGCAAGCGAGGCGGCGCACCCCGCGCCCGCGGCGCCCGCCGTGCCCGGGCAGCGCACGGCGGCGACGACCCCGGTCGAGCCCTCACCCGCATACCTCGCCCTGGCCCGACTCGGGCGCACGGACACGCGCCTGGTGCTCTCCGCAGCCGACTGCCGTGTCCTGGAGCCCCTGGCCGCCACCTGGTTCGCACGCGGCGTGGACGCCGACTACTTCGCCCAGGCCCTCGCCGCGGGGCTACCCGCGCAGGTCGCTTCCCCCGTCGGTTTCGTACGCCGCCGCCTCGTCGACAAGCTCCCGCCCCACCTGGCCAGCAGCAGCCCCGCACCCGCCACGCCCGCCGTTCCGGGACGCCGCCTCCTGGCGGAGTGCACCGAATGCGGCCGTCCCGGGGCACCCGAAGCACTGCCCGACGGCCTGTGCCGCCCCTGCCGCACCACCGCCCCGGACGCCACCCCGGCGGCCCCCGCCGCCCCACCCGCCGTACGCGATGTGCACGCGCTGGTCAGCGAGCTGCGCGCACTGACACGGCTGCCCTGACCACCCGGGCCACCTCACGGGCGCACGAAGTGCGGGCGGTGAACCCACCGGGCGGGCTCCGCCGGGTCCGGGTCCGGGTCCTCAGAGGCCGCCCAGCTCGGCTGCGAGGTCCGCTTCGTGCATGCCGGGGAAGGCGTAGCCGCCGGTCTCGTCCCACGGGACGTCGAGGTCGTCCATGTGCACGCGCCACTCCGCTCCCGGCAGAGCACGGCGCAACTCGCTGACCGCGCCCAGCACATGGCTGAGCACCGGCAGGACCCGGCCGGGATCGAACGGCAGCTTGGTGGACCCGGCGACGATCTCGTGCGGGCGGCAGTCATCGCTGTCGTACAGGCACAGACTCTCCTGGTCCTGATACGGGAACGACGCCCTGTGGGCGGCGACCACGCGCCGAACAGCGGCCGCCTCGGCTTCGGTCGGCGCAATCGCCCGGGTCGCGCGGTAGTAGAGAGAGACGCTCATGGCCCGAGCCTACGGACGGGTGACAGTTGAGGGGGGCCGCCCCTACGGTTCGACGATGTGCCGCAGATAGGCGTGCGGGTCGGCGAGATAGCGGCGCCAGTGATCCACGAGGCCGAGCTCCTGCCAGACGGCCCTCCGCATGCCGTGTTCGCCGACCTCGACGATGTCCGCGCCCGGCAGAGCAGTCAGCAGGGGAGAGTGCGTGGCACAGATGACCTGGCCGCCCTCCTTGACCAACCGGTCGATGTGCCCGATCAGTTCGAGGCACGAGGAGAAGGAGAGCGCCGCCTCCGGCTCATCGAGAACATAGAGCCCGGCGTGGAGGAACTTACCGCGGAATGCCGCGAGGAAGCCCTCGCCATGGCTGACCGAGTCCGGCGACAACCCCTCCCTGTCCAGGGCGTCCAGCGCCGTCTCGGCCCGCAGGAAGAAGCCCTTGCGGGCCGACCAGCTGGTGGCCATACGGCGCCCGCGCGAGGCCGCGTCGAACCTCATCCGCTCGCCGAGCTCCGACTTGCCACGCGGGGAGGCGTAGCGCCAGTCGTGGGAGCCGCCGTAGGAGTCCAGACCGAACCCCTCCGCCAGCGCCTCGACCAGGGTCGACTTCCCCGAGCCGTTCTCACCGACCAGAAAGGTCACCGGCGCGGTGAAGCGCAGCCCTTCGTCGAGCAGCTGCCGGACACAGGGCACGGACCAGGGCCAGGCGTCCTCGTCGTAGGAGGAGAGGTGGGCATACGCGCGTTCGACAATCACTCGACCAGTGTCGCGCAGGACTCGGACGAGGTGACGTGCCCCCAGGCCGTCGGGACCAGCATCTCCTGCTCGTTGCTGCGGTGCGTCCGGTCGGTCGCGCAGCCTTGGCCATGTGTGCCGGGGCGGCTCCTCAGCGCCCCCAAGCCGGCCTCCGGCGTCCGAGTCAACGGGGGGTGCTGAGCGACGAAACCAGTTCGACGTAGATCAGTGCGGTACACGATCATGCATTCATGCCCCTGAGAGAGACACTTGCCCGAGTCGATGCAGACCTGGCCGCCGGCCGGGTTCCCGTCGCGCGCCAGCGCCTGCGCGGTCTCGTCTCGTCCTTCCCGCACGACCTTTCACTCCGCCGTCGTCTGGCCGAGGTGTACCGGCTCTACGGCGACGCCGCGGAGGCTGGACGTTGGATGTACCTCGAAGAGGACCGCGATGCCGACGAGACCGCCGCCTTCGAGACTCGATACGGGTCCCCGGTGTGGCGGATGAAAGCCCTCGCCTGGCACGGCCCTGAGGCGAAGGCCGCCACCAACTTCGCGGAGGGACAGCTGGTCGCGGTGCGGACCGCCTGTGCCGAAAAGCTGGGACACCCCGTCGACTGGGAAGACCCCGCCTCCTACCTGGACGACCTGGAAGGGGAGCACGAGGCGCCCTCCGAGCCATGGACGGTCGGCGGTGTGCTGGCGGGCGTCGGCTGCCTGGTGGCGGCGCTTGTGTTCCTCGCGATCTGGGTGAACGGACTCGTCGCCCTCTTCGACTGACTCAGGTCACCAGGGCCTGTGAGGAGCGCCGCTCATCCGGCGCTCCGCCCCAGCCGGTCCGCCGCCTGCCCCTGCCGCGTACTGGCCCCTCACCCTCACGTACATCCACCACGCGACAGCGCGTCACCCCTGGTCACGCTCCGGCACGACGGGTCACCGTTGAGTCATGACCAGCAAGCCGCCCCCACTGCCCGTGCGTCCTGTCCGGGCGCCCCGCCCCACCTTTCCCTGGCACCACTTCGCGATGCGCTTCAGCTCCACCCCTCGCGGGGCCCGTCTCGCCCGCCGCCTGGCCGGTGAACGTCTCGACGCCTGGGGCATCCCGTACGGCAGCGACACCCACGACGCGTTGACGTTGACCGTCGCCGAGTTGAGCGCGAACGCGGTGCGGCACGGCCACGTGCCCGGCAGGGACTTCCGGCTCCGGCTGACGGCCGAAGGGTCGGCGATCCGCGTCGAGGTCACCGACACCCGGGGCGAACGCCTGCCTGCCCTCCCCGAGCCGGCGGCCCCGGACGACGAGGACGGCGGGCGCGGCCTGCTCCTGGTCGCCGCCCTCACCGACCGCTGGGGCTGGTACCCGAGTCCGGACGGGCCCGGGAAAACGGTGTGGGCCGTGGTGGAGGTGCAGTCGCCCTGACCGATTCCGGGCCCGGGCGCCCCTGCGCGCGCCCGGGCCCACCTCAGGGAACTCCCTCACGCGCCGGAGACGACAGGATGACCTCCGAAACGTCAGCCTCGGCTGACCGCACCGCTGCCGACGCATCGTCGGAAACCAGCCGAACCGGAGTCCCGCACCCCGCACAGCAGACCCCGGACCACGGAGATCCGACAGCTCGCCCGCTCCCACGTTCCCGGCTTCAGCCTCCTCAGGAACGGCCCGTCGAGCACCTCCCCGGCCCACTACGCCTCCGGTGACCGGAAAACGAGCACTCCTGCGGCCTCGCTGGACTGGAGATCACCGCCCGGAGAGACTTGCCCCACCATGTCGGGGTCCGCGCGCCTGCACGCGTCGGCCAGCAGCGCACGCACACACGGGGGCAAGGTGCCACAGCAGCCGATCGCCGGACGGTACGAGCTTCTGGAGGAGCTCAACAGCGGCGGTATGGGGGACGTGTGGCGTGGTTACGACGCCGTGCTGGACCGGCCCGTCGCCGTGAAGGTCGTCCGGCGGCAGGCAGTGGCCGGATCACCGCAGCTGGCAGAGGAGTTCGCGAAGCGCTTCAAGCGCGAGGCCCGCATCACCGCGCGGATCCAGCACCCGGGAGTGCCGCAGGTGTTCGACGCGGTGCTCGATGACACGGACACCACGTACGAACGGCTGTTCCTCGTCATGGAGCTGGTCGACGGGGTGCCCCTGTCCGCCTACATCCACCCGGAGCGCCCGCTGCCGGTCAGCTGGGCCGTGGCCGTCGCCGCGCAGGTCGCCACCGTGCTGTCGTACGCCCACGAAGTGCCCGTGATCCACCGCGACCTGAAGCCGAGCAACATCCTGGTCGCACGGGACGGCACGGTGAAGGTCCTCGACTTCGGCATCGCCGCCATCCTCCGCACGGACGTCACCAAGCTGACCGCGACCGGCAGCCCCATC
The DNA here is from genome assembly GCF_040638585.1 of Streptomyces sp. NPDC025273. Taxonomy (NCBI): domain Bacteria; kingdom Bacillati; phylum Actinomycetota; class Actinomycetes; order Kitasatosporales; family Streptomycetaceae; genus Streptomyces; species Streptomyces sp. NPDC025273. The sequence continues at coordinate 196,315 of NZ_JBEZYP010000012.1, forward strand.
GGTACGTATCAGTACATGGCTCCGGAGCAGGTGCGGGGCGGGCGGACCAGCCCGCAGACCGATCTGTACGCGCTCGGCTGCGTGCTGCACGAACTGCTCAGCGGCAGGGCGCTGTTCACGGCCGACAGCGAGTACCTGGTGATGTATCAGCACGTCAACGCCGCACCCACTCCCCTGCGTGTCCTCCGGCCCGAGGTACCGGCCGCCCTGGAGGACCTCGTCCTGCACCTGCTGCTCAAGGCACCGGAGGCACGGCCCGCCGACGTACAGGAGGTCTACGAACGGCTGCGGCCGTTCCTGCCGCCGCCCGGCGAGAGGCCCGGACCCCGTGAGGCGGGGCCGGAGGGTGCGCCGGACCCGACAGCCCTCTTCCGCCGGCCGTACGCACCGCGCGCCCGCGCCGGCGCGGGTCGGCCCGTTCCCACGACGCCGGATCCGGCCGCGGTGCCGCCGGCTCCCGTGCCCCTGCCGGAGCGGCTGCGTGAGGAGATCGCGGAGGCGTACGCGCACTCCGACGCCCTGCTGGACGAGGAGCGGTTCGCCCAGGCCGCCGAGGTGCTGGGCGAGATCATCGATCCGGCGGCACGTGCACTCGGTCCGGAGAGCAGGAAGGTGCTGGAGCTGCGGACCCAGCGGGCCGCGATCCGGCTGCTCGGCGGGGACTACCGGGCCGCGCTGCCGGAGTTCGACTCCCTGGCGGACGCGTACGCACGTACCGGCGGAACCAGCGGTGTGCAGGCCCGCGCGTGCCGCGCCCAGGCCGCACGATGCCGTGCCGAACTCGGTCAGGTCACCGACGCACTCACCGCCCTGCGCGGTGTTCTGGACATCGTTCGCACGGTGGACGGCGATGCGAGCGAGGAAGCGGTCGAATTGCGGCGGGACATCGGAATGCTGCTGCTCGCCCAGGGGCTGGCGAGCGATGCGCAGTTGGTCCTCGCACCACTCCACGACGATCTGTGCCTGGTCTTCGGCGCCGAGGACGACATGACCGAAGAGGTCGCCGAAGCGCTGGCTCTGATCAAGCTCGACCTCGACGGCCCTGCCTCCTAGCCAGCAGGGCCGCGCCACCATGGTCCTGCCCACGCCCGAGATACCCATGACGACGACCACGGAGGAGACCCATGCACCCACGATCCGCGAGGGGCCCGGACGGTGGCAAACCTGCGCGTCAAAGGCGGCCTCCGCCCTGCTAGCGTGCACTGCCACGGTCGGCCGAAGCGAGGCCGAGCGGAGCGCAGTCGTGTCGAGGAGAAGAACAACATGCGTAATGTGCACGAACGTTGGTGGCCGGTGGACCCTGAGAAGGTCGGCCCCCTGCTCGACTCGCTCGCCTCCGAGGACGACCGGCTGTGGCCGGTGGACGACTGGCCCCCGATGACGTTCGACGGGCCCCTCGCGGTGGGCGCGACCGGAGGCCACGGCAGCATGACCTACACCGTCGTGGACTACACGCCGGGGCGGATGGTCACCTTCGAGCTCGGTCCTGGACTGGGCCTGCGCGGCCACCACCGCTTCGTCGTCGAGCCGCAGCTGCGTGGGGAGCACTCCGGGACGGTGGTGCGGCACGAGGCATCCGCCCGCGTCCACGGGCGGATGCTGTGGATGTGGCCGTTGATCACGCGTTGGGTGCACGACGCCGTGGTCGAGGACGCGCTGGACCGCTGCCACCGGGAGTTGATGGGCAAGCCCCCGGAGCGGCCCGCACGTTGGAGTCCTTGGGTGCGCCGGCTGCGCGCCAAGCGAGGCCTGCCCACCGAGCGCAGCGCCTCCCGCGAAGCCTGAGTCGGTCACGCGTCCCAACAGGCCGCCATGAGTGCCCCGTTCAACGGGTGCGACCACTCGGCGTCGAGGAGACGGCGAGAAGGGCCTCCCCCCATCGGTCCTACGCCCCCGCCTCCGCCCCCGCCCGTCGGCCGCGCTCCGCGAGGGCGCGCTCGGCGTGCGCGCGGAACGTGCGGGGCGGACGGCCCGTCATCCGCTCGACGGTTCCGGTGACGCGGTTCTCGGCGCCCTGGGCGATGGACCGGTCCATGCCGGCCAGCATCGCGGCGAACTCACCTGGGATGCCCGCGGCGGTCAGGCGGTCACGCATCTGTTCGTACGTGAGCTGCCGGTGCTCGACGGGCCTCCCGGAGACCTGGGTCATGACGGTGGCGACCTCGCGGTAGCTCAGCGTCTCGGGCCCGGTGAGCACGAGGTCCGTATCGGGTGCCACCGGGTCGGTGAGGGCCCGTACGGCGACCGCCGCGATGTCGTCGGCGTCGACGAAGCCGACCTTCCCGTCCCCGGTCGCACTCGATACGACGCCCTCCTCGCGGATGCTCTCGGCATGCAGATGCCCGCCGGTGAAGTTCTGCATGAACCACGAGGGCCGCAGCACGGCCCACTCGCCGAACAGTCCGTCGGCGAGCAGCGCGTGCACCCGTCCGGCCCCTGGTCCGCCCACGGGGACGGCCGAGGAGCTGAGCAGGACGACGCGCCGGACCCCGGCCGCACGGGCCTGCTCCAGGAACGGCAGCATGACCACGGCGGGATCCGGATCGCCGACGGGCGGCACCAGGTAGGCGCGGTCGACCCCGCGCAGCGCGGCGCCGTAGGTGCCGGCGTCGTGCCAGTCGAACCGGACACTCCGCGCGCCCGCCGCATCGGTGGGCCGGCGGGTGGCCGGGGTGATGTCGTGGCCGAGCGCGACGAGCCGGTCGGCGACACGGCTGCCCGTGGTGCCGGTCGCCCCCGTCACCAGGACGGACACGGGGGTGGACACGGTCTGCGTGGACATCGTCCGGGTGGTCACGGTCTTCTCCTCTTCCTCTTCCCTCACGCTCGCGTTCACGAGGTGGGGAAGAACTTCACGTCGTCCAGGGAGCCCGGGATCGCGAGGGGGTTCCAGTGGTCGCGGTAGCGGGTGATGCGGCCGTCCTTGACGGTGACGAAGGCGACGTACGACATCTCGTACGGAGCTCCGGAGGCGACCACGCGGCCCACGCCGCGCCACTCGGCGACGACGGTGTCCGGATCGCGCAGCGCGTGGATCTCCAACCGCGGGATCTCCCGCAGGTCGATGGAGTCGGGATAGCCACGCATGTACGCGGCCACGGCCTCCTTGCCCTCCAACTTCGAGGGAAACCCGTTCGGCGCGAACGGGAACTCGAACACCGCCGCGTCGTCGCACAGGGCGATCCAGCCCTCGATGTCCTTGTCCAGCAGGAGGCGCAGACTGTGGCGGTACAGGCGCTCCGGGCTCATGACGTCACTCATCGGTTGGGCACCCCTAGAATATGGACTACTGGTCCGCTTAACCCCTCGAACCATACGGACCGACGGTCCGCTTAGCAAGGAGAGGTCATGACCCAGCGCAAGGAACGCGCCGACGCCCTGCGCAACCGCGAGGCCGTCCTGGCCGCCGCCGACGACCTCTTCGCCCGCAGCCCGAGCCCTCGCGGCGTGTCCATGGACGATGTCGCCGCGGCGGCCGGGGTCGGCAAAGGGACCCTGTTCCGCCGCTTCGGCGACCGGACGGGGCTCGTCCGGGCCCTGTACGAGGCCCGCATCCGGCCACTGCGCGACGCCGTGGAGTCCGGCCCGCCCCCGCTGGGTCCGTCGGCCCCGCCCCATGACCGCGTACCGGCTCTCCTCGACGCCGTACTCCGCTTCAAGCTCGACAATCGCCACCTCGCCCTGGCCCTGGAGGAGTCGGGGAGCGGCAGCCCCTACCAGGCGGAGCACTACGCGTGGTGGCACCGCACACTCCAGGAGACGCTGCGTCAGATCCCCTCGGTGCCGGACGGCGACTTCACCGCCCACGCCCTCCTGGCCGCCACTCGCGCGGACCTCGTCGAACACCTGGCGGGGCAGGAGCACATGACCGCGGAGCGGATGAGATCGGATCTGGCCACCTACGTGTCGCGCGTACTGACCCCCGGTCGCGAGAGCGGCGACTGATTGTCGGACCAGCGCTCTACAGTGCGGGTATGGACATGAACGACCCGCAGCAGGTGGGTATCGCCTTCGCCGAGATCGCCCTGGGCGTCACCGTGAGCAACGAACCGCCGGACCCGTCGTCCCCTCTGGGCCGCATCAGGGCGTTCACCGAGGAGCACGGTGAAGAGGCGCTCAGGGCGGACCACTTCACCGCCGCACGCGAGGGCCGCCCGCTGCTGCCCTGACCGAGGCGGCCTGCGCATTCGGTCGATCCCGAGGTCGCCGCGGACCCCTTCACCCTCCCCGAGTACTGTCCGCTTGTCCGAAAAGAGCCTCGACCGGAGGCCGCAGGCGGGAGGGGCGTCATGAGTGGTGCGGGATCGGCCGACGGCACGTGGAGGCTGAGCGTCGAGAAGCGCGGGGAACTCGCGGGCCGGTGGTGGCAATGGGCCCTGTCCGCGCCCGACGACCGCTGCCCGGTGAAGGACACGACGGGCGAGCATGCCGCCTGGGGACAGCCGGACGACCTCTGGTTCCTGGCCGGCACCTACGGGGGCCGCGTGGTGCGGCGCTGCGCGATCCCCTCGGATCGGCCGGTGTTCTTCCCGGTGCTCAACATGCAGCATCCCAGGTCGTACTCGAGGGTCCCCCGGTCCATGGCGGTGGCCGAGGCCGCGGCATCGCTCAACGGGGTGCCGCTGCCGTTGCAGGAGTTCTCCGCGCCGTTCATGACGGGACCGACCCAGCGCTACGCCTGGGGAGTCTGGGGCGGTATCGAGCCGTTGGCCGCCGGCCAGTACGTACTGGAGATCAAGGGCAGGTCCACGAACGGCTTCCAGGTCGACACGACGTACCACCTGGAGTCGAAGGCCTGCTGAGCCGTGCGAACGCCCGCGCAAGGGTGGTCACAGACATGCCATACGATGCGCACATCTGTTCATAAATTTTCTGTTTGAGGATGCACACGTCATGTCTTTGGGTGCCACGTCCCGTTCCCTGCGCGGTATATCCGTTGTCGTCGCCCTTCTCGCGGTCGGTGCGGCGGGATGCGCCGACGTCGTCGACAGTGCCACGGACGGCGCGAAGAAGGTCGTCCGCCAGCGATCGGTGTTCTCCCTCGCCCCCGGTGACTGCTACAACCCGAACAGCAAGGCGACCGAGACCGAGGAATTCGCGATCGAGGTCGTTCCGTGCAAGGAGCCGCACGAGGGCCAGGTCGTCGGCGAGTTCACGATCGACGACGAGAAGACCTTCCCGGGTGACGACGCGGTCGCGGTGATCGCCGACAAGCGGTGCCCGGTCGAGGCGCAGAAGTTCGCCCCGGACACCTGGGCGCTGCCCCAGGGGGCCGACGTCTTCTACTACCACCCCACCAAGGAGAGCTGGGCTACGGGCGACCGCTCCGTGAGCTGCGCCTACACCAAGGAGTCGGGCAAGCTGACCGGCTCGCTGAAGAGCGCACCCATGAACGCCGAGCAGCTCGCGTACCTCAAGGGTTCGACCGCCGTCTACGACGCCCTGTGGATGAACCAGCCCGAGGCGGAGCAGGTCGAGGACGACCTCCCCGGATACAAGGCGCAGGCCAAGGCTGTCGCCACCGCGCTCGACGCTCACGTCAAGGCTCTGCAGGGGATCGAGCAGCCGGAGACCGGCAAGCTGCGCGCGCAGCTGGAGAAGACCGCCGGCGAGTGGAAGAAGGCCTCGTCGGCCGGCGACACCGACACCTTCTACATCGCCTACGACGCGGCCTTCACCGGCATCGACCCCAACAAGACGGTTGCCGCCCGCAAGGAGCTGAAGCTCGCCACGACCGTCCCGGCCGACGAGGCCGAGGTCTGGGCCGGCTGATCTCCTGCCCGCGACGCGGACGGCCCTGGCGCGCCACCCGCACCAGGGCCGTCCGCGTCGCATCCCACCTCGCACACTCCGGACCTCTTGGAAGACGAAGACGGGCGGGATTCTGGATGGCGGATTACACAGCGGCCGAGTGGTGGGAACTCCTGCCGGCCGGTATCCGTCAGCAGGCCGACGGGTACGTCCTCCAGGACGCCTACCTCAGGGCTGTCCGTGCCGTCCTCGAAGCCGGCCGTGCCCACGGCCTCGGTCTCCACGAGGCCCAGCTGGTCGTCCACGACCGGTACGTCCACCACGGCGACCGGGTCGCCCGCACTCCCGACAGTCCGCTCGACCTCGAGTCCCTGACAGCCCTCGCGAGGGGTGCGCACGGGCGGGTCGTCGCTGTCGAGGCCGTCTGGGACGGCGACACCGTCCACGACTGGTTCGTGGTCCTGCTCGCTCTCACAGCCGACCCCGTGGGCGAGCACAGGCTCGCCACGGTCTACCGGAGCGCGGCCGTACGGTTCCTCGCTGACGAGGGCTCCGGCCCGCTCCACCCGTCAGCGGTCGCCGCCGACAGGGCGGGCAGGGCGCTCGCCGTCCATCTCCGCGTACCGTTCCACTTCGCGAGCCCGCACACCCCGGACGACGAGGCGCCACGCTTCCGGCCTTGAGCGCGGGCGTGACCACCTGGCCCGGCGCCGCTCGCAGGATCGCCGGATCGAGTCCGAGTGAAACCCGAGCGGGCCGGCGCCCCGCGGGCGAGGGCGTCTCGAGGCCCTCCGCGGACACTGCGGGTGGAGCCATCCCCCAGGGGTCTCTGGGGGATGTCCCCCACTCACGTCGGGGCCTGACCGGACCATTCGGGTGACGCGGCATCCCTGGGTTGTGGGGTGGAATCGAAACACCGTTCCGCACACCTCCCGAAGGATCTCCCGTGACCGCCCCGACGCACCGCCCGCCGCGCACCACCCATCCGCACATCGGGGCCTTCGTGCGCTTCGTGGTGTGCGGAGGCGGTGTCGGGCTCGCCTCCGGCGGTGTGCTCGTGCTGCTCAGCGAGCGGATACCGCTGGTCGTCGCCAATGCGTTGATCACCGTCGTCTCCACGGTGATCGCGACGGAGCTGCACAGCCGGATCTCCTTCCGGAGCGACCACAGGGGGTGGCGGATCCACCTGCGGTCCGGGCTGACCGTGGCCGTGAGCTACGCGTTCACCACCGGGGCCCTGCTCGTGCTGCACGCCGTAGAGGACTCCCCCTCCATGATGGTCGAGCAGACGGTGTATCTGTCGGCCTCGGCAGTGGCCGGAGTGGGGCGGTTCGCGTTGCTGCGGTTCGCGGTCTTCACCACGCCCGCCGTGCCGGCCGAGGGCGGCGCCACGCTCGGCAGGTCGTCCGTGGCCATCGCGGCGTGAGCAGCACTCCGGGAACATCGACATGACGCGGCTGCCGCGCGCGGGCTCGCCCTTCGCCGACTGCCGTACCGCCCTGCCTCGTCGGCAAGCCGTACGGCGAGGCGCGGCGACTCCCGCGAGCCGTCGGCCTGCTCGCGTGACCGGGAGAGCCGTGTTCCGGGCTCCTCTACGATCGTCCGCGTGTGCGCACATGTGATAGTCGCGGAAGACGACCCGAAGCAGGCCGAGCTCGTACGCCGCTACCTCGAACGCGAGGGACACGCGGTCACGGTGGTGGGGGACGGTCTCGCCGCGCTCGAGCAGGTCCGGCAGGGCACGCCGGACCTGCTCGTCCTCGACGTGATGATGCCGCGGGCCGACGGTCTGGACGTGATACGCGTACTGCGCGCCGAGGCCAGGGAGTTGGCGGTTCTCATGCTGACCGCCCGGTCAACGGAGGACGATCTGCTGCTCGGGCTCGACCTGGGTGCGGACGACTACATGACCAAGCCGTACAGCCCGCGCGAACTGATGGCGCGGGTGCGCACCCTGCTGCGGCGCACCCGGCGGGACGCGGCGCCGGATCCTGTCGACGAGCATGTGCTGCGGGTGGGGGCCCTCGCCGTCGATCCCGTGCGGCACGAGGTGGCGGTGGACGGTGTGCGGGTCGAGTGCACGCCCGGTGAGTTCCGGCTCCTCGCCGCGATGGCCGCTGAGCCTGACCGTGTCTTCGCACGGGAGCAACTGCTGGAGGAACTGCACGGTTTCGACCGGTACATCAGCAGCCGCACCGTCGATGTGCACATCATGAACCTGCGGAAGAAGATCGAGCGCGCGCCCCGCCGGCCGGTCCGGCTGCTCACCGTCTTCGGTGTCGGCTACAAGCTGACGGATCCCGCGAAGGGTGCCCAGCGTGCGTCGGCGCGATGAGAACGGCGGCCACCGGCTGCCGCTCCGCAAGAGCCTCCTGGGCCGTCTGCTCGCCGTGTCGGCGCTCGTCGCGGCCTGTTCGGTGGCCGCGACCGCCTGGCTGGCCGTGCAGACCACCTCCGGCGCGATCGAGCAGGAGCAGGGCCAGAACCTCACCGCCGACAGCCGTATCCACGACACCCTGCTCGGTTACGCGGCGGAGCACCCCACCTGGGACGGTGTCGGAACGACCTTGCACGAACTGGCCGACGAGTCGGGCCGACGGATCACGTTGACGACGCAGAGCCGGGAGATCCTCGCCGACTCCGCGGCGGCCTCTCCTCCTCCGCCGGCTCTGCCGTCCCAGGCGTCGGCTGTCGTCGACCCCATGTCCGTGGACGCCGGCCTGTCGTCCGGGGCCGGAACCGTCACGACCGGCGTGGAGGCCCGGGCGGGCAACGACCGGGTCGACCCCCGCGCGGTCGGCCCGTTCCGTCTGCCGCGGACCGAGCGCGCCTCGCTGATGCGCATCGCCGAGGAGGCGGCGGAGTGCCTCAACCGGGAGGGGATCGCCTCGGACGTCGTGGAGGGGCCGAGCGGGCGCCCCCGCATCCAGGTCGTGGGCAACGATCCCGACCGTGTGCAGGGCACCCGGTGTGCCACGTCCGAGCTGGACGGACCCACCCCGACCGAGCAGAAGGCGCTGACCGCGCTCAACGGTCTGGTCGACGCGTGCCTGGACCGTCAGGGGCGGGAATCCGTACGGCTCGACCTGAACCTCTCCTGGGGCACGGGCCGGGAGCCGGCGGCCGAGCCCGTGGCGACGGCGATGCCCGTGCCCTCCGCACCCGAGGCGGCCGGCCCGACCCCGACCCCCTCGCCCACCGTGGACGTCCTCACCAGTGAGAACGACCGGGCCGTCGCCTCGTGCGTCGGCATCGCCCGCCAGGAACAGCTCAGCTCCTACGTCGCCTCACCCGCGTTGCTGTTCATCAGCGATCCGGACGGCGGCGCCGTTCCCGGCTTCGATCTGTCACCCGCGAACACGGCGAGGATCACCGGGGTCGCGGCGCTCGTCCTCGCACTCACCGTGGGTGCCTCGGTGCTCGCCGGAGCACGGCTGGTACGGCCGCTGCACGCACTCACGGGAGCCGCGCAGCGCATGCGGGACGGCGAGGACTCGGCACCCGTCGTGGTCACCACGGACAACGAGATCGGGCGGCTGGCCGCCGCCTTCAACGACATGTCGGCCCACCGCGCGCGGCTGGAGGAGCAGCGCAAGGTGATGGTCAGTGACGTCGCCCACGAGCTGCGCACCCCGTTGAGCAACATCCGGGGCTGGCTGGAGGGCGCCCAGGACGGGATCGCCGACCCCGACGCCGTGTTCATCTCCTCGCTCCTGGAGGAGGCGGTGCAGCTGCAGCACATCATCGACGACCTCCAGGACCTGTCCGCGGCGGACGCGGGCGCGCTGCGTCTGCATCCCGAGCCGGTACGGATCGAGGATCTGCTCGCCCACGTCGCGGCGGCCCACCAGGCGCAGGCCGACATGGCGCGGGTGCGCCTCACCGTGGCCGCCGGTGCCCCCGTGCCCACGCTCACCGCCGATCCGGTGCGGCTGCGGCAGGCGGTGGGCAACCTGGTCTCGAACGCCGTACGCCACACCCCCGCGGGCGGCCGGGTGACGCTGCGGGCGTACGCCACCGAGTCCGGGGAGGAGGTGGCGGTGGAGGTCGCCGACACCGGCAGCGGCATCCCGGCGGCGGACCTGCCGTACGTCTTCGACCGCTTCTGGCGGGCCGAGAAGTCCCGCAACCGCCGCACCGGCGGCAGCGGTCTGGGCCTGGCGATCGTCCGCAAGCTCACCGAGGCGCACGGCGGCACGGCCGGTGTGGTCAGCACGGTGGGTGGGGGGTCGGTCTTCACCCTGCGCCTGCCGCCGGCCGGTCCCGACGGCACGTCTGCGGGACCGGTCCGATGAGGCCGGCCCGGCTCCGGCGGCACGCGTCGAGCCCCGGCCCCCATGCCCTGATGCGATGAACACAGCGTCCTGACAGCTTCCTCATATCTCCACTCCAGTCTGTCGTCATGCCCGGCGCCCGCTGCGCAACCGCACACGGGCCCCATCGACGCCGGGCCGGAATCGGAGTCACTCGATGTTCCCTCGTTCGACGCTGCGCGCCGCAGTCCTCACCGCCGTCGCGGCCGGCGCGGTCCTCCTGCCCTCCGCCGCGGCCTTCGCGGACGACGCGCCCAGGCCGAAGCCCTCCGCCACCCCCACGCCCAGCGCGGTGCCGACGGAGGCCCCCCAGCCCGGCGAGGCCGCCGAGCCCACCAGGGTGCCCACCGCCGTGCCGGCCGACGCCGTGCCTCCGGGCACGCTGCCGCGGGGCGGCGTCGCGGCCGGTGAGCGTGCGGCCGGAGAGACGGGCGGCAGCACCGCGCTGTACGGCTCGGCGGCGGGCGCCGTCCTGCTGGCCGGCGCCGGCACCCTCGTGCTGCGCCGCCGCTCCGCCGCACACGGCAACGGCTGATCCGCCACCGGTGGCGCCGCTCCGCACGACGGGGCGGCGCCACTTTCCGTACGCCCAGAACCCCTTACGCCCGGAGCACTCATGTCCCGTACCGCACACGCGTTCCGGCGGACCGTCATCGCGTCGGCCGTCGCCACCCTGATCCTGGTCCCGCTCACCGGCTGTTCCTCGTCCGGGGCGGCGGAGTCCCCGTCCCCCGCGCAGTCCCCGGCCGCCGTCCGGGCGTCGGGCTCCCCGGCCGAGGAACCCCTGAAGGCACCGGCTCCCACGCAGGTCACCATCCCCTCCATCGGGGTGACCAGTGAGCTGATGCGGCTGGGGCTCAACGCGGACGGCACCGTGGAGGTGCCGCCCGCGGAGAAGGGGATGACGGCGGGCTGGTACGCGGGCGGGGCCGTTCCCGGTGAGCCGGGGGCCGCCGTGCTCATCGGTCACAACGACACCCGGTTCGGCAAGGCGGTCTTCCACGACCTGAGGAAGATCACCAAGGGTGCGGACATCGCCGTTCTCGACGGGAGTGGCAAGCGGACGCACTTCACGGTCACGGGCACCGAGACCGTGAGCAAGAACGCCTTCCCCACGCGGAAGGTCTACGGAGCGACCAGCGAGCGCGTGCTCCGGCTGGTGACGTGCGACGGCTCGTTCGACGCGGCCGGGCACCCCGTGGACAACCTCATCGTGTACGCGACGCTGCGCTGACCGGGCCGCCAGGGTCCAGGGATCGCCGTGTGGGAGGTGAGGTCCACCGCGAGGGGCGCACCGGGCGGTCGCGCGGGTCGCCTCCCACACCGGCCCGTACCCCGGGGGCGGTCGCGCGGCCCGCGCCGGACGCGTTCGGCATCGCTACAACTGCCCGCCGTACTCCCGGCATCCGATGTCTACCCATGAGTAACTCCGCCTGCTTTGATGGGCTTCACCGGTCCACCTCCCACCCCACAGCAGGAGAACCCGTGACGCACACCGCGATCCGCCGCATATGCGGCGCGACCCTGGCCTTCGCCGCACTCGCCGCCGCCACACCGGCCGCCGACGCCGCCCAGGCATCGGCACCGGCCCCGTCGCTGCGCGTCCTGACGTACAACGCGTTCCTGTTCAGCAAGACCCTCTACCCGAACTGGGGGCAGGACCACCGCGCGGCGGCGATACCCGAGGCGGGCTTCTTCCGGGGCAACGACGTCGTCGTACTCCAGGAGGCGTTCGACAACGCGGCCTCGGACGCGCTGATGCGGAACGCCTCCGACCGGTACCCGTACCGCACACCGGTGGTGGGCCGCAGCAAGAGCGGCTGGGACGCGACCGGCGGTTCGTACTCGGCCGCGACCCCGGAGGACGGCGGCGTCGCCGTGCTCAGCGTGTGGCCGATCGTCCGCAAGGAGCAGCACGTCTTCAAGGACGCCTGCGGCAGCGACTGGTGGTCCAACAAGGGCTTCGCCTACGCCGAACTGGACGTGAACGGCACCCGGGTGCACGTCGTGGGTACCCATGCGCAGTCGACCGACCCCGGGTGCGGTGCGGGGGAGGCGGCCGAGAAGCGCAGCCTGCAGTTCCGGCAGATCGATGCCTTCCTGGACGCCAAGAACATCCCCGCGTCCGAACAGGTCGTCGTGGCAGGTGACTTCAACGTCGACTCGCACTCCCCCGAGTACGCGTCGATGCTCGCCGACGCCGGTCTGGCCGACGCCGATGCCCGCACCGGACACCCGTACTCCTTCGACACCCGGGACAACTCGATCGCGTCCGAGCGCTACCCCGACGACCCCCGCGAGGACCTCGACCACGTGCTGCACCGCGCCGGACACGCGAAGCCGTCCGGCTGGACGAACGAGGTGGTCAAGGAGGAGAGCGCCCCCTGGACCGTGTCCAGCTGGGGCACGGACTACACGTACACGAACCTGTCGGACCACTACCCGGTGGTGGCGTCCGGACAGTAGGGGCACGGGCACCGGGTCCGGCCCGGTGCCCCCGCCGTTCCCGCGCCACCTGATCCGCCCCGCCCTCTCCGCGTCGAGAACAGCGGGACGCGGCCGGGCCCCCTACGGCCGGATGTAGGGCCGGGTCATGATCTCCATGTTGTGGCCGTCCGGGTCGCCGAAGTACGCCCCGCGACCACCGAAGAGCCGGTTGATCCGGCCGGGTTCGGTGTGGCCGGGGTCCGCGTAGTAGGTGACGCCGAGCGTCCGGAGACGGCTGATCATGGCGTCGAACCGCGCGTCGGGCACGAGGAACGCGTAGTGCTGCGCCTGGACCGGCTCGTCCCGCTTCTCGTAGTAGTCGAGCGTCACCCCGTTACCGAGGTCGACGGGCAGGAAGGGGCCGAACGGTGCGCCCACCTCCAGGCCCAGGACCGCGGCCAGGAATTCGGCCGACAGGTAGCGGTCCGAGGCGTACACGGCGGTGTGGTTCAGCTGGACGGTGGTGACACCCTGGTCGAGGGTCTGTTCGTTCCGCATGTATGGCAACTCTCCGGGTCATGGGTTCCGTTGGGACACGGCGCCGCGCGGGGCGCCGGACGGTACGACTCGGAGCAGGGGCGGGCCTCGTGCCCGCCGTGCGGTCATTCCACAGCCGGGCGCCGCTCTCGTAGATGGCCCAAGGCCGACCCGGCAGTCACCCGTTGATCGTAACGCGCGTCTCCCCGGCTTTCCGGGCGACGGCTATCTTCGCGTGCATGGACGACTTGAACTCGCTCCGGCGCGCGCACGGCCCCGTCACCCGCAGTCGGCTGGTCCGGGACCTGACCGCGCTCGGGCTCACCGATGGCGACCTCGTGATGTTCCATACGCGGATGTCCGCCATCGGGTACGTGGCGGGCGGCCCCGAGGCGATCATCGGTGCCCTCGGCGACGTCGTCGGGGACCGCGGAACCCTGATGGTGACCTGCGGCTGGAACGACGCCCCGCCCTACGGCTTCACGGGCTGGCCGCAGGCGTGGCAGGACGCCGTGCGCGCGGAGCATCCGGCGTACGACCCCGAGCTGAGCGAGGCGGACCACACCTTCGGCCGTCTGCCGGAGGCTCTGCGCCGCCGGCCGGGCGCCGTCCGCAGCCGCCATCCCGACGCGAGCTTCGCCGCACTCGGCGCCGCCGCCGCGGCGTTGACGGCCGACCACCCCTGGGACGACCCGCACGGCCCCGGCAGCCCGCTGGCGAAGCTGGTCGCCCTGGGCGGCCGGGTCCTTCTCCTGGGTGCCCCGCTGGACACCCTCACCCTCCTGCACCACGCGGAGGCTCTCGCGGTGGCACCGGGCAAGCGGTTCGTGGACTACGAGCAGCCGGTCCGCGTGGACGGGCGGCGGGTCTGGCGGCGGTTCCGTGACATCGACTCGGAGCACGGCGCCTTCGACTACTCCTGCGTCGTGTCCGGGGGACAGGATCCGTTCGAGGCCATCGCCGAGGACATGCTGGCCGCGGGTATCGGCCGCCGGGGCCGGGTCGGCGCGGCCACGAGCTATCTGTTCGAGGCGGACGAGGTCGTGCGCTTCGGGGTCGGGTGGATCGAGGAGAAGCTGGGTGCGGCCCCGTAGTACCTGGCCGGCGAGGCACTCGCGGCGGTGTCCACCCCCGGCAGCAGACCCCGGTGGGGCCCGGCTCCCCGTGTGTACGGCAGGGGGACCGAGCGCCATGCCCGGGCGTAGGCGGGCGGCTCCGCACGGCCGGCCACGAGGACGGCCACCGGTGTCCGGCGGGCGACGGCGCTGATCCCTTCGGGGGTGATGCTCGCGTCGTGGCCGCCGGTCTGGCGCGAGGAGCAGCCGGCGTAGTAGGCGATGGGGACGGCCTGGTCCCCGCTGACCACGCACGGCGGCCGCACCCCCAGCCGGTTCAGCGCGCCGGCGACGGCCGCGTAGCCGGCGCTCGTGGAATGGCTGCTGGCGGACACCCGGCTGAGGACCTGGAGCTGAACGGCGAAGTGACCGGCCAGGACCAGGGCCGCCAGCGTGACCCCCGCCGTCCGTCGGGCCTCCCCCGCCCGTGCTCCGGTCGCCCGGGTGAACAGCTGGATGACACATTCGGCCACGGGTACGGCGAGCAGCGCGTAGGCGGGGAGGAGGAACCGGGGTGCGGCGTACTCGATCAGAAACAGGTACGGCACCGCCAGTGACCCCGCGGTGGCCGTCGCCACCAGGGCGGCGGTGCCTCGGCCCGCACGGTGCGCGACCATGGTCCCGCCGGCCGTGAGAATGGGGAGCGCGGCCCACCAGACCGCGGTTCCCGGGTGCTTCCACGGGATGTCGCAGGGGCGGCACAGCGTGCGCCCCTCCAGGGATCTGACCTGGTCGTCGACGGCCATGTTCCATCCCAGGCCGCCCTGGATCTCGCCGGCCCGGTGCAGCCGGGCACGCACGCCTCCGTACTGCGTGTACGCCTCGGCCACCCAGGGCGCGCAGCCCGCGAGCAGCCCGACCACGAGCGCGGCGCACAGGTCGGGCCGCCTCCGGCCGGGCAGCAGCACCGCCGCGAGGGCGAGCGGCAGGGTCAGCCAGAAGCCGTCGGCGGGGCGCATCAGGGCGACCAGGGCCACGGCCGCCCCCGCCCCGAGCGGTTCGGCGCGGCCGGTCACGCCGCTCACGGCTCTCACGACCCACCCGGCGGCGGCCAGCGCTCCCAGGGCGCACCAGAGGTTCGGCATCGCCATCGGGCCGTAGAACAGGGTGGGCCACAGCCCGGCGAACAGCGCGCCCGCGCCGACGAGAACGGGTGTGGGGAGCACTTTCCGCCAGATCCACAGGGCGACGACCAGTGCCGCGGCGGAGAGCAGCACGAGGTAGATCCGCAGCAGGATCGTGGAGGTGGTGAGGGCGGCCACCGGGGCGACCAGGTACGTGATGCCACGGGCCCGGGGCGCGCTGAAGAACGCCGGGGGCGCCTGGCCGCCGACCTGGCTGACGTACACGGTCTCGTCCCAGGCCAGCCCCGATCCCGGTACGACGACAACCAGTTGGACGAGGGCGAAGACCGTGGCCACCGCCGCCAGCCAGGGCAGCGGGCCCAGGACCCGTCCCCGGGACCGTACGGTTACGACCTGCGGCCCCGGGCGCGCCGGCCGGCACTCCTGCATGACCGCTCCTCACCGAGACAGACGTGTCCGAATGCGACGGATGCCACCCTGCCCGACGCCGGGGCCCGGACGACCGGGACGCGCCGCCCGGTGGATCACCGGGCGCGGCGCGGCGCTCGGGTGCCGCTGCGGCGGCCGCACGGGTCGCGACGGGGGCCGGCGATCGAGCCTCCGTACACGCACACCGACCCGCATTGCATGATCATGCGAAATGACGCATACTCTTCCTATGTCTAAGGTTCTCACCTCCCTGCCCACCGGCGAGCGCGTCGGCATCGCCTTCTCCGGCGGCCTCGACACCTCCGTCGCGGTCGCGTGGATGCGCGACAAGGGTGCCGTCCCGTGCACCTACACCGCCGACATCGGCCAGTACGACGAGCCCGACATCGCGTCGGTGCCCGGCCGCGCCACGGCCTACGGCGCCGAGATCGCGCGCCTGGTCGACTGCCGCGCGGCGCTGGTCGAGGAGGGCCTGGCCGCGCTCACCTGCGGCGCGTTCCACATCCGCTCGGGAGGGCGCGCGTACTTCAACACGACGCCGCTCGGCCGTGCCGTCACCGGCACCCTGCTGGTCCGGGCGATGCTCGAGGACGACGTGCAGATCTGGGGCGACGGCTCCACGTTCAAGGGCAACGACATCGAGCGGTTCTACCGCTACGGCCTGCTCGCCAACCCGCACCTGCGGATCTACAAGCCGTGGCTCGACGCGGACTTCGTCACCGAGCTCGGTGGCCGCAAGGAGATGTCGGAGTGGCTCCTGGCCCACGGCCTCCCCTACCGCGACAGCACCGAGAAGGCCTACTCGACCGACGCCAACATCTGGGGCGCCACCCACGAGGCCAAGACCCTGGAGCACCTCGACACGGGCGTCGAGACCGTCGACCCGATCATGGGAGTGCGGTTCTGGGACCCCTCGGTCGAGATCGCCGCCGAGGACGTGACGATCGGCTTCGACCAGGGCCGCCCGGTGACGATCAACGGCAAGGAGTTCGCCACCCCGGTCGACCTGGTGATGGAGGCGAACGCGATCGGCGGCCGCCACGGCCTGGGCATGTCCGACCAGATCGAGAACCGGATCATCGAGGCCAAGAGCCGCGGCATCTACGAGGCCCCGGGCATGGCGCTGCTGCACGCCGTGTACGAGCGCCTGGTCAACGCGATCCACAACGAGGACACGGTCGCGCAGTACCACAACGAGGGCCGGCGCCTCGGCCGCCTCATGTACGAGGGCCGCTGGCTCGACCCGCAGGCGCTGATGGTCCGCGAGTCGCTGCAGCGCTGGGTGGGCGCGGCGGTCACCGGCGAGGTGACCCTGCGGCTGCGGCGCGGCGAGGACTACTCGGTCATGAACACCTCCGGCCCGGCGTTCAGCTACCACCCGGACAAGCTGTCCATGGAGCGCACCGACAACTCGGCGTTCGGCCCGGTCGACCGGATCGGCCAGCTGACCATGCGCAACCTCGACATCGCCGACTCCCGTGCCAAGCTGGAGCAGTACGCCGGCCTCGGCATCGTCGGCAACGCCCACGCCGCGCTCCTCGGCGCGGCCCCGGCCGAACCGACGGGCCTGATCGGTGCGATGCCGGAGGGCGGCGCCGAGATCATCGCCTCCCGGGGCAGGTCCGAGGACGACGACGAGATGCTGGACCGTGCGGCGATGGAGTTCGGCACCGACTAGTCGGGCCTGACGGCCACGCGACAGGAGGGTCCCGCCACGCCGCCGGAACGGCGCGCGGCGGGGCCCTCGGCTCATTTCAGCCCCGGGAGGCCTCCTCGACGTCGGTCTGGCCGGCCAGCCTGGCAACGGTTCCGGGAAGGGAACGTCGGCCCAACTCTGTCCGGCCGCAGTGTGTCGGCCGGCGAAATCCTCGTACGCACCGCTGATTTTCGCGGACGGACCTCCGGCGCGCGACGTTAATCTCGACCCGTCCAGCCGACGATTCCGCGAGGTATCCGTGACGCCCCTCAGCAAGCTCTACCTCCAGCTCGACGACGTCGAACTTCCGGACGCGATCCCCTACTCCCAGGTGAGCTCATGGGAACTGCGCTTTCTCTACCTGCTGGGACGCCACCGGCTGACCGGCAGGGGCAAGGCGATCGAGCTCGGATCGGGCGGCGGCGGATCGACGTACGCGTTCGCACTCGGTCTGTCGGAGAATCCGGCCTTCGACACGGAGGTCGACAAGCTTCACGCGTACGACTTCTTCCGGGTCGGGAAGGGCACCTTCGCCTCGGAGAAATTCTTCTCCGCCGGGGTCGCGCCCGAGGACAGCAACTCCTTCCTCGACGACTTCAAGGACAAGCTGAAGCCGTTCATCGACTTCATCGAGCTGCACCCCGGTGACATCTGGCAGACCTCCGACCCCGAGGACCACAGCCCCATCGAGTTCCTGCACGTCGACATCGCGAAGACGGCGCGGGTCTTCCGCTGTGTGGCCGAGCGCTTCCTGCCGCGCCTGGAGCCAGGATCCGTGCTGTTGCACCAGGACTTCGCCAGCCCCCGGCTGCCGTGGCTGCACTACAGCACGGGTCTGCTGCTGCCGTACATCGAGATCGCCGGGCCGCCCGTCCGCTCCACCTTGGCCTTCGAGGTGGTCAGGCCCATCCCGCAGCAGGTGCTGCGGGACATGGCCGAGGACTCGTTCAGCACCGACGAGAAGCTGAAGCTGATGTCGGCCGTGCAGGACGTCGTCGACCGGGACCACACCGGCGGGATCCCGTTCAAGGCCGTCATCGAACTCGCCAAGGCCTACGTCGCCCACTACGACGGTGACCCCCGCCGCGCCTGGAAGATCGCCGAGCCGCTGACCTCCGACGCCTACCTGAGCCGGACCCGCAGGGACCACTTCGCCCAGCTGGAGAAGGCGCTGAACGAGGCTGCGCCCGACCGTGGAACCTCCGGTCTCGCCAAGCTGCTCAGGAGAATGACGGGCCGGGGCTGATAGTCCCCGCCCTCCTCAACCGCTTGCGGGTGACGGCAGCGGGCACGGCGGACAGACCGATCCGGTGAAAGGGATCACGGTCCGCGACAGGCCTGCCGCACCCGCACGCGCCGGCACGCCACCCGCCCTGCCACGCGGCTCGGGCAGGACGGGCTTCATGCCGGCGCCCGCCGCCTGAACCAGGGTCAGTGGCGCGCGGAGAAAAGCCCGTTGAGTTCCGGGAAGGCCATGCCCTCGGCGAGAGAGGCGTAGTCGCCGGTGCCGAAGAGCTCCTGCGCGGCGCGGCGGGCGGCAGCGTAGGCGGCCTGTGCCACGCCCGAGCCGAGACTGACGCGAGCCACGCCGAGGGTGCCGAGCTCGGCAACGGTCGGGGCGCCGGGGACGGCCATGACGTTCAGCGGTACGGAGATGTCACTGACCAGCGCCGTGATGGTGGCGGTGTCGGTGATGCCGGGGACGAAGATGCCGTCCGCACCCGCATCGACGTACATGTGTGCCCGGGCCAGGGTCTCCTTCAGCCGGGTGTCAGGGTCGCCGAGCCCGAACAGGAAAGTGTCGATACGGGCGTTGAGGAACAGGTCCACGCCTGCCCGGCCGGCGGTCTGCCGGGCCGCGGCCAGCCGCGCCGCGAGCTCTGTCGGGGGCCGGGTGCCGTCCTCGATGTTGACGCCGACGGCACCGGCCTCGATCACCCCGGCTACGGTCTCGGCAACACTGGTGGCATCCGTCCCGTACCCGCCCTCGATGTCCGCCGTGACCGGAACCGCGACGGCGGCGACGATTCGGCCGACCAGCTCCAGCGCCCGGTCGCGTGGAAGGGAATCGCCGTCAGGAGAACCCAGCGACCAGGCGACACCGGCACTGGTCGTGGCGATCGCCGGGGCGCCCGCGGCCTCGATGACGCGGGCGCTCGCGACATCCCAGGCGTTGGCGAGGGCCAGGGGCGCGGGTGCGGTGTGCAGGGAGCGGAAGACGCGGGCGTTGTCGGCCTGTGTGTTGGTCATGGACGCAGTCAAACACCGACTGCGTCCACCTTCTCGCAAGAACCCGACACGGACGCCGAAAACCGACGCACTTGCCCCCGCCTTCCCGGCCTGCCGGACTGTCTGCCCGGCAGGAGGAGGCCGACACACCTCCCGCCGCAAGGTCCGGGCCAGGAGACTGCTCCCCCTCACCGTTTCGGAGGATGCTCAGTCGAGACAGAACTCGTTGCCCTCGATGTCCTGCATCGAGATGCACGACTCGTTGTGGTCGTCGGCAAGCAGCAGTTGTACGCGCGTCGCGCCGAGCGCGACCAGGCGTGCGCACTCGGCTTCGAGCGTGGCGAGGCGCTCCTCACCCACGAGCCCGGTGCCGGCGCGCACGTCGAGATGCACCCGATTCTTGGCGACCTTGCCTTCGGGAACGCGCTGGAAGTACAGCCGCGGGCCCACGCCTGAGGGATCACTGCAGGCGAACGCTGAGCCCTGCCGCTCGGGCGGCAGGGAGCGATCGAAATCGTCCCACGTAGCGAACCCCTCCGGTGGCGGCGGGACGACATACCCCAACACCTCGCACCAGAAGCGAGCGACGCGCTCGGGTTCCGCGCAGTCGAAAGTGACTTGGACCTGCTTGACCGATGACATCGGCGCACCATAACAGGGGGGCCGCGTTACTCATGTCCCTTTATGGATCGGCATGTTGTCGGGAGGGCGGCCCCGGCTGCGCGCGGTCACGGAGGTGAACCGATGTGAACGATGCCGTGAAGAGCACCGAGGAGACCTCGGGGGAATCGGGGCAGGCCTTGACGAACCAGGTGTGGAGCGGACGGGAACGGCCCCGTACGCGACGCCCCGGAGGATCACCACCCCGCCGAGGCAGGCCAGGGTCCGGGGACATGGTCTGATGGCTTCGTGAGCCGCGCCTCAGAGGAGACGAACCGCCGTATGCTCCGGGCACGGGACGCGATGGACCGGGCGTACGCACAACCGCTGGACGTCCCGGCCCTGGCCCGCATCGCCCACGTGTCACCGGCGCACTTCGCCCGCACCTTCCGGGCCACGTTCGGCGAGACGCCGCACCGCTATCTGCAGCGGCGCCGTGTCGAGCGGGCGATGTTCCTGCTGCGGGAGACGGACCGCAGCGTGACGGACATCTGCTTCGAGGTCGGCTTCGGCAGCGCCGGGACCTTCAGCCGAACGTTCCGGGACATCGTCGGGCGACCGCCGAGGACGTACCGCAGGGAGTCAGTGCCCCTGGACGTCCCGACGTGCTTCACGAAGGCATGGACCCGGCCGCGCACCTGACCGCCGCGCAACTGAGCAGTTCTGGAGAAGTTCCGCTACGGCGCGGCCAGTAGCGTGAAGCACATGTTCACCGCGATCACACACTCACAGATCTACGTACTCGACCAGGACGAGGCCCTCGACTTCTACGTGGGCACGCTCGGCCTGGAGGTCAACGCCGATGTCGACATGGGCTTCATGCGCTGGCTGACCGTCAGCGTCCCGGGTCACCCGGAGCGCCAGATCCTCCTGGAGAAGCCGGGGCCTCCGGCGATGTCCCAGGAAACTGCGCAGCAGGTGCGGGAGCTGGTGACCAAGGGCGCGATGGGAGGCTCACTCATCCTCACGACGAACGACTGCCGCGCGACGTACGAGACGCTGCTGAGCCGGGGTGTCGAGTTCACGGACGAGCCCACCGACCGTCCATACGGCACCGACTGCGGCCTCCGTGACCCCTTCGGCAACAGCATCCGCTTCACCCAGCCGAAGGCCTGAGAGCCGGCAGCGACGGATACCGGAGGGCCGGCGACCGCGGCCCCCCGGATCCGCCGCGGGGCGCTTTCCCTACCCGATGTCGACCACGCGGGCCCACGAGGGCGGGGCGTCCGGGACGTAGTCGGGATCGTCCTCGTCCCAGGAGCCGTCCCCGTGCCGGGGGAAGAGGCCCACCACCGTCCGGCACGGTGGCGGGGCGCTCGGCCAGGGCGTCTGCCCGTCGGTCAGGGCCACGATGACGTCCGGCCGGGGCTGCGTCCGGAGCGCCTTGGTGAAACCCGTGCGCAGATCCGTCCCCCCGCCGCCGACCAGCGGGATGCCCTCGGCACTGCACAGCGGGTGCACGACCCTGGCCGAGGCGTCGCAGGGCAGGACGCTGACCAGGTCGCGACGGCCGCCCACGGCACGGGAGATCGCGGCGACTTCGAGGAGCGCGCTGCCCAGTTCGGCGTCGCTGACCGATCCGGAGGTGTCGATGACCACGGAGACCCGGGGCGGCTTGCGCCGCAGGCTGGGCAGGACGATGCCGGGCAGCGAGGCCGAGCGCCGGGACGGACGGCCGTACGTGTAGTCCTCGCCCGCGCCCGAGCCGGAGGCCGCGGAGCGGACCGCCGCGCCCAGCAGGTCGCGCCATGGCTGGGGCGGGTGGAACGCCTCGTCCGCCCACCGCTGCCAGCCCTCCGGGGCGTTCCCCGGACGGCCGGTGATGCCCTGCGCCACCCGGAACCGCACCGCGTCACGCTCCTGTGCGCTGAGCCCGTGCGCACCGTCCGGTCCCAGGTCCCATCCCCTTTCCAGCCCGTCGGCGCCGCTGCCGCAGTCCAGCCAGGCGAGGCCCTGCGTGTGCGGGCCGAGCCGGAATCTGCTCAGGTACTCCTCCATGAGCAGCCCCCCGGGGAGCCCCAGGGACCACGGCTCGACGGCGTCTTCGGGCCCGACCAGCCCGTCGCCGAACACGTCGTCGTTGATCTCGCAGTCGGCGGCGATGTTCATCCGCAGCCGCTCCCCCGGGCCCGTCAGCCCGCGCTCCCGCGCGACCCGGTCGCTGCGTCCGTGATGGTCGCGCAGCAGGTGGGACACCTCGTGCACCCACACCCCGGCCAGTTCCTCCTCCGATGTCCGTGCCACGAACGTGGGCGAGACGTAGCAGCGCCAGTGCCGGTCGACGGCCATCGTCGGTACCCGTCGCGACTCCACGGTGTGCAGGGCGAACAGCGCCGTCGCCAGATAGGGGCGGACCCGTGCGGCGTGCAGCCGGGCGGCGAAGAGCTTGTCGAGGTCCAGTGCCCCCGGATCACCCGTGGTCATCGACCCGCCTTCGCGCCCACCGCGGTCCGGGCCGCCGCCCGGTCGGCGGCCCGGTCCGCGCGCCGGGACAGGGACACCGCTCCGGCGAGCCGTTCGATGGATTCCGGAACGTCCCAGTCCTCCCGGCGCAGGGAGGCGAGTGTGGTCGCGGGGACGACCACGAGGTCCGGCGCTCCCGTGTCCAGTGCCCGGACGAGGAGTGCCCATGCCGCGTCCCAGCGGGACTTCTCCGGGCGGTTGCGGACCGCCGCCACCACACCGTCGAGGACGGCCTGGCGCAGATCCCCTCGCTCGGGGAGGACCGCACCCACCGGGTCGGCGAGCAGCGTCTCCGGGTCCGGGAGGTCCAACCGGTCCAGGCTCGCCAGCAGTTCCAGCCCCGGGCCGTCCCCCACCGTGCCCCTGACCAGGAGGGACAACACCTCTCGGGAGGAGCCGGCGGCGGTCGCGAAGGCGATCAGGCTCAGCGTCATGTCCCAGCTCCGGGGCGACGGCCAGGGGCCGCCGCGGCGCGTTTCGCTGCCGGGCATCTGGTGCACGAGCTTGGGCCGGGCGGCGAGGAGCCCGCACACGGCGCGGCGGGCGAAGTCCACGGCCTCGGGCAGCCTCCCGGGGTCGAGCTGGGGCAGGGTGGCCCGGGGCCACGTGCCGCCGAGACCGCGCACCACGACCTCGTGGTCATGGGCCCACTTCAGGTGGACGAACCGGTTGGCCAGCGGCGGGCTCAGTTCCCATCCGTCGGCCGCCGAGGACCGCGGGTTGGCGGCGGCCACGATGCGGACCCCGGGCGGGAGTCGCAGGGTGCCTATCCGCCGTTCGAGGACGAGGCGGAGCAGGGCGGCCTGGACGGCGGGGGGCGCGGTGGACAGCTCGTCCAGGAACAGCAGCCCCCGGCCTGCCCGGACGAGGCGTACGGCCCAGTCCGGCGGGGCCATCGGGACGCCGTTCTCCGCGGGGTCGTCCCCGATGACGGGGAGCCCGGAGAAGTCGGACGGCTCGTGCACGCTGGCGATGACCGTGGTCAGCGGAAGGTCCAGGGACGCGGCGAGCTGCGTGAGGGCCGCGGTCTTGCCGATGCCCGGCTCGCCCCACAGGAGTACGGGCAGGTCGGCGGCCACGGCCAGCGTCAGTGCCTCCAGCTGGGTATCGGGGCGCGGTTCGGTGGCGGTGTCACGCAGCAGGGCCGTCAGGCCGTCGGCCACGTCGAGTTGGGAGGCGCGGGGCGGGCCGGAGGGGGTGGCGGCCGTGACGGGCGGGGTGCATGTGGACATGTGTGATCACCTTTCGGGTTCGTGACGGGGTGAGGGGGTGCCGGCGGCGCGGCGGAGGAAGCCGGGTCAGCGGGGGGTCAGGTGGCGCGGGCGGGCGTGTGGGTCGCGGATGAGGACATGGTCAGGGCGGTAGCGGGCGGGTCCGGGTCCGATCAGATCCGCCCTGAACAGTCCGTACGTGATCCGTCGCCGCGCGGCCGCTTCCAGTTCCTCCCGCAGGGCGCCGCCGCGCAGCACGGCTCCGGGACCGAGCAGCCCCTCGACGACAGCCAGCGCACCGGCGGTGTCGCCGTGGTCCAGGCGTTCGCGGACCCCGGCGAGGCAGTCCGGGCGGCGGTGCGCCTCGTCGATGGCCCGTAGGCAGGGCAGCGGGGTTCCGGTGAGTGCGACGAGGAGTTCCTCGCGGCGGATCTCGTCCGGGTCGTGGTCCAGCGGGGCCAGGACGCCGTCGACCAGGCCGATCCGGTGCCTGGCGCCTCGGCATTCCACGAGGTGCGGCTGTCCTGCCTCCTGCGGAGTACGGGAGGTGCCGGCCCATGGATGATCCGGGACCAGTGCCTCGATGACCAGTGGGTGGAGCCGCCCGGGCTCGATCGAGCCGGTGCGCAGGAGCTCCAGGTCGGGGAGTACCCAGGTCGCGGCGTCCGGCAGGACCGGTGGCGCCGGGGCGCCGTGTCCGGTGGCCGGCTCCGCGATGCGCAGGCAGGGGGGGCCGTCCGCCTCCGCGACCAGGTCCAGGTGGAGCCGGTGCCGGGCTCCGAACCGTACGGCGACGAAGCCGTCCGTCCGCCGCTCGGCGCGGAGCAGTCTCTCCGCCTCGGCAGCCCACCGGTCGACGGCGCAGAGGCGCCCCGGCGGCACCCGTTCCCGTACCTCCGGGTCCACCTCGGCATGGCCGGCGGGCTGCCGGTCTGCCCCGGAACGGGTCCGCAGCTCGCCGGTCCTGCGCGCGTCCCACAGATGGCGGTGCAGATCGAGGCGGAACCGCCGGTTCGGGTGGGGGTGCGGATGGCGGCGGGTGCCCGCCCCGGTGTGGGATCCGTCCCACAGACCGAGGCTGATCCGCTGGCCGGCGTCCGCCCAGGCGGGCGGAGTTCGGACCACGAGATGCAACGGGCGTGCGCGAGCGGCGGCGTCGTACCGGGCCAGGGCGATCGTCAGACCCGGCCGCAGCAGACCGTGCGGAGCGATCCTCGGCATGTGCCAGCGCAGCAGATCGGGTGCCAGATGACGCAGATCGGCCCGGATCAGGGCCGCGTGTTCCTGCCCGTGGGTCCGCGCCACGGACCGTAGGTCGAGATCGACGTCGACGCCTGCGGCGGCGCACGCCCCTGCCCAGTCGCCGGCGGCACGGCGGGCGGTCGCAGTCTCGATCATGGAGGGCGGCACGGCGAACTCGCGCACGCGCAGCCAGAAGGACGGGTGGGAATCCCGGTTCGCGGTGTGAGTGAGCATCAGCACTCACCTTGCGCGGACGGGTCCCCCAATCTGTGAACGGAGTGAGTCATCATCGCGGGCAGCGTAGCGCGCCGCCCTGCCGAACTGCCAGGTATTTGAGGTCTGTACGCCGCAGGCCCCGAAAGCGGTGGCGCTCGCGGGGTGCCGGAGGCGCCACGCGTTCCGCACTCCGTGTCCGTGCGACAGGCGTGCACCCAGGACCTCGAGGGGGTTGACCGCACCGCGGGCGCTCGCGTCCAGCAGAATGGAGGTGACGGAGGGGATCCTCATGGCACACTCCGACCGGCCCGTGCCGGACGGCGAAGCAGCGCGTGGACGCCACACGCGAGACATCCGCAACGACCGGCAGGCCGTACGGCACCTGCTCAGAGCCGATACGGGCGGTGCCCACCTCGGGCTGGCCCTGACCATCGGTGTGCTGCTCGTGGCCGCCGGTTTCTCCGGACCCCGCTGGGTCCTGATCGTCTTCATCGTGTCCGTCGTCTGTGCCGCCTGGTTCGTCCTGGCCCTGGCGGTCGTCCACGTCCGGGGTGCACGTGGCGAGAACGCGGTCCGGCGGGCCTACATCGCGACGTTCGGCTGGGGCGGCTACGTCACGCCGTGAACGGCCACGGGACCGGCACCGCGGGGCCGCCACCGATGACGTCAGGTCATAGGATGAGTTGCTATGGCACACGGTCCGCACAAGATCGGCACATGGCGCCAGGGGCGCGACCCGCGGCGCCGCAGGATCGGGGTGCTCGGCTGGGCCCTGCTGCTCCTGCTCCTGGTCGCACTCGTCGCACTGGGACCGCGCTGACCCGCGGCCCGGCGCGCCCTTCCGCCCACGCGCCGGGCGCCACGGGGATCAGCCCTCGCCCCTGACCCCGTCCCCGGACAGCTTCTGCTCGACGATGACCTTGCCGGACGCGTCGTACACGACCGATCTGTTGGTCATCTTCATGGCGGGTGACTCCTCGTCGGCGTGGCCGCGTCAGCGGCGGGGGCGGATCTCCACCCCCCTCAACGCCGCGTCACCTGTCCGCGGGTGACACCTCGGCCCGAGTCCGCCGTGCCCGGGACCGTGGTCCTCGCTCGTCCGTCGGGCTCCGGTTCGACGCCGCCGGAACCCGATGAGGCCGCCGGCCGGCCTCTGCCTCGGTGACGCCGGTACGACCGGCGGGAAGAAGTCCCGCTCGGCTGCCATGGCCGCCGCGCACCGGCAGGGGGGCTTCGTCGTCGGCGATGAGGGTGGTCAGGGCGGGCAAGCTGATCCAGCGGTTCGGGAGCCCGGGCCGTCCTCAGTTCCCCGCGGGGAGCGGAGTCGCGCGAACAGGGAAGGCCGTGAGGACATCCGTGGGCGATGGAGAGGGGGCGGGGGTGAGGGTGGGGCAGACGCGTCGGAAGGGGACACCCTGGGCCATCCGCTCCCATTCGGCGAGGGTGGGGTTGGCCGCGGCGAGGCGGCATGCCCGTCGAACCGGGTCACGCAGGGTGGCGCCGAGCTGGGCGATGTTCCAGCGGACGGCCTGACCGGGGTAGTTGTACGTGGTCAGTGTGGCGCCGTCGGAGGACATGCCGAGGGCGACCGCCTCGTCCTCCAGGGTGAGGGTTGCGACGGGGTGCGGAGCGGTGGGGTCCCACACGTCCCAGGCCAGGAGCCGGGTGCCGGAGCCGGCTCCCGTGAGCAGTCGGCCGTCCGCGCTGAACGCGTACGGCCCCGTCTCGCTGCCCTGGGGGAGGTGGCCCCGGAAGCGGGGCCGGGCCGGGTCGGAGACGTCGTAGAGGAAGCCTCCCCTTCCACCGAATTCCGTCACCACCAGTCGGGTGCCGTCGGGGGAGAACGCGCGCGGCGTCGGATAGGGACGGCTGCCGTCGGCGGAGGGCAGGGCGGACAACCGGTCGGGCCTGCGCGGGTCGCCTACGTCGTACAGTGCCCCGTCGACGGCCAGGACGGGGTCGTCGGGGGCGAGCAGGACTTCAGGGACGTGCTTCCAATTCCGTTTGACGGAGCCGAGCCGCTCCGGCCGGCCGGGCCGGGAGAGGTCCCACAGGGTGGCACCGGCCTTGGAGCCGGTCGCCATGAGGCCGTCCCGGATGGAGACGTTCAGGTCGTACGTGTCGCCCGCCGCGCCCGCGCGGAACCGGAACTCCTGCTTCGGGCGGGCGGGATCCCTGACGTTCCACACCGTCAGGACGCCTGCCGGGCCTTCGGCCGCCAGCCGACCGCCGTCGGTCGAGAACCACATCGCCTGGTTCTGGAATTCCCCGCCCGCGAGGCGGACCGCGCCCGCCCGGTGGCCCGCGGACAGCCCTGTCAGCGGAATCAGACCGAGCTGATCGTCGGCGGCGGCCACGGCCAGCAGGCGCCCGTCGGGGGACATGACGTGGGGGACCACCGATTCAACCCACCGGTAGTAGTCCGATGCGGGTACGGTGTACGGCCGCGCCGCGATGGTGGGGAGCATCCGGTCCGTCAGCGACCAGAACCGTACGTTTCCGTCGCGGTCGCCGGTGGCGAGCGTACGGCCGTCGGGCGCGAATGCCAGGGCCGAGACGGTGGTGGCGTGACCGGACAGGACGGCCGAACGGGCCGGGCGGGCCCCGGAGACGTCCCATACCGTCGCCGAGTGGTCGGTGCTGCCGAGGGCGAGGTGGCGGCCGTCCCGGCTGAGTGCGACGGCTTCGACCGGGCCGCCGTGGCCGCTGACCACGGCGGTGGGGCGGCGGTCCGCGGCGGCAAGGCCTTGGCCGGCCGCCGCGGAGACGTCCCACAGGCGGACCTGGGCGTCGCCGGAGCCGACGGCGAGGGTCTTCCCGTCCGAGCTGACGGCCATGGCGTGGGCCGGGCCGCCGGTGCCCTCCAGCGTGCCGAGGCTGCGCGGCCGGGCGGGGTTCCCGACGTCCCACAGCTCCACTGTGCCGTCCTGCCAGGCCAGCGCGAGGAAGACCCCGCCCGGCCCGAAGGCGGCGGCCTGGACGTTGCTCTCGCGCTGCGGGAAGGTCGCGCGGGCGCGGACGGCGGCGCGTCCCGGGTCCACCGACCAGAGCCTCGTCTCGTAGGAGGACGACGTCATCAGCAGCCGGCCGTCGGGGCTGAACTCCGCCTGTTCCACAGGCCCCTCCATCGGCAGCGCGCTCCTGCCCCGGGGCTGCGGGCGGCCGCGGTCGGCGGCGAGCGAGAACGCGCCCACGGACTTCTCGTCGTCCGCCCCGGTGAGCAGCAGGGACGTGCCGTCGCCTATCCAGAGCGCGGTCTCCCCGAGGAAGCCCGGCTCCTTCGCGACGACCTCGGCGAGCGTGCGCGGCTCCCCGCCGGCCCGTGACGCGTCCCACAGGCCGACGATCCCGTCGTACCGGCCCACGGCCAGGGTCCGGCCGTCGCCGCTGTACGCCATTGATTCGACCCAGCCCCCGGCGTCGAGGGAGCCCGCGTACTGCGTTCCGCTCAGTACGTCCGTCAGTGTGTCGCGGGTCTGTGACGACGGGGCCTCGCGGTAGGCGGCGACCGCGAGCAGCAGGGCCGCGCGCGGATCGGTGCCGATGCCGGAGCGGGCGGCTGCCTGGAGCTGGCGGTTCTGTGCCTGTTCGCCGTTGGCCCGGGCGTTCGACCGCTGTTGGAGCGCGACTCCCGCGGCGACCAGGGCCAGGCACAGTATCCCGCCGATCACCCCGGCGAACTGCCTCAGCCGGCGCGCCTGACGCCGCAGACGTAACCCCGCCTGACGGAGGTTCTCCGCTTGCTCGTGCTCCCGTTCCAGCGCGTCCCGGAGCTCGCGCGTACGGCGCCTCTCCTCCTCCAACTGGTGCCGCTCGCGCAGTCGTTCGGAGCGGTCGAGGGCCTGGCTCGCGGCGACGAACTCCCGGTCGAGGGGGCGTACCAGCCGTGCGTGCCGCTGCTCGCCCAGCCAGTCGTCGGCCGCCACCAGGCGCGTGCCGCGGTAGCAGTACTCGGGGGAACGCCCGGCGCGGTTCCAGGCGTCCGCGGCGTCGGTCAGCTGCTGGCGGGTCACCAGCCCGGCCCGGTCCTCTTCGATCCAGCGCCGGAGCCGGGGCCAGGCACGCAGGAGCGCTTCGTGGGAGATCTGGGCCGTGGTCTGGTCGACGGTGATGAGGCGGGCCCGGGCGAGCCGGTCGCGGACGCCGGTGACCGTGCGCCGCCGGGCCCCGGAGCGGTCCTCGAGCAGTTCGTCGAGGCCGATGCGGCGGCGGACGGCCTCGTCGCCGCCGCCGGTGAGGGTGACCATGGCGAGGACCAGTTCGCGGACGGCTTCGCGGCCCGGCTCGTCGAAGCCCTCGTAGATGTCCTCGGCCGTACGGGCCACGGATTCCCAGATCCCGCCGGTCGCCGCGTATCCGGAGAGGGTGAGGGTCGCGCCGCTGCGGCGCATCCAGGTCTCGCGCAGGGCGTGGGCGAGGAACGGCAGCGCCGAGCCGTGGTCCCGGCCGCCGCCCTCGCGGGTATCACGGAGGAGGAGGCCGACGAGTCCGGTCTCCAACTGGAGTCCGGCGTCGTGGGCCGGGTGCTCGATGGCGGCGCGCAGGGCGTCCTCGTCCATGGGCCAGACATTCCACTGCCTCTTGAGGGCGGGACGGAGCTCGGGGTGTTCGAGGCAGCTTCCGTAGTGGTCGGCCCGCAGGCCGAGGACGACGCGGGGGCTGTCGCTGTCCGTGGCGGCGGTCGCGCCGCGGCACAGGGCGCGGATGAACCGGGCGCGCTCGTCGGTGTCCTTGCAGGCGGTGAAGACCTCCTCGAACTGGTCCACGACCAGCACCCGGCAGGCCCCGTCGCCGGGCAGGCGGCCGTCGCCGAGCTGCCGCTCGACCTCCGCCCGCGGTGTGCCGGAGGCCCGGGTCCACAGGTCGGCGAGGGCGCGCAGCGGGTGCGGTCCCGGGGACGCGAGCAACAGCGCGGGCCAGGGCGTGGCGGGGTCTGACTCGTAGCGGCGTTCGAGGCCGGCGAGCAGACCCGCCCGCAGGATGGAGGACTTGCCGACACCGGAGGCGCCGACAAGGACGACCGGCGCGGGGGCCGCCGCCTCCGGCGCACCCGTCGGCCGTGCGGGCCGTACGACCTCGGTGATCAGATCGCCGGCGAGCGCCTCGCGGCCGAAGAAGCGCTCGTGGTCCTCAGGTCGGAAGGGTTCCATGCCGGGGTAGGGGCAGGCCGTGCTGTCGGCGGGGTGCGCGGTCCCGGGCGTGGGTACGGAGGCGGCGGGATAGGCCCTGTTGGCGGCGACGACGAGTTCGCCCACCCGGTCCTCGCTCTGCCGGTGGGGGCGTACGGGCCCGTCCTGGAACCGGCGGTCGAGATGGGCGTACACACCGTCCAGGGTGAGCCAGGCGGGCGCGGATGGATCGCCCTCCTGGAGGAGGTCGAGCAGTTTCCCGGTGAAGAGCGTGTGACGCTCGCCCTCGGGCGCGAAGGAGACGGCGTAGTTCGAGGCGGAGGTCAGCAGGAAGCTGCCGTCGGGCCGTGCGGTGACGTAGGGGTCGCGGGCGGATCCCCGGGAGGCTGCCTGCGCCATGCCGGAGAAGCAGCAGTCGAGCAGGACGACGACGCGGGCGCCGCTGTTGCCGAGCGTGTCCCTGATGACCTGGTACGGGATGGAGCGCGCGATGCCCTGCGCGGAGCTGGTGGCGGTGGCGAGGTAGAGCTGGTCCTGCGGGCCCAGCAGCCCGTGGCCGATGAACGCGAAGAGGACCAGGCCGCGGGTGTCGGCGACGGCCTGCTCGATGGCCTCGACGACGGTGGCGCCGTCGGAGGGGTCGAGGAGCAGCTCGATCTGCGAGGGCTCCATGCCGCAGATCCCGTGGAGGGCGCGGGCGAGGTCGCGGGCGGACGCTTCGACGCTGGGCAGGTCGGGGAGTCGAGACCCGGCGCCGTGGACGCTTGTGCCGACGACCACGGCGCGGACGCCGGGGCCCGCGAGGTCACTGGTACGGCGCTGCGGAGCGGTCACGGACGGCGGGTGTCAGCCCCGGGCTCGGCGTCGGGCCCGGATTCTTCCCGTCCGTCACCGGGTGCCTGGGCGGTTCCGCCCGCCGCCCCGGGTTCTGCCGGGGCAACGCCAGGCTCGGCCTGGACCTCACGCTCGGCCGGGTCCCGGCGCTGCGTCGGGACGCCCAGCTGCCCCGCGATCTCCTGGGCGAGTGCGCCGGCCTGCTGGGCGCTGAGGCCCTTGACCCGGTCGGACGTCACGGTCACCTCGGTGCCGTCGGGCCTCGTGATGGTCACGGTCTGACTGCCGCTGCGGTTCTGCACCCAGGTGACCACCGCAGCCGCCAGCACGGTGCCGATGCCCCCCGGCTCCAGCAGCACGGTGACGAACTCGGTGGCCGTCCCCATCGTCCCGGGCGCCGGCGGATCACCGGCCCCGCGCTGCACGCGCCCGCGCAGCTCCCGCTGCTTCCCGAGCCAGCCCCTGAGATCGTCCGTACCGACCCGACCGCCGTCGTCCAGCGCCGTGATGGCGATCTTCATGGTTCTCCCGCCTGAACAGTACGAAGGCCAACTGGCTTTCACTGTACTGAAGATCGTCTCTCGATAGCGCCCACTTCCGGCCGAAGCGGCCCACCCCGCTCACGGCGGACGGTCGCCTGCGCGGAAGCGGATCCGCCCGGCTCATACCCCTTGCTCTCCCTGAACTACGGTGTCTGATCAGCCGGCTCGACCGGTCCCGCCCGGGCATCGACCACGTTCTGCACCGGTCACACCGGCGACGGCACCGAGCTCGCCTCAGCCATGACGGACGACTCGGCGGCACACCACCGGAACCTGCCCGGCCATCAGGCCAAAGACCGTTGCGGTATTAGTACTCCAGTCGTGCTTCTCCATTTGTCCTGGTCACAGGGCCTTTCTGGAGTCTAGTTTGCTGACGCTCTATCAGGTGGGTGGAGGTTCGTGACTCACCCGATCGGGGTGCGTTGAACCAGTCATGGAGATGGAGAGTGACGTCGAAGTAGGTCTG